>NZ_JBYTBC010000003.1:0-679830 GCF_058788795.1 Variovorax sp. FW301-JW7
CGAAGCGAGTTTGGGCGAGACCCCGCGAAACGTGAGCACCGCAGGTTGCCCGTAGCGAAGCGGAGGGACGCAGACAGCAGGGTCGCCTTTCTTTTGCCTACGTTTCTTTGGCGAAGCAAAGAAAAGTAGGTCGCCTGCCGGGGCGAGACCCGGCCTCGGGAAGCAAATCCCTGAAGACGTCCAACTACCGAGGTAGCGCCAATGCAAACGGCAAACTAACCACCCCAAGGATGGTCGACAGCGTCACCAGCCCCGCGACGTACGGTCCGTTGTAGCCCATCCGCGCCGCCAACACATAGGCACTCGACGCGGTCGGCACGGCTGAGAAGGCCATCAACACCGAAGCCTGCGTAACGTCCAGCTTCAAAGCCAGCGACAACCCCCAGGCCACCAGCGGCAAGAAGAAATGCCGTATCGCCAACACCGACACCGCCAGCACCTTCCCGCGCCCCAGCGTCGCGAACTGCATGCCGGCCCCGGCCGCCAGCAGCCCCAACGCCAGCGACGCAGCCCCGATCCGCGTGAGCGTCGGCGTCAACCAGCCAGGCACCGTGAGCCCCAGCACATTGGCCAGCAGCCCCGCCAGCGTCGCCACGATCAGCGGATTGCGCACCAGCTGCCGCACGAAGCCCGTCTGCGCATGCCGCGTCATCGGCCACACGGCGGCGATGTTGAACATCGGCACGCACACGCCGATCAGCACCGCGATCAGCAGCAGGCCTTCAGGCCCGGCCAGCCGCTCGGCCAGCGCCAGGCAGATGAAGGAGTTGAAGCGGAACGCGATCTGCGCGCTCGCGGCATGGTCGTGCCGGTCGATGTGCGATCGCAGGCCCGGCACGAAGGGCAGGGCGTAGGCCATCGCGATGCCGGCCAGCCCGACGCCGACGCCCGCGGTCAGCAGGCTCGAGGTCGCACCGAAGTCGAGCGGGCTGCGCACGATCGAATGGAACAGCAGGACGGGAAATAGAAAGTAATACACCAGGCTCTCGACCTGGTCCCACACGCGGCGGTCGAGCGCGGTGTAGCGGCACAGGAGCCAGCCGATGGCGATGAGGGAGAAATCGGGGAAGAGCAGCTGCGCGTAGTTCACCGCTTCGAGCATAAACCGGCACAACCGTGGGTATTCCACAGCATGACGGAAAGCCCCGACCCGCTAGCATCCGGGCTTCGCTTTTTTCCGGCCGCCCCGGCCGGTCCCGTCTAGTCAAGGAGTTATCGATGCAACGTCGTCAATGGAGCGCGCTTGCGGGCGCCGCCGCGCTGGTCGCAGTGGCAGGCCAGAGTTTTGCGCAAGGCTATCCCAACAAGCCGGTCGAACTGAGCGTGCCGTTCGCACCCGGCGGCACGACGGACATCGTGGCGCGCGTGATCGCCGACCCGCTGGGCAAGGTGCTGGGCCAGCCCGTGGTGGTGATCAACCGCGCCGGTGGCGGCGGCATCGTGGGCGCGGCCGAAACGGCGCGCGCACCGGCCGATGGCTACAAGCTGGGCGTGGCCACGGTGTCGAGCACGGCGGCCAACCCGGCCATCAACCCGAAGACGCCGTACGACCCGATCACCGACTTCACGCCGATCATCAACATCGCGGCCACGCCGAACGTGATCGCGGTGAACCCGAGCTTCCCCGCCAAGAACTACGCCGAGTTCGTGGCCGAGCTGAAGAAGAACCCGGGCAAGTATTCGTACGCCTCGTCGGGCACGGGCGGCATCGGCCACCTGCTGATGGAGCTGTACAAGAGCCTGACCACCACCTTCGTCACGCACATCCCGTACCGCGGCGCAGGCCCGGCGCTGAACGACGTGGTGGCCGGCCAGGTGCCGATCATCTTCGACAACCTGCCCTCGGCGATGCCTTTCATCCAGAGCGGACGCCTGGTGCCGATCGTGGTGTCGGCGCCCCAGCGCGTGGCCGGCCTGCCGAACGTGCCGACCTTCAAGGAAGTCGGCCTGGAGCCGGTGAACCGCATGGCCTACTACGGCATCCTCGGCCCCAAGGGCCTGCCGAAGGAAGTGGTCGACAAGATCAACGCCGGCGTGAAGAAGGCGGTGGAAGATCCGGCCGTGAAGAAGCGCATCGAAGACACCGGCTCGCTGATCGTGGCCAACACGCCCGACCAGTTCGCCGCGCAGATCAAGGCCGAGTTCGACGTGTACAAGCAGGTCGTGAAGAAGCAGAACCTCAAGCTCGACTGACCGGCTTCGCTCCCAATAAAAGCCGCCCGCGTTCCGGGCGGCTTTTTCTTTTGTTATCTTGCACCGCATGACCGAGGCCGCCGCCGCTCCCCCCACCGCCGACATCGACACCTTCATCGACGCCCTCTGGCTCGAGGACGGGCTGTCGAAGAACACGCTGGCCGCCTACCGCCGCGACCTCGCGCTGTTCGCGCAGTGGTTGCGCGAACAGCGCGATGGCATGGGGCTGGACGCCGCGCGCGAGACCGACCTGCAGGCCTACATGGGCGTGCGCCTGTCCACCAAGGGCAAGGCGACGTCGGCGAACCGGCGGCTCACGGTGTTCAAGCGCTACTACCGCTGGGCGCTGCGCGAGCGGCGCATCACGGCCGACCCGAGCATCCGCCTGATGCCCGCGCGGCAGATGCCGCGCGCGATCAAGACGTTGTCCGAAAAGCAGGTCGACGACCTGCTGGCCGCACCCGATGTCGAGAGCCCGCTCGGCCTGCGCGACCGCGCCATGCTGGAGCTGATGTACGCGAGCGGCCTGCGCGTGAGCGAACTGGTGGCGCTGAAGGCCATCGACATGAGCCTGAACGACGGCGTGCTGCGCGTGCTCGGCAAGGGCAACAAGGAACGCCTCGTGCCCTTCGGCGGCGAGGCGCGGCGCTGGATCGAGCGCTACCTCGACGAGTCGCGCCCCGTGATCCTCGACGGCCAGCAGACGCCCGACCTGTTCGTGACGGCGCGCGGCGCGGGCATGACGCGCGTGATGTTCTGGGTCATCGTGAAGAAGCAGGCCGCGGCGGCCGGCATCCACGTGCCGCTGTCGCCGCACACGCTGCGCCATGCGTTCGCGACACACCTGCTGAACCATGGTGTCGACCTGCGCGCGGTGCAGCTGCTGCTGGGCCATGCAGACATTTCGACCACCACCATCTACACGCACGTGGCGCGCGAGCGCCTGAAGCAGCTGCACGCGGCGCACCATCCGCGCGGCTGACGCGGCGTTTTCAGCTCTTGCGTTTGCGCGCTTCGATGGCGGGCACCAGCGTGTCGTAGAAGGCGCTGACCATGCGCATCTCGCGCCGCTCGGCCAGGCACAGCACGTGGGCGTAGGTAAAAATTTCGGTGTCGCTGAAGCCGACCATGTGCAGGTTGGGCCCCGGCACGAACTCCACGCCCGACACGGCCGCGATGCCAAGGCCTTGCGCCACGGCTTCGCGGATCACTTCGCGGCTGCTGATCTCCATCACCACGTCGACCTCGACCTTGGCTTTCGTGAGCGCCAGCTCGAGTGCCTTGCGCGTGGTCGAGCCTTGCTCGCGCAGGATGAGCCGTTCGCCCTGCAGCTCCGCGAGCCGGATGTTGCGCCGCTTCGCGAAGCGGTGCGTGGAGGGCACGAACATCACGACCGGGTGCTGGCTGAAGGGCACCGACAGAAAGCGGTCGTCGCGCACCAACTGCGCAAGCACACCCACGTCGGCGCTGTAGTCGAGCAGGCGGTCGAGCACGTCCTGTGAATTGCCGGTGCTCACCGTCACCTTCACGTCGGGGTAGCGCAGGCTGAAGTCGACCAGCATCTTGGTCACGTGGTACGGGCCCACGGCCGCCACGCGCAGGTGACCGGTGCGCAGCTTGCCGGCGTCGCCGAGCAGCGCCACCGCATCGCCTTCGAGGCTGAAGATCTGCTGCGCGAGCTGCATGAGTTGTTCGCCGATTTCGGTGAGCTGCACGCGCCGGCCGCGCCGGTGAAAGAGCTCGACCTGGTAGGCCTCTTCGAGAAAGCGCACCTGCGTGGTGATGGTGGGCTGGCTCACGTGCAGGTGCTCGGCAGCCCGCGTGAAGCTGCCTTCGCGGGCCACGGCATAGAAGGAACGCAACTGGGTCAGGCGCATCGCGGGAGTCTTTCTTATCTATAGGTTCAGTATATAGATCATCGAAAAAATTTGAATTGGATAGATGCGAGCCTCGGTGATGTACTCGCGCTCAAGACGGACCAGGCCTCGACAGAAAAACGCCGGACGTCCCGAATCCTCGCGTTGTCATGACCATGACACGCACGACTGGAAGACTCGAGACGGGTACTTTTGCCCTTCGAAACGACCTGAGGATTCCATGCAACGCAGACCACTGGAGACAACCATGATGAAGCGTAGAAAGCTGCTGCTCGGCACTGCCGCCGTGACAGCGTCCGCCTTCGTGCCGATGGCACGGGCACAGCAGGTTCTCACTGTCGGGCTGATTCCTTCCGAGGACTCGCGCGCCATGATTGCCAACAGCCAGGCCATGATGGACATGCTGTCCAAGGCCCTCGGTTTCGCGGTCAAGCCCTTCGTGGCGGCCGACTACAACGGGGTGATCGAAGCGCTGCGTTCCAAGCGGCTCGACGTGGCCTACCTCGGCCCCTTCTCGTATGTGCTGGGCACCACGGTGGCCGACATCGAGGCCTTTGCAGTGGCCGAGACCAAGAAGGCCGGGCGCTCCTACTATCACAGCCAGATCGTGACCCACAAGGACACCGGCATCAAGACGGTGGCCGACCTCAAGGGCAAGACCTTCGCCTTCGTCGATCCCAGCTCCACTTCGGGCCACCTGTTCCCGAAGGCCGGCCTGATCAAGGCGGGCTTCAACCCCGACAAGGATTTCGGCCGCGTGATCTTCTCGGGCTCGCACGACTCGAGCGCGATCGCGGTGCAGAACAAGAAGGTCGATGCCGCGGCCATCGCCGACCGCATCCTCGATGCTGCCGTGTCCAAGGGCCTGGTCAAGCGCGAAGACCTGGTCGAGGTCTGGAAGTCGGACCCGATCCCCGAGTCGCCCACCGTGTGGCGCAAGGACCTGCCCGCCGACCTGAAGACGCGCGTGCAGGCCGCCTTCCTGCAGGTGAAGGACATCCCCTGGTCCGACCAGGGCCTGCTCAACGGTTTCCATCCGACCAACGACGCGGCCTACAACATCATCCGCGACACGGCCAAGGTGCTGAACCTCGACCTGAGGAAGATGAAATGATCGAGATCCGCGGGCTGTGCAAGCGCTACGGCGACTTCACCGCGCTCCACCGTGTGGACCTCACGGTGGCCAAGGGTGAGTTCGTCGTCATCCTCGGCGCGTCGGGTGCGGGCAAGTCGACGCTGCTGCGTTGCATCAACCACCTGGCCGAGCCGAGCGAAGGCGAGATCCATGTGGACGGCGAGCGCTCGCGCGGTGACCGCGCCGGGCTGCGCAAGGTGCGCCGCGACGTCGCGATGATCTTCCAGCACTACAACGTGGTGCCGCGTCTGTCGGTGCTCAAGAACGTGCTGACGGGGCGGCTGGGTTCCATGCCCGCGATGCTGTCGTGGTTCCAGGTGTTCCCCTCGAAGGACATCGCCATCGCCCGCGAATGCCTGCGCCGCGTCGAGCTCGACCACAAGGCCGACTTGCGCACCGACACGCTCTCGGGCGGGCAAAAGCAGCGCGTCGGCATTGCCCGTGCGCTGGCGCAAAAGCCCAAGGTGATCCTGGCCGATGAACCCGTGGCCAGCCTCGACCCGAAGACCTCGCGCAAGGTGCTCAACTACCTGAAGCAGGCCAGCCGGCAGGACGGCATCACCGTGATCTGCAACCTGCACCAGGTCGACTACGCCCGCGAGTTCGCGCAGCGCGTGATCGGCGTGGCGGGCGGACGCATCGTGTTCGAAGGCCGGCCCGACGAGCTGACCGACGAGGTGCTGCACCTCATCTATCCGGGTGGCGTGGACGAGGGCACCGAAGCCGCTGTTGCAGGCGCAGAGCCCGAGACCGCAACGCCGACCGTGCCCGCCGCGGCCCTTCATGCGGTGCCGGCGCGCACCGCTCCGCAACTCGCCATGGAGCAATCATGATCGCCATCGGACGCTTCAACGTGCTGATCGCCAAGAGCGGCGGCAACCCCGGGTGGTGGAAATACGCCGTCGCCGTGCTCGCCGGCATCGGCGTGCTCTGGTGGGCCGCCATCGGCAGCCAGGTGAGCTTCGGCGAACTGGCCAAGGGCATGCCGTGGATCGCCGACTTCCTCGGGCGCATGCTGCCGCCCAACTGGGAGTTCATGCAGAAGCTCGTGGGTCCGGCCATCGAGACCGTGCAGATCGCGCTGTGGGGCACGTTGCTCGCGGTGATCCTGGCGGTGCCGCTGTGCTTCTTTGCGGCGCGCAACATCTCGCCGAACGTCGCCGTGTTCCACGCGATGCGGCAGGTGCTGAACATCACGCGCGGCATCAACGAGATCATCCTGGCGCTGATCTTCGTGGCGGCCGTGGGCCTCGGTCCGTTCCCCGGCGTGCTGGCCCTGGCGCTGCATGGCGCGGGCATGCTCGGCAAGTTCTTCGCCGAGTCGATCGAGGAGATCGACCAGGGCCCGCTCGAGGCGCTGCGCGCCACTGGTGCGGGACCGATCCAGACCATCATCTTCGGCGTCATTCCGCAGGTGGTCACCGCGTGGATCGGCGTGATCGTCTACCGCTTCGAGACCAACCTGCGCCAGGCCACCGTGCTGGGCATGGTGGGCGCGGGCGGCATCGGCTTCGAGCTCGTGGGCAGCATGAAGCTGTTCCAGTACCAGGACACGGCCACCTGCATCCTGGTGATCGTCGTGATGGTCATGACGGCCGACTACCTCTCGACCCGGCTGCGTGGCTGGATCCAGCAGGGCGCGCACCGGTGACCCGATCGCTCTTCGCGTCTTTCCCCGCGGCGTTCGCCGCCTCCTGAAGAAACCCTTCCATGAGCGCCAACTACCACAACCCCGTGCACAGCGTGTACGGGGCAGGGGCCCTGCTGTCCCTGCCGAAGCTGCTCGAAGGCCGGCGCGCCGCGCTGGTGACCTTTCCCGAGGCGCGCGCGCTGGGTCTGCTCGACCGACTGGAGGCCGTGCTCGGCGACGCGCTGGCCTGCACGCTCGACCAGACGCGGCCCAACCCCGACGTGGCGGAGCTGGCCGAAACCTACGAATGGTTCTGGCGCACGCATGCCGACGTGGAGGTGATCGTCGCGGTCGGCGGCGGCAGCGCCATCGACACGGCGAAGGCGCTGATGGTGGCCGACGATGGCGGGCGCTTCGCCGATCTGGTGGCGGGGCTCGCGGGCGAGCGGCCCTTCGTGGCCACGCGCCACAAGACGCTCATCGCCGTGCCCACCACCGCCGGCACCGGCAGCGAGGTCACGCCCTGGGCCACCATCTGGGACCGCGAGCGGCAGAAGAAGTACTCGCTGCACCTGCCGCAGACCTGGCCGACCTATGCGGTCATCGACCCCGAGCTGATGCTGTCGCTGCCGGCAGCGGTCACGCTGCAAAGCGGGCTCGATGCGCTGTCGCACGCGCTCGAAGCGATCTGGAACGTCAACGCCAATCCGCTGTCGGACACCTTCGCAGTCGCAGCTGTGCAGGACACGCTGGAGGTGCTGCCGCAGCTCATGGCGCGGCTCGACGACGTTGACCTGCGCGGGCGCATGGCGCTCGCAGCGCTGAAGGCCGGCATGGCGTTTTCCAACACCAAGACCGCGCTCGCCCATTCCATCTCCTACGAGATGACGCTGCGCTACGGCCTGCCGCACGGCATCGCCTGTTCGTTCCCGCTGCCGATGGTGCTGGCGCGCGCGATCGGCCGCCGGCCCGACCGCGACGCGGTGCTGGCGCAGGCGCTGCGCATGCCGCTGGCCGATGCGCCGGCGCAGCTCGCGGCCTTCATCGAGTCGCTGGGCGTGAAGACGCGCTTCGCCGACTACGGCGTGGGCGAGGACGAGGCGCGCGAGATGCTGCGCCATGCGCAGGGCGGGGCGCGCGGGCGCAACTTCATCGGCAACGACGTGCAGGTGCAAGAAGCCTGAGCTGCGCAGGGGCTGCAAGGGCCCGGGATGTTTCAAAATGGACGCTCCCATTCAAGAGAGATCCAGAGACATCCATGAACCTTCGCAGACTCTGCACCGGCCTCGCACTGGCCACGACCGCCGGCCTCGCCATCGCCCAGGGCTTTCCCACCGCCAAGCCCATCCGCCTGATCGTCGGCTACCCGCCCGGCGGCGGCATCGACTTCGCGGCGCGCACGGTGCAGGTGCCGCTGCAGGAAGCGCTCAAGCAGCAGCTGGTGGTCGACTACAAGCCGGGCGCCAGCGGCATGATCGCGGCCACCGAACTCACGCGCCAGCCGGCCGACGGCTACACGCTGCTGCTGGCCAACACCGGTCCCTTCGCGATCGCGCCGTACCTGCAGAGCAAGCCGCCGTACGACCCGATCAAGCAGTTCACCTACATCGGCCAGATCAGCCAGGGCAGCTACATCGCCGTGACGCGGCCCGACCATCCGGCGAAGAACCTCAAGGAGTTCGTGGCGTGGGCCAAGGGCCAGCCGGGCAAGGTCAACTTCGCCTCGGGCGGCAACGGCACCTCGACGCACCTGAACGGCGAGCTCATGAACCAGGTGACGGGCCTGGACATGACGCACGTGCCGTACAAGGGCAGCGCGCCTGCGGTGCAGGACCTGCTTGGCGGGCAGACGCAGATCCTCATCGACGCGGGCAGCGTGCTGCTGCCGCAGGTGAAGGGCGGCAAGCTCAAGGCGCTGGCCGTGACCGGTCCCGTGCGCGATCCGCAACTGCCCGACGTGCCGACGGTGAAGGAGCTGGGCCTCGCAGGCATGGAGGCGGTCGGCTTCCAGGGGCTGGTCGGCCCCGCCAACATGCCCAAGGAGGTGGTCGATCGCCTGTCGGGTGAGCTCGCGAAAGCACTGGCGACGCCCGAGATCAAGGCCAAATTCGCGACGGCCGGCGCCGAGGTGCATCCGCTCGGTCCGGCGGCCTTTGCGGCTTTCGTCAAGGCGGACAATGAGAAGTGGTCCAGGCTGATCCGCGAGCGCAAGCTGCAGCTGGACTGACCGATCTTTCTTCTTCTCCTCGACGCATGCCTTTCATCGACACCATGAACTTCCTCGCCGCCTCCAAGCCTTCGCGACGCACCACGACCCGGCTGCTCGCCGCCGCGGCGCTGTGCGCGGCCAGCGGTGCGCACGCGCAGGCCGTGCCGCGCACGGTGCGGCTCATCGTGGCCTACCCGGCGGGCGGCGTGAGCGACGTGGTCGCGCGCGCGCTCGGCGACCGGCTTGCCGCGCAGCTGGGCACCACGGTGATCGTCGACAACCGCGCGGGCGCGAGCGGCGCCATCGGCATGGACGCCGTGGCCAAGGCCGCGCCCGACGGCGCGACGCTGGGCTTCTCGGCCATCAGCCCGCTGGTGCTGAGCCCGCACCTGGGCAAGTTGTCGTTCGACCCGCTGAAGGACATCGTGCCGGTGGCCAGCGTGATGTATTCGCCCGTGCTGTTGGTGGCCACGCCCACCAGCAAGGCGAAAGATTTCCGCGCGCTGATTGCCGAGGCCAAGGCGCAGCCCGGCGCGGTGCGCTGGGCCACGTCGGGGCCGGCCTCGCTCGGGCACATCGTGCTCGAGCAGGTGAAGGCGACGGCGGGCGTGGACATCACGCACGTGCCGTACAAGGGCGGCGGCCAGCAGCTCAACGACGCGCTGAGCGGGCAGTTCGAAATCTTGTCGACCAACGCCAGCCCGACGCTGTCGGCGCACATCCAGTCGGGCAAGCTGCGCCCGCTGGCGGCCGGTGCGCCCGCGCGGCTCGAGAGTCTGCCGCAGGTGCCCACGCTGGCCGAGCTGGGCTACAGCGCGGCCAACATCCATTCGCTGTTCGGCGTGTTCGCGCCCGCGGGCACGCCGGCGGCGCTGGTCGCGAAGTACAACGCCGAGATCAACAAGGCGCTCGCCAGCCCCGAGCTGCGCGCCAAGCTCACGGCCACCGACAACGTGCCCGCCCCGGGCACGCCGGCCGCCTTCGCCAAGGAAATCGCCAGCGAGTTCGAGAGCAACGGCCGCATCGTGAAGGCCGCGGGCATCAAGGCCGATTGACCCCGGCGCTTGCAGGGGTGGGTTTCCCTACCTTATAGTAGGTAGATGAACGACGCTTCCACCCTGGCCCCCGGCGGCACCCGCGATCAGATCCTCGCGGTGGCGCGCGGGCTCATCGAAACCCGTTCGTACCTGGGCTTCAGCTTCCAGGACGTGGCCAACGCGGTGGGCGTGCGCAAGGCGAGCCTGTACCACCACTTTCCCACCAAGGAAGCGCTGGGCATCGCGGTGATCCAGGGCGCCACGCAGGGTTTCAAGGACTGGGTGGCGGCGCGCGCGCGCGAGCCCAAGGACGCGCTCGAATCCTATTTCCGCATGTACCGCAACACGCTGAAGGCCGGCGCGGGCCTGTGCCCGGCGGGCGCGCTGGCGCCGGGCTGGGACTGCATCAACGAGGACCTGCGCCAGGCCGTGCAGGCGCTGCGCAACACGCAGGTGATGTGGCTCACCGGCGTGCTCGGCGCGCTGGTGCCGGCGCAGGCGCAGAAAGACAACCCCGTGGCCTCGCTCGCGGCCTTCGTGTTCTCGTCGTGCCAGGGCGCGCTGCTCGCGTCCCGCATGACGGGGCGCGTCGAAGACTTCGACGACGCCATCGCCCAACTGCGGCGCGCACTGCCGCTGGACTGACCGATCCGTTTCACCACGGGCACGCCGGGCGTGCCTTTTTTTGAACCCCGAAGCCTACCGATTGGAAGGTAGTTTTTCTCCAAGGAGTGTTCCCATGAAAGCCGTGATTTCCGCCTACGCCCGTTCCCCGTTCCACTTCGCGAAGAAGGGCGCGCTGGCCGAAGTGCGCCCCGACACGCTCGCCGCCGGCGTGGTGCAGGGCCTGCTGCAGCGCACCGACCTCGACCCGGCGCTGCTCGAAGACATCATCCTGGGCTGCGCCTACCCCGAGGCGTCGCAGGGCAACAACCTCGCGC
Source organism: Variovorax sp. FW301-JW7 (assembly GCF_058788795.1). Taxonomy (NCBI): domain Bacteria; kingdom Pseudomonadati; phylum Pseudomonadota; class Betaproteobacteria; order Burkholderiales; family Comamonadaceae; genus Variovorax; species Variovorax sp. FW301-JW7. The sequence goes on from NZ_JBYTBC010000003.1 coordinate 11,023, forward strand.
GCATCGTCGGGTTGCTGGCCGGACTGCCGCACGAGGTGGGCGGCATGACGGTGAACCGCTTCTGCGGCTCGTCGATGCAGGCCGTGCACATCGCCGCCGCGCAGATCGAGGCGGGCATGGGCGACGCCTTCCTGTGCGTGGGCGTGGAGTCGATGACGATGGTGCCGCAAGGCGGCTTCAACTTCTCGCCCAGCCCCGAGCTGCTGGCGAACAGCGATGCCTACATCTCCATGGGCGAGACGGCCGAGAACGTCGCGCAGCGCTGGAACGTGAGCCGCGCCGACCAGGAAGCGCTGGCCGTCGAATCGCACCGCAAGGCGACCGAGGCGCGCGCGCAGGGCCGGCTGGCCGGCGAGATCGTGCCCGTGCGCCTGGCCTCCGGCGAGGTGGTCGATGCCGACGGCTGCATCCGCCCCTCGACCTCGGCCGAGGCGCTGGCCAACCTCAAGCCCGCGTTCCGCCCCGACGGCTTGGTGACGGCCGGCACCTCGTCGCCGCTGACCGATGGCGCGGCGGCTGTGCTGGTCACCAGCGACGCCTTCGCTGTGAAGCACGGCCTGAAGCCGCTGGCGCGCATCCGTTCGTTCGCGACCGTGGGCGTCGACCCGGCCGTCATGGGCATCGGCCCGATTCCCGCCACGCGCAAGGCGCTGGCACGCGCGGGCCTGAGCGTGGCCGACCTCGACGTGGTCGAGATCAACGAGGCCTTCTCGTCGCAGGCGCTGGCCTGCATCCGCGACCTCGGGCTCGACCCGGCCACCGTCAACCTCGACGGCGGCGGCCTGGCCATCGGCCACCCGCTGGGCGCGACCGGTGCGCGCATCACGGGCAAGGCGGCGGCGCTGCTGGCGCGCGAGAACGGCCGCTATGCGCTGGCCACGCAATGCATCGGCGGCGGGCAGGGCATCGCCACCATCCTCGAGCGCGTCTGATCGCCCGAGAATGACGGGCAACGCAACAAGGAGACTCCCATGGACAAGCTGTATCTCGAAGACCTGAAGGTCGGCGACCGTTTCCAGAGCGGCGAACACCTGCTCGACGCGGCGCAGATCAAGGCCTTCGCGCAGCAGTTCGACCCACAGCCCTTCCACACCGACGAAGAGGCCGCCAAGAACACCTTCTTCGGCGGGCTGGCCGCGAGCGGCTGGCACACGGCGGCGCTCACGATGAAGCTGCTGGTCGACAGCGGCATCCCGCTGGCCGACGGCATCATCGGTTCGGGCGGCGAGCTGCAGTGGCCCAAGCCGACGCGGCCCGGCGACGTGCTGCATGTGGTGAGCGAGGTGGTCGACATCACGCCCTCGCGCTCCAAGCCCGGCCGCGCGATGGTCTCGATGCGCTGCCAGACGCGCAACCAGCGCGGCGAGGTGCTGCAGTACTTCACGCCGAAGCTGGTGGTGCACAGCCGCACCGCGACGTCCTGACTCTCAAACTCAGACGACGCGCAGGCCCAGCTCCTCGACCAGCGCGGCGGCCTGCCGGTGGGAGATGGTCGCGCCCTTGAACGGCGCGGCGTTGGCCAGCCGCAGGCCGCCCAGGTCCACGTCGCGCAGGTCGGCGCCTTCGAAGCGCGCGAGCTTCAGGTGCGCGTTGCGCAGGCTGCCGCCTTCGAACACGGTTTCGCGGAAATCGCAGCCCGAGAGGTCGGCCTCCGACAGGTCGAGCTGCGCGAGCGTCTGCTTGCGGAACGACAGGCCGCGCAGGTGCGCGTCGACCAGCAGCGAATCCTTGAACACGATGCCCAGCGCCGACACTTCGCCGAAGTGCGCGCCCGTGAGCTTCACGCCCGTGAAGAGCGCCGAGGCCAGCTTGGCGCGCGCCCACTGCGTGTTGTTGAGGTCGCAGTCCTGGAAGCGCGCGTTCGTGAGGTCGGCCAGGCCGAAGTCGGCCTGGCGCGCACGGCAACCGGTCCAGCGCGTGTCGGCCAGCTGCGCGCGGTCGAACGAGGTTTCGGCGAAGCTGCACAGCGTGAACTGCGCGCCGCGCAGATCGAGGCGCGACAGGTCGGCCTCGTCGAAATGGCAGCGTTCGAAATGCGGCGGCGCGTCGCGGCCCTGCAGGCAGGCCTGCAGCTCGGCGCGTGACCAGGTCTGGTCGGAAATCACATCGGTCATTCGGGGCGGGAGTCGGTCAGCGCGCGCAGCTCTGCGGGGCTGAAGCCCGCCCGGCCGCGTGCTTCGAGGTTGAAAGGCGGCTTGTGGCGCGGCGCGTCGTAGCGCGCGACCAGGGCCGGGTAGTTGGCTTCGGCGTCGAGCCCGGCGCGCTCGCACAGCCAGCGGTACCAGTGGTTGCCGATGGCCACGTGGCCCACTTCATCGCGCAGGATGATGTCGAGGATTTCCACGGCGCGCAGCGCATCGGGCGTGTTCACGCGCTTCAGCTTGGACTGGATCAGCGGCGTGGCATCGAGCCCGCGCGCCTCGAGCGTGCGCGGCACCAGCGCCATGCGCGCGAGCACGTCGTCCTTGGTCTTCTCGCACATGTTCCACAGGCCGTCATGGCCCGGAAAGTCGCCGTAGCGCCAGCCCATGGCCTGCAGGTGCGTGTGCAGCAGCGTGAAGTGCTGCGCCTCCTCGTCGGCCACGCGCAGCCAGTCGCGGTAGTAGGGCTCGGGCATGCCGTCGTAGCGCCACACGGCGTCCAGCGCGAGGTTGATCGCGTTGAACTCGATGTGGCAGATCGAATGGATCAGCGCGGCGCGGCCTTCGGGCGTGAAGGGCGAGCGCTTCTGCACGGCGGTGGCGGCCACGCGAAGCGGGCGCTCGGGACGGCCGGGCACGCCTTCATCGTCGCCGGGCGTGCGCAGGGGCTCGAGTGCTATGGAAACAGTAGCTGTCTGTGCAGCCGTGGCGCGCGTGGCGGCCACCTTGTCGTCGGGGTCTGTCAGGCGCAGCGCGGCCAGCGCGCTCAATCGGGGGTGCATCCCTACAATTCTAGTTTTGCCCCTCCGGAGACAACCACGATGGCGATTTACGAATTGGATGGCATTGCCCCGCGCCTTGGCGAAGGCGCATGGGTCGCGGACAGCGCCCAGGTCATGGGCAATGTCGAACTGGCCGAGAACGCGAGCGTCTGGTTCGGCGCCGTGCTGCGCGGCGACACCGAGGTGCTGACCATCGGGCGCAACAGCAACATCCAGGACCTGTCGGTGCTGCACGCCGACATCGGCTGCCCGCTGACCATCGGCGACAACGTGACGGTGGGGCACCAGGTGATGCTGCACGGCTGCACCATCGGCGACAACTCGCTGATCGGCATCCAGGCGGTGGTCTTGAATAACGCCAGGATCGGCCGCAATTCGATCGTTGGCGCCGGCAGCGTCGTGACCGAGGGCAAGGAGTTTCCCGACAACTCCCTCATCATCGGCTCGCCCGCCAAGGTGGTGCGCACGCTCGACGATGCCGCCGCCGCCAAGCTGCGGCAAAGCGCCGAGCACTACGTAGAAAACGCCCATCGCTTCGCGAAGGGCCTGAAGAAAATTGGCTAACCCCCAGGCTTGCCCACTTCGTGTGGCCTCCTACCCCCTTGCAGGGGGCAATACCTGCGGCCCGGCAAAGCCGGTTCCGCGGTATTCCACGTGAAGACAGCCTGATTAAGAGAAAGATGATGTTTTGAGCGAGCTGCACAAATTCCTGTTCGATGGCCTGCCGGTGCGCGGCATGATCGTGCGCCTGACGGATGCGTGGCAGGAGATCCTTGCGCGGCGCGCCTCCAACACCGCCACCGGCCCGTACCCGCCGCCGGTGGCCGAACTGCTCGGCGAGATGACGGCCGCGGCCACGCTGATGCAGTCGAACATCAAGTTCAACGGCGCGTTGATCCTGCAGATCTTCGGCGACGGCCCCGTGAAGGTGGCCGTGGCCGAGGCCAAGCCCGACCTGAGCCTGCGCGCCACCGCCAAGGTGATCGGCGACCTGCCGGCCGACGCGCGCCTGCCCGACATGGTCAACGTGAACAACAAGGGCCGCTGCGCGATCACGCTCGACCCGAAAGACAAGCTCCCGGGCGCCACGCCGTACCAGGGCGTCGTGCCGCTGTTCGGCGACGACGGCCAGAAGTTGGGCAAGCTCAGCGACGTGCTGCAGCACTACATGCTGCAAAGCGAGCAGCTCGACACCACGCTGGTGCTCGCGGCCGACGACAAGGTGGCGGCCGGCCTGCTGATCCAGCGCCTGCCGGTGAAGGGCGAGGGCAACCTCGAAGGCACCTCCGACAAGGACCGCGACCAGGCCAGCGAAGACCGCATCGGCCGCAACGAGGAATACAACCGCATCTCGATCCTCGCGTCGAGCCTCACGCGCGACGAATTGCTCACGCTCGACGTCGAGACCATCCTGCGCCGCCTGTTCTGGGAAGAAAAGCTGCTGCGCTTCGAACCGCAGGCCGGCCTGCTGGGCCCGCACTTCGCGTGCACCTGCGGCCGTGAGCGCGTGGCGCAGATGATTCGCGGGCTCGGTGTGGAAGAGGCCGAGGAAATCCTCGCCGAGCGCGGCGACATCGAGGTCGGCTGCGACTTCTGCGGCAAGCAGTACCGCTTCGACGCGATCGACACCGCGCAGCTGTTCAAGCCGCTGGGCGACCAGCTGCCGGGCAGCCCGGTCGTCCAGTAGGCGGCCCCGCGCAGCCGGTCAGGCCGGCTGCCGCAGCACCTTGACCATCGCGGCCAGGCGCTCGTTGCCCAGGCCCGCGCCCAGCGCGCGGTCGAACTGCCCCTTCAGGAACTCCGGAAAGCTCGCGTCGAGCTGCGCCTCGCGCGCCTGCTTCACGAACAGCCGGCCCGAGCCCGCGCAGGTGGCCATCGAACTCTCGGGCTCGCCGTACTGGCCGGCGTGGATGGCCTCGCCCTCGGCCTGGATCATTTCGCCGAGCACTGGCGAGATCGCGCCGATCATCTGCGAGAACCCGTCCACCGGAAGCCCTTCGGCTTCGCAGATGCGCACGCCGTGAAAGAACCCGCTCATGGCGCCGAACATGCACGAGAGCGTGGCCAGGTCCCAGGCCGCCGCGTTGCCGATCGGCTCGCCCATGTGCTGGATGTTGCCGGCGATGGCTTCGAGCAGCGGCCGGCAGGCGGCGAGGGCGTGTGCCTCGCCGGAGATGAAGAGCGGCGTGTCGGACCGGCCGATCTGGCTGGGCGTGGCGAGCAGGGCGCCGTCGAGATAAGCCACGCCGCTGAGCGCGGCCCAGTCGTCGCGCGCGTCCTGCGGCGTGCCGGTGCTCAGCTGCACCAGCACCTTGCCGCGCAGCGCGTCGTGAACGCCGGGAGTGGCGAGGATGGCGCGCGACACCGGGTAGTCGGCCACGCAGACCAGCACCACGGGGCTCGCCTGCACGGCGGCCAGGGCCGTGGGTGCGAGCACCGTACTCTGGTTCAACAGAGACTTCGCGCGCTCGGCCGTGCGGTTCCACACCGTCAGCGTGAATTTAGATTGAAGGGCGCGCGCGAGGGCCAGGCCCATGGGGCCGAGGCCGATAAGGGAAACGTCGGTCATGTGAAGTCCTTGTTCAGAAATGGGATCAAGCGGCGCCCGGCGTCAGGCCCTGGCCCAGCCCGCCGTCGACGGTGAGGCGTGCCCCCGTCGTGAAGGTCGCCTCGAAGGCGAAGAAGAGCACCGCGCGCGCGACTTCGGCCGAGGTGCCGTGGCGCCGCATCGGCGTGATCTGGTCGCCCAGCCGCATGAACTCGGCGCGCTCCTCGGCCGTAGCGTCGGACACGCCGAGCGTGGGCGTGTCGATGAAGCCGGGGCTCACCACGTTCACGCGGATGCCGCGCGTCACGAGCTCCGCCGCGAAGCCCGAGGCCATCGAGCGCAATGCGGCCTTGGTGGCGCTGTAGACGCTCATGCCGTGCATGCCGCCTTCGTCGGCAATGGACGAGGTGAAGACGATGGCGCTGCCCGCAGGCATCAGCGGTGCGAGGCGCTGAACCGTGAAGAACGGGCCCTTGGTGTTGACCGCAAAGGCGCGGTCGTAGCCGGCCTCGGTCACCTGCTCGAAGGGTTCGAGCGACGAGATGCCCGCATTGATGTGCAGCAGGTCGATGCGGCCGAAGCGCTCGCGCGCCGTGGCGGCGAGCGTGTCGATGTCGGTCAGCGAGGCCGTGTCGGATGCCAGCACATGTGCGCGCGGGCCGAGCACGCGGCGCGCGGCCTCCAGGTTCTGCGGATTGCGGCCGGTCACGAGCACGTCGGCGCCGCCGTCGAGCAGCGCCTGCGCGGTGGCCAGGCCCATGCCGAGGGTGCCGCCGGTGATGACGGCCTTCTTGCCTGCGTAAGGTGTGTGTGGGGTGGTGTTCATGGCCGTCGATGATCCGGATCGCGAGGCTTCCGGTCGCGCACGTTCAGCCGTGGGGGAGCACAAACGGTCGCCGGCATGCACGCCGCGCGCGGCCCATAATGTTTCGATGAGCGATACCGATCTGGACACCGATCTGCACGCGCACGGTGGTGTGGCGTGCGAGGTGGCGCTGTCGGCCGACAGCTTCGTCGCGCCGCCCGCCACCGACAGCCTGCGCGTCGACGTGCGCCAGACCCCCGGCGGGGTCGTTGGCTACGAGGCGCTGCCCGACCACCGCCTCAAGCTGCACGCGGGCGCGCCGGTGGCAGGCGCCTGCCAGTTCCATCGCTTTCTCTACACGCGCGGCGACCTCGACATCCTGCCGGCCGGCAGCACCGACATCTGGCATGAAGAGTCGCCGAGCACCTCGGTCGTGGTGCGCATGGCGCCCGCATTGCTCGTGCGCACGGCCGACGAGATGGGCCTGCCGGCCGAGCGCGCGGTGCTCGGCGAGCGCCACCAGTTCCGCAATCCGCAGATCGAGCACATCGCCTGGGCGCTCGACGCCGAGCGCCGCGCGGGCTTTCCCAACGGCCGTCTCTACACCGACAGCCTGGGCACCGCGCTCGCGGTGCAGCTGATCGCGGCCGGCCCGCAGGTGGCGCCGTCACCCGCGCAGGGGCTGACGCGGCTGCAGTTGAAACGCGTCACGGAATTCATCGAGGCGCATCTGGATGGCGACCTGTCGCTGGCCGCATTGGCCGAGGTCGCGGGCCTGAGCGCCTCGCATTTGAAGACGCAGTTCAAGCGCTCCACCGGCCAGGCGGTGCATGCCTACGTGGTGCACCGCCGCGTCGACCGTGCGCGCAGCCTGTTGCTGAACAGCGAGATGCCCGCGAGCCTCGTGGCGCTCGAGAGCGGCTTCTCGCACCAGAGCCACATGGCGCGCTGCATGCGCCGCGTGCTGGGCCTCACGCCCGGCGAGGTGCGGCGCGCGGCGTAGGGTTCAGCGCGCTTCGTCGTCGAAGCCGCTGAATGCGATGTCGGGCGCGCTGGTGTTGTGTTTCGAGGGCAGGCTGCGGCCGAAGCGCACCTGCGTGGCGTTCAGCGTCTTCACCTCGGGCAGCGGCAGCACCTGCTCGGCCGCTTGCGGCGAGGCCTGCCAGCGCACCTCGCTCATGTCGGCGTTGTCGGGCGTCACGTACATCGAACGCAGCACGGCAAAGGGCTGCTTCGCGCTTGCTGTGGGGTGGGAGAGTGTCACGTCGAGCGCGGTGCGGGTGCGGCTGATCTCGGTCACGCGCGCCACCGCCTTGCCGCCGTCGGTGAAGCGCAGGTGGATGGCGAGGGGCTTCGGCACCACGCGGATCGACGCGATGTTCACCACCGGCCGCCCGGCCTGCACGACCGGGCCGAGCAGGAACGACGAGCCGTACACGCCGTCGCCGAAGCGCGCCTCGGGCAGCGGCTTGAGGCGCCAGTAGCCGTCGGAGGGGTAGAGCACGATGGCCTCGAGCGCTTTGCCTTTTTCCTTCTTGAACACCTGCAGCAGGTGAAAGCCGCGGTCGTGGCGCATGCCGACCTGCACCGGCACGCGCGCCGGGCGCCAGAAGGTCGGCAGCGTCATGCCGACGATGCGCCACTGCGCGTTGTCGAGCAGCACGACGGTGCGCTTCCTGAAGCGGTGCGCGGGGTCGGTGGGGTGGGCGCCGCCGTCGAAATTGCAGCCCGAGAAATCGGGCGCGGTGACGTCGTTGCCGATGCTGCCGAGGTAGCTGGGCTGCAGCGCTTCGATGCGCATGCGGCGGATGCCGTCGCCGCGCAGCACCATCGACACGTTGTCCTCTTCGGCGCAGGCCGTGGAAGTGGTGGCGTTCTCGACGGTGGCGGCCACGGGCGCTGCAGAAGCGGCGCCAGTGGTCAGCAGCAGGGCGAGGAAGGCGGCGGCAGGAGCGCGCGAGGCAAGGCGCGCAGCAATCGAAACGGGCATCGGGTCTCCGGTGAAGGGGAGAGGGCGCGCGAACGCGCAAGAACCGAAAGGCTCAGGTGGGGTCGCGGCGCGCCATCAGGTCGCTGAAAAGCTTATGTTCGCATTCCGGGTCGGAACACTTCTCGCAAGGCCATGTCCACGAGGCGGGCTTGGCATCGCGGCGGGTGCGCGTGCGGGCGCGGCCTTCGTTGCCGGCGATGGTGTTGATCGCATTCCATGCGTTCGCCAGCCGCTCGCCGCCGCTGCCGTGCACCACCGCATACGAGAGCCCCGCGCGCGAGAGCGCGGCGCGCACCAGCGTGTCGGTCGGCTGGCGCGCGTGCGGGCCGTCGCGCATGTCGTCGGCCACCCAGGGCAGGTCGAGCGCGGTGAGCAGCGTGATGGCATAGCGCCGCTGCGCGGCCAGGGCGCTGTCGTAGAGCGAGACGTCGGCGAACAGTTGCTCGCTGTAGACCGCCGTCATGAGCGCCGTGGTGTCGGCCACCACCACGCCCGTGGCGGCAGCGGTGTCGATGCGGCGCCTCTGTTCGTCGGCGATGGCCTGTTGCTCGTCGGGGCGCGGCGTGCGGCCTTCGCGTTCGCACCATTCGCGCAGGTACTCGCCCACCAGCGTGACGGGCGTGCCGCGGTCTTGCAGGCGCTGCGCGATGGCGCGCGAGAGCTCGGTCTTGCCCGTGCTCTCGGCGCCCACGAGCGCGATGACGCAGCCGGTCGGCAGGTTCGGTGTCATGCGGGCACCGCCTTCGCCGTGGCCTTCGGCAGGCGTTGGCGCCATGCCAGGAAGCCGGCCACGCTGAGCACGGCGAACACCGCGTACAGCGCCGTCGTGAGCCACAGGCCCTTGTGGATGAACAGGCCCACGCTGACCGCGTTCACGGCCAGCCAGATGAGCCAGTTCTCGATGAACTTGCGTCCGAGCAGGAACTGCCCGACCAGGCTCAGGCCGGTGACGAAGCCGTCCCACCAGGGCACGTCGGTGTTGGTGAAGCGGCGCAGGAAGAGGGCGACCACGGGCCACGCAATCGCGCAGGCCACGAGGGCGTACACGGTGCCGCGCGGCGACAACCGGCTCACCCGCAGGGCGCTGCCGTCGGCGCGAAAGCCGCGCAGCCATTGCGCCCAACCCCACAGGGCGACGAAAGCGAAGAAGACTTGAAGGGAGGCGTCGCCGTAGATGCGTGCGTTGGCGAACACCACCACGTAGAGCAGCGAGCTGACGATGGCCAGCGGCCAGCCCCAGTGGATCTCGCGCATGTTGCAGCCGACCATCGCGAGCGCGAGCACGGCGGCGACGAGTTCGAGCCAGGTGACGGGAGAACCCCACAGCGCAAAGGCGGAGGCCGAGAGAAGCTCTGGCATCGAGAAGCGGTGGCGAAGGAAAGGATCAGTGCGCGATCTGCACGAAGACTTCGTTCGGTTTGACCATGCCGAGTTCCGCGCGGGCGCGTTCCTCGACCATCTCGAGGCCGTCTTTCAGGTCATTGACTTCGGACGCAAGCCGCTCGTTGTTGAGGGCGGCCTTGGCGTTGGCGTCCTTCTGGTCGGCCAGCTGGGTTCTGAGCTGGGCGACCTCGCGCACGCTGCCGCGCCCGTTCCACAGCTGCCACTGCAGGATGACCAGCAGCAGCACCAGGATGAGAGGAGGGACGAAGCGCGCGCGCATGCAGGCTGCGAGGCGCTACTTGAGGTTGTAGAACGCGCCGCGGCCCGGGTAGACGGCGATGTCGCCGAGGTCTTCTTCGATGCGCAGCAGCTGGTTGTACTTGGCGATGCGGTCCGAACGCGACAGCGAGCCGGTCTTGATCTGGCCGGCGTTGGTGCCCACGGCGATGTCGGCGATGGTGCTGTCTTCGGTTTCGCCCGAACGGTGCGAGATGACGGCCGTGTAGCCTGCGCGCTTGGCCATCTCGATGGCGGCGAAGGTTTCCGTCAGCGTGCCGATCTGGTTGATCTTGATCAGGATCGAGTTGGCGATGCCCTTGTCGATGCCTTCTTGCAGGATCTTGGTGTTGGTGACGAACAGGTCGTCGCCCACCAGCTGCACGCGCTTGCCCAGGCGGTCGGTGAGCAGCTTCCAGCCGTCCCAGTCGCCTTCGTGCATGCCGTCTTCGATGCTGATGATCGGGTACTTGTCGACCCAGGTCGCCAGCATGTCGGCCCAGTTGCCGGCCGACAGCGTGAGGTTCTCGCCCGACAGCACGTAGTTGCCGTCCTTGTAGAACTCGCTGGCTGCGCAGTCCAGGCCCAGGGCGATCTGTTCGCCAGCAACGTAGCCGGCCTTGTCGATGGCTTCCAGGATCAGCTGGATCGCAGCTTCATGGCTCTCGACGCTGGGGGCAAAGCCGCCTTCGTCGCCCACGGCCGTGCTGATGCCGCGGTCGCCCAGGATCTTCTTCAGGGCGTGGAACACTTCAGCGCCGTAACGCACGGCCTCGCGGAAGCTCTTGGCGCCCACGGGGATGATCATGAACTCTTGCAGGTCCAGGCTGTTGTTGGCGTGCGCGCCGCCGTTGATGACGTTCATCATCGGCACCGGCAGCTGCATGCCGCCCATGCCGCCGAAGTAGCGGTACAGGGGCAGGCCCGATTCTTCGGCCGCGGCGCGGGCCACGGCCATCGAGACGGCGAGGGTGGCGTTGGCGCCCAGGCGGGCCTTGTTGTCGGTGCCGTCCAGGTCGATCATCGTGCGATCGAGGAAGGCCTGTTCGCTGGCGTCCAGGCCCAACACGGCTTCCGAGATCTCGGTGTTGATGTTTTCGACGGCCTTCAGCACGCCCTTGCCGAGGTAGCGGCTCTTGTCGCCGTCGCGCAGCTCGATGGCCTCGCGCGAACCGGTCGAAGCGCCCGAGGGCACGGCCGCACGGCCCATGGTGCCCGATTCGAGCAGCACGTCGCACTCGACGGTGGGGTTGCCTCGGCTGTCGAGAATTTCGCGGCCGACGATGTCAACGATTGCACTCATCTCTATCTCTTTCTCTGGGTCTCTTGGTGGAGTGGACTGGCAAAAAACGGAATCAAAGGCCTTCGACCGCGATCATGTTCATGATGGCGGCGCCGGCACGCGCTTCACGCGCCTTCAGGTATTCGGGCGTTTCGTAGAAGGCCTTGGCCTTCTCGAAGCTGGGGAATTTGAGCACGACCACGCGGGTGGGCTTCCAGTCGCCTTCGAGCGGCTGCACCTGGCCGCCGCGCACGCAGACTTCGGCGCCGTGCGCCTGCATCGCGACGCTCGACCACTTCTTGTATTCCTCGTACTGCGTCGGGTTCGTGACCTCGACGTGCGCAATGACGTAACCGCTGCTCATGCTTGAAAACTGTCCTCGAGGAATGCGTTTTTCTTGGTGACCCGGTCGAGCGCGACAAGCGTTTCGAGCAGGGCCTTCATGTGCTTGAGCGGCACGGCGTTGGGGCCGTCGCTCAGGGCTTTGTTCGGATCGGGGTGGGTCTCCATGAAGAGACCGGCCACGCCCACGGCCACGGCCGCGCGCGAGAGCACCGGCACCATTTCGCGCTGGCCGCCCGAGCTGGTGCCCTGGCCGCCGGGCAGCTGTACCGAGTGCGTGGCGTCGAACACCACGGGCGCCTTCGTCTCGCGCATGATCGCGAGCGAGCGCATGTCCGAGACGAGGTTGTTGTAGCCGAAGCTGGCGCCACGCTCGCAGGCCATGAAGCTGTCTTCGTCCAGGCCGGCTTCCTTGGCGGCAGCGCGGGCCTTGTCGATCACGTTCTTCATGTCGTGCGGCGCAAGGAACTGGCCCTTCTTGATGTTCACCGGCTTGCCCGACTGCGCCGCAGCGTGGATGAAGTCGGTCTGACGGCACAGGAAGGCGGGCGTCTGCAGCACGTCGACCACCTTGGCGGCCTCGGTGATGTCTTCGTGGGTGTGCACGTCGGTCAGCACCGGCAGGCCGAGTTCGCGCTTCACCTTGGCCAGGATCTCGAGGCCCTTGTCGCGGCCCGGGCCACGAAAGCTCGTGCCCGAGGAGCGGTTGGCCTTGTCGAAGCTGCTCTTGAAGATGAACGGGATGCCCAGCGACGCCGTGATTTCCTTCAACGTGCCGGCCGTGTCCATCTGCAGCTGCTCGGATTCGACCACGCAGGGGCCGGCGATCAGGAAGAAGGGCTGGTCCAGTCCGATGTCGAACCCGCAAAGTTTCATGCCACTGCCTTGAGCGTCTTGTTGGTGCTGCCCGCGCCCTTGTCCTTGTGGTCGAGCGCCGCCTTGATGAAGGCGTTGAACAACGGATGGCCGCCCCACGGCGTTGACTTGAACTCGGGGTGGAACTGCACGCCCATGAACCACGGGTGCACGTTCTGCGGCAACTCGACGATCTCGGTCAGGTGCTCGCGCTGCGTGAGCGCGGAGATCACGAGGCCGGCGTTGCGCAGTTCGTCGAGGTAGTTGACGTTGGCTTCGTAGCGGTGGCGATGGCGCTCGGTGACCACGTCGCCGTAGATGCTGTGCGCCAGCGTGCCGGGCGTGACGTCGGAGCTTTGCGCGCCCAGGCGCATGGTGCCGCCGAGGTCGGATTTCTCGTCGCGCGTCTTCACGGTGCCGTCGCGGTCCTTCCACTCGGTGATCAGCGCGATCACGGGGGTGGGCGTTTCCGGGTCGAACTCGGTGCTGTTGGCGTTCTTGAGGCCGGCCACATGGCGGGCGTATTCGATGGTGGCCACTTGCATGCCCAGGCAGATGCCCAGGTAGGGCACCTTCGATTCGCGGGCGAAGCGAGCGGCCGAGATCTTGCCTTCCACGCCGCGCTGGCCGAAGCCGCCGGGCACCAGGATGGCGTCGTACTTGGCCAGGCGCGACACGTCTTGTGCCGAGATGGTCTCGGAGTCGATGTAGTCGATCTTCACGCGCGCATGGTTCTTCATGCCGGCGTGGCGCAGTGCCTCGTTGAGCGACTTGTAGCTGTCCGACAGGTCGACGTACTTGCCGACCATGGCAATCGACACTTCCTGTTGCGGATGTTCGACCTCGTACACCAGGTCGTCCCAGCGCGTGAGCTTGGCCGGCGGCGTATTGATGCGCAGCTTGTCGCAGATCAGGCCGTCGAGGCCCTGTTCGTGCAGCATGCGGGGCACCTTGTAGATGGTGTCCACGTCCCACATCGAAATGACGCCCCATTCGGGCACGTTCGAGAACAGCGAGATCTTGGCGCGCTCGTCGTCGGGAATCGGGCGGTCGGCGCGGCACAGCAGCACGTCGGCCTGGATACCGATGGCGCGCAGTTCCTTGGCGGTGTGCTGCGTGGGCTTGGTCTTGAGTTCGCCGGCGGCGGCGATCCAGGGCACGTACGAGAGGTGCACGAAGGCCGAGTTGTTCGGGCCGTTGCGCAGGCTCATCTGGCGCACGGCTTCCAGGAAGGGCAGCGATTCGATGTCGCCCACGGTGCCACCGATTTCGACGATGGCCACGTCGACTTCGTGCGGGGTGCCGATGCCGGCGCCGCGCTTGATGTATTCCTGAATCTCGTTCGTGATATGCGGAATGACCTGGACGGTCTTGCCGAGGTAGTCGCCGCGGCGTTCCTTCTCGAGCACGGTCTTGTAGATCTGACCGGTCGTGAAGTTGTTGGCCTTGCGCATGCGCGTGTTGATGAAGCGCTCGTAGTGGCCGAGGTCGAGGTCGGTCTCGGCGCCGTCATCGGTGACGAACACTTCGCCATGCTGGAACGGTGACATCGTGCCGGGGTCGACATTGATGTACGGATCGAGCTTGATGAGGGTGACTTGGAGGCCGCGCGATTCGAGGATCGCGGCGAGCGAGGCGGAGGCGATTCCCTTGCCAAGGGAAGATACGACACCACCGGTGACGAAGACAAATTTGGTCATGCCAGTTCCGGACGCGTGAATCCGGGCAGTGGGAAATTGCGATTATAGGTGTCCCCTTTGTGCCTCCACGGCCGAAGGCCATCCGGTTCCTGATCTTGTCGGTATGTGAGCAACAATATGTCCCATGCAAGATCTCGCCGGCAAACAAATCGTCCTCGGACTCACAGGGGGCATCGCCTGCTACAAATCGGCCGAGCTGTGCCGCCTGCTCGTGAAGGCGGGCGCCACGGTGCAGGTCGTGATGACCGAGGCGGCCGAGCAGTTCATGACGCCGGTCACGATGCAGGCGCTCTCGGGGCGCACCGTCTACACCTCGCAGTGGGACGCCCGCGAGCCGAACAACATGCCGCACATCAACCTGAGCCGCGAGGCCGATGCGATCGTGCTGGCGCCCTGCAGCGCCGATTTCATTGCGCGGCTGGTGCAAGGGCGTTCCGACGAACTGCTCAGTCTGCTGTGCCTGGCGCGTCCGACCGAGCGCGTGCCGCTGTTGATCGCCCCCGCCATGAACCGCGAGATGTGGGCCCATCCGGCCACGCAGCGCAACCTGATGCAGGTGTCCGCCGACGGCGCGACCGTGCTGGGCGTGGGCAGCGGCTGGCAGGCCTGCGGCGAAACCGGCGACGGGCGCATGCTCGAACCGGCGCAGCTGCTCGAGGACATCACGGCCTTCTTCCAGCCCAAGCTGCTGGCGGGGCAGAAGGTGCTGGTCACGGCCGGCCCGACCTTCGAGGCGCTGGACCCGATCCGCGGCATCACCAACCATTCGTCCGGCAAGATGGGTTTCGCCATCGCCCGCGCGGCGCGCGAGGCCGGTGCCGAGGTCACGCTGGTGGCCGGCCCGGTGCACCTGCCGACGCCGCGCGGCGTGAGCCGCATCGACGTGCTGTCGGCGCAGGAGATGCTCGAAGCGACGACGCGCGCTGCGCAGGTAGCTAGCATTTTTGTAGCGACGGCCGCCGTGGCCGACTGGCGCCCCGCCACGCACAGCGACCAGAAGATCAAGAAGGACGGCAGTGGCCAGACGCCCGTGCTGCACTTCGTCGAGAACCCCGACATCCTGCTCACCGTGGCCAAGAGCGAGCGCGCCCAGGCCAAGCAGCTGTTCTGCGTGGGCTTCGCCGCCGAGAGCGAGAACCTCGCCGAACACGCCAAGGCCAAGCGCGAGCGCAAGGGCATTCCGCTGCTGGTAGGCAACATCGGCCCGCTGACCTTCGGGCAGGACGACAACGCGCTGCTGCTGGTGGACGCGAAGGGTGTGCGCGAGCTGCCCCGCGCGCCCAAGCTCCGGCTGGCGCGCGAGCTGATGACGGAGATTGCCGCGCGACTTCCCGATTGGAGGGCCTGATGAACACCGAATCGAACACACCACCCAACGGCGACTTCGCCCGCTATGTGGAGCAGCTGTCGGCGCGGGCGGGACAGTCCACCCGTGTGCCCGGCAAGGAGTCCGAGCACGGGCTGGACGTCGGCATGACGCCTTCGCCCGGCGCGCAGGGCACCGTCGCCGCGCGGCGCGAATCGCCGGCTGGCGAGGCCGCGAAGGCAGACGGCACCAAGGCCATCCCCCTGGGCACGCTCAAGGTGCTGGCCGGCATGGGGGCGATGTTCCTGGTGCTGTGGGCCATCGGCGTGCCGCTCTCCGTGCTCGTCCTGGGCGCGGCCGCGGCCGCCTGGTTCGGCAAGCGTTTTCTCAAGGGGCTCAACCTGAGGCCCGGGGTCGCCAAATGGCAGCAGGTGCTCGAAGAGGCCGCGCGCAGGCAAAAAGAACAGCAACAGAAGTAACCAAGGCAGCAAGTCAGTGAAAGTAGACGTCCGAATCCTCGATCCGCGCATGGTGGATCAATTGCCCGCGTATGCCACCCCCGGAAGCGCCGGCCTCGACCTGCGGGCCTGCCTCGACGCACCGGTCACGCTCGAACCCAATGCCTGGCAACTGGTGGGCACCGGCATCTCGATCCACCTGGCCGACCCGGCCTACGCCGCATTGATCCTTCCTCGCTCGGGCCTGGGCCACAAGCACGGCATCGTGCTGGGCAACCTCGTCGGCCTGATCGACAGCGACTACCAGGGCGAGCTGAAGGTCAGCGCCTGGAACCGCAGCAACACGCCCTTCGTGCTGCAGCCGATGGAGCGGCTCGCCCAACTGGTCATCGTGCCGGTGGTGCAGGCGCAGTTTCAGGTGGTCACCGAATTTGCAGCCTCGCAACGCGGCGAGGGCGGCTACGGCTCGACCGGCAAGCACTGAGCTTTTGCCTCCCTGCAAAGCTGAAGGGCACCTGAGTATCCAAGGCGTAAAGAGCGGAACTGCCGGCGCGCGGTTCGCCTCGAAGGTTTCAGCGTGTGTCTTTCGTCATCGCGGCTTCGGCTGAGGCGTTAGGCACAGGCCGGCATGCGGCCCGTCCGGGCGCGTGCTGTTTTCTTCGAGGAGCCTCTTTCATGAACATCTCAATGCGCTTCATTTCCGTCACTGCGTCCGTGCTCGCACTGGCCACGCTCACGGCCTGTGTCGCGCCGGCCCCGGTCTACCAGACCTCGCGCTACCCCTACCAGGCCCCGCCACGGGCGATCCAGTACCAGGAAGCGGCCTACGTCGAGTACGGCCACGTGGCCAACATCGAGGTGCTGCGCAGCGAAACCGCAGGCGTCGGCACCACGGGTGGCGGTGCCATCGCGGGCGGCCTCATCGGCGGCGTGGTGGGCAACCAGTTCGGACGCGGCAACGGCCGTGCCGCAGCCACGGCGCTCGGCCTCGTGGGCGGCGCCCTGCTGGGCAACACCATCGAGGCCCAGCAGAACGGCCCACGCGCCTACGAAAGCTACCGCGTCTCGGTGCAGACCGACCGGGGTGGCTACCGTGCCTTCGACGTGCAAAACCCGGGCGACCTGCGCATCGGCGACCGCGTGCGCATCGACAACGGGCACATCTCGCGCATGTAAGCGGTCGGCCGCGCGCACCAAGAAAAAAGCCGGGCAGTGCCCGGCTTTTGCTTTGTGGGGTGGCGGGTCTCAGTGCAGCATCTGGCCGCCCGGCGCCATCGGCGGCACCTTGAAGAAGGCCGTGCCTGCCGTGCCGCGGCCGACTTCTTCTTCGGTGGCTTCGCGCACCGAACGCACCGTGATGTCCAGGCGGATCGCGATGCCCGCCAGCGGGTGGTTGCCATCGAGCACGAGGTGGTCCGGGTAGATCTCGGCCACGGTGTAGATCGCATCCTTGGGGATGCCGTCGCTCACGCCCTTGGGCAGGGCGGAGCCGTCGAAGGTCATGCCTTCTTCGGTGCCTTCGGGGAACAGCGTGCGCGGCTCCAGGAAGAGCAGCTGGTCGTTGAAGTCGCCGAAGCCCTGCTCGGGTTCGATCTGCAGTTGGACGCGCGCACCGGGCTCATGGCCCTGCAGGGCGGCCTCGATCACGTCGAAGAGGTCGTCGCCGCCCACCATGAATTCCACCGGCTCGTCGAGCACGTCCAGCACATCGCCGAGCGTGTCTTTCATGGTCCAGGTCAGGCCGACCACGCATTGTTCAGAGATTTCCATTGCAGAATTCTCCCATGGAGATCAATCAACCGCTGCCCTTGCTTGGCGGCCTGAGTCCCGCGCAGTTCATGCGCCGGTACTGGCAAAAGAAACCCCTGCTGATCCGGCAGGCCGTTCCCTCGATGGTGCCGCCGATCGACCGCCCCGCGCTCTTTGCGCTGGCGGAGCGCGAGGGCGTCGAGTCGCGCCTGATCCGGCATGGCAAGGCCGGCTGGTCGCTCAAGCACGGCCCGTTGCCCCGTCGCGCGCTGCCGCCGCTGAAGCAGCCGGGCTGGACGATGCTGGTGCAGGGCGTCGACCTGCACCACGACGGCGTGCACGACCTGCTGCGGCAGTTCCGCTTCCTGCCCGACGCGCGCCTGGACGACCTGATGATCAGCTACGCGAGCGACACGGGCGGGGTCGGCCCGCATTTCGACAGCTACGACGTGTTCCTGCTGCAGGCGCAGGGCCGGCGCCGCTGGTCCATCGGCAAGCAGTCCGATCTGCGGCTGCAGCCCGACGTGCCGCTCAAGGTGCTCGAGAACTTCGAGCCCGAGCAGACCTTCGTGCTCGAGCCCGGCGACATGCTGTACCTGCCGCCCAAGTACGCCCACGACGGCGTGGCGGTGGGCGACGACTGCATGACGTACTCGATCGGGCTGCGCTCGTCCGCCGTGGGCGAGCTGGGCGCCGACCTGTTGGCGCGTGTGGCGCAGGCCTATGCCGAAGACCTGGAAGACGCCGGCCCGGCCGAACTGGCGCGTTACCGCGATCCGTCGCAGCCTGCCGTGGAAGCCCCGGCCGCGATGCCGGCTGCGTTGCAGGACTTCGCTCGCAAGGCGGTCGAGGCCGCGCTGCGCGACCCCGACGCGATCGACCGCGCGCTGGGCGAATCGCTCACCGAGCCGAAGGCCAACGTCTGGTTCGGCGAGGGCGCCCAGGCGCCCGAGGTGCTGCGCGAAGTCGCGCTCGACCGCCGCACGCGCATGCTCTACGACGCGCGGCACGTCTACATCAACGGCGAGAGTTTCCGCGCCGGCGGGGCCGACGCCACGCTGATGCGGCGGCTGGCCGACCAGCGTGCGCTCGGCGCGCGTGACCTGGCCCGTGCCAGCGAGGGTGCGCGGGCGCTGCTGGGCGATTGGTGCGAGGCGGGCTGGCTGCATGCCGGGTGAAGGCGCCGTCCCGGTCCTGATCGAAGGCCGCTTCGACGGTCGGGAGGCGTTTGCCGACCTCGTTCGCAACGCCTTGTCTGCCGCCGCGCACCAGGGCTGGAACGAGATCGTCTTCAGCGACCCCGACTTCGCCGACTGGCCCCTGGGCGAGCGCGCGAGCATCGAGGCGCTGCAGGCCTGGTCGGCCAGCGGGCGCCGCCTGTTGCTGCTGGCGCGGCGCTTCGACCTGGTGGAGCGCGGCCACGCGCGCTTTGTGACATGGCGCCGCACCTGGGACCACATCGTCGAATGCCGTGCGGCAGGTCGCTCCGGCACGGCCGAGGAGGTGCCCAGTGCCTTCTGGACGCCCACCTGGTGCCTGCACCGCATCGACCCCGAGCGCAGCCGCGGCGTCTGCAGCAGCGAGGCGCGTGCACGGCGCGACCTGCGCGAAAGCTTCGACGAGTGCTGGCGCCAGGGGCGACCGGCTTTTCCGGCCTCCACGCTTGGCTTGTAAGCCAATGCCGCAAATACACCCCCGCGACATATCCGGGCGGGGTTGGCGGTCTAGAATTTTTTGGTTCCAGACCTTCATTGCCAAAGGAGTCCTCATGAAGAAGTCGTCGTCCGTCCTGATTGCCTCGCTGATCGCCGCTGCCGCCCTGGTGGCCTGCGGAAAGAAAGAGGACGCCGCGCCTGCGGTCGTGACCCCGCCGCCCGCTCCCGTGACCGAACCCGCACCCGCCGCTCCACCGGCCGCCGCGCCTGCATCGGCACCGTCGGCCGCCGCCTCGTCGGCCCTGGACGCCGCCAATGCCGCGACCGAAGCGGCCAAGAAGGGCGAGGCACCGAAGCAGTAATTCCGCTGTGCGGTCCGCACCATGCAAAAAGCCGCCTCAGGGCGGCTTTTTCATTGGGGGAGGGCGAAGCTCAGACGTCGAGCCAGGGCGAGCCCTCGGCGGCGGTGGCCGTGAGCATCTCGGCTTCGTCGCCGCCCAGCGCATCGGCCATCAGGCGTCGCACGATCTCGGGCCGGTTGTTCTGTTCGCTCAGGTGCGCCGCGACCACGTGGCGCAGCCCGTCGTGAAGCACGGCGCGCGCGATCTCGGCCGCCGCGGTGTTCGACAGGTGGCCGTAGTTGCCGCCCACGCGCTGCTTCAGGAACGAGGGGTAGGCCGAGCCGGCGAGCAGGTCGCTGTCGTGGTTGAACTCCAGCAGCAGCGCATGCGCGCCGCGCAGCCGGGCCAGCACATGGCTGGTGGCGTGGCCCAGGTCGGTCAGCACGCCCAGCGTGCGGTTGCCGTCGGTGCAGCGCAGCTGCAGCGGCTCGCGGGCGTCGTGGGGCACGGTGAAGGGCTGCAGGCAGAGGTCGCCGACGCTGAATTCGGCGTCGTCGCGCGCCAGGTGCAGACGACCTTCATAGTCGCGCCCGCCGGTCGCGAGCCAGGTGCCCTCACTCATCCAGACCGGGATGCGGTCGCGCAGCGACAGGGCATGGGCGCAACCGATGTGGTCGCCATGCTCGTGGGTGATGAAGACAGCGTCGAGGTCTGCGGCAGCCAGGCCCGCCTGGGCCAGGCGCCGGTCGAGCTGGCGGATGCCGAAGCCGCAGTCGACGAGGAGGCGGGTGGTGCGGCCGGCGCTGGTCGTCGCTTCGACCAGCGCGGCGTTGCCCGTGCTGCCGCTGCCGAGGCTTCGGAAGCGGAGCATGGGGCTTACTTCAGGTCGTCGGCGATGACCTTGACGATGCGCTGCGCGTTGGCCGAGGTTTCGGGCGCGCCGGCGTCGTTCAGGACCGAGACCGTGGTGGCTTCGCCCTGGCTCTTGACCGAGATGCGGAACTTGATCGGTGCTTCGTCCTTCTTGGAGCTGCTGAACAGCTTGCCGAAGAAGCCGTCGTCCTTCTTGTCGGGGTTCGGCGTCACGTAGCGCACGAAGTAGATGCCGGCGCTGCGGTCGCGGTCTTCGACGGTGAAGCCGGTGCGGTCCAGGGCCAGGCCGACACGGCGCCATGCGCGGTCGAAGCCTTCGTTGATCTGCACGACCGGCTGGTTGCCGATGGTGGACACGGTGGCGGTCTTGGGCGTCGCGGTGGTCGCGGCGAGAATCTTCGACTGCTCTTGCGTCACGCCGAGCTTGACCATCAGGCGGCGCAGGAATTCGGTCTCGAGTTCAGGATCGCTCGGGCGGGGCTGCCACACGGTCTGGTCCTGGCGGGAGTTGTTGTAGACCTCCTGCATGCCGCGGTGGCTGATGAAGATCTCGGTGCTGCCGTTGGGGTTGCGTTCCAGGCGGGTGCGGAAGCGGTCGAGTTCGCCGGTCGAGTAGACCGAGTCGACCAGCTTGCCCAGCGTGCCGCGGATGATGTCCTGCGGCAGCTTGGCGCGGTTCTCGGCCCAGTCGGTTTCCATGATGCCCAGGTTGCGCTGGTCGGTGGTCAGCAGGAAGCCGCTTTCCTGCCAGAAGTCCTTGACCGGCTCCCAGAGCTGGTCGGGCGTGCGGTTGATGACGATCCAGCGCTGCGTGCCCGAGCGCTCCATGCGCACGTCGCCGATGTTGGCCACGGCGGTGGGAATGCCCGGTGCGTTCGCGACGCCCGCCTGGTAGGCGTTGGCGGTGACGGCGCCGCCTGGCACCGCGTAGCGGTTGTCACGCGAGAGCTGGGAGAGATCGGGTGGGACTTCGAGCGTCGGGGCCTTGCCTGCGCTCTTGTAGTCGATCTTGTCGCTCTCGAGGACGGAGCAGGCGGCGAGGCTGGCAACGAGGGCCAGCAGTGCGAATCGCGAAATGTTCTTCAACGTCGTCTTCCTTGGTGGAATGGTTCGGTCAATCGATGGGCCCCAGCGCCCCGCCCTCTCTGAGCACTGTTGCGGCAAAAGGTTGCTTGACCTTGTTGCGAGCAGGGAGAAGGGCAGGCGGGAACCGGTGTGATCGGTGGGAAGCTCGGTCAGTCCTTGAGCAGGCCGGTGGCGCGCAGGGCGCCCTCGACCGCCGGGCGGCTCGCTTCGCCGAGTTCCGTGAGCGGCAGCCGCAGGGCGCCGCCGCACAGACCCAGGCGGGCCATGGCCCACTTGAGCGGGATCGGGTTGGGTTCGACGAACAGGTTGCGGTGCAGCGGCATCAGTTCGAACTGCAGCTGCATGGCGCGCTTCACGTCGCCGGCCAGCGCGGCCACGCACAGCTCGTGCATCTTGCGCGGCGCCACGTTGGCCGTGACGCTGATGTTGCCTTGGCCACCGCACAGCATGAGCGCGACCGCGGTTGGGTCGTCGCCGGAGTAGACGGCAAAGTTCTTCGGCAGGTCGCGGATGAGCCACTGGGCACGTTCGATGTTGCCGGTGGCTTCCTTGATGCCGATGATGCCGGGCACCTGCGCCAGGCGCAGCACGGTGTCGTGCGCCATATCGGCGACAGTGCGGCCGGGCACGTTGTACAGCACGACGGGCAGGTCGCCGACAGCTTCGGCGATGGCCTTGAAGTGCTGGTACTGGCCCTCTTGCGTGGGCTTGTTGTAGTAGGGAACGACCTGCAGCTGCGAGTCGGCGCCCACGCCCTTGGCGAACTTGGCGAGCTCGATGGCTTCCTTGGTCGAGTTCGCGCCGCAGCCGGCCATCACGGGCACGCGGCCCCGGGCTTGCTCGACGGATACGCGGATGATTTCGCAGTGCTCTTCCACATCGACCGTCGGCGATTCGCCGGTGGTGCCGACCACGCCAAGGCAGTCGGTGCCTTCGTCAATGTGCCAGTCGATGAGCCGCCGCAGGGCGGGGTAGTCGACACTGCCGTCGTCGTGCATCGGCGTGACGAGCGCGACGATGCTGCCTGTCAGTTGCTCCAAGGGAATCTCTTTGTCGGTGGACGAAAGCGGCCATTCTACTGACTCCGGCCGGGCCGGAGACAGTTGTGTCGGCGCGCTCAGCTGGCCTTCAGGAAGTGGCGCGGCGAGGCGCCCGCGGCCGCTTCGCCGGGCCGCACGGCGGCGATGCGTTGGACGAAGCGCGCCGGCTCCGGCAGGAAGCCGTCTTCATAGGCGATCACCTGCAGGCTGGCGCAGGCCCCGAGCAGCTCGCCCGGCTGCAGCAGGAAGTCGGGCCGCGAGGGCTTGCCGACGGTCTCGTTGCCGGCCGCGAAGGTCTCGTACAGCAGCACGCCGCCCGGCGCCACGGCGGCCACGATGTCGGCCATGCGCGGGCGCCAAAGGTAATTGGTGACGACCACCGCGCCGAAGCGCTGGGCCGCGAAGGGCCAGGGGCCCGACTCGATGTCGGCCGCCACCACCCGTCCGAAGGCGCCGGCTGCCTCGACGGCCTCGGGCGACCGGTCGACGCCGGTTGCTGCGTGCCCGCGCCCGGCGAACCACTGCATGTGCCGCCCGGACCCGCAGGCCACGTCGAGCACCGTGGCGTTCGGCGCGAGCAGGTGCGACCAGCGCACGATCCATTCGGAGGGTGCCGTGTTCGTGTGCACGGGAATTGCTACATCTTTCATAGCTGCCTGGGCCCGGCTTGCGGGCGGTTCGGGGCGAAGTCGTTCAGAAACAGGACCACACCTGGTCGACCAGCGTGACCAGGAACGCCGGATGCACGTACAGCGCGAACACGCCGCCCAGCGCCGCCAGCACGGCGGCGAGCCAGGCGGCCTGGGCCAGGTAGTGGTTGCGTGTGCGGGGCGTCATGGCGGTCTTCCTTGATAGAGGCGGTCAGCCCGCCACGGCGGCCGGCCGGACCGCGCGCGCAATGGCGCTTTCCTTGACCGGCAGGTTGATCAGCGCCGCGAACACGCCCAGCGCGATCGAGATGTACCAGACGATGTTGTAGCTGCCCGTCGTGTCATACAGGAAACCACCGAGCCACACGCCCAGGAACGAACCCACCTGGTGGCTCAGGAACACGAAGCCGCTGAGCATCGACAGGTGCGCCACGCCGAAGATGCCCGCCACGATGGCGTTGGTGGCCGGCACAGTCGACAGCCACAGGAAGCCCATCGCCGCCGAGAAGACGTACACGCTGAGCGGCGAGATCGGCACCAGCAGGAAGAGGGCGATCGACACCGCTCGCGCGAAATAGATGGCCGCAAGAATCTTGGGCTTGGACAGCTTCTGCCCCAGCAGGCCGACCGTGTAGGTGCCGAACACGTTGAACAGGCCGATCAGCGCCAGCGCGTAGCCCGCCACGTCGGCCGACAGGCTCTGGTCGCGCAGGTAGGTTGGCATGTGGATGCCGATGAAGGCCAGCTGGAAGCCGCAGACGAAGTAGCCCGCCATCAGCAGCCCGAAGCTCGGGTAGCGGAAGGCCTCGCCCACGGCCTGCAGCACCGACTGGTCGCGGTGGCCGGCCAGCGCCGCGGTCTTGGGTTCGCGCAGGCCGAAAGCCAGTGGGACGATCACGAGCACCACCACCGCCAGCACCGCCAGCGCGGTCTGCCAGCCGAAGGCGCCGATCAGGCGGCCTTCGATGGGCGCCATCAGGAACTGCCCGAACGAGCCGGCCGCCGCCGCCACGCCCATCGCCCAGGAGCGGCGCTCGGCGGGGATCTGTCGGCCGATCACGCCGTAGATCACGGCGTAGGTCGAGCCCGCCTGCGCCGCGCCGATCAGCACGCCCGCGCTCAGGGTGAACAGCAGCGGCGTCGGCGAATGCGCCATGCCGAACAGGCCCAGCGCGTAGAAGATCGCGCCGCCGATCAGCACGCGGAACGCGCCGAAGCGGTCGGCCAGCATGCCCGCGAACACACCGAAGATGCCCCACGACAGGTTCTGCACCGCCAGCGCGAACGAGAAAGTCTGTCGGTTCCACTCCTGCGCCTGCGTGATGGGCTGCAGCCAGAGGCCGAAGCCGTGGCGGATGCCCATCGAGAGCGTGACGATCATGGCGCCGCAGAACAGCACCTGCTTGATCGAAAGGGTGGGAGCGGGGGAGGCTTGCATCCTTCGAATGTAGCGAAATGGATGCTGCGGCAGGTGGCGTGGCGGCCAAGGCCATTGATGATTTGTGGGCGCGGTTTCGATGCGCGCACGGCATCAAAGAAAGAGGGCAGGCACGCGGCCTGCCTGTGGGGTCAGCGCGCCGGTGCCGCCGCCGCGCCGCGCGCGCCCGGAAAGCCGTGCTCGCAGGCCCGCCACGCCAGCATCAGCCCCGGCACCAGCAACGCCAGCAGCGACCAGGGCAGGCTGCCCGCGCCGCCGCCTTGCAGCAGCAGGCCGCCCACCAGCCCGCCGCCTGCGATGGCGAGGTTCCAGGTGGTCACGACCATCGACTGCGCCACGTCCGCCGCGTCGCCGGCGGCCTGGGCCGAGGCGGTCTGGAACAGCGTCGCCGCGCCGCCGAAGGCCAGGCCCCAGACCGCGACCGCGAGGTACACGCCCGCCGCCGATCCGCCCGCCGCGGCGAGCATCAACGCCGCCAGCGCGAAGGCGGCGGTGCCGGCCAGCACCAGCGTGCGCAGCCAGCGGTCGATCAGCACGCCCGTGAGCCAGATGCCGCCCAGCGACGCCGCGCCGAACACCAGCAGCACCTGCCCGACCTGCGCGCCGAGCCCGGCGTGCGCCAGGAAGGGCGCGATGTAGGTGTAGAGGATGTTGTGCGCCAGCACGAAGGCGAACATCACGGCCAGCACCGGCCGCACGCCCGGCAGCAGGAACACGCGGCGCACGCTCTGTTGGCGCCCGGCCTCCTGGCCCGGGAAGTCGGGCACCTGCCAGCGCACCCAGCCGAGCAGCAGCACCGACAGCGCCGACATGATCAAAAAGGCCGGCCGCCAGCCGACGCTCGCGCCCAGCAGCGTGCCGGCCGGAATGCCCAGCGACAGCGCCAGCGGCGCGCCCAGCATCGCGACCGCAATGGCCCGGCCCTGCTGCGACGGCGCCACCATGCGCGCCGCGTGCCCGGCCAGCAGTGCCCACAGCAGGCCCGCGAACACGCCGGCGAAGAAGCGCGCGACCAGCGTCAGCGTGTAGTCGTGCGACAGCGCCGTCACCGTGTTGACCACCGCGAAGCCGCCGATCGCGCCCATCAGCAGCGGCCGGCGCCGCCAGCCGCGCGTGAAGGCCACCAGCGGAATGGCCGCCACCAGCGAGCCCAGCGCGTACACGGTGACGAGCTGGCCGACCAGTGCGGGCGCGACGCCCAGGTCGGCGCCGATTTGCGGCAGCAGGCCGGCCGGCATCGCCTCGGTGAGGATGGTGATGAAGCCGCCGGCCGCCAGCGCCAGCAGGCCGGAGAGGGGCAGCGGTGAAGAAGAGGTCGTGTCACGCATAGACGGCGTCCCGGAGGTCGGTGACGAAGCGGCCCGACATGCCTTCGTAGAGCGTGTTCGTGAAGGCCACCACGCTGAGCCCGCGCGCCCGGTCGACGAACCAGGCGTGGCCGTAGGCGCCGCCCCAGCGCCAGGTACCGGGCGATTCGGGCGTCTGCGTGGGCTGCGGGTCGTGCAGCACCGAGAAGCCCAGGCCGAAGCCCCAGCCCGGCGCGTCCGCCGGGCCCCGGTCGCCCGTGTGGTTGCGGCCCATCGTGTCGACGGTGGCGGCGCCCAGCAGCGGGGTGCCGCCGGTGCGCAGCGTTTCGAGCAGGCGCAGGAAGTCGCCCGCGCTGCCGACCATGCCGGCGCCGGCCGAGGGCCAGGCGTTGGCGTCGAAGGCGCGTGCCGGGTCGAAGCGGATGCCGACGGCGCCCTCGAACGACGTGGCGACGACGGGGCCGTCCATGCGCTGCGGCGGCGTGGCGCCGAGGCCGTTCACGTAGGGCGTGGCGAGCCGCGGGTCGCCGGGGGCGACGGCGAAGCCCGTGTCGTGCATCTGCAGCGGCGCGGTCACCAGCGTGCGCACGGCTTCGGGCAGCGGCAGGCCGCTGGCCGCCTCGACCACCGCGCCGATCACGTCGATGGCCAGCGAATAGAACCATCCGGTGCCGGGCGGGTACAGCAGCGGCACGCCGGCCAGGCGTTGCAGGTTGGCGGCCAGCGTGAGGCCGTCGTCGCGGTCCATGCCGTCCGACACGCCAGCGCGTGCGTACGGGCCGTCGTCCGAACTTTCGAAGAAGCGGTAGCCCAGGCCGGCCGTGTGGGTCAGCAGTTGCCGCAGCGTGATGACGGCTTCGCCGCCGTCGGGCATGCGCGGGCGGAAGTCCGGCAGCCAGCGTGTCACCGGGTCGTCCAGGTCGAGCCGGCCCTGGTCCACGAGCACCATCGCGGCGGTCGAGGCGATGGGCTTGGACACCGAGGCCAGCCGGAACAGCGCGTCTTCGTGCATCGGCTGGCCGGTCTCGCGGTCGGCCAGCCCGGCGGCGCGCCGGTGGACGAGGCGGCCGCCGTGGCGCACCAGCACCACCGCGCCAACCAACCGCTCTTCGGCCAGCGCACGGTCGATGGCGGCGTCGATGCGCGACGGGTCCGGGCCCGGCCAGGCCGGGGTGAAAGTAGGGGAAATGTCGGGGAGAAGGGTCATGCGTCCCACGATAGGAAGAAGCCGACTTCGGATAAAGACGGCTACAGTTCCGCTCAATGCGGACCTTCGAGTCCGCAATGGAGATTACCCATGGACAGCCTCAGCGGCTTTGCCGTCTTCGTTCAGGTCGCCGAAACCCGCAGCTTCGTGGCGGCCGGGCGCGCGCTCGGCGTGTCGGCCTCGGCCGTGGGCAAGCGCGTGGCGCGGCTCGAGGAACGGCTGGGCGTGCGCCTGTTCCACCGCAGCACGCGCAGCATCACGCTCACCGCCGAGGGCGCGCTGTTCCTGGCGCGCAGCCGCCGCGTGCTGGCCGAGATCGAGGCCGCCGAGCAGGAGCTGTCGCACGCCGCCGAGGCGCCGCGCGGGCGGCTGCGCGTGAGCCTGCCGCTGGTCAGCTCGCTGGTGCTGCCGGTGCTGGCCGACTTCATGGCCGCCTACCCGGCCATCGAGCTCGACCTCGACTTCAGCGACCGGCTCGTCGACGTCATCGAGGAAGGCTTCGACGCCGTGGTGCGCACCGGCGAGCCGGCGGATTCACGGCTGTCGTCGCGCCAACTCGGCGAGTTCTCGCAGCTGCTCGTGGCCTCGCCCGGCTACCTGGCGCGCCACGGCACGCCCGCCTCGCCAGACGACCTGGCCCGCCACGCCTGCCTGCATTACCGCTACCCGGCGACCGGCAAGGTGGAGGTCTGGCCGCTTGCGCCCGGGCCCGACGGCAGCGAGGTGCGCCCGCCGGTCTCGATGATCTGCAACAACATCGAGACCCGTCTGTGCTTTGCCCTGCGCGGGCGCGGCATCGCCTGCCTGCCCGACTTCAGCGTGCGCGCCGCGCTGGCCGAGGGCGCGCTGCAACCCGTGCTGGCCGACCACCTGCGCCAGCCCCGTACCATCGCGTTCCGCGTGCTGTGGCCTTCGGGGCGCCATCCGTCGCCCAAGCTGCGGGCGTTCATCGACTTCCTGGGCGCGCGGATGTTCGGTCCGCCCGTAGAAATCAACGCCTGATGTGCGAAAAGACCGACGCCGGTGCCTGTATGGGTATCCAGTCATTTCAACCCAACTGACTACAATCCGCCCCCATGGCGACTTCCCCCAAGACATCTTCAGACTCCGCTTCCGGCTATTCGGAAGGCTCCATCCGCGTGCTCAAGGGCCTCGAGCCCGTGAAGCAGCGCCCGGGCATGTACACCCGGACCGACAACCCCCTGCACATCATCCAGGAAGTGCTCGACAACGCCGCCGACGAAGCGCTGGCGGGCTACGGCAAGAAGATCAAGGTCACGCTGCACACCGACGGTTCGGTCAGCGTCGAGGACGACGGCCGCGGCATTCCGTTCGGCATGCACCCTGAAGAACAGGCCCCCGTGATCGAGCTGGTCTACACCCGGCTGCACGCCGGCGGCAAGTTCGACAAGGGCTCGGGCGGCGCCTACAGCTTCTCGGGCGGCCTGCACGGCGTGGGCGTGTCGGTGACCAATGCGCTGTCCAAGCGCCTCGAAGTCAGCTCGCACCGTGAAGGCTCGGTCGCGAAGCTGGCCTTCAGCGCCGGCGACGTGATCGAGGCGCTCGAGATCCGCAGGCTCGAAGCGGGCGAACGCAAGCAGGGCACCACCGTGCGCGCCTGGCCCGACGCCAAGTATTTCGAAACCGCCGCGCTGCCGATGGGCGAACTCACCCACCTGCTGCGCAGCAAGGCCGTGCTGATGCCCGGCGTGAGCGTCACGCTGGTGAATGAGAAGACCGGCGAAAGCCAGCAGTGGCTCTACAAGGGCGGCCTGAGCGACTACCTCATGCAGACGCTCAATGGCGACCCGGTCATTCCGCTGTTCGAAGGCAGCGGCCATGCCGACAAGAACGCCGACAACTTCGCCGAAGGCGAGGGCGCCGACTGGTGCGTGGCCTTCACCGAAGACGGCCAGCCGGTGCGCGAGAGCTACGTCAACCTGATTCCCACCAGCGCCGGCGGCACGCACGAAAGCGGCCTGCGCGACGGCCTGTTCACCGCGGTGAAGAGCTTCATCGAGCTGCACTCGCTGCTGCCCAAGGGCGTGAAGCTCCTGCCTGAAGACGTGTTTGCGCGCGCCTCGTACGTGCTCAGCGCCAAGGTGCTCGACCCGCAGTTCCAGGGCCAGATCAAGGAACGCCTGAACTCGCGCGACGCCGTGCGCCTGGTGTCCAGCTTCGTGCGCCCCACGCTCGAGCTGTGGCTCAACCAGCACGTCGACTACGGCAAGAAGCTGGCCGAACTGGCCATCAAGGCCGCGCAGACGCGCCAGCGCGCCGGCCAGAAGGTCGAGAAGCGCAAGGGCTCCGGCGTGGCCGTGCTGCCCGGCAAGCTGACCGACTGCGAGAGCAAGGACATCAGCCACAACGAAGTGTTCCTGGTCGAGGGCGACTCCGCCGGCGGCAGCGCCAAGATGGGCCGCGACAAGGAAAGCCAGGCCATCCTGCCGCTGCGCGGCAAGGTGCTCAACACCTGGGAAGTCGAGCGCGACCGCCTGTTCGCCAACACCGAAATCCACGACATCTCGGTGGCCGTGGGCGTCGATCCGCACGGCCCCACCGATTCGCCCGACATGAGCGGCCTGCGCTACGGCAAGATCTGCATCCTGTCCGATGCCGACGTGGACGGCTCGCACATCCAGGTGCTGCTGCTCACGCTGTTCTTCCGGCACTTCCCCAAGCTCATCGAAGCCGGCCACGTGTATGTCGCAAAGCCGCCATTGTTCCGGGTCGATGCGCCCGCGCGTGGCAAGAAACCGGCCTCCAAGGTCTACGCGCTGGACGAGGGCGAACTCACCGCCACGCTCGACAAATTGCGTAAAGATGGCGTGCGCGAAGGCGCCTGGAGCATCAGCCGCTTCAAGGGCTTGGGTGAAATGAACGCGGAACAATTGTGGGAAACCACGCTCAATCCGGACACCCGGCGCCTGATGAAGGTCCAATTGGGTCGGTTCGACTTTTCGTCCACCCAGGGCGAGATCACCAAGCTGATGGGCAAGGGCGAAGCGGCGGCGCGGCGCGAGCTCATGGAACTGCGCGCCGACGACGTCGACATCGACGTCTGACCTTTTCTTTCTTTTTCCTCACACGCATGTCGGTTTTCAAGCGTTCGCTGTGGTTGGCCTTTCTGTTGTGCACGCAGCAGGGGCTCGCGCACGCGGCCGACATCTACGGCTACATCGACAGCAACGGCGTGGCCCACTTTGCGGCCGAGAAGGTCGACGAGCGCTACAAGATCTTCTTCCAGGGCGGCCA
Organism: Variovorax sp. FW301-JW7; assembly: GCF_058788795.1. Classification (NCBI taxonomy): domain Bacteria; kingdom Pseudomonadati; phylum Pseudomonadota; class Betaproteobacteria; order Burkholderiales; family Comamonadaceae; genus Variovorax; species Variovorax sp. FW301-JW7. Next base: position 41,492 of record NZ_JBYTBC010000003.1, read on the forward strand.
GAGCTTCGACACCGCCAAGGGCATTTCGCCGCTGGGCCGTGGCGGCGGCATCAACCGCCGGCTCGACGGCAAGGTGTCGCCGGCCTCGCAGAACCTGCTGGCCATGTTCGAGGCCTCGCCCGGCTACAAGACCGCCAAGTCGGCGCTGCGCGATGCGTCGAGCAAGCACGCCATCGACTACGAGCTGCTGCAGGCGCTGGTCGCCACCGAGTCTGGCTTCGACGCAAAAGCCGTGTCGCCCAAGGGCGCGATGGGGCTCATGCAGCTCATGCCCGCCACGGCGCAGCGCTACGGCGTGGCGACGGACAAGCGCGGCACGATCGAGAAAAAGCTGTTCGACCCGCACATCAACATCGCCGCCGGCTCGCGCTACCTGCGCGACCTGATCGCCATGTTCCCAGGCCAGATCGAGCTCGCATTGGCCGCCTACAACGCGGGCGAGGGCGCGGTGCAGCGCGCGGGCAACAAGATCCCGAACTACAAGGAAACGCAGAACTACGTGCAGACCGTGCTGCAGCTGTACGCGTACCTGAAACCCTCGGCCGTGACCGTGGGCGGCAACCTGCGCAGCGGCAGTGGCAGCAGCGGCGGCAAGACGCCGGGGCGCATCCGCATGGAGATGTCGGTGCCCAAGGGCGGTGCGATCGGTCGCGGCAACATGCCGTCCGAGTCGCCGCGCAACGTGCCGACGATGCCCGAGGTTCCTGAACTGTCCGACGTGCCGACCAGCGCGGCCGAGCCGGGCGATGCGTCGCCGCCGTCTCCGTTGTCCTGACGCCGAAGACCGCGATGCACCCCTCTTTCACTTCGGGCTGAGCGCACCACGCACGCAGCCCCACGCAACTGTTTTCTTTCTCTCTTCTTCATGGACGACTCTCAACCTCCGCTCGACCTTGCAGGCCCCACCGACGGCGACACCACCCTCACGCTGGCCGACTACGCGCAGACCGCCTACCTCGAATACGCCCTGAGCGTGGTCAAGGGCCGCGCGCTGCCCGATGTGTCCGACGGCCAGAAGCCGGTGCAGCGGCGCATCCTGTATTCGATGTCGCGCATGGGCCTGGGCTTCGGCGGCACCAACGGCACCGTGGGCGCCAAGCCCGTGAAGAGCGCGCGCGTCGTCGGTGACGTGCTCGGCCGCTTCCACCCGCACAGCGACCAGGCCGCCTACGACGCGCTGGTGCGCATGGCGCAAGACTTCTCGCAGCGCTATCCGCTGGTCGACGGCCAGGGCAACTTCGGCAGCCGCGACGGCGACGGCGCCGCGGCCATGCGCTACACCGAGGCGCGCCTGGCGCGCATCACCAGCCTGCTGCTCGACGAGATCGACGAAGGCACGGTCGACTTCATTCCCAACTACGACGGCAGCACCGAAGAGCCGCGCCTGCTGCCCGCGCGGCTGCCGTTCACGCTGCTCAACGGCGCCAGCGGCATCGCCGTGGGCCTGGCCACCGAAATTCCGAGCCACAACCTGCGCGAGATTGCCGACGCCTGCGTGGCGCTGATCAAGTCGAACGGCAAGCTCAGCGAAGAAGAACTGCTGGCGATCGTGCCCGGCCCCGACTACCCGGGCGGCGCGCAGATCATCAGCGGCGCCAGCGACATCGCCGATGCGTACCGCACCGGCCGCGGCTCGCTCAAGGTGCGCGCGCGCTGGACGATCGAAGACCTCGCGCGCGGCCAGTGGCAGCTCGTCGTCAACGAACTGCCGCCCGGCGTCAGCACGCAGAAGGTGCTCGAAGAGATCGAGGAAATCACCAACCCGAAGGTCAAGGCCGGCAAGAAGGCGCTGAGCGCCGACCAGACCCAGCTGAAGGCCGCGATGCTGTCGATGCTCGACGTGGTGCGCGACGAGTCGAGCAAGGACGCCGCCGTGCGCCTCGTGTTCGAGCCCAAGACCTCGCGCATCAGCCAGGACGAGTTCGCGACCACGCTGCTGGCACAGACCTCGCTCGAGACCTCGTCGTCGATCAACCTCACGATGGTCGGCATCGACGGCAAACCCACGCAGAAGTCGCTGCGCCAGATGCTCAACGAGTGGATCGCGTTCCGCGAGATCACCGTCGAGAAGCGTTCGCGGTTCCGCCTGAACAAGGTCATGGACCGCATCCACATCCTCGAGGGTCGGCAGTTGGTGCTGCTGAACATCGACGAGGTGATCGCGATCATCCGCGCGGCCGAAGACCCCAAGGCTGCGCTCATTGCGCGCTTCAGCCTCAGCGAAATCCAAGCGGAAGACATTCTTGAAATCCGGCTGCGCCAGCTTGCGCGACTGGAGGCTATCAAGATCCAGCAGCAACTCGATGAGTTGCGCTTGGAACAGAAAAAACTCGAAGACATCCTCTCCAGCCCGGCCACGCTGCGCCGCCTGCTGGTGAAGGAAATCGAAGCCGACGCCAAGACCTTCGAAGACCCGCGCCGCACGCTCATCCAGGCCGAGAAGCGCGCCGTGGCCGAGGTGAAGGTGGTCGACGAGCCCGTCACCGTGATCGTGTCGCAGAAGGGCTGGGTGCGCGCGCAGAAGGGCTGGGCCAGCGAGAAGGCGGCCGGCAACGGCGGCACCGCGCCCGAGTACAGCTTCAAATCGGGCGACACGCTCTACGGCGCCTTCGAATGCCGCAGCGTCGACACGCTGCTGGTCTTCGGCAGCGCCAAGGACAAAAGCGTGCGCGTCTACACCGTGCCCGTGGCCTCGTTGCCCGGCGCGCGCGGCGACGGCCAGCCCGTCACGACGCTCATCGAGCTCGATGCCGGCACGCACGTCACGCACTTCTTCGCGGGCCCGGTGGGCGCCTGCGTGCTGCTGGCCAACACGGGCGGCTACGGCTTCATGGCCACCGTCGAGAACATGATGTCGCGCCAGCGCGGCGGCAAGGCCTTCATCGATGTGGGCGAGGGCGAGCAGCTGTGCCGTCCGTCGCTGGTGGGTGGTGCGAGCGGCGCCGAGCCGATGCCGGCCGCCACGCACGTGGCCTGCGCCTCGAGCGGCAAGCGCATCCTGACCTTCGACATCACCGAGCTCAAGAGCCTGCCCAAGGGCGGTCGCGGCCTGACGCTGATCGACCTGGAGGCCAAGGACACGCTGGCCGGTGCGGTGGCCTACACGCGCAGCGTGCGGATCGAAGGCATCGCCCGCGGCGGCAAGGAGCGCGAGGAAACGCTCGAGATCCGCTCGCTCAACAACGCGATGGGGACCCGCGGGCGCAAGGGCAAGGTGGCCGACCTCGGGTTCGCGCCGGCGAGCGTCGTGCGGGTGCTCTGATGCTGGGCGGCATCGACATCAGCATCCTCGGCGTGATCCTCGCCGTGGTCACGGGCTTCGGCAGCTACATCCTGGGGCGCCGCATGCGCGAGAAGCGCCAGGGCAAGCGGCGCGCGAAAGACCGCGCCATCGCGCAGGCCAACGAGACGCGCCAGGTGCGGCGCGCGCGCGAGCGGCGCGAGCAGGAAGGCAAATAAGCGGGCGGCCTCACCAGCCGTCGTAGCCGCCAACGTTCTCGCGCGTCACGAGCTTCGACGGCAACAGCAGCACGCGCTGCGGCGGTGCCTGGCCCTTCAGGAGCTTCAATCCGATCTCGGCTGCCCGCTGGCCCATCAACGTGGGCGACTGCGTGGCGCTGCCGGCGATCAAGGTGGCGGGGTCACGCAGCCGCTGCACCACTTCCGGCGAGCCGTCCATCGCGGTGATCACGAGGTCCCGGCGTCCCGCGACCTGGGCCGCCAGCTCCGCGCCGATGCCGCACAGGTCGTTGATGGCGAACACGCCCGACAGCTTCGGATGTTGCGCGAGCAGCCGCGTCATCTGTTCCACGCCGCCGTCCTTGGTGGCGCCGCCGTTCAATGCCATCGGCACGACGCGCACGCCGGGTGCGGCGTTCAATGCCTCGCGGCAGCCGCCGACACGGCCCACCGCGGCCGTGTTCGGCGGACCGTCGATGATCGCCACTTCGCCCTTGCCGCCGAGCCTGCGCACCAGGTGTTCGCAGGAGAGCTTGCCGGCCGCGCGGCTGTCGGTCACCACGGCTGCATCCGCGCCTTGCACGAGCGCATCGACCGCCACCACCTTGATGCCGGCGGCGCGCGCCTCCGCGACGCGGGCGTGCAGGCTGGTCGAATCGACCGGCGTCACGATCACCAGCTGCACGCGCTGGCGGATCATTTCCTTGAGCTGCTCGTCCTGCCGCTGCGGATCGAACCCGCTGGACACGACCGTGATGTGCGCCGCGCCGCGACTGTCTTCGGTCAGCGTGCTTTCCACCGCGCGCGCGATGTAGGCAAAGAAGGGGTTGCGCAGGTCGCTCACGAGCACGCCGACGTACGGGCCCTTGCCATGGTTGGCATGTGTCGCGAGCGCGCTGCCCGCGGGGCCTGCGGCGAGGAGGAGGGCCAGCAGCCAGGTGCGCCAGGGACGTTTCATGGGCATGGGTGCGAGGGCCTCGTTGCGAGAGGGGCCGGTGAAGGGGTGGGGATGATGACATGTTCCGCACCGCCTCGCATCCGCGATCTGCGGCAGCAAGCGCGAGTGAATGGACGGACCTACCAGCCCCGGTAGGTGCCGATGTTGTCGCGGGTAGGCAGCGTGGGCGGCAGCAGCGTCAGACCTGGAGGCAGAAGGGGTTGCCCAGGTCGCTGACGCTCAGGCCGATGTGCGGCGCATGGGGGCGCCTCCTTCGCTTTGCCCTTGTGGCCCGCGATCGATGCCAGCACGCGCCCCGCGGCGAAACCCCTGGCGATACGCGCCAGGCGGCGCCTCGGGGCGCGTGTCGAGATGGCGGGGATGCCGCCTCCTTTCTTGCCGATTCTTCTTGTGATCACCTTGCTCCCTGTGGCTGCTGCCTTGCAGATGACGGTGTCGTCCGCGATCGGCGTCCGGTGAGGGATTCGTCGCGGCGACACGGCGATTGAACCGGCCGCTGGTTAACTGTCTGTAAACCTTCCAAAAGTGGCGCGCAACATTTGATACGCACACCGCTGCGTGAACGGTGCGCTCCTCACTTCAGCCCGGCCCACCAACGCACGTTGGTGCGCGCCTGGCCCACCGTGAGCACCTCGCCGATCACCGGCGTGGCCAGGTCGATCTTCTTGGCCTGCGCCAGGTCGGCGATGCGGTCCAGCGGGTCGTGCCAGGTGTGGAAGGCCAGGTCGAAGGTGCTGTTGTGCACCGAATAGAGCACCTTGCCGCGCAGGTCTTCGAAGGCCTGCACGCTCTGCTCGGGCGTCATGTGCACGCCGGGCCAGTAGGCGTCGTAGGCGCCGTTTTCCATCAGCGCCAGGTCGAAGCCGCCGAAGCGCTCGCCGATCTGCTTGAAGCCGGGGAAGTAGCCCGAGTCGCCGCTGTAGAAGATGCGCTGGTCGCCGCTTTGCACCACCCACGAGGCCCACAGCGTGCGGTCGCGGTCGGTCAGCGTGACCGCGCGGCCCGAGAAGTGCTGTGCGGGCGTGGCCGTGAGCTTCACGCCCGCATGCTCGCCGCCTTGCCACCAGTCGAGCTCGGTCACGCGCTCGGCGGGCACGCCCATCTCGATAAGCCGGGCGCGCACGCCCAGCGGCACGAAGTAGCGCTGCACGCGCGTGGCCAGGTACTCGATTGTGGCCACGTCGAGGTGGTCGTAGTGGTCGTGCGAGAGGATCACGGCCTCGATCGGCGGCAGCTGCTCCAGCTGGATCGGCGGCTTGTGGAAGCGCTTCGGCCCGACCCAGGTGAAGGGCGAGACGCGCTCGCTGAACACGGGGTCGATGAGCCAGTACTTGCCCTTGAGCTTCAGCAGGTGCGACGAGTGGCCCAGGCGCACCACATGGTTGGCGTCGGCCGCGAGCGTGTCGAGCGCCTGGGGCGTCAGGGCGCGCACCGGAATGGGGTCGACCGGCACGGTATCGACCTTGCTGCCGACGATGAAGCGCGACCAGATCCGCCACGTGCTGGCGGCGGGCTGCAGCTCGGGGTTGGGCATGTTCTGGAACACCCCACCCTTGAACTGCGGTGAGTTGTCGTAGCGCGTTTCCCCGCCGCCGGCGCTGCTGCAGCCGGCCACGAACGCGCAGCCCGCCGTGGCGAGCACCGCGCTGCGGCGCAGCAGCCGGGGTAAATAAGCGCCTTGCGAATCCGATTCGTCAGCCATGGGAAAGCCCTCTGCGTGTGTGTTGGTCTTGAGGCGCGAGACTAGCGGGAGTCGGCCTTTCAATGGTTTCAGCGACAGAAACATTCGGCGGGCGGGGGCAATCCGCGGGCCGGCGGCATACTCCGGCGATCCACGTCCACAGCCTTTCATCGCCATGAAAACTGCCATCCTCGTCATCGACATGCAGCGCGGCCTTTGCGACGATCCGCCCCGGCCGTACGAGGCTGAAGCGGTCATCGGCCGCATCAACGCGCTCACGGCGCGGGCCCGCGCGGCCGGCGTGCCGGTGGCCTTCGTCCAGCACGAGAACGCGATCGACCTGGAGTTCGACTCCGAGCGCTGGCAGCTGGCCGATGCCTTGCAGGTGACGCCGGCGGACGCGCGCCTGCGCAAGACCACGCCCGACTCGTTCCTGCGCACGCCGCTGGAGGCCTGGCTGTCGGGGCAGGGCGTGCGGCGCGTGGTGGTCTGCGGCTATTCGTCGGAGTTCTGCGTGGACACCACCGTGCGCCGCGCCGCCGCGCTGGGCTACGAGGTGGTGCTGGCGGCCGACGCCCACACCTCGCACGACAAGCCGCATGCCAAGGGCGCCTTCATCCGCGCGCACCACAACGCGACGCTGTCGGACATCACGAGCTTCGGTGTGCCGATCCGCGCGATCGACAGTGCGGACGTTGTTTTCGGCGATTGATCGGGATGGCGTTCGGGGTGCGTGCGCAGCCGATCAACGACCGCCCTGAACCCGAGCTTCAGTCCGCCCCCGCCCGCCACACCCGCGCGAGCGCCGCCAGCTTGCCCCGCAAACTCAGCTTGTCGTTCGACAGCGCATCGATGAAGTCCGACAGCCGCTGCGACTTCACCATCGTGTAGATCGTGAGCCAGGTGGTGAGCACGAACACCACGCCGAACCAGATCGCCTTGCGCCACAGCGGCGCCTCGGCTTCGGCCAGCAGATTCATGCCGAGGAAGCCGGTGGTGACGGTGCCGATGAGGCCGAACAGCGTGACCACCGTGAGCCGCACGACGGTGCTGGCCTGCCGGCGCAGGCTGTCGGCATCGAGGTAGGTGTTCATGTCGGCGATGCGCGCCTTGACCTCGTCGTACAGCGGGTCGAGCCCGAGGTGCGCGGCGCACATGTGCGAGAGCGCGCGCACCTGCGCCTGCTCCGAAATCTCGTGGAACCAGTAGCGGTGCGTGAAGCGCAGAAAGCGCTCGAAGCTCGCGCGGATGGCGCGCTTGAACTGCTTCACGCTCGGCGTGCTGCGGATGTCGAGCTTCTTGAGCGCCTCGACCAGCTGGTCCGAGAACATCAGCAGCGAGGCCTTCTGGAAATGCGCGATGAGGAACAGCAGGAAGTGCTGGTGCCTGAACTGCGCGAGCACGCCGCGGTCGCGGCAGCAGAAGAACTCGGAGCGCGCGTCGCCCACCACGATGAGCGCGTGGCCGTTGCACAGGTAGCGCGTGTTGGGCGCCGCGCCCGCGTTCACCCAGAAGCGGTCGTAGCAGTACTTGTGCTCTAAGTCGGCCAGGTGGTGCTCGGCATAGGGCAGGTGGGCGTCGGCCCCGCCCGCGCCGGTGACGAGCGCGAGCCGCACGAAGTCGTCGCGCGTGAGGCGGCGCGGGTCGTCCATCGACAGGTACGCCATCACCGGCATGCGGTAGTACTCGATCTGGCGGTAGCGCAGCACGCCGGGGTCGTCCGAATGGTCGCTCACCAGCGGCTGCATCAGGTAGGCCCAGTGCGCGGCGATGCGCGGCGCGCGGTGCTGGGCCACGTGCGACAGGAAGGCGTCGCGCTGCTGTGCGTCGGAGGCGGCGAGCACGCGGCCGTCGGCGTCCAGCCACTCGACGCTGGCCATGCAGTGCAGGGCGGCGCCGTCGGGCTCCCAGCCCGAAGGGTAGGCGCGGCCGAAGCGGTAGAGGATGTCCTGCGCCTGCGCCAGGCTCAGGTGGTCGGTGCCGACCTCGAGGTTGAGCAGCACCACGTCGATGTCGAAGAAGAAGTACAGGTCGCAGTGAATCACGTCGAGCGTGACGGGCGCCTCGCCGGGGTGCGCCACCAGCCGCACGGACGCGATGTCGCGGCGGCGGAACACGCGCATCGGCGAGTCGCCGTCGCTGCCCGTGCCGTCAGTGCTGCCGCGCGATCGGCCTTCGCCGTACAGGAAGCGCTGCACGTAGGGCAGGAAGCTCACGAACTCGTTGTAGTGGCGCTCGTGGAAGCGGCCGCTGTCGCCGGTGTATTCGTCGACCTCTTCGCGCCAGGGCGAGGCCTCGCCCAGGTCGCGCAGCACGTGCCAGGGGCCGTGGTGCGTGGGCGCCGCGCCGGGCGCCGGCACGAGGCGCAAGGGCCAGAGCAGCGCCTGCCGGAAATGCTGCACGACGGGGCCGGTGGCCGGGGTGCCTGCCGGGGAAGAAGTGGGGTCCGCGTGGGGGTTCGGCATCGCGCCAGTGTAGGCAGGCGGGTGAGTCAAAACGCCCACCTAGGGGAATCCCTAGCTAGGTCTGAAACCGGTTTCATTTAAGCTGCAAGCATTCCTTTCAGGGTCTGCGCACGGCCTGGCCGTGCACGCTCCGCCATGAACTACCAGTTCCAATTCGACGCCGTCTTTGCCGCCTGGCCGCTGCTGCTCAAGGGCACGTGGATCACGGTGCAGCTCTCGCTCACCGCCACCTTGCTGGGGCTGGTGGTGGCCATCTTCTGTGCCTGGGGCAAGACCTCGGGGCCGGGCTGGCTGCGCTTCATCGTCAATGCCTACATCGAGGTGATCCGCAACACGCCGTTCCTCGTGCAGCTGTTTTTCTTCTTCTTCGCACTGCCGGCCATCGGCCTGCGCTGGTCGCCGCAGACGGCCGCGCTGGTGGCGATGGTGGTGAACCTGGGCGCCTACGCCACGGAGATCATCCGCGCGGGCATCGAGTCAATTCCCAAGGGGCAGATCGAGGCGGGCCGCGCGCTCAACCTCAAGCCGTGGGAGATCTTCCGCTTCGTGATCATCAAGCCCGCGCTGAAGGCGATCTACCCGGCGCTCACGAGCCAGTTCATTTTGCTGATGCTGAGCTCGGCGGTGGTGTCGGTCATCTCGGCCGACGACCTGACCTCGGTGGCCGCCAACCTGCAGTCGCAGACCTTCCGCAGCTTCGAGATCTACATCGTCGTGGCCGGCATCTACCTCGCGCTGGCACTGGCTTTTTCGGCCATGTTCAAGCTGATCTACAAGCGCACGCTCAACTACCCGGACCGCCGGTAACTGACTGACCACGACGGACGGAGCACACACCATGCGCACCTTCGGTTTTCCCGAATTCCTTTTCATCCTCGAAGCGGCCCAGTGGACGCTCGCGTTGTCGGCCATCGCCTTCGTGGGCGGCGCCATCCTGGGGCTGCTCATCGCGCTGATGCGCACGTCGGAATCGACGTGGGCGCGCGCCGTGTCGACCACCTTCATCCAGATCTTCCAGGGCACGCCGCTGCTGCTGCAGCTGTTCCTGGTGTTCTTCGGCGCGCCGGTGCTGGGGCTGGACATCAACCCGTGGGTCGCCGCGGGCGTGGCGCTGGTCCTGAACAGCGCGGCCTTCCTGGGCGAAATCTGGCGCGGCTGCATCCAGGCCATTCCGCGCGGCCAGTGGGAGGCGGCGCAGGCGCTGAACCTGCACTACGTGGCGCGCATGCGCGACGTGGTGCTGCCGCAGGCCTTCAAGATCGCGCTGGCGCCCACGGTGGGCTACCTGGTGCAGATCATCAAGGGCACGTCGCTCGCGGCCATCATCGGTTTCGTCGAGATCACGCGCGCCGGGCAGATCGTCAACAACGCCACCTTCCAGCCGCTCATCGTGTTCTCGGTGGTGGCCGCCATCTACTTCGTGATCTGCTGGCCGTTGTCGCTGCTGGCAGCCCGCATGGAGCGCAAGCGCGCCCAGGCGCTCGCACGTTGACCCTTTTCGCTTTTCCTTTCTCGTCGCTTCCTTTCTTTATTCAGGAGACACATCCAATGACCGTTACCACCACCCGCCGCGCTGCCATCGCCGCCCTGGGCCTCGGCGCCGCGCTGACCGTGTTCGCTCCCTTCGCTTCGGCGCAAAGCATGGCCGACATCAAGAAGAAGGGCGAGATCACCATCGGCATGCTGGTCGACTTCCCGCCCTACGGCACCACCGACGCCAAGAACCAGCCCGACGGCTACGACGCCGACGTGGCCAAGCTGCTGGCGAAAGACTGGGGCGTCAAGGCCAACATCGTGCCGGTCACCGGCCCGAACCGCATTCCGTTCCTGCTGACCAACAAGGTCGACCTGCTGGTGGCTTCGCTGGCCGTGACGCCCGAGCGCGCCAAGCAGGTGCAGTTCTCGCAGCCCTACGCGGCCGCAACGATCGTGCTGTACGGCGCGACCAAGACCTCCATCAAGGCCGCAGGCGACCTGAAGGGCCTGCGCGTGGGCGTGGCCCGCGCGTCGACGCAAGACGTGGCCGTGACCAAGGCCGCACCCGAAGGCACCGAGATCCGTCGCTTCGACGACGACGCCTCGGCCATGCAGGCGCTGATCTCGGGCCAGGTCGATGCGATCGGCTGCTCGGTCACGGTGGCGGCGCAGATCGCCAAGCGCGTGCCGGCCAACACCTTCGAAAACAAGTTCACGCTGGTGCAGCAGTCGATGGGCATCGCGATGCGTCCGGGCCAGGAAGAACTCACCAAGGCCGTGAACGCCTTCGTGCAGAAGAACACCGCCAATGGCGAGCTGAACAAGCTCTATCAAAAGTGGCTGCAGGCCGACCTGCCCAAGATGCAGTGAGCCCCCGCGGCTGAAGAAGAAGGAATCCTGGCATGACGACGGAATCGATCATCCGCATGGAAGCGGTCAACAAGTGGTACGGTGAATTCCAGGTGTTGACCGGCATCGACCTGTCGGTGCGCCAGGGCGAGCGCATCGTGATCTGCGGGCCCTCGGGCTCGGGCAAGTCCACGCTCATCCGCTGCATCAACCGGCTCGAGACGGTGCAAAAGGGCCGCATCGTGGTCGACGGCATCGACCTCACGGCGGGCGGCAAGAACGTGGATGCGGTGCGTGCCGAGGTCGGCATGGTGTTCCAGCAGTTCAACCTGTTCCCGCACCTCACCATCCTGGAGAACTGCACGCTGGCGCCGATGCGCTCGCGCGGCATGACCAAGGCGCAGGCGGAAGAGGTGGCCATGAAGTACCTCACGCGCGTGCGCATTCCCGAGCAGGCGAAGAAGTACCCGAGCCAGCTCTCGGGCGGCCAGCAGCAGCGCGTGGCGATTGCGCGTGCGCTGTGCATGTCGCCCAAGATCATGCTGTTCGACGAGCCCACCTCCGCGCTCGACCCCGAGATGGTCAAGGAAGTGCTCGACACCATGATCGGCCTGGCCGAAGACGGCATGACCATGCTGTGCGTGACGCACGAAATGGGCTTTGCCCGCAGCGTGGCCGACCGTGTGATCTTCATGGCCGACGGCAAGATCGTCGAGCAGGCGCCGCCGCAGGAGTTCTTCGGCAACCCCAAGGACGAGCGCACGCGCCAGTTCCTCGGGCAAATTCTCAGCTCGCACCAAGCCCACTGATGGCCTTCGAAGTTCTGATTTCTCTGTCGTCCTTCGGTGCGGCCGAGGTGGGGCGGCACGGCCAGCTCTGGTGCTCGCAACTCTCGCGCGCGGCCGGTGCCGATTCGGTGGAAGTGCGCGGCGAAATGTTGCGCGACGCCGATGCGGAACTGCCTGCGCTGAACGGTCTTGCTTCCGTGTACTCCAGCCCCGAGGGCCTGTGGGCCGAAGGCGGCTGGCTCGACAGCGCCGCGCTGCAACGCGGCATCGCCGCCGCCACGCGCGTGGGCGCGAAGCGGCTCAAGATGTCCATCGGCGACTTCCAGGCTTCGTCGCACGGTTCGCTCTGGGGCCTGAAAGTCGCGCTGGCCGAAACCCGCGTGGAGCTGCTGATCGAGAACGACCAGACCGTGCGCGCCGGCACGCTGGCCGCGCTGCAGACCTTCTTCGACGTGGCCGACCGCGCCGGCGTGCCGCTGGGCATGACCTTCGACATGGGCAACTGGCACTGGCTCGGCGAGTGCCCGCTGCAGGCCGCGCAGGCGCTCGGCCACCGCGTGCGCTACGTGCATTGCAAGGGCGCGCAGCGCCTGCCGCACAAATGGGTGGCGGTGCCGCTGGGCGACTCGGTCGCGCCGTGGCGTGCGGTGCTGCGCGCACTGCCGGCCGACGTGCCGCACGCCATCGAATACCCGCTCGTGGGCGACGACCTGCTGGCCGTCACCCGCGCGCAGATCGACTTCATCCGCGCCGCACGGGCGTAGGAACACACACATGACGCAACCCACCGCCTTCGACGTCGCGCTGTTCGGCGAAGCCATGCTGCTGCTCGTGGCCGACCGGCCCGGCCCGCTGGAAGACGCAGAGGCGTTCCACAAGCGCACCGCCGGTGCCGAGACCAACGTGGCCATCGGCCTGTCGCGCCTGGGCCTGAAGGTCGGCTGGGCCAGCCGCCTGGGCACCGACTCCATGGGCCGCGCGCTGCTGGCCGCGATGCGCGCCGAAGGCATCGACTGCTCGCACGTGATCACCGACGCGACGCAGCGCACCGGCTTCCAGTTCAAGGGCCGCGTCACCGACGGCAGCGACCCGCCGATCGAATACCACCGCAAGGGCTCGGCCGCCAGCCACATGGGCCCGGCCGACGTCGACGAAACCTGGCTGCGCTCGGCGCGCCACCTGCACGCCACCGGCGTGTTCGCCGCCATCTCCGAGACCAGCCTGCAGGCCGCGCTCAAGTCGATGGACGTGATGCGCGCCGCAGGCCGCACCATCTCGTTCGACACCAACCTGCGGCCCACGCTGTGGTCGTCCACCGAAACGATGCGCCACTGGGTGAACGAACTCGCGTCGCGCGCCGACTGGGTGCTGCCCGGCATCGAAGAGGGCCTGCTGCTCACGGGCCACGACAAGCCCGAAGACGTGGCGAAGTTCTACCGCGAACGCGGCGCGAAGCTGGTCGTCGTCAAGCTCGGCGCGGCCGGCGCCTACTACGACAGCGACGTGGCCGGCACCGGCCATGTAGCCGGCTTCCCGGTGAAGGAAGTGATCGACACCGTGGGCGCGGGCGACGGCTTTGCGGCCGGCGTGGTGAGCGCGCTGCTCGAAGGCCGCAGCGTGCCCGACGCGGTGCGCCGCGGCGCCTGGATCGGCGCGCGCGCCGTGCAGGTGCTCGGCGACACCGAAGGCCTGCCGACGCGGGCGCAACTCGAAGAAGCGGGACTCTGATGACCAAGAAGAATGTGCTGGTGTTCCGGCCGCTGCCCGAGGATCAGCTCGCGCGCCTGCAGTCGGTGCACCACGTCACCGTGGCTGATCCGCGCAAGGAGCCCGGGGCCTTTGCGACTGCGCTCGCCACCGCGCATGGCCTGATCGGCTCCAGCCACCCGGTCGATGCCGCGCTGCTCGATGCGGCGCCGCAGCTCGAAGTGATTTCGAGCGTGTCGGTCGGCGTCGACAACTACCCGCTGGCCGAACTGCACAAGCGCCACATCGTGCTGTGCCACACGCCCGACGTGCTCACCGAGACGGTGGCCGACACGGTGTTCGCGATCCTCATGGCCACGCAGCGCCGGGTGGTCGAGCTGTCGACGATGGTGCGCGAAGGCCGCTGGACCAAGAACATCGGCGAGGAATTCTTCGGCACCGACGTGCACGGCAAGACGCTGGGCATCCTCGGTTTCGGCCGCATCGGCCAGGCCGTGGCGCGCCGCGCCGCGCTGGGCTTCGGCATGCCGGTGCTCTACCACGCGCGCCGCCCGGTCGACCTGGCCGCGCAGGCGCCCGAGCTGCAAGGCCGCGCCACGCACACGCCGCTGGACGACCTGCTCGCGCGCGCCGACATCGTGCTCGCGATGCTGCCGCTGACCGACGCCACGCGCGGCATGATCGACGCCGCCTTCTTCGCGCGCATGAAGCCGGGCGCGTCGTTCATCAACGGCGGCCGTGGCGCCACCGTGAACGAAGCCGCGCTGCTCGACGCGCTGGACCACGGCACCTTGCGCGCCGCCGGCCTCGACGTGTTCGCGAAAGAGCCGCTGCCGGCCGAGTCGCCGCTGCGCACACACCCGCGCGTCACGCCGCTGCCGCACATCGGCTCGGCCACGCACGAGACGCGGCACGCCATGGCCGAGCTGGCCACGACCAACCTGCTGCAGGTGCTGGCCGGCCAGAAACCCACGGCACCCTACGACACCGCCGCCGCCTGACATGAAGCCCACAGGCCGCGCCACCATCGCCGACGTCGCCGAAGCCGCGGGCGTCTCCAAGGCCACCGTCTCGCGCTTCCTGAACCACCGCGAGCGCCTGCTGAGCCCCGACATCGCCGCGCGCGTCGAGGCCGCCATCGCCAAGCTGGCGTACTCGCCCAGCCCGATGGCGCAGGCGCTGAGCCACGGCCGTTCGCGGCTCATCGGCCTGATCGTGGCCGACATCACCAACCCGTACTCGGTGGCCGTGCTGCGCGGCGCCGAGAAGGCCTGCCAGGACGCCGGCTACCTCGTGATGCTGTTCAACCTCGGCAACGAGAGCGAACGCGAGCGCGAGGCCATCGATGCGCTCGCGGGCTACCAGGTCGACGGCTTCATCCTCAACACACTGGGGCGCGGCAGCAACGTGGTCGATGCGGTCACGCTGCACGGCAAGCCGGCCGTGCTGGTCGACCGCCGGCACACGGGCATGCACACCGACTTCGTCTCGCTCGACAACCACGCCGCCATGCGCGACACCTGCGGCCACCTGGTCGAGGGCGGCTACCGCGAGCTGCTGTACGTCACCGAGCCGCAGAAGGGCGTGAGCTCGCGGCGCGAGCGCACGGCCGCCTTCGGCGCCTGCGTGGCCGCGCACGAGCCGCGCGTGGCGGGCGAGGTCTTCGAATCGGTCGAGGGCGAGAACGACGCGCTCGACGACGCCTTGCGCGCGCTGCGCCAGCGGGCCAAACGGGGCCGCCGCGCGGCGGTGGTCGCGGGCAATGCCGTGGTCACGCTGCGCGTGGCGCAGGCCATGGCGCGGCTGGACTGGCGCTTCGGCGCCGACCTGGGCTTCGTGGGCTTCGACGATCCCGAATGGGCCTCGCTCATCGGGCCGGGCCTGAGCACCGTGGCGCAGCCGACCGACGAGATCGGCCGCGCCGCGGCCACCTGCCTCATCGAGCGCCTGCGCGGGCTCGACGCGGCGCCGCGTCAGCTCTTGCTGCCCGGCGAACTCATGGTGCGAGGCTCATCGACGGCGCTGCCGTAGCGGATGCCGCGAAGGAGGCCGGCCCGCGCATCCAGCCGGCCGCGCGCTCCGCGATCATGATCGTCGGCGCGTTGGTGTTGCCGCCGATCAGCGTCGGCATCACCGAGGCATCGACCACGCGCAGGCCCGCGATGCCGTGCACGCGCAGCTGCGGGTCGACCACCGCCATCGCATCCACGCCCATCTTGCAGGTGCCCACCGGGTGGTAGATGGTGTCGGCGCGCGCGCGGATGTGCGCTTCGAGCTGCGCGTCGGTGTGGGCGTCGGCGGTGTAGACCTCGCGGTGGCGGTACTTTTCGAGCGCGGGCGATCGCATGATTTCGCGCGTCTTCTTCACGCCCTGCAGCAGCAGCGCCATGTCTTCCGGGTCGGCCAGGAAGCGCGGATCGATGCGCGGCGCCGAGTCGGGGCTGGCGTCGTTCAGCCGCACGTCGCCCCGGCCCTTGGGGCGCAGCACGCACACATGGCACGAGAAGCCGAAGCCCGCGTGCAGCTTGCGCGCATGGTCGTCGGTGATCGCGATCACGAAGTGCAGCTGCAGGTCGGGCCGGCGCAGCTCGGGCGACGACTTGATGAAGGCCCCGCCTTCCGCGAACGGCGTGGCGACCAGTCCCGTGCCGTCGCGGCGCCACTGGCCGATGGCCTTCAGCAGGTGCAGCCCGCCGACCGGGCCGATGCCGAACATGTCGGTTTGCTTCGACTTGTAGGCGACGATGAAGTCGCAGTGGTCCTGCAGGTTCTGCCCCACGCCGCGCAGCGCGTGTCGCACGGCGATGCCGTGGCGCGCGAGCTCGTCGGGGTCGCCGATGCCCGAGAGCATCAGCAGCTGCGGCGAGTTGAAGGCGCCGCCGCACAGCGCGACCTCGCGGCGCGCACGAATGGTTTCGACGTTGCCGCCGCGCCGCACCTCGACGCCCACCGCGCGCCGGTCTTCGAGCACCACGCGCAGGGCCTGCGTGCCGGTCATCACCGAGAGGTTGGGGCGCTGGTCCATCACCGGGTGCAGGTAGGCCGCGGCGGCCGAGCAGCGCTCGCCGTTCTTCGCACCGCCGTGGAACTGCGTCACCTGGTAGAGCCCCGCGCCTTCCTGCTCGGGGCCGTTGAAGTCGTCGTTGCGCGCAATGCCGCACTCGGCCGCGGCGCGCACGAAGGCCTCGGTGATGGCGCGCGGGCTTTGCTGCTCCGACACCTGCAGCGGGCCGTCGGCGCCGTGCAGCGCGCTGGCGCCGCGCTGGTTGCCCTCGGCGCGCAGGAAGTGCGGCAGCACCTCGTCGAAACTCCAGCCGGCGCAGCCTGCGCGCGCCCAGTCGTCGTAGTCCTCGCGGTGGCCGCGCACGTAGAGCATGGCGTTGATCGCGCTGGAGCCGCCCAGGCAGCGCCCGCGCGGCTGGTAGCCGCGCCGCCCGTTCAGGCCGGGCTGCGGCACGGTCTGGTAGGCGTAGTTGTTGATGCGCGGACGGCCCGGGAGCATCGCCACCACGGCGGCCGGCGCCCGCACGAGGATGCCGCGGCCGTCGCCGCCGGCTTCGATGAGGCAGACCGTCACCGACGGGTCCTCGCTCAGGCGCGAGGCCAGCGTGGCGCCGCCCGAGCCGCCGCCCACGATCACGTAGTCGAATTCCGCCATGGCTTCTGGTCCTTCTTGTCGTTGGATGTGAGGATGCCCGTGCGCCGATGCGCGCACCGGCATTGTGGCCAGCGTCCCCGGGGTCGGACTCCACGGGTTTCCCCTGCCGTGGGCCCCCCGGGGGCTTTACCGATGCTTCACCCAGCGGACAAATTGCAACGCGCCCCCCGTGGCCCAATGCGCCTTCGGAGCGCTCGACCCTGCGCCCGCCCTTCAACGCTCTGCCCATGCACCTGCTTTCAGACGCGACGATATTCACCGAGGTCCGCTTCTGGGGGCTGGTGCTGTGCTCGCTGGTGCTGCCCGCCGCGATCTTCGTCACGCTGTTCGTGCGGCGCGAGTTCTCCAAGACCACCGTGCTGGCCTTCGGCCTGCTGCTGATCGTGCTGGCAGGTGCGGACATCTTCCTGCTGCGCGCACTGGCGCGGCTGGCGCAGGCCACGCCTTCGCTGGCGGACGATCTTGTCTTCTCATCGGAGCTGTCGATCGCGCTGTACATCTTTCCGGCGGCGTTCGGCACCATCGGGCTGAACATGGTGTCGCACGTGCTCATGCACTACCTGAAGCAGAAGGAAGCGCGGTTCGAGGCCCACCGGCAGGCACCGACGTCGGCACCGCCAGGGCGCCGGGGTTCGCGCGTGCTGCGCCACCGTCGCGCGGCATCGCGCATGTCGCCCCGGCCGGGCTCGCGCACGGCGGCGGCGCGCCGTCCGCCTGCCGACCGCTGAGGGCGATACCCGGCGGGTTTCCTCCGGCACCCACGGGGAACCGTGGGGTTCGACGCCGGTTGCCGCCAGAATCGAAGGATGCCCGCCACCATCCTGTTGATCGACGACCACGCGATGTTTCGCGAAGGCCTGTTCCTCGCGCTGCGCGAAGCCGAGCCGACGATGACCGTCGCCACGGCCCGCAACGGCGCCGAAGCGCTCGAGGCGCTCGCCACCTTGCCCCAGCTCGACGCGGTGATGACCGACTACTACCTGCCCGACCTCGGTGGCGCGGCCCTGCTGGCCGAGCTGCACCGGCGGCGCGGCGGCCTGCGCATCCTGGTGCTGTCGGCCTCCGAAGATCCGCAGGACATCGATACCGCACTCGATGCCGGCGCGCAGGGCTTCGTGCACAAGTCGGCCGACAGCCAGCAGCTCATGGGCGCGCTGCGCCGCGTCATGGCGGGCGAGCAGAACGTGGTGCAGGCCTCGCCGGCGGGCGGTGCGTCGCTGCCCGTGCTGTCGACGCCCACCGACGTGCTGAGCACGCTCACGGCGCGGCAGGCCGAGGTGCTGCAGCTGTTGTGCGAAGGGCTGCGCAACGCCGAGATCGCGCTGCGCCTGGCCACCAGCGAGAAGACGATCAAGGCGCACATCTCGGCGATCTTCGGCGCGCTCGGCGTGACCAGCCGCACGCAGGCCGTGATCGCGGCGCGGCGCGCGGGGATGCTCGGGCGCCCGCGCTAGCGCCGCAACGCGGTCAGCGCGGCTGCTGCTGCGTCGTGCAGTGGATGCCGCCGCCACCGGCGGCAATGGCGTCGATGTCGAGCTGCACCACCTCCCGCTTGGGGAACAGCTCGCGCAGCAGCGCACGGGCGTTGCCGTCGGCGCGCGCGTCGCCGAACTGCGGCGCAATGACGGCGCCGTTGCAGACATAGAAGTTGATGTAGCCCGCCGCGAACTCGTCCGACTCGTAGGTGCTGCGCACCGTCTCCGGGCCGCGCAGCACTTCCACGCGCAGGCGCTGGCCGCGGGCATCGGTGGCCTGGCGCAGGATCTCCAGGTGGCGCCGGGTCACGGCGTGGTCGTAGGAGTCGGGGTCGTCGTCCAGGCCCGCGACCACCACGCCCGGCGCGGCAAAGCGCGCGTAGAAATCGGTGTGACCGTCGGTGATGTCGCGGCCCGCGATGCCGGGCAGCCAGATGATCTTGCGCAGGCCCAGCAGGCGCTTGAGCTCGGCCTCGCAGGCCTCCTTGCGCAGGCCCGGGTTGCGGTTGGCGTTGAGCACGCAGCTCTCGGTGATGATCGCCGTGCCCGCGCCGTCGACCTCGATGCCGCCGCCTTCGAGCACGAGCCGCGTGCGCAGGCGCTGCACCTCGGCGGCGTCGGTCACGTACTCGGCCACTTCGGCATCGCGCGCATGCGATTGCTTGTTGCCCCAGCCGTTGAAGTTGAAATCGACGCCGGCCCATTCGCCCGCGCCGTTGCGCACGAACACGGGGCCGGTGTCGCGCATCCAGAGGTCGTCCACCGGCTGCACCTCGAGCGTCACGCGGTTGCCGCACAGGCGCGCGGCCAGCTCGTGCTCCTGTTCGCGCACCAGCAGGTGCACGGGCTCGAAGGCGGCGATGGTGCGGGCGATCTGCGCCAGGTGCTCGCGCGCCGGCTTCAGCAGGCGCCGCCCCCAGACGCGTTCGCTGGGGCCGAAGGACATCCAGGTGGCGCGGTGCGCGTCGCCCTCGTCGGGCATGTGCCAGGTGTCGGGCGCCGCAGCGGTGGCCGTGGCGACCAGGCCCAACGAGGCCAGGGGCGCCAGGCCCATGCCGTGCAGCAGGCGGCGGCGGGTCAGGGGAAGGTGCATGTCGGTCTCCGGAATCAGGGGAGGGGGCGCGGCATCACGCCGGTTCCTGTTGCGTCGTGCAGTGGATGCCGCCGCCGCCCGCGGCGATGGCGTCGATGTCCAGCTGCACGATCTGGTGGCTGGGCAGGTGCGCGGCCAGTGCGGTGCGGGCCGCGCTGTCGGCCACGGCGTCGCCGAACTCGGGCAGGAACACCGCCTTGTCGGTGAGGAAGAAGTTGACATAGCCGGCCGCGAACTCCTTGCGCGCAAAGGTGGGGCGCACCTGGCTGGGCGTCTTCAGCGTGACGATCTGCAAGGGGCGCCCGCGCGCATCGGTGGCGCCGGTCAGCAGCTCCAGGTGGCGGTGTGTCACGGCGTGGTCGTACGATTTCGGGTCGGTGTCCAGCGCCGCCACGACCACGCCGGGCTTGAGAAAGCGCGCATAGAAGTCGGTGTGGCCGTCGGTGATGTCGCGGCCCGCGATGCCCGGCAGCCAGATGATCTTGTCCAGCCCCAGCATGCGCTTGAGTTCGACCTCTGCATCGGCCTTGCTGACGCCCGGGTTGCGGTTCTTGTTGAGCACGCAGCTCTCCGTGATGATCGCCGTGCCCTGGCCGTCGACCTCGATGCCGCCGCCTTCCATCACGAGGCTGCTGCGCAGCAGCGGCACGCCCGTGAGTTCGGCCATGCGCGCGGCCAACGTGGCGTCGCGTGCATGGGCCTGCTGGTTGCCCCAGCCGTTGAAGTTGAAGCTCACGGCGGCGCGCTCGCCACGGGCGTTGCGCACGAAGACGCAGCCGGTGTCGCGCATCCAGAGGTCGTCGATGGCGTGTTCGATCAGGTGCACGTTGGAGCCGCACAGTTGGCGGGCCGTGGAAACATCCGCGGGATTCACCAGCATCTTGACCGGTTCGTAGACGCTGATGGCATTGGCGATGCGCGCCAGCGCCTGGAACACCGGCTGGCGCATCTCGGCCGTCCAGATGGATTCGCGCGCCGCGAAGGCCATCCACACGGCGCGGTGGGCGTCGCCTTCGTCGGGCATGCGCCAGCCGGACGCAGGTGCCGGGGCGGGTGCGGGAGACGGCGAAGGGGTGGGCATGGGCACGGGGAAGGGCGGCAGCATGCCGCTGCCCCCACCACCACCGCCGCCGCCGCAAGCGGTCACGAGTCCACCGAAAAGGCCCAGGCCGCCCAGGCTCAGGAGAGTGCGTCGCGTTGTCATTGGAATCAGGGTTACTACTAAGTTCTAGGAAGCCCCGGATTCTGTCGACGCCTATCTATCTACACAATTGATGTCTTTTCAATGGATTGATCGATTTGGCTCATATCGCCAGCGTCTTCCTGCGCAAACCGCCGCAGGCTGTTGAACACCTCCCGCACCAGCGGCAGGCGTGAGGGGCCTTCGGCGCACGCGATCCAGAGGGTGCCCAGCGGCAGGCTCGGGGTGTCCGGCCACTGCCGCAATTGCCCCGTGCGCAAGGCGTCGTCGGCCAGCAGGCGCGAGACCAGCGCGATGCCCCGGCCGCGCAAGGCCGCGTCGAGCACCAGGCGCGGGTCGTCGTAGATCGCGGCCTTGCGCAGGCCGCCGAAATGCGTGCGGATGAAGGGGCCGATGCGGTCGCTCGTGAGGTCTTCTTCGAGGCACAGCAGGCCGAGGTTGGCATCTTCTTTCTGGGCGGGCGGCCCGACGGCCACGAGTTCGTCGGTGAGCAGCGGCACCTCGAACACGCCTTCCTGCCGCAGCGGCGCGCGGGTGATGGCGATGTCCACGTCGAGTTCGTCGATGAAGCGCGCGCTTTCGTCGACCGAAATGATCGGGCACAGGTCGGGGTGCGCCTGCAGCAGCCGGTCGACCCGCGGCTGCAGCCAGCCGCTGGCCACGGGCGCGGGACACACCAGCGTGACGAGCCGGTCGTCCATGTAGGTCTCGATGCGGGCCAGCCCGTTGCGGATGTGCTCGAGCGACTTGCCCACGCTGTCCAGCAGCAGGCTGCCCGCCACCGTCAGCTCCACGCCGCGCCCCTTGCGCCGGAACAGCGGCTGGCCGACCTGCTGCTCCAGCTGCGAGATCTGGTGGCTCACGGCGGACTGCGAGACGAACAGCTCTTCCGCCGCGCGCGAGTAATTGCCCAGGCGCGCCGCCGCCTCGAAGCCGATGAGGAACTTGAAAGAGGGCAGCCGGGTGTTGGACATATGAATGGAGTCGATGAATTCAGCCAAGAAATGTCGCTTTTTCATCGAAGGAATTCAAGTCAGAGTGGGCGTCCCTGCAATTTCTTCTGAAGGACCCTTTGATTTCCAACGATTTCGACGCCCGGCGCGCCGGCCTGCGCATGCCCGCCGAATGGGAGCCGATGGCCGCCACCTGGCTGGGCTGGCCGGTGCTCGACCACCGCGAAGCCCTGTGGGGCGCGCATTACGACGCGGTCTGCCGCGCGTTCGGCCTGCTGGCGCGCACCATCGCGCGCTACCAGCGCTGCATCGTGGCCGCGCATGCACCGCTGGCCGACGCGGCCCGCGCGGCCTGCGGCCCGCAGGTGCGCGTGGTGCCCATCGCGGCCGAAGACAACTGGCTGCGCGACTGCGGCCCGATCTTTCTCGTCGACGAGCACCAGGTCAGCCAGACCGCGGTGGGCTTCCGCTTCAACGCATGGGGCGAGAAGTACCACCCGCATGACGGCTGCCAGCGCGCCGCCGCGGACATCGCCGCGCTGGCCGGCGTGCCGCTGGTGCGTTCGGACATGGTGCTCGAAGGCGGCGCCTTCTACGTGGACGGGCAGGGCACGCTGCTCACCACCGAGAGCTGCCTGCTGCACCCGAACCGCAACCCGGGCCTGCGCAAGCCGCAGATCGAGGCCGAGCTGCGGCGCATGCTCGGTGTGCACAAGATCGTCTGGCTGCCGGGCCACGCGGCCGAGGTGGAGACCGACGGCCACATCGACGGCATCGCGTCGTTCATCGCGCCGGCCCGCATTCTTTTCAATGCGGCCGACCCCGACCAGGGCGACTACTTTCGCGCGATGCAGGAGAACCGCCGCGCGCTCGAACTGGCGACCGACGCGTGCGGCCGTCGCTTCGAGATCCTCGAGCTGCCCGTGCCGCGCGACGTGCACACCTACGGCAGCGCGCGTTTTTGCGACCTCTATTCGAACTACATCCTCGTCAACGGCGCGGTGATCTCGACCGCCTTCGGCGTGCCGCGCGATGCGCAGGCGCGCGAGGTGTTCGCGCGTGCGTTCCCAGGCCGGCGCGTCGAGCTGCTGCCCATCGATGCGATCTCGCGGGGCGGCGGCGCCGTGCACTGCTCGACGCAGCAGCAGCCGATGCGGGGGAATCGCCTGGCCGCGCGCGGCTTCTAGGGCGCGATCAGCTGCGACACCGTCGCCTGCAGCTGCGCCGGGTCCACCGGCTTGTGCAGCATCTGCCAGCCGCGCGCCGCCACGTCGCTCAGGCGGCGCGGATCGGTGTCGCCGCTCACGATCAGCGCGGGAATGGTGTCGTCGTTGTATTCCTCGTGCAGGCGGTCGACCACGTCGATGCCGGTCTCGCCCGCGCGCAGGCGGTAGTCGCTCACGATCAGCGCCGGCTTGCCGGGCTGGCGCGCGGCCAGCGCCAGCAGCTCGTCGCCGCCTTCGGCCGCGATCACGCGCAGGCCCCAGCTTTCGAGCAGCAGCTGCAGGCCCAGGCGGCTTTCGCCGTCGTCCTCGGCCACGAGCACGAGGCGGCCGGTGTCGGCCGGCAGCGGCGCGGGCGGCGCCTCGGGCGCGGGCAGCGCCTGGCGTGCCAGCGGCACCGTCACCGAGAACACCGTGCCCCGGCCGACGCGCGAGCGCAGCGCCAGCGGATGGCCCAGCAGCGCGGCCGTGCGGCGCACGATGGCCAGGCCCAGGCCCAGCCCCTTCGTGCGGTCGCGCTCGGGGTTGCCGAGCTGATGAAACTCCCAGAACACCTGCTCCTGCTCGGTGGGCGGAATGCCGGGGCCGGTGTCCCACACCTCGATGCGCAGCGCGTCGGCGCCCGCGCGGCGGCAGCCGATGAGCACGCCGCCGCGCGCCGTGTAGCGGATCGCGTTTTCCACCAGGTTGCGCAGCACGCGGTCGAGCAGCGCGGGGTCGGAGTGCACCACGGCATCGCCCGCGCGCAAGCGCAGCGACAGCGCCTTGCCCGCCGCCTGCGGCGCGAACTCCAGCTGGATCTGGTCGAGCAGGCCCGCCAGCGCAAACGGCCGTGCCTTCACGCGCACCACGCCCGCGTCGAGCCGCGAGACATTGAGCAGGCCTTCGAACAGCAGCCCCATCGCCGCGGCGGCGCGGCCGATGCTGTCGACCACGTGCCGGCTCGCCGCCGGCAGCGCCTGCCCGCGCAGCACGCCCACGAACAGGCTCAGCGCATGCACCGGCTGACGCAGGTCGTGGCTGGCGGCGGCGAGGAAGCGCGACTTGGCGAGGTCGCTGCGCTCGGCCGCGTCTTTCTCCAGGCGCAGCTGGCGCAGCAGGTAGAGGTTTTCGAAACGCAGCTCGAGCGAATCGACCTGCGTGCGGTACATGCGCTGCGCGAAGGCCAGCGTGACGAACAGGTAGAGCACGCCGGCCGCCGACATCACGCGCAGCAGCACGTCGTCGAGCGTGCCCATCGCGAGGATCGCGGGTGCGAAGTAGGTCACCTGAAAGCCGTAGAGCAGCCCCAGGTCGATGCAGTAGGCATAGATCGCGCCCGTGCCCATGGTGAGCATCGCCACCACGATGAACATCTGCTGCGGCAGCGACACCTGCAGCATCCACCCCGCCAGCGGCAGCCCCCACAGCAAGCCGCCGAGCACCGCGCCGACCATCGCGCCGCGCCGCCAGCGCCGCAGCGCGCCCGGGTCGTGCTCGGCCTGCCGGTAGCGCGCCACCTGCCAGGCGCGCGCCGCCGTCAGCACCGCGTTGGCGGCTACCCAGGCCAGCAACTGCTCGTGCGGCACCGCGCCCCACAGCGCCGCGACCACCAGCCCCGCCGTGAGCATCACGCCGAGCAGCGAGAACGGAAAGTTGCGTCGCAAGGCAGCCATGCGCGCGGCAAAGACGGGGTCGGCGGGCGTCGTGGGTGGGGTGGCGCTCATCGGTGTGTGAAGGGGGAGGAGGTGGGATCGCCGAAGGTGGCGATCTCAAGGTAACGCGTGGCGTGGGGGGCGTCATGGGACTTTAGTCCAATGCGCGCGCACGAAAGCAAACCTAGGATCGCGCCCGTCGTCATTCCCAAAGGTCATTCATGCTGCCTTTCGAATCGAGTTCGCGCACCTCTTCAGGGGCTGTCGCGCCGTGGCGCCTTGCCAGCCGATGCGTGCTGTCGGGGCTGTTGGTTGCTCTGGCTGCATGCGGCGGTGGTGGTGGTTCCGGCGGTGGAGGATTCTTTCCATCGCTCCCCCCTTCGCAGACCGCGACGCCCGCCGTACCCGAGGTGCCCGCGACACCTGAAACCGCACCCGCCGATGCACCCGCCGACCTCCAGGTGCGCTATGCGCCCAAGCGCTACGACTTCAGCTGGCTGCCGGTGTCCGGCGCGACGTCGTATCAGCTGACCGAGGACCCCGACGGCGCCGGTCCGGCAGAGCCGGGCGTGATCGCCACCGACCTGCAGGCGACGAACTTCCAGCACACCGTCGCGCTGCACCGCAGGCTCAACGCGAGCTACACGGTGCGCGCTTGCAATGCAGCGGGTTGCAGTGCGAACTCGGTGCCGCTCGTGCCGGACCCGACGCAGGCCATCGGCTACCTGAAGGCTTCGAACCCCGCAGCGAATGACCAGTTGGGGGTAAGCCTGGCGCTGTCGGCCGACGGCGGGACGATGGCAGTCGGGGCGTATTTGGAAGACAGCAACGCAACCGGCATCGATGGTGATCAGACGAGCGATGCCGCCGCCGACGCTGGCGCCGTCTATGTGTTCAGGCGCATGAACGGCCTCTGGACGCAGCAGGCTTATGTGAAGGCGTCAAACACCGAGGCGGACGACTGGTTTGGCTTCAGCGTGGCCCTGTCTGCAAACGGTGACACGCTGGCGGTCGGCGCGCCGCATGAATCGAGTGGCGCCACCGGCGTCGATGGCAGTCAGTCGGACAACGCGGCGTCGAAATCCGGTGCGGTGTACGTGTACACCCGTTCGGACCAGACCTGGGCGCAGCAGGCGTATGTGAAGGCATCGAACACCGGGGTGGACGACCGGTTCGGCTACGGCGTGGCGATTTCGGCGGACGGCCACACGCTGGCGGTGAGCGCCATCTGGGAGGGCAGCAGCACCACCGGCATCGGCGACGGCAGCTTGTCGAACAACGCGGCGCCTTACGCCGGGGCTGCGTATGTCTATGTCCGTACTGGCAGCGGCTGGTCACAGCAGGCCTACGTGAAAGCGTCGAACACGAAGGCGGGCGACAGCTTCGGCCACGCGATTGCGCTGTCCGCGGACGGCCACACGCTGGCGGTAGGCTCGCTTGGAGAGGACAGCGGCGCCACCGGAGTCGGCGGTGATCAGGCGGACAGCACAGCCTGGGATTCCGGTGCTGTCTACCTGTACACCCGGACTGGCAGCGTCTGGATGCAGCAGGCCTACGTGAAGGCATCGAACACCGGGGCGGGCGACCTCTTCGGCTCTGGCCTGGCCTTGTCGGCAGACGGTCGGACGCTGGCGGTAGGCTCGTACATGGAGGCGAGCAGTACCTCCGGCATCGACGGCAATCAGGCGGACAACAGCGCACCGCAGGCCGGAGCGGTCTATGTGTTTGCACGCGAAGACGGGAGCAGTACGTGGGCGCAGCAGGCCTATGTGAAGGCGCCGAACGCGAGCGCGAACAGCGCCTTCGGTTTCCGCGTCGCCCTGTCGGCGGACGGCAACCTGCTGGCTGTGGCAGCACCTATCGAGGGTGGTGGCGCCATCGGCATCGCCGCGGGAGCCACTGCCGACAGCGCCCCGTCTGCAGGTGCCGCCTACGTTTATGCCCGCAGCGGCGGACTTTGGACTCAGCGAACCTACGTGAAAGCATCGAACACGGATGCGGGGGATTTGTTCGGTTGTGGCCTCGCCCTGTCAGCGGACGGCGGCACGTTGGCAGTGGGTGCGATCAGGGAGAGTGGCGGCGCCACCGGCATCGGCGGCGACCTGGCCGACAACAGCAAGACCGCTGCGGGCGCGGTGTATCTCTACTGAGTGCGGGGCGGGGCGGCAGGCCGCGCATGGCATCATCGTGCGCCGCTTCCCACCGCCCACCCATGTCCGCCGATTCCTTCGTCCGCCGCGTTCGCAGCCAGCTCGACCAGTTGTCCGCGACCGAACGCCAGCTTGCCGATTTCGTCCTGGAGTTTCCCGGCGAGCTGGCCAGCTATGCGGGCAACGAACTGGCGGAGCTGGCGGGCGTGTCGCCCTCTACGGTGAGCCGTTTCATCCGGCGCATCGGCTACGAGAACTACGAAGAGGCGCGGCGCCAGGTGCGCGAAGAAAAGCAGACCGGCTCGCCGCTGTTCCAGAACGCGACCGAAGCCTCCAAGCGCGGCCACCTCGTGGCCACGCACTTCCAGCAATCGCAGGCCAACCTGGCGAGCACCTTCGAGCGCCTGAGCGACAAGCAGATGGCGGAGATCGTGAAGGCGATCATCGGCGCGGGGCAGGTGCTGATCTTCGGCACGCGCAGCAGCCACGCGTTCGCGCTGTACCTGCGCTGGCAGATCATCCAGGTGGTGCCGCGCGTCACGGCCATTCCGGGCCCCGGCGAGACGCTGGCCGAGCACCTGGCGGGGCTGGGCGAGCGCGACTGCGTGATCGTGTTCGGCACGCGCCGGCAGACGCGCCAGCTCGACACGCTGCTGGCGGGCGCGCAGCGCGTCGGCGCGAAGATCGTCTACATCAGCGACCGCGCCTCGCCCGATTTCGCGGGCGCCACCTGGTCGCTGCAATGCGACTGCCGCGGCCCGGGGCTGCTCGACAACCACGCGGCCGTGATGGGCGTGTGCGACCTGATCGCCACGATGGTGATCGAGGCCGCCGGCTCGGCCGGGCGCAAACGGCTGGCGGCGATCGAGCTGGGGCACGAGGAAAACGGCGAGCTCTGAGGGGGCGCCTTCGCGCGCCTGCGTGCGCTACTTCGGCTCGAGGATGGGGAGCGTGCCCTGCTTGTCCGCGATCGAGGTGCTTGCGCCCGAGGCAAGCAGTGCGTCCCAGAGCGCGCGTTTCGTTTCCAAGGTCGTGAAGGTCATGGGGCCGAGGCTTGCTGAAGGCACCAGATGCAGCGGCGTCTTCCCATCGGCGTCCGCTGCGTTCGGGTTGGCCCCCGCGGCCAGCAGCGCCCGCACCGCGCTCGGATCGGACCAGAGAACCGCCGCATGCAGCGCCGTTCGGCCGTGGCCGCCCGGGGCATCGAGTGCCAGGCGGTGCGACATCAGGAACCGCAGGTCCTCCGCCGACACCTCCGGCCCGCCGCGCCGGGCAGCGCACACGACCCACGCTTGCTGGGCTGCGGGTGACAGGTCGGCGAGCATCTGCGAAATCCGGATGCGCTGCATGGTGGCCCGGTCGATGAGGGGCCTCCATTCAAAAGGGGCACCGCACCACAAGGCGCGCGCGAAATCGCGCGACGCGGGTGTGCGGACATCGACGCGCGGCAGTGCCGCTGCCAGCGAAGCCTGCGCGTAGGGTGTGCCGAGGGCCGCGGCCATGAGTGCGGGCGACAGCACGTCGGGCACCGCGTCCGGTGAGGCCAGGGCTTGCAGTTGCCTGAGCAGGCCGTCGTCCTGCCGGTAGATGGCGAGCAACTGGTACTTCTGCAGGAACCGCGCGCGCAGGGCTGCGTCCTTGATGAGCGGCAGAAATTGCAGCGGCGTCATCGCATCCCATGCGTCGTGCGTCCGCGTCTGCGTGTCTCGCGGCGCAGCACTCGAAGCGATGCGCCGCCATGTGTCGAGCAGGCGAAAGCCGCTGGTGCCTGGCGTCTGGTCGTAGAGGCCCACGTACTCGATCTCCGCGCGGCGCTGCAGCGCCGCAGCCTGTCCCTCGAGTGGCCGGGTGGCCCCTTTCCCTTCCGTGTAGATCATCCGGGGCGGAACCCCGAGCTGGATCATGTGAAAGCGCGCCGCCGCCGCACGGCGCTCGCTCAGCGCGACCGGATCGGGCTCCGAGGCTTCGGCATGGCCCAGGATGATCATGACCTCGATCTGGCCCTGTTGATCGACCCGTTCCGCCAACTGCAGGAGCTTCTCCTGGCTGGCAGGCGTGATCGCGGTACCGCCCGGTTGAAACAGTGCATCGGCCGCCCCGATGATCTTGTTGCTCGAGGCCAGGGCCTGACTGCCACCCATGCAGGCGACGGCAACGAGAGCGCACTTCAAGATGGACAGGAGGTCGGGCTTTTTCATCAGGGCGCAGCCTACCGGGCGTTTGTGTCACCCGAAGGCAACTGCGCCTTCAACAACAGCGCCATCTCCTTCTTGCGCGCCGGCGGCAGCCGCGGCGTGATCGCGCCGAAGCTGATCGCCGCCAGCGTCGTGGCCGACGCCGCAAACGTGCGTCCCACGCCCGACACCCCTTCGGTGAGCGTGTCCACGATGTCCGCATGGCCCGCCGCGCGCGTGCGCTTCACGGCCTGCTTCATGCGCTCGCGGGTGAAGCCGGCCTGCGCGTACTCGGCCGTGTGGCGTTCGAGGATGCGGTCGATCTCGGCATCGGTGAGCGCGGCCATCAGCGCCAGCCCGCCCGCGCCCAGGCCGAGCAGGCGGCGCCCGCCGACGTCGGTGGTGAATACCTTCACCGGAAAGTGCCCCTCTTCGCGGTGCAGGCACACGCAGTAGTCGCCCTGGCGGATCACGAGGAACACGGTGTCGCCCGACATGCGCGCGAGCTTTTGCATGAGGGCGCGGCAAGAGTCCACCAGCGGCACGCGGCGCATCGAGGCAAAGCCCAGCTGCATGGCGTCGATGCCCAGGCGGTAGGCCTTGCCGTCGGGGTCGCGCTCGGCGAACTGCTCCTCGGCCAGGCACGACAGCAGGCGGTGCACGGTGGAGCGCTCCAGCCCCGAGGCGGCGATCACCTCGGTGAGCTTGATGCCTTCCTCGTGGTGCTCGGCCAGCAGGCGCAGCAGCTGCAAGGCGCGCCGCAGGCTCTGGGCGCCGGCGGTCTCTCTGGGTTCGTCCATATAGTGGGAAAAATTGGAATTAGTGTTTGGGATGCAGGAATTTCGAAGTCTAAACTGACCCCGCCCCAGACACCGACCCGGAGACACACGATGGCCTACGACACCCTCGAAATCGAACACCACGGCGCCGTGCGCCGCATCCTGCTGGCCCGCGACGCCCAGCGCAACGCCCAGAGCCAGCAGATGCTGGACGAGCTCATGGCCGCCTTCGACGACGCCGCGCGCGACGACACGGTGAACGCCGTGGTGCTCGGCGGCAAGGGCGCGCACTTCTCGGCCGGCCACGACCTCAAGCAGGCGCAGGCCGAGCGCGCGAACTTCACCGTGGAAGAGCGCTGGGCCTACGAAGAGCTGCGCTACTTCGACTACTCGATGCGCATCTGGGACTTTCCCAAGCCCACCATCGCGCAGGTGCAGGGCGCCTGCGTGGCGGGCGGCTTCATGATCGCCAACATGTGCGACCTGGTGGTCGCGGGCGAGTCGGCCTTCTTCAGCGACCCCGTGGGCCACACGCTGGGCGCGGCGGCCACCGAGGTGCTGATCCACCCCTGGGTGATGGGCGCGCGCAAGGCCAAGGAAATGCTCTACACCGGCGGCAAGCTGTCGGCGCAGGAGGCGCATGCCATCGGCATGGTGAACCGCGTCGTGCCCGATGCCGAGCTGGCCGACGCCGCACTGGCGCTCGCGCAGCAGATCGCCAAGGCGCCGCCGTTCGGGCTGCGGCTGATCAAGCGCTCGATCAACCGCACGCTCGACGCGCAGGGCCTGCGCACCGCATTGGCCGCGCACTTCGACACGCACCAGCTCTCGCACCTGAGCGAGGGCTTTCTCACGGCCCGCGACCGCGGCCTGGCCTCGGCCATCCAGAAGAACCCCGCCTCCGCCTGAACGATGACCTTGCACCGCCTCGAACCCCTGCTGAACCCGGCCTCCATCGCCGTGGTCGGTGCCAGCGGCAACGCCGCGCGCATCGGCGGCATGCCGCTCGCGCACCTCACGAAGTTTGGCTACCAGGGCGCGATCTACCCGATCAACCCGAAGTACGAAGAAGTCTTCGGCCTGCGCTGCTGGCCCGACCTCGAAGCACTGCCCGCCGCGCCCGACCTGGTGGTGCTCGCGCTGGCCGCGGCCGAGGTCACGCCGATGCTCAGGCGCTGCCAGGCGCGCGGCGTGCGCGCTGTCATCGTCTATGCCGCGGGCTTCGCCGAGGCCGGTGACGCGGGCGCCGCGTTGCAGGCCGAGCTGGAGGCTTTCGTGGCCACCACCGACATGGTGGTCGCGGGCCCGAACGCCATGGGTTTCGCCAACCTCAACACGCAGGCCCACACCAACTTCGCCTCGGTGTTCAACACCGCGCCGATGCAGCAGGGGCCGGGCCGCGTGAGCCTGCTCACGCAAAGCGGCAACGTCTGCGCTGCGGTGTACGCCATTGCGCGCCGGCTGGGCGTGGACTTCAGCCACTTCATCAACACCGGCAACGAAGCCTGCGTGGACTTCGCGCAGTACCTCGAGTACCTGGCGCAGGACGACGCCACCGAGGTGGGCATCGGCTACATCGAAGAGCTGCGCGACGGCCCGCGCTTCATGGAGGCCGCGGCCGAGTTCGTGCGGCGCGACAAGCTGCTCATCCTCTACAAGGCCGGCGAGACCGAGAAGGGCTCCGAGGCCGTGCGCTCGCACACCTCGGCGCTGGCGGGCGACCAGCAGATCTACCAGGCGGCGTTCCGCCAGCTCAACATCATCCAGAGCCACGACTTCGCGCAGATGGCGCAGCTCGCGCACCTGGCCGGCTACCGGCACCGCAGCGCGGGCAAGCGCGTGGCGATCATCACCATCTCGGGCGCGCTGGGCGCGATCCTGGCGGACAAGTTCATCGGCCAGGGGCTCGACGTGCCCACGCTGCCGCAGCCGCTGCAGGACCAGCTGCGCGCCGGCATTCCCGACTACGGCATGGTCTCCAACCCGGTCGACGTGACGGGCAACGTGGTGAACGACCCCGGCTTCGTGCGCACCGCGATGGAAGCGCTGGCGGTGTCCGACGCCATCGACGCCATCGTGGTCTACGCGCCGGGCTACATGCTCGACCGCATGGCCGACGACCTGTGCGCCGTGGCGGAGAAGCATCCGCGCCTGATCGTCGCCATCGACACCGGCGCAGCGAAGACGCGAGATCAGTTGCGCGCAGGCGGCGTGCCGGTGTTCGAGGACATCGGCGTGGCCGTGTCGGCGCTGTCGCCCTTCCTGCTGTGGCAGGAGCGGCGCAAGCACAACCCGTGGCTGCAGGTGCGCAGCCAGCCCGCGCCCGCGCGCGTCGCATTGGCGGGCCGCGCCGACGAGCACACCACCAAGCGCTACCTGGCCGAGTTCGGCGTGCAGCCGGTCGACGAGGCCGTGGTGCGTACGGCCGACGAAGCTGCGGCCGTGGCCGGGCGGCTGGGCTTTCCGGTCGTGCTGAAGGTGCTCAGCGCCGACATCGCGCACAAGACCGAAGCCGGCGGCGTGCGCCTGCGCCTGGGCAATGCGCAAGAGGTGCGCAAGGCCTTCGACGAAGTGATGGCCTCGGCACGCGCCTACGCGCCCACGGCGCAGATCGACGGCGCGCTGCTGCAGAAGATGGAAGCAGGGCAGGCCGAACTCATCCTCGGCGCCACGCGCGACCCGGTGTTCGGCATGACGCTGACCGTGGGCCTGGGCGGCGTGCTCACCGAGCTGTACAAGGACGTGAGCCACCGCGTGCTGCCGGTCGACGAAGCGATGGCGCGCGACATGCTGGGCGAGCTCAAGGCCTTTCCGCTGCTCACGGGCTACCGCGGCCGGCCGCTGGGCGACGTCGAGGCCGCGTGCCGCGCCATCGCCGGGTTTTCACGCGCCGTGCTGGCGCTGCAGGAACAGGCAGACGAGGTCGAGGTCAACCCACTGCTCGTGAAGGAACAGGGCCAGGGCGTGCGCGCGCTCGACGCGCTGGTCCTGGCTTCGTAGACACAACCACAACCATCGACAGAGACAGGAGACATCCCATGTTCAAGAAAGCACTGGCCTGCGTGGCCCTGGCAGCCGCCGCTTTGGCGGCCAGCACCGCCGTGGCGCAGACCTACCCGACCAAGCCCGTCACGCTCGTCGTGCCGTTCTCGCCCGGCGGCGCGGCCGACATCATGTCGCGCCTGCTCGCTGAGCGGCTGCACAAGCGCCTGGGCCAGCCCGTGCTGGTGGAGAACAAGCCCGGCGCCGGCACCATGATCGCGTCGGAGTACGTCGCCAAGGCCGCGCCCGACGGCCACACGCTGCTGCTCGCGGCTTCGTCGCTGGGCATTGCGCCGAGCCTGTACAGCAAGGTCAACTACGACCCGGTGAAAGACTTCGCGCCGGTCTCGCAGGTGGCCTCGGTGGTGCACGTGCTGGTGGTGCATCCGAGCATTCCGGCGAAGAACGTGGGCGAGCTGGTGAGCTGGCTCAAGGCCAACCCCAACAAGGCCAACTACGGCTCGGTGGGCGCGGGCACGTCGACGCACCTGGAGGCCGAGCTCTTCAACAGCGTGGCCGGCGTGAAGATGCAGCACATCCCCTACAAGGGCAGCGCGCCCGCGCTCACCGACATGATCGGCGGCCAGCTGCAGGTGATGTTCGATGCGTACGCGTCCTCGGGCCCCTTCATCAAGGACGGCAAGGTGCGCCTGCTGGCCGTGACCACGGCGCAGCGTTCGCAGTCGCTGCCCGACACGCCCACCGTCGCCGAGTCGGGCCTGCCGGGCTACGAAGCCATGCCGTGGCTCGGCGTGGTCGCACCGGCCAAGACGCCCGCAGCGGTCGTGAACAAGCTGCACGACGAGCTGCAGGAAGTGCTCAAGGAACCCGAGGTGAAGGACAAGTTCCGCAGCCTGGGCCTGGACATCATCGGCAACAAGCCCGAGGAGTTCGCCGCCTTCCTGCGCAAGGACATCGTCAAGTGGGCCAAGGTCATCAAAGACTCGGGCGCAAAGGCCGACTGACCTGCGCGATCCATCAGCAAGAACGAGAAAGCAGACAAGCATGCAAGTGGGTTACTCGGCGGAAGACGAAGCCTTCCGCCTCACGTTGCGCGACTGGTTCGAGACGCACTATCCGCGCTTCGTCGCGGCCTGGCCCGGCGGCGCGCCGGACGCCAACGAGCTGACCTGGCGTCGCGCCTGGGAAGACCACGTGTGCCAGGCCGGCTGGTCGGGCCTGGGCTGGCCCGAGGCCCACGGGGGCAAGGCCTGGCCGCTCACGCGGCAGGCCATCTTCCATGAGGAGCAGGCCCGCATCGGTGCGCCGCTGGGCGTGAACATCATCGGCCACGGCATCCTGGCGCCCACGCTGATCCACTTCGCGAGCGACGCGCAGAAGGCACGCTACTTGCCGGGAATCTTGAGCAACCGCGAGATCTGGTGCCAGGGCTACTCGGAGCCCGGCGCAGGCTCGGACCTTGCGGCGCTGTCCACGCGCGCCGAGCGGCGCGGCGACCACTACGTGCTCAACGGCCACAAGGTGTGGACCTCGTTCGCACACATTGCTGACCACTGCTTCGTGCTCGCACGCACCGACGCCACAGCTGCGCGCCACAAGGGCATCAGCTTCCTGCTGGTCGACATGAAGAGCCCCGGCGTGCGCGTGGAACCCATCCGCCAGATCACGGGCGAGTCGGACTTCAACGAGGTCTTCTTCGAGGACGTGAAGGTGCCGCTCGACGCGCTCGTGGGTGAAGAGAACGGCGGCTGGCGCCTGGCGATGGCCGCCGCGAGCTTCGAGCGCGGCACCTACTTCATTCCGCGCCAGGTGCGCTTCACGCAGGAGCTGGGCGCACTCACGCGGCTGGCGGCCGGCGTGCAAAGGGGCGGACGCCCCGCGCTCGACTGCCCGCACCTGCGGCGCGACCTCGCGCGGCTGGCGGTCGACAGCCATGTGCTCAAGCTCAAGTCGTACCGCGCGCTCACGCATGCGATGCGCGGCGGCCCGCCGGGCCCCGAAGGTTCGTCGACCAAGCTGCACTGGAGCGAGTCGCACCAGAAGCTGCTTGCCACCGCCATGGAAGTGCTCGGCGAGCGCGCGCTGGCCGGCCCCGAGCCCACGGGTGCCGACCCGCAGGCCGCGGCCTGGGTGCGCGACTACCTGTGGACGCGCGCCGAAACCATCCTGGCGGGCACCTCCGAAGTGCAGCGCAACATCCTGGCCGAGCAGATGCTGGGCCTGCCCAAGAACTGATTGAAGACGACGACACGACGACCGCCATGGATTTCGCATTGAACGACGAGCAGCAGATGCTGCACGCGTCGGCCCACCGCTTCTTCGCCGACCACCACCCGCTCGCGCGCGCACGGCGCGCCTTGCCCTGGACCGATGCCACGCAGCAGTCGCTGTGGGCCGACATGGCCGGCATGGGCTGGATGGCGCTGCTGGTGCCCGAGGCGCACGACGGTTTGGGGCTCGGCATGAGCGAGGCCTGCATCGTGGCCGAGGCCGCAGGCCAGCAACTGCTGAACCTGCCACTGGCCGGCAGCGCCGTGCTGTTGCCGTTGTGGCTGCAGGCCTGCGGCGACGCACCGCCCGAGTCGCTGCGAGACTGGGTGCGTGCGGCAATGGCGGGTGAGCGCGCCTTCCATTGCATCGCGCAGGACGATGCATGGATTGACCACGCGGGGCAGGCTTCCGATTTCGTGGTGGTGCAGGGCTGGCATGACGATGCCGTGCCGCTGCGCGTGGCGCTGCGGCCGATGCCCGAGGGCGCGGCATCCGATGCGCTCGATCCCACGTTGCGGCAAGCACCGGCGGCTCCCGCGCCGTCACTCGCGTGGGAGACGCTCCCCATCGCACCCGAGGCGCGTGCCCGCGTGCGCGCCGCCCACCGCGTCGCGCTGTCGGCGGAACTCGTCGGCGTCGCGCAGGCCGCACTCGACCTCGCCAGCGCCTACGCCCGCGAGCGCGTGCAGTTCGGCAAGCCCATCGGCAGCTACCAGGCCATCAAGCACCAGCTCGCCAACGCCTGGATGGGCGTGGACAACGCGCGCCTGGCCGTGCGCTA
The DNA here is from genome assembly GCF_058788795.1 of Variovorax sp. FW301-JW7. Lineage (NCBI taxonomy): Bacteria > Pseudomonadati > Pseudomonadota > Betaproteobacteria > Burkholderiales > Comamonadaceae > Variovorax > Variovorax sp. FW301-JW7. The sequence goes on from NZ_JBYTBC010000003.1 coordinate 77,270, forward strand.
CGCCGCTGCCGCACTCGACGGCGGCCTGCCTGACTGGCGTTTTGCCTGTGCCGCCGCCGAGTTCACGGCCATCGAAGGCGCGCAGCAGGCCACGCGCACGGCCATCCAGGTGCATGGCGGCATGGGCTTCACCTGGGAGCACGACGCGCACCTGTACCTCAAGCGCGCGCAGCACCTGGCGACGCGCCTGGGCGGTGCCTCGCGCGCGCTGGACCAGGTCGAGGCGCTGGCCTTGTCCTGAGCCGCCCCGCGCCGGTGCGCGAACGCCCGCGGCAGGTGCGCCTGCCGCGGGCGTTCGTGCGTTCGGGCCCGACATCCGGCCTTCAAGAGGGGAAAACACCCGGCATGCCGCTTGCTTGAGCTTGCTTCTGAATGAAATTTGAATTTCAACTATTTGAAGTAGGTGAAATCCATATGCCATTCAAACGCGATGCCGCCTACGATGCGATCCGCGACACCGGGCTGCACCGCGCAAGCAAGCACTTCATTCCTTCTCAAGGGGTTTTTCCATGGCTGGACCTGCACTCTCCTCCGGGCCCGACTCGCCCCGCGTCGCGGAGCTCGATCGCGCGCTCGACACCATCGGCGTCACGCGCTCGCACCACACGATCATTTTCCTGATCCTCATCGGCTGCCTGTTCGATGCCTTCGAGCAGAACGCGGTCGGCATCGTCGGCCCGATGCTGCGCGAGCAGTGGGGGCTGAGCGCGTCGGACATCGGCTTCCTGAACACTGTCACCTTTGCCTGCGCGGCCATCGGACGGATCATTTCGGGCTTCATCGCCGACCGCTACGGCCGCCGCGTGATGCTGTCGATCGACTTGCTGCTGTTCACGCTCGGCGCGGGCATCTGCGCGATGGCGCCCAACTTCACGGTGATGGCGCTGGGCCGCGCGGTGGTGGGCTTCGGGCTGGGCGGCGAGATCGCCATTGCGGTCACCATGCTGGCCGAGTTCTGCTCGACCAAGTTCCGCGGCACGGCCGTGGGGATGGTCAACGTGGGCGCCGGCGGGCTCGGCAACTTCCTCGCACCGGGCTTCGGCCTGCTGGTGTTCTGGATGTTCCCGGGCGACAACGCCTGGCGCTGGCTGTTCGCCTGCCTCATGGTGCCGGCGCTGCTGGGCGCCTTCTACCGTCGCTACATCCCCGAGACGCCGCGCTTCCTGCTGTCACAAGGCCGCGTGAAGGAAACGAACGCAGTGCTGTCGCGCCTCGCCTCGGGGCGGCTGTCGGGCAAGGCGGCAGCGCCGCATCCCTACATCACCGACGATGGCACGCTCGCGCAGGCCGCCCGGCCGAAGGTGCGCGTGACCGAGATCTTCCGGGGCGCATTGGCGCGGCGCACGGTGCCGCTGTGCATCACGATCTGGATGACCTACGGCGCGCAGATCTCGGTGCTCACGCTGATGCCGACCATCCTCGTGACGCTGGGCTACAGCATGTCCAAGAGCCTGCTGTTCACGATGGTGATGCAGGGCGGCAGCCTGCTGGGCGCCATTGCGGCCTCGCTGCTGGGCTTTCACTTTCCGCGCAAGCGCGTGCTGACGGCCGGCGCCGTGTGCGCCTGCCTCGCGGCGCTGACCATCGGCTTCGTCGCCAAGAGCATCGTCGTGATCCTCATTGCGGGTGCGGTGTTCCAGTTCTTCGTACTGCTGCTGAACACCACCATCTGGATCTTCGCGCCCGAGCTGTACCCGACGCGCGTGCGCGCCTTCGGCACGGCTTTCATCCTCGCCACGGGCACGGCGGCCGGTGCGCTGATGCCGCTGGTGGCGGGGCGCCTGTTCGACAGCTTCGGGCTGGTCGGCGTGTTCGGCCTGGCCGCCGCGATGTATGCGGTGTTCGTCGCCAGCGTGCAGTGCGTGCCCGAGACCTACGGCCAGTCGCCCGATGCGCTGCCGTTGCCCGGCGAAGCCGAGGCGGAAGACCGCGCACCGGGCGCGACGCTGGCCCGCTCGAACTGAACCGCGCAACGAACGATCTCCAAAGAAAGCGTTTTTCCGCATGCCCGACATCCTGCTCATCAACCCCAACGCGTCCGTCGCCACCACCGACATGATGGTCGGCATCGCGTCCGCCGAAGCGCCCGCCGGCTGCCGCGTGACCGGCCGCGCCGCGGTGCAGGGCCCGCCGATGATCGTCAACGAAGACGAGCTGAACGCGGCCGCGCACGAGGTGCTGAAGGTGTGGCGCGCGGCGGCGGGCGAGGGCTGGGACGGCGTGATCGTCAGCGCCTTCGGCGACCCCGGCGTGGCGCTGCTGCGGCGCGAGGCCGGCGTGCCCGTGGTCGGCATCGCCGAAGCCTCGATGCTCGCGGCGGGCGAGGGTGGGCGGCGCTTCGGCATCGCCACCGTCACGCCCGACCTCGTGGCGCCCATCGAAGCGCGCGCCACCGCGCTCGGGCTGCGCGCGCAGTTCAGCGGCATCCGCCTCACGCAGGGCGATCCGCGTGCGCTCGCGGCCGATGCGAAGGCACTCGAAGAAGCGCTGGCGCAGGCCGTGCAGCGCTGCATCGACGACGACGGCGCGCAGGCCGTGATCATCGGTGGCGGTCCGCTCGGACAGGCCGCGCTCGCGCTCGCACCGCGCTTCGAGGTGCCGGTGATCGCACCGATCGGTGCCGCGATGCGACTGCTGTGTTCGAAGCTCGCGGTCACACCGTGAGACGATGGTCGCGGCGGTGAGAGGCGAGGCGTTTTGGCGATGAACGCCTTCTAGAATCAAACGACACACTTGTCCGCAAACATCGGGCAAGCCGCATCGTTCGTTTTCTTTCTTGCATGCCTCACCTTCGACCGCGTTCCGCTTTCCTCGCTTTTCTTCTCCTCTCTTCCCTCGGCGCCGTCGCACAAACCGCGACACCCCAGCTGGTCCTCGTGCCGCATCACGAGCGCGCGCCGGAAACATCCAACGCCCCCGCACTCGACCTTGCCGTGACGCGCTTCGCGGGCATGGCCTCGGGCTCCTACTACTGGCCCGAAGGCCTGCTGGCCGAGCAACTGATCTCGGGCCTGGCCTCGCGCTCCGACCGCAAGCAGCAGGCGCTGCCTGACGGCCAACGACTGCTTTCGTCGTACCGCCGGCCCTACGGCGGCAGCGAGCGCGCCGCCGTGCTGGTCGACGACCGCAGTGGCGACGTGCTGGCCGCCGCGCTGGTGCATCGCAGCTGCGGCAAGGACTCGTCGTCCTCCGGCTGCCTCGACGACCAGCACGCGGTGCTCTCGGTCTTCCTGCGCCCCGGCTTCGATCGCGCCAAGGCGCAGCCGCTGGTCGCATGGAGCCAGCAGGTGCCCGAGAGCCTGCAGGGCGGCGAGGGCGTGGGCGAGAAGATCGCCACGACCGAGTACGTCACGATGGACGCCGCGCGCACCACGGCGCGTCCCATCGTGCGGCCCAACAAGGCTTTCTCCGCGCAGGTGCCGCTGTACCCCAAGGCGCTGATCTACGGCACCGCGCAGGACGCGCTGAGCGACGCCAAGGCCAAGCGCGTGCTGCGCCTGCAGACCGTCGACACGCCGGAGCAGGTGCTGGCGTTCTACAAGCAGCTGTCGCCGCCGCTGAAGGACATCGAGTCCGGCGACGGCTTCATCGTCGGCAGCCGCAACGGCCTGCGCTTCTCCGTCGAAACGACGGTCCCGCGCGACATGCCCGCGATCACGAACATCGAACTGGAAATTTCCGAATGAAGAAGACATTGATTCAGTCGGCGCTCGCGTCGCTGGTGTTCGCCTGCGCGCTCACCGCCCACGCACAAGACGCTGCGGCGCCCGTCACGACGGAACTGCCGCCGCCCGCGCTGCGCCTGAGCGAGCAGACACGTATCCGCAGCGCCGTGATCGGCCTGGTCGGCTACGCGCGCGGCAGCTACACCGAGCCCGACACGCTGATCGCGCAGCAACTGCTCGAAGGCATGCGCTCGAAGTTCGACGTCACGCGCACCGTGTGGCCCGACGGCCGCCAGGTCATTGCATCGGTCAGCGGCGGCGGCCACGGCGAAGAGCGCGCGGCGATGCTGATCGACGCCGACGGCCGCGTGCAGGCGGTGGGGCTGGTCAACGGCCATTGCCGTGCGGCTGAGAAGCGCGACGACCCCAAGGTGTGCAACCCCTTGCCGCAGACCGTGCTGTCGGTCTTCCAGCATGCGGGTGCCAGCCAAGCCGATGCTGCGCCGCTCGTGGCCTGGAGCAAGCAGCTGCCGTCGTTCCTCGCGGCCATGGCCGAGAGCGACGATCCGGCGGACGTGGCCGCTGCGCAGAAGATCGCCAGCGTCGAATACATCACCGGCCAGCCGGGCGTGCCGGGCTGGCGCGCCGAGCAGCTGCCGCCGGGCTTCCCGGCGTCGTTGCATCCGCTGCTGGTGCAGACGGCCGAGGTGAACAGCACCGCCAGCGCCGGCAAGATCGTGCTGCCCAAGGGGCTGGCCGGCCTGCCGATGCGCACGGCCTACCAGAGCGCCCAGCGTCCCGAGGCGCGGCTGCCCGACGCCGAGGTCACGCTGCGCAGCTACGAGCCGATCGCCAAGCTGGTCGACACCTACCGCGAACTCGCCAAGGGCGCGACGCTGGACGAAGAGGGCCGCGAGGTCGTCTTCAACGGCACCGACGGCGCGGGCCGCTACAGCGTGCGCCTGCGCGACGCGAAGGAAACCGGCGTGTTCATCACCGTGGCGAGCTGGAAGCGCAAGTAGCCGCGCCCTGCGTTGCATGGCCCTTTGCGGGGCGGATGTCAATCGGAGGATTCTTGCCGCCCCCCTGCGATGACACCGAGGCGGGCGGGGCAGGGTGCTCACGAGAATCGATGCATGACCCTGGCCGTCAGAGCCCGCCGCATCCACCTCGAGGAGACAACCACCATGCACCGCTCCCGTTCTCTCGCAGGCCTCGTTCGCCTGCTGCTTCGCACCACGGTCCTGTGGGCGCTCGCGATGCTCGCGGCGCCCGCGCTGGCCGCCTACAACCAGAGCCTCACGCGCACGCTGGACGCCGGCCAGATCTACGGCAAGGTCGCAGCCAACAACACGCACGCCTTCCTGGGCATTCCCTTCGCGCAGCCGCCCGTCGGCAACCTGCGCTGGCGCGCCCCGCAGCCGCCGCAACCCTGGAGCGGCGCGCGTGCCGTGACCACGCTGGCCGGCATGTGCGCGCAGGTCGGCAACCCCTTCGGCGAGCCCGACCCGGCCACCTTCGGCCAGCCGGTGGGCACCGAAGACTGCCTGTACCTGAACGTGTGGCGGCCGAACTCCAGCGCCGAGAACCTGCCGGTGTTCTTCTGGATTCACGGCGGCAGCAACACCAAGGGCTCGGCGCGCGAGCCGGCCTACGACGGCGCCTACCTGGCGCAGAAGGCCAACATGGTGGTGGTCACCGTGCAGTACCGCATGGGCATGCTGGGCTGGCTGAACCACCCGGCCATGAAGACCGGCAACGCGCTGGACGACTCGGGCAACTTCACCACGCTGGACCTCGTGCGCGCGCTCGACTGGGTGAAGGCCAACGCGCGTGCCTTCGGCGGCAACCCCGGGCAGGTGACGGTGGCGGGCCAGTCGGCCGGCTGCATCAACACCTGGGGCCTGCTGCAGTCGCCGCTGGCCGACGGCAAGTTCCACCGCGCGCTGTGCATGTCGGGCGTGCCCAATGCGTACCCGCCGGTGGTGGGCACGCTGGCGGCCGACTCGCTCATCGACAACCTGCTGGTCGACACCGGCCGCGCCTCGACCACGCTGCAGGCCGCGGCGCAGCGCGTGACCATGAGCGCCGCCGACATCGCCGCCCTGCTGCGCGGTGCGAGCGCGGCGCAGATCATGAAGTTCACGCCCAGCCCCGTGGTGCCGGGCCACTTCACCGACGGCACCGTGATCCGCGCGAGCGGGCTGCCCGGGCTGCTGGCGGGCAACTACAACAAGATGCCGCTGATGATCGGCTCCACGCACGACGAGGGCTCGTACTTCGCCTTCCTGTTCGGCATGGGCCAGCCCACGCAGCAGGAGCTGTGGAACCTGACCAACTACGCGGCGCCCGGCAGCGTCACCTTCAACCAGCTGATCAAGCCCGAGTTCCGGCCGATCTACACGCAGACGCACGAAGTGATCAGCTACGCGCTGGACAACGTGATCGACAACGTGATCCGCGTGCTGCGCCTGCAGAACGGCGACATCTACCGCTACAACTACAACTGGGACGACACGCCGCAGCCCTGGAAGGACACCTTCGGTGCGTTCCACGGCATCGACGTGGCGGCGCTGTTCGGCAACTTCGTGACCGACGAGCCGAACTTCATGCGCTTTGCCTGGAGCCCCGCGAACGCCAGCAGCCGCAAGGCGCTGTCGGACAAGTTCATCGGCCACGCGGCGAGCTTCGCCCGCTACGGCGCACCGAGCCGCATGTTCGATGGCCAGACGACCTGGAACAACTGGACCAACTTCGTGTGCCTGCTGTGCAGCAAGCGCATGATCTTCGACAACCAGCCGCGCATGTCGGCCGACGACTACCTGTTCTTCTGGCCGCGTTATTCGCTGCTGTCGCCGCAGCAGCGGGAGTTCCTGTTCCAGCAGATCGATTTCAACGCGCTGCCCGATTCGGTCGATCCGCTGCGCAACGGCACTCGCTGAGTTCCTGAAAAATCCAGCTACTGGATGATCCCGTGCCGCACGGCATAGAGCACCAGCTCCGCCGTGCTGGCCACGCCCAGCTTGTCGAGGATGTTGCTGCGGTGCGTGCTCACGGTCTTCACGCTGATGAGCATCTCGTCGCCGATGGCGGTGAGCGACAGGCCCTTGAGCATCATCCCCATGATCTGGTGCTCGCGCACCGTGAGCCGCTGGTGCGCGGGGCGGTCGTCGCGGCCCTCGAGCTGGCCGCTGACCTGCGAGGCGGCGCGCGCGCTCAGGTACTGGCCGCCCGCCGCCACGCAGCGGATCGCGCGCACCAGCTCGGCGGGCTCCGCGTCTTTGGCGATGTAGCCGCGCGCGCCGGCCTGGATGGCGACCAGCGCGTACTGTTCCTCGGCGTACATCGACAGCATGAGCACCGGCAGCGCGGGCTGCAGCGCGCGGATCGAGGCCAGCACTTCCAGGCCGTTGCGGCCTTCCATGTTGATGTCCAGCAGCACCACGTCGAAACGGCGCTGGCGCACCAGCTCGAGCGCCTCGGCACCGTTGCCGGCCTCGGCCGTGGTGCGCAGGTCGGTCTCGTCGAGCAGCAGCCGCTGCAGGCCCGAGCGGAAGATCGTGTGGTCGTCGACCATCAGGATGTCGATCATGCGGGGCCGTTCTCCTGGTGCAGCGGCACGCTCAATGCGAGCCGCGTGCCCGCACCGGGTGCCGAGCGGATGTGCAGCTCGCCGCCGATCTCGCGCGCGCGTTCGCGCATGCTCAAGAGGCCCAGCGCGCTGCCCTCGGGGGCATCGGCGTCGAAGCCGCAGCCGTCGTCGTGCAGCGCGAGCTGCAGGCGCTCGCGGTCCACGCGCAGCCGCACGTCGACGCGTTGTGCCTTCGAGTGGCGCGAGATGTTGGTCAGGCCTTCCTGGAAGATGCGGTAGACCGCCGTGGCGTGCTTGGGTGCGAGGCGCAGTGCGGGTGCGTCGGTGTCCAGCGCATGGGGCACGCCGGAGCGGCGCGTGAAAGCCTGCAGCTCGTTCGCGAGCGCCACCGACAGGTCGAGATGGTCGAGTGCGCTGGGGCGCAGTGCTTCGGACATCTGCTTGACCGTGTCGATGGTCTGCTGCGTGAGCGCGATCAGGTCCTGCGTGAGTGCCTGCACCTCGGGGTTGTCGGCGCGGCGCTGGATGCGCGTGACGTCCATCTTGATCGAGGTCAGCATGCCGCCGAGCACGTCGTGCACATCGCGCGAGAGTGCCAGCCGTTGCTCTTCGAGCTTGTTGGCGGTGTAGGCGGCCAGGGCCTGCAGCTGTTCGCGCGAGCGCTGGCGTTCTTCTTCGTTGCGCAGGCGGTCGGTCACGTCGACGCCCACGCCCATCACGGCCGGTTGTCCCCGGTAGGTGATGCGCGAGCCATGGACCTCGATGAAGCGCACGCGGCCGTCGCGGTGCAGGCCGCGCGTGATGAAGTGCATGCTCGGTGGCTGCCCCGCCAGCCGGGCGCGCACGCGCGAGCGCACCACCTCCAGGAAGTCGGGCGGCACGAGGCGGTCGAGCGACATGCCGATCGCTTCTTCCACGGTGTAGCCCACGATGCCGGCCCAGGTTGCGTTGCAGTACACGAAGCGGTCGTCCTGGATCACGTAGATGCCCGCGACCATCTGTTCGACGATGGCGTCGAAGGGAATGTCCGGCTGGCGCTCGGGTGAGGGATCGGTCATGGGGCAGGCGGTGGCGCGCTGCATGATAGGTCGCGGGCCACGCCACGCAGCCCGCGCCCGAGGGTTTGCGAGCAGCAGGGTTCCCCGTAGCGCCGGCCGGAAATGTCCGATGGCCGCCGCGTGCGGTGCGCCGCCAAGATCGGGGCCCGCCTGCTTCAGGCTGCCCCACGGCCGGCGACGCCGGCAAGGACGACACGACGATGGTCTACCGCTGGCTTGCGCCTCTGCTCCTCATGCTCCTGGGCCTGCCGGGCCGCGCCGACGAGATCGTGGTGGGGCAGTCGCTGCCGCTGAGCGGGCCGCTCGGCGAGGCCGGGCGCAACGTGAAGGACGGCATCGACGCCTACCTGGCGCGCGTGCAGCGCGAGGGCCTGCTCGGGCGCCACAAGCTGGTGTGGCGCGCGCTGGACGACGGCTACTCGGTGGAGCGCCACACGCAGAACATCCGCCAGCTCGTGGTGCAGGACAAGGTCGATGCGCTGGGCCTGTCGGCCGGCACCTCGCACATCGACGCGGCCTACCCGACGATGCGCGAAGCGGGCACGCCGCTGATCGGCGCGATGACCGGCGCCTCGGCGCTGCACGGCGCGCAGCGCGCGCTCATCTACCACCTGCGCGCAAGCTACGCCGACGAGGTGCGCCAGCTGGTCGCGCAGGCGGTGTCGGTGCGGCAGCGGCGCGTGTTCGCGGTCTGGCAGGACGACGGGCTGGGGCGCGACGCCTTTGCGGCGCTCGAGATCGCGCTGCGCGGTGCGGGCATCGAACTCGTGGGGCAGCAGGGCGTGGCGTTGGCGCAGATGGACGGCGCCGCGCTGGCCGCGAGCGTGCGCGCGGCGAAGCCCGATGCGCTGTTCGCGCTGTGCGTGACGCCGTGCGGGGTGAAGCTGCTGTCGGGGTTGGCGGCGGAGAGTGGCATCGCACGGCCGACGCCGTACATGCTCTCGATCGTCAACGGCGAAGTGCTCGCCAAGAGCGTGGGGCCGGCGGCGCGCGGTACCGTGATCTCGCAGGTCATGCCGAACCCGCGGCTGGCGACTTCGCCGCTGGTGCAGCGCTACCAGCAGGACATGCGCAGCCACATGGGCCGCGACGAGTTCAGCTACTTCTCGCTGGAAGGGTACGTGGTGGCGATGGTGACGGTGGAGGCAGCGCGCACCGCGCTGGCCGCTTCACCACGCCGCTCGATGCAGGACGCCATGAAGCTGATGCTGCGGCGTGAGATCGAGGGGATTCCGGTGTCGAGTGGCGACGACCCTGGGGTGCGCCCGCATCCGGTGACGTTGTCGATGATCGGCAACGGAGGGCGGCTCATTCACTGAAGGCGCGAATAAACCTACTGCGCGTCCCGATCTCGCATCTGCGGTCCTCACCGTACGGGTGTACGGTTCCGGTCCTCGATGCGACCTCGGGCCGCTCGCTACGGTTTCTTCACGCCTTCAGAGACCGTGCCGCCCGGGAGAAAGATCAGCCGATCTCTGCGATCAGTTCGATCTCGACGCAAGCGCCCATCGGGATCTGCGCCACGCCGAAGGCGCTGCGTGCATGCGCGCCCTTTTCGGGGCCGAACACTTCGGCGAAGAACTCGCTGGCGCCGTTGGTCACCAGGTGCTGTTCGGTGAAGGTGCCGACCGAGTTCACGAGGCTCATCACCTTGACGATGCGCTTGACCTTGTTGAGGTCGCCCACGGCCGCGTGCAGCGTGCCGAGCAGGTCGATGGCGATGGCGCGTGCGGCCTGCTTGCCTTCGTCGGTGCCGATGTTGGCGCCGAGCTGGCCGACCCAGACCTTGCCGTCCTTCTTGGCGATGTGGCCCGACAGGAACACGAGGTTGCCGGTCTGCACGAAGGGCACGTAGGCGGCGGCAGGTGCGGACACCGGGGGCAGGGAAATGCCGAGGCTGGAAAGCTTGTCGTAAACGCTCATGGAGACTCCTGATCTGGGGATGATGATGACGATGACGGGGGTGATTGTGTCTGTGTTTGCGCCGCCGACGCCGGCAGCTGCACCACTTCCCCCACGGGTTGCACGGTCACGCCGACATGCAGCGTGTGGCGCGCGCCGCCATGCAGCACGCCGCGCATCGGCGAGACGTCGGAGTAGTCGCGCCCGATGGCGAGCGTGACGTAGTCCTCGCCGGGCTGGCGGCCGTTGGTGGGGTCGAAGTCGGCCCAGTCACCGACGCTCTCGGGGCCTTCGCCCTCGCCGGGCAGGTACACCGACACCCACGCATGCGAGGCGTCGGCGCCGACCAGGCGCGGCTGGCCCGGTGGGGGCTGCGTGAGCAGGTAGCCGCTCACGTAGCGCGCCGGCAGGCCCATGGCGCGAAAGCACGCGATGAGGATGTGGGCGAAGTCCTGGCACACGCCCTTGCGCTGCGCCAGGGCTTCGACGGCGGGGGTGTTGATCTCGGTGCTGTCGGCGTCGTAGGCGAAGTCGCGGTACATGCGCTCGGTGAGGTCCATCGCCACGTCGAAGGTGGGACGCTCGGGCACGAAGCTGGCGCGCGCGTAGGCAACGAAGTCGTCGTGACGCGGCACATACGGCGAGGGAAACACGAACTCCGAAGCGGGGTCGAAGGGCGCGTCCTTGCGAAAGCGGAAGCGCTCGCGCACGGTCTCCCAGGGCAGCTCGCGTGCCACGGCGGGCGAGAGCACGGGCTCCGACGTTTTCACCACGCTCTCGGCCGTGACGATGAGGTGGTCGTGCGTGCTTTCGAGCGCGAAGAAGGCGCGCGTGTTGCCGTACAGGTCGGGCACCTCGTTGCGTTGCGCGGGCGCGGGGTCGATCGTGAGCTGGTGGCTCACGAGCTCCTGCGAGGCGGTGGCCAGCGGGCGCAGGTGGGCCAGGTGCTGCGCCGTCTCGACCGCCGGCGCGTACGCGTAGCGCGTTTCGTGGGTGACGTGCAGCAGCATCGCGCGGCTCGCTGTTTACTTGGACTCGGCGCCGAAGTGCGAGGCGTAGATCTTCGCGTAGGTGCCATCGGCCTTGATGTCGGCCAGGCCCTTGTCGATCTTCGCCAGCAGCTCGGCGTTGCCCTTCTTCACGGCGATGCCGTACTGCTCGGTCGAGAAGCCGGCGTCGCTCACGGTCTTGAAGCCGCCGCCCGGGTTGTTGGCCAGGTAGTGGGCCACCACGCCGTTGTCGGCCACCACGGCCTGCACGCCGCCGGCCTCGAGTTCCTTGAGCGCCAGCGGCGTCGATTCGAAACGCTTGATGTCGGTGCTCGACTTGCCCAGCAGCTTGCCCACCACCTCGTCGCCGGTGGTGCCATTCTGCACGCCGACCTTGAGCTTCTTGATGTCGTCGAACTTCGCGACCGTCGAATCGCTCTTCACCGCGATGAGCTGGCGGGCCTCGAAGTAGGGCTGCGAGAAGTCCATCGTCTGGCGGCGCTCTGGCGTGATCGTGATGGCCGATACCAGCAGGTCGCGGTCGCCCAGCTCGAGCGTGTTGAAGATGCCTTCCCACGGCGTGTTGACGAACTTCACCTCGATGCCGGCCTTCTGCGCGACGGCCTTCACCACGTCGATGTCGAAGCCCACGACCTCGCCCTTTTCGTTCTGCGATTCGAAGGGCGTGTAGGCCGCGTCGGTGCCCACGACCAGCACGCGCGGTGCGGCAGCGGGCGGCGGTGCCGAAGCGGCCGCGGGCGCGGCGGGTTCTTGCTTGCCGCAGCCGGCGAGCGCGAGGCCGACCAGGAGGCTGGCGGCGGTCAGGGTGAGACGACGATGGATGAACATGAAGAGCCTTCCGATTTGTTTGTTCGTGGAACGCCGCAGAACCGGCTTTGCCGGGCTGCAGGCGTTGCCCCCGGCGAGGGGGAGTGCGAAGCGACACGAAGTGCGCGCAGCATGGGGGAGTACCGGTTCATGCGCCGACGGAGCGCAGCGATTCGGACGTGAGCGTGAAGTAGCGCGTGCCGATGGCGTCCGACACGTGGTACGCGGCCGTCTCGCAGGTGGCGAGCAGCTCGACCAGCGCGGGGTAGTCGGCGCCGGGGCCGGCCGCGCACAGGTGTTCGAGCGTCCAGGTGGCGGGGTCGGGCAGCTCGTACGACAGGGCGGTGAGCTTGCCCGGCGCGCTGCCCGCGAGCCGTGCGATGCGCCCGCGCAGCGTCTGCGTGACCCAGGCCAGCGAGCGCGGGTTCTCGGCGTCGAGCACCAGCAGGTCGACCAGCGTGGCGACGTCGCGGCGCTGCTGGTAGCGGGCATGGAAGGTGATGGTGCTGTCGAACAGCGCCACCATCGCCTCGAAGCCGCTCACCTCGTGCACGGCGCCGTTGGCAAAGCCGGCCTCGAGCGCGCTCGAGAGAAAGCCCAGTCGCTCGATGTGGCGGCCGATCGACAGCAGCCGCCAGGCGTCGTCGCGCGTCATGCGGTCGGTCTGCGCGCCGGTCATGGCGGCCAGCGCGGTGCTGGCGGATTCGAGTGCGCGCAAGGCGGCGCTGGCGGCAAAGCTGCCTTCGCCGGCCTGCTCGGCCGCGCGCCGCAGGAAGTCGCTTTCGGCGCGCACGATCTGGTTCCAGTTGTCCTGCGACAGCCGTTCGCGCACGGCCGCCGCGGCCTGCCGGATGCTGCGCAGGCTGTAGCCGACGCTGCCGCCGTGGTCGACGTCGCCCAGCTCGGCGATCAGTGCGCGCTCGAACACGCGGCGCGACTGCGGCGCGCTCGGCGCCTCGGCCGGCACGAGCGCGTTGCGCACCGCCATGCGGTGCAGCCATTCGAGCAGCGGGCGCGAGGACTGGTCTTCGCTGCCCAGCAGATTGAGCGTGAGGCGCGCCAGACGCACCGCGTTCTCGGCGCGCTCGGTGTAGCGGCCGAGCCAGAACATGTTCTCGGCCGCGCGGCTGGTGACCGGCGCGCGGTGCCGCGCGAGCGAGGCCGGCGTGGCGTGCGGTTGCAGCAGCGTGGTGCGGTCGACCTCGCCGTGCGTCTGCACCCAGACGTCGGCGCTGCTGCCGCCGCGCTGCATCGAGGCGATCTGTGCGTCGGGGCCCGCCAGGCGCGCCAGCCCGCCGGGCAGCACGCGCCACGACTGCGGGCCGTCGCTCACTGCGAACACGCGCAGCATCAGCGCGCGAGGCGCGATGTGGCCGGGGCCGAGGTCGCTGGCCCAGGTCGGCATCTGCGACAGCGGCAGGTAGCCCTGCACCGTGTGGACGTCGCCCTCGCGCACGATACGGCCGGCCCATTCGTCGATTTCACGGCGGCCTAGCTGGCTGCCGAACACGGCGTCGAAGCTGGAGCGCCCCTGGAAGCCGGGGTAGGTCGGCTTGATGGCGCTCTCGCCCAGCTGCGGCAGCACGGCCTCGAGCGAGGCGCGTTCACCGCACCACCAGGTCGGTAGCGCCGGCAGCTTGAGCTTCTCGCCGATGAGCCGCAGCGCCAGCCCCGGCAAAAAACCCAGCAGCGCGGGCGATTCGAGGAAGGCCGAGCCCGGCATGTTGGCCACCAGCAGGTTGCCCGCGCGGATCGCCTGCAGCAGGCCGGGCACGCCGAGCGTGGAGTCGGGGCGCAGCTCCAGCGGGTCGAGGAACTGGTCGTCGAGCCGCTTGATGAGGCCGTGCACCGGGCGCAGGCCCTGCAGCGTCTTCAGGTACAGGCGCTGGTCGCGCACCGTGAGGTCGCTGCCCTCGACCAGCGTCAGGCCGAGGTAGCGCGCCAGGTAGGCGTGCTCGAAGTAGGTCTCGTTGTACGGGCCGGGCGTGAGCAGCGCGATGTGCGGCGGCGAGCCCGAGGGGCACATGCGCTGCAGGCCTTCCATCATGGCGCTGTAGGTGGCGGCCAGCCGCTGCACCTGCAGCGCCTCGAAGGCCTGCGGAAACTGCCGCGTGATCGCGAGGCGGTTCTCCAGCAGGTAGCCCAGGCCCGACGGTGCCTGCGTGCGCTGCGAGACCACCCACCAGTTGCCGTCGGGGCCGCGCGCGAGGTCGAAGGCGGCGATGTGCAGCCAGGTGTCGCCCGCCGGCTTCACGCCGTGCAGCGCGCGCAGGTAACCGGGGTGGCCGCGCACCAGCGCCGGCGGCAGCAGGCCTTCGGCCAGCAGCTGCTGCGGGCCGTAGGCGTCGGCCATCACGCGGTCGAGCACGCGCACGCGCTGCTGCACGCCGGCCTCGATCTGGGCCCAGCTCTCGGGCGAGACGATCAGCGGGAACAGGTCGAGCGACCACGGCCGTTGCGGGCCGTTGGCGTCGGCGTACACGTTGTAGGTGACACCGTTGTCGCGGATCTGCCGCTCCAGGCTGACCGCGCGCCGCGGCAGGTCGTTGATGCCGCCGGGGCCGAGCTGTTCGAAGAAGGCGTTCCAGGCGGGGGTGAGCGGGGGCTGGTCGCTGGACGGGGAGGACTCCTGTCCTTGCGACTGCGACTGGGAGGACGAGGGGGACTGTGACTGGGATTGCGATTGCGATTGCGACTGGGTCGGTCGTTCCTCGGCGGCGTCGTACAGCAGCGGGGCCGCGGCGGGCGCCGGGGCCGCGCCCGACACCGGCCGCGAGGGCGCCGCGGGCGTCGCCTGTCCCCGCAATTCGTCGAAATGCCCAGGCAGGGCCGCCGGCGCGAGCGAAGACGCCAGGGCCGCCGGATGCTCCGGGGCCTGGGCGTCGAACAGGGATTCGTTCAGGGGTTCCACAGGGGGGAGATTGTCACATCACCGTCACCGGGGCCGATCCGGCGGTGCGGCAGGGTTCCCCCTGAGTCCTTGGGCCGGTCAGCGCCGCAGGTCCAGCGTGAACGGAAACTCTCGGCTGCCCGGCAGCTCGATGGTGGCCGGCGGCGTGCGCAGCAGGCCCGGGGTGTGGCCGGTGCGCGTGAAGCGCGAATGGCGGCGGCTCTCGGCCTCGTAGGCGTTGACCGGGAAGGTGTCGTAGTTGCGGCCGCCCGGGTGGGCGACGAAGTACTGGCAGCCGCCCAGCGAGCGCTTCATCCAGGTGTCGACGAGGTCGAAGGTCAGCGGGGCATGGGCCGGGATGCTCGGGTGCAGCGCCGAAGGCGGGTTCCACGCCTTGTAGCGCACGCCGGCCACGAACTCGCCGGTGACGCCGGTGGGCTGCAGCGGCAGCACCTTGCCGTTGACGGTGACGACGTGGCGGCTTTCGTTCAGCCCGGTCACGCGCACCTCGATGCGCTCCAGCGACGAGTCGACATAGCGCACCGTGCCGCCGGCCGAGCCTTCCTCGCCCATCACGTGCCAGGGCTCCAGCGCGTTGCGCAGCGACAGCTCCACGCCCATCGACTGCATCTGGCCCACGAGCGGGAAGCGGAACTCGAAGTGCGGCGCGAACCAGTCGGCATCGAACGCGAAGCCGGCCTGGCGCATCTCGCTGATGACGTCGTCGAAGTCCATCTTGACGAAGGTCGGCAGCAGGAAGCGGTCGTGCAGCTCGGTGCCCCAGCGGGTGACGGGCGCCTGGTAGGGCGCGTCCCAGAAGCGGGCGACCAGCGCGCGGATCAGCAGCTGCTGCGCGATGCTCATGCGCGCATGCGGCGGCATCTCGAACGCGCGCAGTTCCAGGAGGCCGAGGCGGCCGGTGCTGGAGTCGGGCGAGTAGAGCTTGTCGATGCAGAACTCGCTGCGGTGCGTGTTGCCCGACACGTCGATCAGGATGTTGCGCAGCGTGCGGTCGACCAGCCACGCAGGCATGTTCTGGCCATAGATCTCGCGGTTCTTGGCGATTTCCTTCAGCGCGATTTCAAGCTCGTAGACCTGGTCGTTGCGCGCCTCGTCCACGCGCGGCGCCTGGCTCGTCGGGCCGATGAACATGCCCGAGAACAGGTAGCTCAGCGACGGGTGGTTGTGCCAGTACAGCAGCAGGCTGGCCAGCAGCTCGGGCCGGCGCAGGAAGGGGCTGTCGGCGGGCGTGGCGCCGCCCATCACGAAGTGGTTGCCGCCGCCGGTGCCGGTGTGGCGGCCGTCGGTCATGAACTTCTCGGCCGACAGGCGCGTCTCGAACGCGGCGTTGTAGAGGAACTCGGTGTGGGCGACCAGTTCCTTCCAGTTGTGGGCCGGGTGGATGTTGACTTCGATCACGCCCGGGTCGGGCGTGACGGCCAGCATCTTCAGGCGCGGATCGCGCGGCGGCGGGTAGCCTTCCATCACGATGCGCACGCCGAGCTGCTGCGCGGTGGCTTCGACGGCGGCAACGAGGTCGAGGTAGTCCTCCAGGCGCGCCAGAGGCGGCATGAAGACGTAGAGCACGCCCGAGGCGCTGCCTTTCTTCTCGGCCGCCGGGCCGTTGGCGCGGCGCGGGTCGCGCACTTCGACGCACAGCGCGGTGCGCGTGACCCAGTGGGCCGATTCGCCGCGCAGCGGCTGGCGCGTGGCGGGTGTGGCGGCATCAGCCGCAGCGGCTGCATCGCCCTTCGCTGCATCGCCGGGGCTTTGCATGCGCAGCGACGCGGGCACCACGGGCGGCGCGCCGAAGGTGTAGGGCACCTCGCCCAGGTCGGCGCCAGCGACCGGAGCGGCATAGCGCGCGCGGTAGTCGGACGCGCTGGGCAACGCGGCGCGCGGCGCGGTCGGGTCGCGCTCGATGAGGTAGGGGTAGTCGCCCTTGCTGGCCCACGGCTGCGAGTCGAGCGGCAGGCGGTAGCCCATGGGCGAATCGCCCGGGATCAGGAACAGGCGGTCGTCGCGCAGGAACCACGGGCCGGTCTTCCAGCCGGGGCCGGCGAGCGCGGGCGCGTCGCCGTTGGCGTTGCCGGGCTCGATGGGCAACATGTAGCCGATGACCGCATCGAGCTTCTGCGTGAAGACGCGGCGCAGGCGCACGCGTTCGAGTTCGTCGTCGAGCTTGGAGTCGAAGGGGTCGACGTTCACCGGCAGGCGGCGTTCGCGCCACAGGTAGTAGTAGGTGTCCTCGTAGCCGGGCTGGATGTAGCGCTCGGTGAGGCCCAGCTTGTGCGCCAGCACGGTGGTGAAGCGGCGCGCGTCCTCGCTCGTGTAGTGGGTGGGAAAGCGTTCGTCGGCGAACAGCTCGGGGTCGTGCCACAGCGTCTGGCCGTCGGCGCGCCAGAAGATCGACAGCGCCCAGCGCGGCAGTTGCTCGCCCGGGTACCACTTGCCCTGGCCGAAATGCAGGAAGCCGCCCTGGCCGTACTCGGCGCGCAGCTTGTGCACGAGCTCGGTGGCGTAGCCGCGCTTGGTGGGGCCGAGCGCGTCGGTGTTCCATTCGGCCGCGTCGCGGTCGCCGGTGGCCACGTAGGTCGGCTCGCCGCCCATCGTGAGGCGCACGTCGCCGGCTGTCAGGCGCGCATCGACGGCGTCGCCGAGCGCGATCACCTCGGCCCATTGTTCTTCGGTGTAGGGCTTGGTGACGCGCGGCGATTCGTAGATGCGCGTGACCGTCATCTCGTGGCTGAACTCGACCTCGGATTCGTCGACGCCGCCCTCGATGGGCGCGGCGCTCGACGGCGTGGGCGTGCAGGCCAGCGGGATGTGGCCTTCGCCGGCCATGAGGCCCGAGGTGGCGTCCAGGCCGATCCAGCCGGCGCCCGGCAGGAACACCTCGCACCAGGCGTGCAGGTCGGTGAAGTCGACCGTGGTGCCGCTCGGGCCGTCGAGCGCTTTTACGTCGGGCGTGAGCTGGATCAGGTAGCCCGAGACGAAGCGCGCGGCCAGGCCCATGTGGCGCAGCAGCTGCAC
This sequence comes from Variovorax sp. FW301-JW7, assembly GCF_058788795.1. NCBI lineage: Bacteria > Pseudomonadati > Pseudomonadota > Betaproteobacteria > Burkholderiales > Comamonadaceae > Variovorax > Variovorax sp. FW301-JW7. Next base: position 95,227 of record NZ_JBYTBC010000003.1, read on the forward strand.
CAGCAGCCAGCCCGAGTCGCGGCAGGAGCCGCTGCCGTTGGTGAGCGTTTCTTCCGGCGTCTGCACGCCGGGCTCCATGCGGATGAGGTAGTTGACGTCCTGCTGCACCTGCTGGTTCAGGCCGACCAGGAAGTCGATGGTGCGCTGCTCCTTGCGGTCGACCTTGTCGAGATACGCCTCCAGCAGCGGCGTGACCGGATCGGCCACGAGGTAGGGCGCCAGCTCTTCGGCCTGCGAGGCCGTGTACTTGAAGGGGAAGTTCTCGGCCTGCGGCTCGAGAAAGAAGTCGAAGGGGTTGTAGACCGCCATCTCGACCACGAGGTCGACCGTGACCTTGAACTCGCGCGTTTTTTCGGGGAACACGAGCCGCGCCTGGTAGTTGGCGAACGGGTCCTGCATCCAGTTGACGAAGTGCTCGGCCGGTTCGACCCGCAGCGAGTACGAGATCACATTGCTGCGGCAATGGGGCGCGGGGCGCAGTCGCACGACTTGCGGGCCCAACTGCACCAGGCGGTCGTATGTGTAGTGGGTGACGTGGTGGAGTGCGGCGTGGATGGACATGCGTAGGGGCGTGCAGTGCAGCGAGGTTGCATCGAAAAGATGTCTCTGGTGAGACGCATACTAGCCCAGTTGCCAAGCAATTAACGCGCCATCGAGCGTGGGTTGGGGGAGGGTTTGCATCATGGATTCCGGGGTGTGGGGAGGGCAGTCGCGGCGTGCGTCCGAGGCGGTCGCGGGTGGGGCGGGGGCCTTCGTTGTGCTCGGCGGCACGCTGCTCGGCGCGGCCTTGCAGTTGCGCCAGCCGCTGCTGTGGCACGCAGGCGTTTACGTCGCGTTGTTGCTCGCGGGGCTCGGCGGCGGATGGCTGTTGTGGCGATGGCGTGGGCCTCGGCCGATCGTGCTGGTGCTGTCGCTGGCCTGCGGTGCGATGGCCGGCGCGGGGCTCGCCGGATGGCGCGCGACGGCTTATGCAAACGGGGCGCTGGAGCCGCAACTGGAAGGGCGCGACCTGCGGCTCACGGGCGTGGTCTCGCAGATGCCGCAACCCGGCGAGATCGGAACGCGCTTCCGTTTCGACGTGGAGACGGCGCAATGGGCCGAGGCCTCGCGCGATGAGGCACCGCCGACGGTGCCACCGCGCATCGCACTCGCCTGGTACGGCGAATACAGCGGGATGTGGGAGCAGCCCGCCGAACGTCGCGCATCCGTCGCACGCACCGTGGGCGAGGTGCACGCCGGCCAGCGCTGGCAACTGACCGTGCGCCTGCGCGCGCCGCACGGCAACCTCAATCCGCATGGCTTCGACAGCGAGCTGTGGGCGTGGGAGCAGGGCGTGCATGCGCAGGGCCATGTGCGAGTTGGCGCACGCGACCCTGCGCCGCAACTGATGGGCACCACTTGGCTGCACCCGATCGAGCGGGCGCGCGAAGCCGTGCGCGATGCGGTCTTCGCCCGCGTGGACGACCGGCGCCAGGCCGGCGTGATCGCCGCGCTCGTCACAGGCGACCAGGGCGCCATCGACCGCGCCGACTGGGACGTGTTCCGCGCCACCGGTGTGGCGCATCTGATGTCGATCTCGGGCCTGCACATCACCTTGTTCGCTTGGTTTGCGGCGCATGTCGTCGGCGCGCTCTGGCGGCGCAGCAGCCGGCTCATGCTGCGGCTGCCCGCGCAACAGGCCGCGCTCGCGGGCGGCGTGCTGCTGGCCGCGCTCTACGCGCTCTTCAGCGGCTGGGGCGTGCCCTCGCAACGCACGGTCTGGATGCTTGCGGCCGTGGCGCTGCTGCGCCTGACCGGCCGGCGCTGGCCGTGGCCGCACGTCTGGCTGCTGACGGCGGCGGTCGTGGTGGCCGCCGACCCGTGGGCGCTGCTGCAGGCCGGCTTCTGGCTCAGCTTCGTGGCGGTGGCGGTGCTGTTCGCCTCCGCCACGGCTGTGCCGGGCGAGGGGCGGGTGGGCGCGCTCACCCGACTGGGCCGCTTCTTCCGCGAGCAATGGACCATCACGCTGGCGCTCGCGCCGCTGAGCCTGCTGCTGTTCCAGCAGGTGTCGGCCGTCGGGCTCGTGGCCAATGCGATCGCGATCCCGTGGGTGACGCTGGTGATCACGCCGCTGGCGATGCTCGGCGTGGCGGTGCCGCCGCTGTGGGATGTGGCGGCCGGTGCGGTGAAGCTGTTCGCCTCGTTGCTGCAGGCGCTCGCCGGCCTGCCGTTCGCCACGCTGTCGATGGCCGCGCCGCCGCCGTGGCTGGCCGCGGGCGGCGTGGTGGGCGGTGTGCTGCTGGCGATGCGCCTGCCGTGGTCGATGCGCGCGCTCGGCCTGCCGCTGCTGTTGCCGGTGCTGCTGTGGCAGCCGGCGCGGCCCGCCGTGGGCGAGTTCGACCTGCTCGCCGCCGACATCGGGCAGGGCAACGCGGTGCTCGTGCGCACCGCCACGCACAGCCTGCTCTACGACGCCGGCCCGCGCTACGGGCTCGACAGCGACGCGGGCCACCGCGTGCTCGTGCCGCTGCTGCGCGCGCGGGGCGAGCGGCTCGACCTGCTGTTGCTGAGCCATCGCGACATCGACCACACCGGCGGCGCGCCCGCCGTGCTCGCCATGCAGCCGCAGGCGGCGCTGCTGAGTTCCATCGAGGCCGGGCATCCACTGCAGGCGCTGCGCCCCGCGCGCCGCTGCGAGGCCGGGCAGCGGTGGCGCTGGGACGGCGTCGACTTCGAGGTGCTGTTTCCCTTCGACAGCGACTACCTCGGCTTCACGCGGCCCAATGCCGTGTCGTGCGTGCTGCGCATCGGCAACGGCCGGGCCACGGTGCTGCTGGCCGGCGACATCGAGCGGCTGCAGGAGGCCGCGCTGGTGTCACGAACCACTGGGCTGCAGGCCGACCTGCTGCTGGTGCCGCACCATGGCAGCAAGACTTCGTCGAGCGAGGCGTTGCTCGACGCCGTGCGCCCACGCATTGCCCTCGTCCAGGCCGGCTACCGCAGCCGCTTCGGCCACCCGGCGCCCGAGGTGGTGGCGCGCTACGTCGAGCGCGGTGTGCAGGTGGTCGACAGCCCGCGCTGCGGCGCCGCCCATTGGGCAAGCCAGCTGCCCGCCGAGCTGAAGTGTGAACGCGCGCACGACCTGCGCTACTGGCGCCACCGCATGCCTTGAAGGTCCGAAACGCGAAATGCCCTCGCATTGCGCCCAAACCTAGGGCTTCTACTGGCCTTGAACTTGCTAAGCTATGGCTCAAGGAGATTGGTCGTTCCATGCACAAATTCGACGAGATGTATGAGCAGCTCCCCTATGCGGGCGCTGCAATCCGACAGCACTACAAGCGCTACGACCAATGGCTTGCGAAGCAACCCGGTGAGGTGATGCGATCGCGGCGTGAAGAGGCGGAAATGATTTTCCGCCGGGTCGGCATCACCTTCGCGGTGTATGGCGCCAAGGACGAGGACGGCTCCGGCACCGAGCGGCTGATCCCGTTCGACCTGCTGCCCCGGATCATTCCCTCCCACGAGTGGGAGAGCATGGAAAAGGGGCTGGTGCAGCGTGTCACGGCGCTCAACCGCTTCCTGTACGACGTGTACCACGACCAGGACATCATCAAGGCCGGCATCATTCCGGCCGAGCAGATCCTGAACAACGCCCAGTTCCGTCCCGAAATGATGGGCGTGAACGTGCCGCACAACGTCTACTCGAACATCTCGGGCATCGACATCGTGCGCGCCCCCGATGCCCAGGGCAACGGCGAGTACTACGTGCTCGAAGACAACCTGCGCGTGCCCAGCGGCGTGAGCTACATGCTCGAGAACCGCAAGATGATGATGCGGCTCTTCCCGGAGCTGTTCAACCAGAACCGCATCGCGCCGGTCGCCCATTACCCCGACCTGCTGCTCGAAACGCTGCGCGCCAGCGCGCCGCCGGCCACGGCCGAGCCCACGGTGGTGGTGCTCACGCCCGGCATGTACAACAGCGCCTACTTCGAGCATGCCTTCCTGGCCCAGCAGATGGGCGTGGAGCTGGTCGAAGGCCAAGACCTGTTCGTGAAGGACGACTTCGTCTACATGCGCACCACGCGCGGCCCGGTGCGGGTCGACGTGATCTACCGCCGCGTCGACGACGACTTCCTCGACCCCGACGTGTTCCGCCCGACCTCCACCCTCGGCTGCGCGGGCCTCATGCGCGCGTACCGCGCGGGCAACGTCGTGATCTGCAATGCCGTGGGCACCGGCGTGGCCGACGACAAGTCGATCTACCCCTACGTGCCGAAGATGATCGAGTTCTACCTCGGCGAGAAGCCGATCCTGAAGAACGTGCCCACCTACATGTGCCGCAACAAGGACGAGCTGCAGTACACGCTCGACAACATGAAGGACCTGGTCGTCAAGGAGGTGCACGGCGCCGGCGGCTACGGCATGCTCATCGGCCCGGCCGCCACGCAGGCCGAGATCGAGGATTTCAAGAAGGCCGTCATCGCCAAGCCCGACGGCTACATCGCCCAGCCCACGCTGAGCCTGTCGACCTCGCCGACCTTCGTCGACGCCGGCATCGCGCCGCGCCACATCGACCTGCGTCCCTTCGTGCTCTCGGGCAGCGAGGTGCAGATGGTGCCCGGCGGCCTCACGCGCGTGGCACTCAAGGAAGGGTCGCTGGTGGTCAACTCGTCGCAGGGCGGCGGCACCAAGGACACCTGGATTCTCGAAGCGGACCGCACGGCCAAGCCGAAGGCGGCCACGCAGTCGCAAAGCCAATCGCAGTAGGAGAACCCACGATGCTGTCCCGCACCGCAGACCACCTCTACTGGATGTCGCGCTACACCGAGCGTGCCGAGAACACGGCGCGCATGCTCGACGTCAATTACCAGACCTCGCTGCTGCCGCAGTCGGCCGAGGTCGCCAAGTACGGCTGGCAGGGCGTGCTCTCGATCAGCGAGCTGCTGCCGCTGTACAACGACAAGTACGACCACATCGCGCCCAACGAAGTCATGGAGTTCATGGTCAAGGACGAGAGCAATCCGTCGTCGATCGTCTCCTGCCTGAAGGCCGCGCGCGAGAACGCGCGTGCCGTGCGCGGCGCGCTCACCACCGAAGCCTGGGAAACGCAGAACACCACCTGGCTCGAGGTGAACCGCATGCTGCGCGCCGGCGATTTTGAGCGCGACCCGGGCCAGTTCTTCGAGTGGGTCAAGTTCCGCTCGCACCTGTCGCGCGGCGTCACGCTGGGCACGATGCTCCAAGATGAGGCGTTCTACTTCTCGCGCCTGGGCACCTTTTTGGAGCGTGCCGACAACACGGCGCGCCTGGTCGACGTGAAGTTCCATGCGCTCAACAGCGAATTCTTCGGTGCTGCCACCGAGGAAGACCAGGAGTACGACTTCTATCACTGGAGCGCGATCCTGCGCAGCGTCTCGGCCTTCGAGGTGTACCGCAAGGTCTACCGCGACGTGATCAAGCCCGAGCGCGTGGCCGAGCTGCTGATTCTTCGCGCCGACATGCCGCGCTCGCTGCACGCGAGCCTGGCCGAGGTGGTCGCCAACCTGGCGAAGGTGCAGAACGAGCAGAGCGCCGAAACGCAGCGCCGCGCCGGCAAGCTGCTGGCCGACCTGCAGTACGCGCGCGTCGACGAGATCCTGGCGACGGGCCTGCACGCCTATCTCACGCAGTTCCTCGACCGCGTGAACGAGTTGGGCGGGCGCATCAGCCAGGACTTCCTGGTGCCGGCGCACTGACAAGGCACCGAGTCCTGCGGGCCCATCGAGGCCCCAGGACCTCGCATGGCGGGCGGTAGCATTCGAGTTCGATCTCGATCCAAATTGCTGACCGCAGGGAGTTCCATGAAGAAGAAATCAATGCTTGCCAACGATGGCAAGTGGATGGCCGCCGCCCTGGCGGCCGTCGTGCTGCTCGCCGGCTGCGACCAGGCCGGGTCACCGAAAGAACAAGCCTCGGCGCAGGCATCGACGGCCGTCGTCGTCGATGCCGCCACGGGATTGCGCTGGCTGCGCTGCGCGTTGGGGCAGACCTGGCAGGGTGGTCGTTGTGTCGGCGAGGCTGAAGCCCTGAGCCTGATGGACGCGCAGGAGCGCGTGCAGGCGCTCAACGCCAAGGGCCATGAAGGCATCTCGCAATGGCGGTTGCCGACCATCGTGGAGTTGGCGGCGCTGCGGCGTTGCGACCACGGCCTGGTCGACGAGCAGTTCACGCTCGAGCTGAGCCCCGAAAAGGAGCCCGTCAACGTGCCACGATGGTGCGCCCGCGAAACCTCCGTTCCCACCATCGACAGCGCACGCTTTCCCGACACGCCGCTGCGCAAGTTCTGGTCGGGCTCGGGCAGCGAGGCCGCGCAGCACTTCTACGCCGTGGACTTCAGCAATGCGTGGATCGGCCAGAACGAGGCGGCCGAGGCCACCCATGCGGTGCGGCCGGTGGCCGATCGCTGACCTTCAGCTGCATCTACTTCGAGAACGACTCGACAGCCACCGGAATCTCCGGCGCTTGCCACTCATAGCTGTCGCCCAGCACATTGCGCTGCGCCTTCTGCCCGCTCCAGCGGATGCCCAGCAGGTCCATGAGGCTCCAGCCCGCCCAGTCCGCGCGGAAGGGCTGCTGCGTGGCGGCGCCGGTGGGCAGCGGCTCGCGGTTGCGCCAGACGATGGCCGGGATGCGGTAGCCCGAGGCGGTCGCGGGGCTGTGGCCTGCGCGGTCGCTGCCGTGCCCGACTTCCTGGCCGTGGTCCGACAGGTACATCCAGGCGCGGTAGTCCTCGGGGCGGCCCGTGCTGAGGGTCTGCTGCAGCAGCTCCGACACCACGAAGTCGTGGTACAGCAGCGCGGCGTCGTATTGCTGGCGGAAGTGCCGCACCCAGGCCGAGCGACCGTCCTTCACGAGGCCGGTCTCGATGGCATCGACGTTGTCGTCGAAGGGGTTGGCGTTCTCGGGAAAGCGCAGGCTGTAGTGCGGGTGTGCGCCCATCAGGTGGACCACGATGAGCTTGCGCTCGCTGCTCGTGTCGGCAAAGGCTTCCTGCACGCAGTCGAGGATCTCGCCGTCGAGCGAGGCGCTGGCGCGGCCCGGCGTGCGGTTCACCATGTCGACCACGTCGGCATAGCGCGCGTGCTCCTGCTCGATGGCCAGGTCGTCGTGGTTGCTGATCCACCAGACCTTGTAGCCGGCGGCGCGTGCCAGGGCGAGCAGGTGGGGCGGGCTGTCGCCGTTTCCGTTTCCATTCGCCGGCTGCCCGAAATGGAACATGTTGCGCAGCGCGGGCAGGGTGCTCGCGTCGACCGACCACGCGTTGCGCAGCACGGCCATGCGGTCGCCTTCCTGGGCCTTGTGCGCCTGCAGGCGCGGCGTGGTCGGGCGGCCGTAGCCGTACAGGCCCATGTTGTCGCGGTTGATGCTGTCGGTGATGACCAGCACCACCGTCGACGGCCCTTCGCGCGAGAGCACCGGTGCGATCTGCCGCGCCTGGGCCATCTGCGCATCGCGGGTTTTTTCCTGGCCGGCCCAGGCGGCGCGCTGGTCCTGCAGCGACTGCGACCACTGGGTCCAGAAGACGACCGGGTGCAGCCGGCGCCAGGGCTTGCTCACATAGGCCACGCAGGCCGCGAGCAGGATCAGCAGCAGCAGCGAGCGCACCCAGAACGGCCGCCGCGCACGTGGCGCCGCGGCGCCACGTCGCGCGAACAGGCCCGCCACCACGCCTGCCGCCGCGAGTGCGGCCGACCAGACGACGGCGGAGCGCCAGTGCATGCTGAGGTACTCGGCGCTTTCTCGTGCGTTGGTGTTGGCCGCCGCGCCCAGCACCATGGCGCTGTCGGGCGCGGCCTGGTAGGTGTCGAGCAGGTAGGCGCGGACCACGGCGTCCAGGCCGAAGCCCATGACCCAGAGCCACACCAGCGCCGTGCGCCAGCGCCGCAGGCGTGCGCTGTGCAGCGGCCACAGCAGCCAGAGCACGGGCGGCGCGGCGAGCACCGCGAGCTGGGCGATGCGGCGGCCGTCGTGGCCCAGGGCGATCAGTGCCAGCAGCGTGGCGCCGACCACGCCGCAAGCCAGCAGGGCGCTGGCGGTGGGACGCGGGGCGTCGATGTGAGGATGTGTCAAACGCGGCGTGGGGGAGTCGAAAGGCGGGCGAATTCTGCCCCGCACCCTGCGGCAACGCGTTCAGTGTCCCGACCCTGGCGGGGTCTTTGGGGCACGCCTCAGGGATATCCCGGCGGAACTTATCGGCGCTCAGCGTCCCAGAGGGGGCTTCGACCGGCGTTTGCCGGACCTCCCGTGTCTTCTCGAAAGGAACCCTCGCCCCATGGCCCGATTCAGCCGCCGACTGCCCGCGCTCCTGCTCGCATTCTTCTTCTCGTGGATGGTGCTGCCGTCCGCCTTTGCCGCGCAGCCGCAGATGGTCAGTGTCGCGGTCAAGACCCTGAACATGCGCACCGCCCCCAGCCAGCGCGCCGAGGCGCACTGGACAGTGAGCCGGGGCTATCCGCTGCGCGTGATCGGCCGCAAGGGCGACTGGCTGCGGGTCACCGACTTCGAGAACGACAAGGCCTGGGTCTTCCGCTCGATGACGAGCAAGACGCCGCACCACGTCGTGAAGGCGAAGACCGCGCAGCTGCGCCGCGCGCCCGGCGCGCGCAGCCCGGTCGTGAAGAAGGCCGTGTACGGCGACGTGCTGCGCACCCTCGAGCGCCGCGGCGACTGGGTGAAGGTGCGCCACGAAGGCGGCGCCACCGGCTGGGTGCTGAAGCGCTCCCTCTGGGGCTGGTGAACCCGAGGGCGCTCAGGTCGCGGTCGCCTGGCGCACCGCGCGCTCCCAGCGCGCCATCGATTCCTCGGCCTGCGCGCGGCCCATGGTGGGCATGAAGCGGCGCTCGATCTTCCACAGCTTCGAGAGCTGGCGCGCGTCGGTGTAGACGCCCGTTGACAGCCCCGCCAGGTAGGCCGCGCCCAGCGCGGTGGTCTCGACCACCTCGGGCCGCACCACCGGAATGCCCAGCAGGTCGGCCTGGAACTGCATCAGCAGGTCGTTCACGCTCGCACCGCCGTCCACGCGCAACTCGGCCACGGGCTTGCCGCCCGCGGCGACCGCGTCGCGGCTCATGGCCTGCAGCAGCGCGGCACTTTGGTACGCGATGCTTTCCAGCGCCGCGCGCGCGATGTGCGCGACCGTGGTGCCGCGCGTGAGCCCGGTGATCGTGCCGCGCGCGTCCGCGTCCCAGTAGGGCGCGCCCAGGCCGGTGAAGGCCGGCACCATCATCACGCCGCCCGCGTCGGGCACGCTCTCGGCGAGCGACTGCACTTCGGCGCTGCCCTTGATGGCCTTGAGGCCGTCGCGCAGCCACTGCACCACGGCGCCGCCGACGAACACGCTGCCTTCCATCGCGTACTGCGGGGTCGCGTCGACCTGCGCGGCGCTGGTCACCAGCAGGCCGTTGTGCGAGGGCTGGAACGCGCCGCCCGTGTGCATCAGCAGGAAGCAGCCGGTGCCGTAGGTGTTCTTGGCCATGCCGGCCTCGAAGCAGGCCTGGCCGAAGAGGGCGCTCTGCTGGTCGCCGGCCACGCCGCCGATGGGCAGCGCGTGGCCCAGCAGCGCGGCGTCGGTGTCGGCAAAGTGCGAGCTCGAGGGCTGCACCTTCGGCATCAGCGCGGCGGGGATGTCCAGCGCCTTCAGCAGGTCGGCGTCCCATTCGTTCGTGTGCACGTTGAAGAGCATGGTGCGCGAGGCGTTGCTCACGTCGGTCACGTGCACCTTGCCACCGGTGAGCTGCCACATGAGCCAGCTGTCGACCGTGCCGAAAGCGAGTTCGCCGCGTTCGGCCTGGGCGCGCGCGCCGGGCACGTGGTCCAGCAGCCAGCGCAGCTTGGTGCCCGAGAAGTAGGCGTCGATGACGAGCCCGGTCTTCTCGCGGATGGTGTCGCTCAGGCCCTGTTCGCGCAGTTGCGCGCACAGCGGTTCGGCGCGGCGGTCCTGCCAGACGATGGCGTGGTGCACCGGCTGGCCGGTGGTGCGGTTCCACAGCACGGTGGTCTCGCGCTGGTTGGTGATGCCGATGGCGTGGATGTCGGCGGGCTGCAGCTTCGCCTTGGCCAGCACTTCGCGCGCGGTGGCCAGCTGGCTGCGCCAGATTTCCATCGGGTCGTGCTCGACCCAGCCCGGCTGCGGGTAGATCTGCGTGAGTTCCTTCTGCGCGATGGCGACGATGCGGCCTTCGCGGTCGAACACGATGCTGCGCGAGCTGGAGGTGCCCTGGTCGAGGGCGAGCAGGTAGGTGGTCATGGGGCGTGTTCCTCTGGTCTTGCTCCTTCCCCTTCCGGGGGAAGGCGGGGATGGGGGCAGCGTCCAACGAGCGCTGCGCAGGGGCCGAGGCCGTCGTGCCCCCACCCCGACCCTCCCCCGGAAGGGGAGGGAGAAATACGGGCGGCGCTCATGCGTCGCGTGCGATTTCCAGCCGCACCTGCGCGGCATGCAGCAGGTCGGGGAAGGGCGGCGGCGGCGCGGCGTCGGTGAACAGGCGGTCGATCTGCGAGAGCGTGCCCAGCTGGATCATGGCCGGCCGGTTGAACTTGCTCGCGTCGGCCGCCAGCCACACCTCGCGCGCCTGGGCAATGATGGTCTGCGCGACCTTCACCTCGCGCAGGTCGAAGTCGCGCAGCGAGCCGTCGGCCTCGATGCTCGACACGCCGATGAGCGCGATGTCGACCTTGAACTGGCGGATGAAGTCGATGGTGGCCTCGCCCACCACGGCGCGGTCGCGCGGGCGCACCGAGCCGCCGGCCACGATCACCTCGCAGGCCGTGTTGCCGCTCAGGATGGTCGCCACGTTCAGGTTGTTGGTGATCACGCGCAGGCCCGTGTGGCGCATCAGCGCCTTGGCGATGGCCTCGGTGGTGGTGCCGATGTTCAGGATCAGCGAACAGTCGTTGGGCACCAGCTCGGCCACGCGGCGCGCAATGCGCGCTTTGCCGTCGGCATTGAGCGTTTCGCGCTGCTGGTAGCCGATGTTCTCGGTGGTCGAGCTGGGCACGCGCACGCCGCCGTGGAAACGCGTGAGCAAGCCCGCATCGGCCAGCCGCTGCACGTCGCGCCGCACGGTCTGCAGCGTGACGCCCAGCATGTCGGCGAGCTGTTCGACGGTGACCGAACCGCGCGCGCGCACGGTGTCGAGGAGGTTGATCTGGCGCGGGTTGGAGTTCACAGAGGCGTCGTGGAAAGCGGAAAGACTGGGGTCGAGGGTACAGGTCGCGTCACTTTAAAACGAAAGAAAACGAATCCGAGTAAGGGAAAACTCGGAGGAAAATCGCGCCAAAAGGAATCCAAATGAAAAAACTCGAAAATACAATCTCGGCCTTTGCTGACAAAAGTCACGAACCTACGGACCCCCATCCTGTGAGCGATTTCTCCTCTCCAGCGGCCGAGCCGGCCACCGAATGCGATGTGCTGATCGTCGGCGGCGGCATCAACGGGTGCGGCATTGCGCGCGACCTGGCCGGCCGGGGCTGGCGCGTCGTGCTGTGCGAGAAGGACGACCTGGCCTCGCACACCTCGTCGTCGTCCACCAAGCTGATCCACGGCGGGCTGCGCTACCTGGAGTACTACGAGTTCTCGCTGGTGCGCAAGGCGCTGCAGGAGCGCGAAGTGCTGCTCAAGAGCGCGCCGCACATCATGTGGCCGCTGCGCTTCGTGATGCCGCACGACCCCTCGATGCGCCCGGCCTGGATGATCCGCATCGGCCTGTTCATGTACGACCACCTCGCCAAACGCGAGGTGCTGCCGCCGTCGCGCGGCATCGACCTGCGACAGCACCCGGCCGGCGCGCCGCTGAAGGCGCAGTACAAGCGCGGCTTCGTGTACTCCGACGGCTGGGTCGACGACGCGCGGCTGGTGGTGCTCAACGCCATCGACGCGCGCGCCAAGGGCGCCCAGGTGCTCACGCGCACGCGCTGCATCCATGCGCAGCGCGGCGCCGACGGCTGGGTCGCCACGCTCGAAGGCCCCGACGGCGCGCACCGCACCGTGCGTGCGCGCGCCGTGGTGAACGCGGCCGGCCCGTGGGCCGAATCCTTCCTGCGCGGCGTGGCCCAGTCGGCGCGCGGCGAAGCGCTGGCCACCAAGAGCCTGCGGCTCGTGAAGGGCAGCCACATCATCGTGCCGCGCCTGTTCGACCACGACCACGCCTACATCTTCCAGAACCCCGACAAGCGGATCATCTTCGCCATCCCCTACCAGGGCGCGTTCACGCTGATCGGCACCACCGACATCGAGATCAGCGGCGACGACCCCGGCGCCGCGCGCATCGCGCAGGAAGAGATCGACTACCTGTGCACCCAGGCCAGCCGCTACTTCGACAAGGCCATCGTGCCGGCCGACGTGGTCTGGACCTACTCGGGCGTGCGCCCGCTGCTGGACGACGCCTCGGGCGACCCCTCGGCCGTCACGCGCGACTACCTGCTCGAGTCGAACACCACCGCCGCGCCGCTGCTGTCGGTGTGGGGCGGCAAGATCACCACCTTCCGCAAGCTGGCCGAAGACGCGGCCGACGAGGTCGGCAAGATGCTGGGCCAGTCGAGCGCGCAGCGCCCGGCCTGGACCGACGGTGCCTTCCTGGCCGGCGGCGATTTGTCGGCCTGGATCGGCGCCCCCAAGCGCCCCGACGACGACTTCGCCCGCTTCGTGGCGGCCGTGCAGGCGAAGTACCCCTGGCTCGACACCCAGGTCGCGCTGCGGCTGGCGCGCGGCTACGGCGCGCGCGTGGCCGAACTGATCGGCGAGGCGCAGTCGCTGGCCGACATGGGCGCCGAGGTGGCGCCCGGCCTGTACGAGCGCGAGCTGCGCTTTTTGCAGGCGCGCGAATGGGCCGTGAGCTCGGACGACGTGCTCTGGCGCCGCACCAAGCTCGGCCTGCACTACACGCCCGCCGAGCGCGAGCAGGTGGCGATCTGGCTGCAGGCCCATGCAAAAGACAACAACGCAGTGGAAGTGGAGGTGAGCTGATGCAGCTGACTCTGGAGCGCGTCACCAAGAAGGTCGGCGCGCAAACCTGGCTCTACGAGCAGAGCATTGCGCCGAAAAGCGGCGCGGTGACCGTGCTGCTCGGCGCCACGCAGGCCGGCAAGACCAGCCTGATGCGCCTCATGGCCGGGCTCGACACGCCCAGCACCGGGCGTGTGCTGGTCGACGGCAAGGACGTCACCGGCACGCCGGTGCGCGAGCGCAATGTCGCGATGGTCTACCAGCAGTTCATCAACTACCCCTCGCTTAAGGTGTTCGACAACATCGCCTCGCCGCTGAAGCTGCGCGGCGAATCGAACATCGATGCGCGCGTGAGGGCGCTGGCCGACAAGCTGCACATCGGCATGTTCCTGGACCGCCTGCCGGCCGAGCTGTCGGGCGGCCAGCAGCAGCGCGTGGCGCTGGCGCGCGCGCTCGCCAAGAACGCACCGCTCATGCTGCTCGACGAGCCGCTGGTCAACCTCGACTACAAGCTGCGCGAAGGCCTGCGCGAAGAACTCACGCAGCTCTTCGCCACCGGCGACTCGACCGTCATCTATGCCACCACCGAACCCGGCGAAGCGCTGCTGCTGGGCGGCTACACGGCCGTGATGGACGCCGGCGAGCTGCTGCAGTACGGCCCGACCGCCGAGGTGTTCCACGCGCCGCAGTCGCTGCGCGTGGCGCGCGCCTTCAGCGATCCGCCGATGAACCTGCTGGCGGGCACGGCGGCAGCCGGCCGCGTGCAACTGGCGGGCGGCCCGGCGCTGGCGCTGGCCCTGCCCGAGAGCACCTCGGGCGCGGTCACGGTCGGCCTGCGCGCGAGCGCATTGAATGTCGACGCAGGGGAGGGCGACATCGCCTTGCCCGGCAAGGTGGAGCTGGCCGAGATTTCGGGCTCCGACACCTTCGTGCACGTCGAGACCGCGGTGGGCGAACTGGTGGCGCAGCTCACCGGTGTGCACCGCTTCGAGCTGGGCGCTTCGATCACGCTGTACTTCAGCGCATCGCAGGCCTATGTGTTCGACGCCAGCGAAAAGCTGGCACTGGCGCCGGCATGGCGCAAAGGAGCTTGAGATGGCACGCATCGATCTCGACCTGGCCCACGCCTACCGCCCCAACCCCACGCAGGACAGCGACTACGCGCTGCTCCCGCTGAAGATGAGCTTCCGCGACGGCGGCGCGTATGCCTTGCTCGGCCCCTCGGGCTGCGGCAAGACGACCATGCTCAACATCATCTCGGGCCTGCTCGTGCCCTCGCAGGGCAGCGTGAGCTTCGACGGCCGCGACATGACGCGCGCCACGCCGCAGGAACGCAACATCGCGCAGGTGTTCCAGTTCCCGGTGATCTACGACACCATGACCGTGGCCGAGAACCTCGCGTTCCCGCTGCGCAACCGCAAGGTGCCCGAAGACCAGATCAAGAAGCGCGTCGGCGAGATCGCTGAAATGCTCGACATGAGCGGCCAGCTCAACCAGCGCGCCGCGGGCCTGGCGGCCGACGCCAAGCAGAAGATCTCGCTGGGCCGCGGCCTGGTGCGCAGCGACGTGTCGGCGGTGCTGTTCGACGAACCGCTCACCGTGATCGATCCGCACCTGAAGTGGCAGCTGCGCCGCAAGCTCAAGCAGATCCACCGCGAGCTCAAGCTCACGCTGATCTACGTGACGCACGACCAGGTCGAGGCGCTGACCTTCGCTGAAGAGGTGGTGGTCATGACGCGCGGCAAGGCCGTGCAGGTGGGCAGCGCCGAGGCGCTGTTCGAGCGGCCGGCCCACACCTTCGTCGGCCACTTCATCGGCTCGCCGGGCATGAACTTTTTGTCGGCCCACAGCGCCAACGGTGCGCTCGAAGTGGCCGGCACGCCGCTGGTGCCCACGCGCGAGCTGCCGCCCGGCGCGCTCAAGATCGGCATCCGGCCCGAGTACCTGCGCCTGTCGAACGCGGGCGCGGCGGGTGCCGTGCCGGCGGTGGTGAAGCAGGTGCAGGACGTCGGAACGCACGCGATGCTCAGCGCCGAAGTCGACGGCGGCGTGGTCAAGGTGCGCATGCATTCGGACGAACAGCCGCCCTCGGTGGGCGACACGGTGTGGCTGCGGGTGCTCGACACCCACACCTGCTACTACAAGGACGAGGAACTGGTGGCATGAACCCAACCAACAAGCCGATCAACCAGAAGGCGTGGTGGCTCGTGCTGCCCGTGCTGATCTGCGTGGCCTTCTCGGCCATCGTGCCGCTGATGACGGTGGTCAATTACTCGGTGCAGGACATCATCTCGCCCGAGCGGCGCGTGTTCGTCGGCACCGAATGGTTCGCCGCCGTGATGCGCGACGACGAGCTGCACCAGGCGCTGTGGCGCCAGCTGGGCTTCTCGCTGTCGGTGCTGCTGGTGGAAATTCCGCTGGGCATCGCGCTCGCGCTGTCGATGCCGGCCACCGGCTGGAAGTCGTCCGCGGTGCTGGTGGTGGTGGCGCTGTCGCTGCTCATTCCGTGGAACGTGGTGGGCACCATCTGGCAGATCTACGGTCGCGCCGACATTGGCCTCCTGGGCCATGCGCTGCAGGTCATGGGCATCGAATACAACTACACGGGCAGCGCGACCGACGCCTGGCTCACGGTGCTGGTGATGGACGTGTGGCACTGGACACCGCTGGTCGCCTTGCTCTGCTACGCCGGCCTGCGCTCGATTCCCGATGCCTACTACCAGGCCGCGCGCATCGACGGCGCCAGCAAGTTCGCGGTGTTCCGCTACATCCAGCTGCCCAAGATGCGCGGCGTGCTGATGATCGCGGTGCTGCTGCGCTTCATGGACAGCTTCATGATCTACACCGAGCCCTTCGTGCTGACGGGCGGCGGACCGGGCAACGCGACCACCTTCCTGAGCCAGTACCTCACGCAGAAGGCCGTGGGGCAGTTCGACCTCGGGCCGGCGGCGGCGTTCTCGCTGATCTATTTCCTGATCATCCTGCTGTTCTGCTTCGTGCTCTACAACTGGATGCAGCGCGTGGGCACGCAAGAGGTGGAGAAAGAACAATGAACGAGAAACGCTTCCACAAGCGCAGCATCTTCTTGCTGCTGTACATCCTGTTCGCGCTGTTGCCCATCTACTGGATGGTCAATATGAGCTTCAAAACGAACGAGGAAATTTTGTCGAGCTTCTCGTTCTTCCCGAACGAGCTCACCTGGGCCAACTACGCGCGCATCTTCACCGACGAGTCGTGGTACTCGGGCTACATCAACAGCCTGATCTACGTGGCGATCAACACGGTGATCTCGCTCACCGTGGCGCTGCCGGCGGCCTATGCGTTCTCGCGCTATTCGTTCCTGGGCGACAAGCACGTGTTCTTCTGGCTGCTGACCAACCGCATGACGCCGCCCGCGGTGTTCCTGCTGCCGTTCTTCCAGCTGTACAGCACCGTCGGCCTCATGGATACGCACCTGGGTGTGGCACTGGCGCACCTGCTGTTCAACGTGCCGCTGGCGGTGTGGATTCTCGAAGGCTTCATGAGCGGCATTCCGCGCGAGATCGACGAGACGGCCTACATCGACGGCTACTCGTTCCCGCGCTTCTTCCTCACCATCTTCCTGCCGCTCATCAAGGCCGGCGTGGGCGTGGCGGCGTTCTTCTGCTTCATGTTCAGCTGGGTCGAGCTGCTGCTGGCGCGCACGCTCACGAGCGTGAACGCCAAGCCCATCGTCGCGACCATGACGCGCACGGTGAGCGCCTCGGGCATGGACTGGGCGACGCTGGCCGCGGCCGGTGTGCTCACCATCGTGCCGGGCGCGATCGTGATCTGGTTTGTCCGCCACTACATCGCAAAAGGCTTTGCGATGGGCCGCGTCTAAGGAGACCGAGACATGTTCGACTGGATGGTCTGGACCACCCCGGTGGCCGTTTTCTTCAGCTGCATCGCGCTCATGCTGGTCGGCATGACGGTGTGGGAATTCAAGTCGCCCACCACGATGCGCCGCGGCTGGCTGCCCATTGCCACCACGCGCGGCGACCGGCTCTTCATCGGCCTGCTGTCTGCTGCGTATGTGAACCTGATCTTCGTCGGCCTGGCCGGCAAGGTGCAGGAGTGGCTGAGCCTGCAAGCCGAGCCCTCGATCTGGATCGGCTTCGTGCTGTCGATGTTCGTGCTCGCGCTCGTGATGCGCAAAGGCTAGGCCCACCGATTTCGTCAACGCGTCCGGCTCTCCGCCTCCCCGGAGCCGCGATGAAAAAACCGGGGAAGCACAACCGAGGAGACACACTCATGAAGATGCGCTACACGGCATTGGCAATGGCGGCGGCGATGTTCGCCGCGCACGGCGCCGCATCGGCCGGCGAGGCCGAGGCCAAGAAATGGATCGACAGCGAATTCCAGCCGTCGACCCTGTCCAAGGACAAGCAGATGGAGGAGATGAAGTGGTTCATCGACGCCGCCAAGAAGCTGCAGGCCAAGGGTGTGAAGGAGGTGTCGGTCGTCTCCGAAACGCTGACCACCCATGAGTACGAATCGAAGACGCTGGCCAAGGCCTTCGAGGAGATCACCGGCATCAAGGTCAAGCACGACCTAATCCAGGAAGGCGACGTGGTCGAGAAGCTGCAGACCTCGATGCAGTCGGGCAAGTCGATCTACGACGGCTGGGTGTCCGACTCCGACCTGATCGGCACGCACTACCGCTACGGCAAGATCATGTCGCTCACCGACTACATGAAGGGCGCCGGCAAGGAGTTCACCAACCCGGGCCTGGACCTGAAGGACTTCATCGGCACCAGCTTCACCACCGCGCCCGACGGCCAGCTCTACCAGCTGCCCGACCAGCAGTTCGCCAACCTGTACTGGTTCCGCGCCGACCTGTTCGCGCGCAAGGACCTGCAGGACAAGTTCAAGGCCAAGTACGGCTACGACCTGGGCGTGCCGCTGAACTGGAGCGCCTACGAAGACATCGCCGAGTTCTTCAGCGTCGACGTGAAGACCATCGACGGCAAGCCGATCTACGGCCACATGGACTACGGCAAGAAAGACCCGTCGCTGGGCTGGCGCTTCACCGATGCGTGGCTGTCGATGGCCGGCGCCGCCGACAAGGGCATTCCGAACGGCATGCCGATCGACGAGTGGGGCATCCGCGTGGCTGCCGACAAGTGCACGCCCACGGGCGCCTCGGTGTCGCGCGGCGGCGCCACCAATTCGCCGGCCTCCGTGTACGCGCTCACCAAGTACATCGACTGGATGAAGAAGTACGCGCCCAAGGAAGCCATGGGCATGACCTTCGGCGAATCGGGCCCGGTGCCCGCGCAGGGCCAGATCGCGCAGCAGATCTTCTGGTACACGGCCTTCACCGCCGACATGACCAAGAAGGGCCTGCCCGTGGTGAACGAAGACGGCTCGCCCAAGTGGCGCATGGCCCCCGGCCCGAACGGCCCGTACTGGAAGCAGGGCATGCAGAACGGCTACCAGGACGTGGGCTCGTGGACCTTCTTCAAGGGCCATGACGCCAACAAGACGGCCGCCGCCTGGCTCTACGCGCAGTTCATCACCGCCAAGACCACCTCGTTGAAGAAGTCGATCACCGGCCTGACCTTCATCCGCGACAGCGACATCCGCTCGGACTACTTCACGCAGAACGCCAACAAGTACGGCGGCCTGATCGAGTTCTACCGCAGCCCGGCGCGCGTGGCCTGGACCCCGACTGGCACCAACGTGCCCGACTATCCGAAGCTCGCGCAGCTGTGGTGGAAGAACGTGGCCGAGGCCGTGACGGGTGAGAAGACCCCGCAGAAGGCCATGGACAACCTGGCCGACGAGATGGACAACGTGATGGCACGCCTGGAGCGCGCCGGCATGGCCCATTGCGCGCCCAAGCTCAACCCGAAGGGCGACCCGGCCAAGTACCTGAGCGACGACCACGCCCCGTGGAAGAAGCTGGCCAACGAGAAGCCCAAGGGCGAGACCATCGACTACAACAAGCTGCTGAGCGCCTGGAAGGCCGGCAAGGTGCGCTGATCGGCGCCCTGCGCCTGCAGCCCATGCAAACAAGGGCCGTGCCGCGAGGTGCGGCCCTTTTTCGCGTTCTGGCCGAATGGTTCGTCGGATTCGCGCGACGCCATGACCTATGGCAGATGCACCTTTGAAAAGCTTCGCTTACATTCGACGGCCCCCGCCACGCCCCGCCAGTGAATCCAAGTTCTTCCAGCCCCTCCGCCAGCCCTCCTGCCACCCCGGGCGCGCGTGTCAAACGCGTCCTGCTGATCCAGTACTCGCAGACCGGGCAGCTCGACCGCGTGGCCGGGCAGATCGCCGCGCCGCTGCGCGCCGACCCGGGCATCGAACTGCGCGTGGAAACGTTGCGGCCGTTGCAGCGCTTTCCCTTTCCCTGGCCGTTCCTGACCTTCTTCGACGCGTTCCCCGAGTCGGCCCATCTGAAGCCGGGTCCGTTGGCGCCGCTCGCGCTCACGGGCGACGAAGACTTCGACCTCGTCATCCTGCCGTACCAGGTCTGGTTCCTGGCGCCCGCGCAGCCGGTCGTGGCCTTCCTGCAGCACCCCGTGGCGGCGCGGCTGCTCAAGGGAAAACCCGTGGTCACGGTCATTGCCTGCCGCAACATGTGGCTGCTGGCCCACGAAAAGCTCAAGGGCCTGCTCGCCGCCACCGGCGCGCGCCTGATCGACAACGTGGTGCTCACCGACCCCGGCCCCACGCTGGCCACCTTCTTCACCACGCCGGCCTGGCTCATCTGGGGCCGCAAGCGCGGCTTCTGGGGCATGCCCGACGCGGGCCTGAGCGAGGAACAGATCCGCGGCTGCGGTCGCTTCGGCCGTGCCCTGCGCGATGCCCTGCACGCAGGCCGCGAGCAGAGCGAGGCGCCCTTGCTGGCCGGGCTGGGCGCGGTGCGCGCCGACGCGCGGCTGCTGGTCAGCGAGAAGGCCGGCACGCGCAGCTTCTACCTCTGGGGCAAGCTGATCATGGCGGCCGGCGGGCCGGGCGCGGCGGTGCGCAAACCGCTGCTCTTGCTGTACGTGCTGTTTCTGCTGGCACTGATCGTCACCGTCGTGCCGGTGAGCCTGACGCTGCAGGCCCTGCTGCGGCCGTTGTTCCGAGGGTGGCTGACTAAAATGACGGCTCAATTCGAGCGCCCGTCGGGCTCTGCCACGGACCGGCTCCCTCTCTATGACGACTGATGTTTTCCTGACCCGCACCGCCGCCTTCCTGCCTTTTTCTCCGGTCAGCAACGAAGACATCGAAGAAGTGTTGGGCCGCATCGGCGGCAAGGTGTCGCGTGCGCGACGCCTCATCCTGCGCAGCAACGGCATCCAGTCGCGCCACTACGCCATCGACCGCGCCACGGGCCAGCTGGCCATGACCAACGCACAGCTCACCGCCGCGGCCATCCGCGCGCTGGGCGACGACATCGGCCCGGTCGACTGCCTGGCCACCGGCACCTCGCTGCCCGACCAGCTCATGCCCAACCACGCGGTGATGGTGCACGGCGAACTGGGCTGGCCCCGGCTCGAGGTGGTGGCCTGCGCCGGCATCTGCCTGGCCGGCGCGGCGGCGCTCAAGCATGCGTGGCTGTCGGTGCGTGCGGGCGATGCGCGCCGCGCGGTCGCCACGGGCTCCGAGCTGGCCTCGGCCGTGATGCGCGGCATCAACTTCGAAGCCGAGCTCGAGCACAAGCTCGAAGCGCTCGAAGCGCGCCCCGAGATCGCCTTCGAAAAAGACTTCCTGCGCTGGATGCTGTCCGACGGCGCCGGCGCGGTGCTGCTGGAGCGCGAGCCGCGCGGGCCGCTGTCGCTGCGCGTCGAATGGATCGAGCTGTCGTCGGCGGCGCACGAGCTGCCGGTGTGCATGTATGCCGGCGCCGACAAGAACGAACAGGGCGGCCTCGACGGCTGGGCCCGCACCTCGCCGGCCGACTGGCAGCGCGACTCGACCTTCGCCGTCAAGCAGGACGTGCGCCTGCTCAACGACAACATCGTGCGCGCCACACTGACCGAGCCGCTGGCCGCCATCATCGAACGCCGCGGGCTCAAGACCGAGGACATCGACTGGTTCCTGCCGCACCTGTCGTCGCACTATTTCGTCGAGCCCGTGGCCGCGAGCCTGGCGTCGCTGGGCCTGCCGATTTCGCGCGAGCGCTGGTTCAGCAACCTCGCGACCAAGGGCAACACGGGCTCGGCCTCGCCGTACATCATGCTGGACGAGCTGTTCCGTTCCGGTCGCATCAAGCCCGGCCAGAAGTTGCTGATGTTCGTGCCCGAAAGCGGTCGCTTTTCGAGCGGCTTCATCTACCTGGAGGCTGTGTAGCCATGGACCTCGATGCCGTGCCCCAAGAGGGCAACGCGACCCTCGCGGGCCATTCCAAGCTGATGTACGCCCGCGACGCGCAAGGCCGCGTCGTCACCACCACCTCGAAGGGCTGGGAGGCGGAAGAGATCGTCACCAGCCACGCGGTCGACGTGCTGGTCGAGCAGGCGCAGGAGGCCAAGGCGCGCGTGAAGGCCGGGCTGGCCTCGCCGCTCGAATACTGGATGTACGAGCGCCGCATGGACGTGGCGCTGCTTTCGCAGACCAGCGGCTTCTGGCAGTGGCGCGTGCGCCGCCACCTGCAGCCGCGCCATTTCGCCGCGCTGTCGCCGGCCCAGCTCGCCCGCTACGGCCAGGCGCTGGGGCTGCCCGTTTCCACCCTGCAAGGCCTGCCGTGAACTTCCAACACCAACAGGCGGCGCACTGCGAAAGCGGCGTCATCTCCAGCCTCATGCGCCACCACGGCGCGCCGATGAGCGAGGCGATGGCGCTGGGGTTGTCGTCGGCGCTGTCGTTCGCCTACCTGCCGTTCATCAAGCTGTCGGGCCTGCCGCTCATCTCGTACCGCATGCCGCCCAAGGCCATCATCAAGGGCCTCTTGGCACCGATGGCCGCGCGCTTTCGCTTCGAGACCTTCCGCAGCCCGCAAGCCGGGCAGCAGCGCCTGGACGCGCTGCTGGCCGACGGCCAGCTCGTGGGCCTGCAGACCTCGGTCTACTGGCTGCCGTACTTTCCGCCGAACATGCGCTTTCACTTCAACGCGCACAACCTGCTGGTCTACGGCAAGGACGGCGACGACTACCTGATCAGCGACCCGGTGTTCGAGGAGCCCGTGCGCTGCGCCAGCGAAGACCTGTCGCGCGCCCGCTTCGCCAAGGGCGTGCTGGCGCCCAAGGGCCTCATGTACTACCCGCAGGCCATCGAGCGCAAGGCGGTCGACGCCGCCTCGGTCACCAAGGCCATCCGCAAGACGGTGCGCAACATGCTCGCGCCCGTGCCCATCGTGGGCGTGCGCGGCATGCGCACGCTGGCCAAGCGCATGCACAAGCTGTCGCCCAGCGATCCGCGCAGCGTCGACTTCATCGGCCACCTCGTGCGCATGCAGGAAGAAATCGGCACGGGCGGGGCGGGCTTTCGCTTCATCTACGCGGGTTTCCTGCAGGAGGCGGCGCAGCTGCTCGACAAGCCGCAGCTCACGCAGATGTCCGAACGCCTGATCGCCATCGGCGACGGCTGGCGCGCGTTCGCGCTCAAGGCGGCGCGCATGGTGAAGGGCCGCGAGCCGGTCGATCCGGTGGCGCTGGCGGGCAAGCTGCGCGAACAAGCGCAGCAAGAGGAAACCTTCTTCCGCGACCTCAAGGCCGCTGTTGCCTGATGTTGGAGCTGCACCAGCTCGGCTACCGCTACCCGCACGCTGACAAGGCCGCGCTGGCCGACGTGTCGCTCGCCGTGCCGCGCGGTTGCGTGCTGGGTTTGCTGGGCCCGAACGGCGCCGGCAAGACCACGCTGATCTCGCACCTGTCGGGCGCGCTCGCGGTGCAGTCGGGCGACATCCGCATCGACGGCCAGCCGTTGCAGCAGGTGCGCGCCAAGGCGCCCACGCGCATCGCCGTGGCGCCGCAGGACCAGGCCTTCTACCCGATGCTCACCGTGGCCGAGAACCTGGCCTGCTTCGCCGCGGCCGGCGGTCTCTCGGGTGCGCGAAAGAAGGCACGCATCGACACCTGCACGCAGTTCGCGCAGCTCGAACAGTTCGCGGGCGTGCGCGCCGAGCGGCTCTCGGGCGGCCTCAAGCGCCGGCTCAACCTCGCGATCGCCTTGCTGCCCGAACCCGAGCTGATGCTGTTCGACGAGCCGACGGTGGGCGTCGATCCGCAGTCGCGCGCCTTCATCCTCGACGCGATCAAGAGCCTGGCGCAGGCCGGCGCGGCGGTGATCTACGCCTCGCACTACATGGAAGAGATCGAGGCCATCGCCGACCGCGTGGCCATCCTCGACCAGGGCCGCGTGCTGCGCGAAGGCCCGCTCGACGCGCTGCTGTCGCAAAGCGCGATGCTGCTGACCCTGGCCGCCGACGGGCTCGACGCGCAGAGGCTCTCGCGCTTCGGCACGGTGGAGCAGGGCGCGGCGCACTGGCGCATCCACCTGAACGCAGGCACCGGCCCCGGCCCCGTGCTGGCCGCGCTCGAAGCCGAAGGCATCGAGGTGCGCCAGGCCGAGTTCGGCCGGCACGACCTCGAGCAGCTCTTCATGGCGCTCACGCACCGTTCGCTGCGCGACTGACCGAACGCCATGCTCCTAGCGCTCATCAAGAAGGAACTGCTGGCCCTCGTGCGCGACATGCACGGGCTGGCCGTGCTGTTCGTGATGCCGATGGTGTTCATCGTGCTGATGTCGCTCACGCTGAAGGACATCTACCGCCCGCCGCTGGCCGAACTGAGCTACGCGGTCGATGCGTGCGACAGCGGCACGCCCGCCAGATGGCTGCTGCAGATCTGGCAGCGCAGCCACGGCGCGCCGCAGCCGCTGGGCGCCGACTGGCAGGCGCGGCTGCGCAGCGGCACGCTCAAGTACGTGATCGTGCTGGAGCCCGGGCTGTCGGACGAACTGGAATCGGCCGCGCTCTCCACGCGCGCCCACATCCGCCTGCTGGCCGAACCCGGCATCGATGCCAACCTGTTCAACGCGCTGCGTGCCGAGCTGATCGGTGCCTCGGGCGAACTCAAGGCGCGGCTCGCGCTGGCGGTGCCCGGCACGGCCAGCCCCGCGCCCGACGCGTCCATCCAGGCGATGGTGCAGGCCGAGCGCTTTGCCACCGCCGGCCCGCGGCCCACGTCGGTGCAGCAGAACGTGCCGGCCTGGCTGGTGTTCGGCATGTTCTTCGTGGTGGCCTCGCTGTCCAGCCTGTTCGTGCAGGAGCGCGGCTCGGGCGCGCTCGGGCGGCTGCAGAGCCTGGGCGTGTCGCGTCCGATGCTGCTGGCCTCCAAGGCCTTGCCCTACCTCGGCGTGAACGCGCTGCAGGCGCTGCTGATGCTGGCGGCGGGCATCTGGTTCATGCCGCTGATCGGCGGCGACGCGCTCTCGCTCGCGGGCATCCACTGGGGCGGCCTGCTGCTGTCGCTCGCGGCCGTGAGCCTGGCGGCGGTGAGCCTGTCGCTTGCGGTGGCCTGCCTCGTCAAGAGCCATGCGCAGGCCGCCACGCTGGGGCCGATGGTGAATGTGCTGATGGCGGCGGCGGGCGGCATCATGGTGCCCAAGTTCGTCATGCCGGGCTTCATGCAGCGCATGGTCGAAATCTCTCCCATGAACTGGGGGCTCGAAGCACTGCTCACCGTGCTGCTGCGCGGCGGCGGCGTGGCCGAGGTGCTGCCGCAGGTCGGCCGGCTGGTGGCGTTCGCGGCCCTCATGTTCTTCGTGGCTGTCTTTCTGTTTCGCAGGCGCGCACCGTGACGAGCACCGCTTCTTCTCCTGAATTCATCGCCCGCCTCAAGGCCCTCGTGCTCGAGGCTGTCGAAAAAGACGCGCCGCCCGGCGGCCTCGGCGACGACGAGCCGCTGTTCGGCCCCGAGGCGCGCCTGGACCTCGACTCGCTCGATGCGCTGCAGGTGTCGATGGCGATCCAGCAGCACTTCGGCCTGCGCATGCCCGACAGCAAGGACACGCGGCGCGCGATGACCTCCATCGCGCACCTGGCGGAACACCTGGCGCAAGCGGGAAAGGCATGAGCCTGATGGCTCCCGTGTACCTGGCCGGCATGGGCCTGGCCTGCGTGCTCGGCGACGACGTGCCGTCCGCGCTCGCGGCACTGCGGCGCGGCGGCGTGCCGCCCACGCCGGTGACGGTGGCCGAGGGCCTGCAGTGGCCGGTCTATACGCTGCCCGTGCCGCCCGGTGACTGGGCGCAGCGCGTGCAGCACACGGTGCGCCGCGTGGTCGCGCAGACCGGCGACGGGCTGGACCGGCAGGGGCCGCTGTTCGTGGCCTCGTCGTCGCTCGACATCGGGGCCATGGAGCACGCGCAGCACGACGCGCGGCTCAGCGGCGACCTGCAGGATTTCGCCGACATCGCCGCCGCCGCACTCGACTGGCAAGGGCCGGTCTTCACCGTCTCGACCGCCTGCACCTCCGCGCTCAACGCGATGCTGGCGGCGGCCGACATGGTGCGCGCGGGCGAGGCGCGCGAGGCGCTGGTGATCGGCGCCGAACTCGACAACCGCTTCACCGTGGCCGGCTTCGGCGCGATGCAGCTGCTGGCGTCCGACAGCGCACGGCCCTTCGGCGCGGGGCGCCAGGGGTTGGTGCTCGGCGAAGCGGTGGCGGCGTTGCGGCTCGGATCGCAACCCGCGCGTTGGGCGCTGCTGGGCGGCGCCAACGTGGTCGACGGCCGCAACCCTTCGGGCACCGAGGCGAGCGCCGTGCGCGCGATGTGCCGCGACACGCTGGCGCGCAGCGGCCTGCAGCCCGCGGACATCGACCTCATCAAGGTGCAGGCCGCCGGCAGCCCGGTCAACGACGCGATCGAGGTCGAGGCGCTGCGGCAGGTGTTCGACCCGCTGCCGCCGCTGGTGTCGCTCAAGTCGGCGATCGGCCACACGCTGGGCGCGGCCGGGGCGGCGGAGCTGGCCCTGCTGGTCGGCTGCATCGAAGGCGGCGCCTGGCCGTCGGTCGGCTACGCGCTGGACGAGACGCTGGGCATCGCGCTGAGCGACGGACCGCCGGCGCGGCTGCGCCACATCCTGCTCAACGTGGTGGGCTTCGGCGGCGGGCATGCGTCGCTGGTGCTCAAGGATTGCAACGCCGCATGAGCCACGCTGCAACAACCCCCTGGCGCACCGTCGCCCATGTCGTGGCGCATCCGCCGCCCGACGACTGGCGCGACGCGCTCGCGACCCGCCTGGGCCGCCGGCCGCGCCGCGTCGGCCTGTGGACCGAGCTGGCGATGTACGGCGCGCTGCGCTGCCTCGACGCGGCCGGCGAAGCCGCGCTGCCGGCGGGCGCGCGCCTGCGGGTGACCAGCCGGCGCGGCGCGTGGGAGGCCACGCGCGCGGGGCTGGCGCAGCTCGACGCGGGCCTGCCGATGCCCTTCACCTTCATGCAGGGCCAACCCGCGCTGATGCTGGCCGAGGTCGGCCGCTGCCTCGACTGGCAGGGCGATGCGAGCTTCATGCTGTGCCGCGATCTCGCCCGCCCGCTGGCGTTGTCGCAGTTGGGCGCGGGGCGCGACGGGTTGCTGTTCGGCGTGGTGGAGGAGACGTTCGGCGACGTGCCGCCGCGCTCCGAATGGTGGCGGCTGGTGCCGGCCGATCAGGCGGCGATCGAGCGCTGAAGGTTCTCGCGCGCCCGTGCTTCGAGCAGGGCGTGCATGCGCGGCGTGGCGTAGATCGCCGGACGGTCGAAAAAGCGCTGGAGGATCGCGCGCCGGCGCGGCAGGCGAATCTCCTCGGGAACGAAACCGTATTCCGCGTGCACCTGGCGCTCGTACTCGTCGAAGCGCGCACGCTCGGCGCCGAGGATCGACAGGTCGATGTCGATCAGCAACTCGGCGTCGCGGCCCTCGGGCACGGCGTCGTGGCGCGTGGCCATGACGAGCGCGTGGACGCGGTCGGCCGACGCATCGCTCGCACCGGCCGCCTGCATCGCCTGCCGCGCCCAGTCGGCGCTGCGCGCCTCGTTGTCGTGCGCATGCACGTCGTAGATCGCGTCATGGAACCACAGCGCCAGCGCCACCTCGCCGGGGCGTTCGGCGAGCGCCTGTTCCCGGTCGAACCACGCGAGGCATTCGCCCAGGTGCTGCATCGTGTGGTAGTGGCGCTGCGGCTCGCCGTAGCGGCGCTGCAGTTCGAGCCGCAATGCGTCGTCGGGCGCGGCCACGCCCAGCGCCTGCCAGGCGGCGGTCCAGTTCGCGTGCAGCGCCTGCGGTGTCATGGCGGCTATTGCTCCATCGCGGCCTTGACCTCCTGGCCCAGGTCGAGCACCGACATCGCGTAGTAGCTGCTCCAGTTGTAGCGCGTGATCACGTAGAAGTTGCGCGTGCCGGCGACATAGGTCGGCGGCGCGTCGAGGCCGTTCTGCAGTTCGATGAGCGCCAGCAGGCCCTTGTGCTTCAGGCCTTCGCCCTCGGGCACGGCGCCCGCGGCCACGAAGCTGTCGGCGCTGAAGGTCGGCAGGATGTCGGGTGCCAGCAGCAGCGCCTTCTTGAGGCGCGCCTCGTCGAAATGCACGGGGTAGATCGACGGCATGCCGGGCGTCCAGCCGAAGGCCTTGAAGTAGCTCGCCACCGAGCCGATCACGTCGACCGGGTTGTTCACGAGGTCGATGCGGCCGTCGCCGTCGAAGTCGACCGCGTACTTGGCGATGCTGCTGGGCATGAACTGCGGCATGCCCATGGCGCCGGCGTAGCTGCCCACGGGCGTGAGCGGGTCGTCGGCGGTGCGGCTTTCGGTGCTCAAAAAGCTTTCAAGCTCGCCGCGGAAGAAGGCGATGCGCTCGGCGGCGCGCGGGTGGCCCTGCGGGAAGTCGAAGGACAGCGTGGCCAGCGCATCGATCACGCGGAAGTTGCCCATGTTGCGGCCGTAGATGGTCTCGACGCCGACGATGCCGACGATGATTTCCGGCGGCACGCCGTAGGTGGCCTCGGCGCGCGTGAGCGTCTCGGCGTTGGCGCGCCAGAAGCGCACGCCGGCCGCGATGCGCACCGGGTCGATGAAGCGGCTGCGGTAGGTCTGCCAGTTCTTCACCGTGCCGACCGGGCCGGGCAGCATCAGGCGCGGCACGTTGGGCAGGAAGCGCGCGGCGCCGATGGTGGCGCGCACCCAGTCGCGGTCGAGGTTGCGGCGCTGGGCGACGTCGTCGGCGAACGCCATGGCGTCGTCGCGCGTGGCGTAGGGCGTGCTGCCGCGCACCGGCGTGACGGCGGGGCGGGCGTTGGCCTGGGGCTTCTGGGCCAGGGCGCCCGTGGGCCAGGCGACGCAGGCGGCGAGGAGGGCGGCGGCGGCCACTGCGGCGCGCAAGGGCGTGGGGAAGGCGTGTGACATGGGCACGATTGTGCCGCCCGTGCGCATGCGCACTTTCGGGGGACACATGTGGTTGCAGCCGCGCGTCAGGGGCGCGGCGGCGTGGGCGGCCAGGGCAGCCGGCGGAACTCGGCGCGCAGCGCGGCGAGCGAGGCCGATGGGCCGGACGCGGCGGGCGCGTAGCGCTGGGCTTCGAGCTTGAGCAGCCAGTCGCGCACGGCCTGCGCGGCGGGCCCGAAGCGGGCGTCGGCGGCCTGGGCCATCTGGCGCGGCGGCGCCGTCTCGGGCAGCGGCAGGCCGGCCTTGGCCAGGCGCGCGCGGGCCCGGCCCAGCAGGCGCAGCCAGGGGTCGTGCCGGCTGCGCTCCCACAGCGTCCAGCCGGCGCCGGCCAGGCTCGCGGCCACCAGCAGGTACAGCAGCACGTAGCCCAGGTCTTCCAGGCTCGGGGCGTTGAAGCCGAGGGTCTTCAGCAGGTCGAGCTGGCGGCTCTGCGTGTAGTTGAGCACCCACTGGTTCCAGCCGTTGTTCACGGCCTCCCAGGCGGCGCGCAGGTTCTGCACCAGCGTCGGGCTCATGACGCCGATGGCGCCGGCCAGCAGGCCGGGCTGCGGCGTGAGGCGCTGGAACTGCCCGATGCGTCCCGGCGCGACCGAGCCGGTCGGGTCGACGCGCACCCAGCCCGCGCCCTCTTGCCACACCTCGGCCCAGGCGTGCGCGTCGCTCTGGCGCACCACCCAGTAGTTGTCGACGTTGTTGAGCTCGCCGCCCTGGTAACCGGTGACGATGCGCGCCGGAATCTGCAGGTGGCGCATCAGCACCACGAAGGCCGAGGCGATGTGCTCGCAGAAGCCTTCCTTGCGGTCGAACCAGAACTCGTCGGCGGTCTCGTTGCCGTACACGCCGGGCTGCAGCGTGTAGGTGTAGCCGCCGGTGCGCAGGCGTTGCAAGGCGGCCTGCACGAAGGCGTTGGCATCGGCGCCGGCCAGCGCGGGGTCGGCGCGCATCTGGGCGGCGAGCGCGGCGGTGCGCGGGTTGCTGCCGGCCGGCAGCGCCAGGTAGGGCTGGAGCCGGCCGCCGGTGCGTGTCAATGGGCCGCTCTGGAACTGCGGGTGGCTCTCGGCGCGGTAGCGCACGAGGTCGGTGATCGGGCGGTTCACGAACCACTGCAGGTCGGGCGTGCCGGTGACCTCGTAGCCGGGCACTTCGGGCGCGCGCGGCGCGGCGTCGAGCGTGAGCAGCCACGGGCGCTGGCTGGCCTCGAGCGTGACCTCGTAGCGCACCGGCTCGCCGCGCGTGCGCAGGTTCGATACCGCAGGCCCGCTGCGTGCCCAGGTCGGCAGCGCCGTCCATTCGCGGCCGTCGAACTGCGTCAGCACGGGGCCGCGGAAATACAGCTGGCTTTGCGGCGGCGCGCGGTTGTCGTCGAACTTGATGCGCGCCGCGATGCTCCCGTCGAGCGCCAGCTCGGCGATGGTGCCGACCCGCATCGTGTTCGACAGCCCGCTGCGCCCGGCCATGGCGTCGCCGGGCGTGCCCCACAGCGGCGCGAAGCGCGGGAACAGCAGGAACAGCGCAAGCATCACCGGCGCGCCCGCCAGCGCCATCCAGCTGGCCATGCGCGCAGCCTGCATCAGCGGCGGCCGGCCCACCGGCATGTGGGCGTTGACCAGCGCCGTCAGCAGGCCCAGCAGCGCCAGCAGCATGGTGAAGGCGGTGAGCAGCGACTGCGAATAGAAGAAGTTCGTGAGCATCGCGAAGAAGCCCAGGAAGAAGACCACGAAGGCGTCGCGCCGCGCGCGCAGCTCCAGCGTCTTGAGCGCCAGCAGGCACACGACCAGCGTGACGCCCGCGTCGCGGCCCAGCAGCGTGCGGTGGGTGGCGTAGGTGCCGGCCAGCGCCAGCGCCAGCAGCGCGAGGCGCCACCACTTGCTGGGCAGCGGGCGCGCCTGCAGCGCCAGCGAGGCGCGCCACAGCAGCACCAGGGCGGTGATGGCCGAGCACCACCAGGGCAGCTCGTCCACCTGCGGCAGCAGGATGAGGCCGATGACGCACAGCAGGAACAGCGTGTCCCGTGCGTCCCTCGGCAGTGCGGTGAGTTCGCGTACGACCCGGTTCATGCGGCAGCCCCGTTCATGCGCACAGCGCCAGCGCCTCGAGGCAGGCGCGCCGGTGCGCTTCGCCCTGCGACGGTTTCACCGTGCGGCCGGCGACGCGCACGCCGTAGTCCACGCCGAGCCGGTCGGCCATGAGCACCCAGGCGCACAGGCGCGACAGCCGGGCCTCGATGTCGGGCAGCGCGGCGGCGTGCGCGTCGAGCCAGAGTTCTTCGCGCTGCGTGTGCTGCGTGTCGCGGCTCACGAGATCTTCGGAGCCGTTGGCCTGCGCGCGCGCGGCCTTCTTCCAGACCACGAGCTTGAGCGGATCGCCGCGCCGGTAGGCCCGCACGCCGTCGTACTCGCCGGCGTTCTGCGCCCGCAGCGCGGCCGACGCGGCGGCGGGCCCCGAGAGCGGCTCGCCTGCCGGCAGCGGCGGCGGATGGGCTTCGGGCGTCGGGTACACGAGCAGCTGCGCGGCCGGCCGCCAGACCGTCCAGACGCGGAAGGTGCCGAGCGGAAAGCGCGTCTCGGCCGTCAGCGGCGGCACCGGGTGCAGGCCGCGCCGCTCGGGCTGGAAAGCGATCTCCACCGTGGCCGCGCCTTCGGCGGGCACGTCGGTCCAGGCCCACTGGCCGCTGCCGCGCACCGCCATGCCGATGCCGTAGCGCACGCTGCGCCGTTCGTTGTGCAGCACCACGCGCAGCACCGCGGCGGCGCCCGCGAACTGCGCCTCGGGCGGCACCATGCGCAGCGCCAGCCCGCGCAGCGTGGCGTGGCACACGTGCATGCCCACCGCGACGCTGCCGGCCAGCAGGAAGGTCAGCAGGTAGCCCAGGTTGAGCTGGTAGTTGATCGAGGCCACCAGCAGCACCAGCAGCGTGGCCGCCAGCGTCCAGCCGGCGCGCGTGGGCACGATGTAGACGTTGCGCTGGGTGAGTTCGAGCGTGTCCGACGGAGGCCGGCGCGAGAGGAACCAGCCGTCGATGCGCGAGCGCAGGACGCTGACAGGGCTCACGGCAATGGCACCGCGGCGATCATGGCGCGCACCTGTTCGACCGCACCGCGGCCGGCATCGCCCACGGGCGTGAGACGGTGCGCGATGGTCTGCGGCAGCACGGCCTGGATGTCGTCGGGCGCCACGTAGTTCCGATTGGCCAGCAGCGCTTGCGCCTTGGCGGCGCGCAGCACGGCGATGCCCGCGCGCGGCGACAGGCCCTGCAAAAACCAGCGGCCCGAGCGGGTCGCGGCGATCAGGTCCTGCAGGTAGTTCAGCAGCGGCTCGGCCGCATGCACTTGCTGCACGCGCTGCTGCAGGGCGGTGAGTTCGCCGGCGGTCAGCAGGGCGGGCAGGCCGGCGAGCATCTCGCGGCGGTCGGCGCCGGCCAGCAGCTGGCGCTCGGCCGCGCGGTCGGGGTAGCCCAGCGAGATGCGCATCAGGAAGCGGTCGAGCTGCGACTCGGGCAGCGCGAAGGTGCCGAGCTGGTCCTGCGGGTTCTGCGTGGCGATCACGAAGAAGGGCGTGGGCAGGGGGCGGGTCTCGCCCTCGACCGTGACCTGCTTTTCTTCCATCGCCTCGAGCAGCGCACTCTGGGTCTTGGGGCTGGCACGGTTGATCTCGTCGGCCAGCAGCACCTGCGCGAAGATCGGCCCGGGGTGGAACACGAAGGCCTGCTGGCCCCGGTCGTAGATCGCCACGCCCGACAGGTCGCCCGGCATCAGGTCGGCCGTGAACTGCACGCGCGAGAACTGCAGGCCGAAGGTGTGCGACAGCGCATGGGCCAGGGTGGTCTTGCCGACCCCCGGCACGTCCTCGATCAGCAGGTGCCCGCCCGCCAGCAAACAGGCCACGCAGTCGCGCACCTGGGCCTCTTTGCCAACAATCACCGTGTTAAGCTGACTCAGCAAAGAGGCTAGCTTCGCGGCTACGTCCATATTTGTATCCATATGCAAACGATACCGTAAGACCTTGCGGCCCCATGCCGTGTGAGGTCTAGACGCGACGACACGAGACACGGCGAGAGATGGGCAAGACAGGCTACTTCACGCATCGCGACTTCTGGAAGCACGACATGGGCAACGGGCATCCCGAATGCCCCGAGCGGCTGGATGCCATCGAAGACCGGCTGCTGCTGACCGGCGTCGGCGACGCACTGGCGCGGGGCGAAGTGCCCCTGGCCACGCTGGAACAGATCACCCGGGCCCACAGCCACGCGCATGTCGAACACCTCGAGGAACTGCAGCAGCGCCTCGTGGCCGACGCGCCCGCCGGCGGCCCCGACCACGCGCAGGTCGACCCCGACACCGTACTCACCCGCTTCACCCTGCTGGCCGCGCGCCGCGCTGCCGGTGCCGCAGTGGCCGCGACCGATGCCGTGATGGCCGGCGAGGTCGAGAACGCCTTCTGCCCCGTGCGCCCGCCGGGCCACCATGCCTGCCGCGAGCAGGCCATGGGTTTTTGCTTCTTCAACAACGTGGCCATCGCCGCGCGGCACGCGCTCGAGGTGCATGGCCTGGACCGCGTGGCCATCGTCGATTTCGACGTGCACCACGGCAACGGCACCGAGAACATTTTGTCGAACGACCCGCGCGTGCTGATGGTCGGGTTCTTCCAGCATCCGTTCTATCCGTACAGCGGCACCGAGCACCCGGCCTCGAACATGCTCAACCTGCCGATCCCGGCCTACACCAAGGGCATGGACGTGCGCGAGCTGGTCGAGGCGATCTGGATGCCCCGGCTCGACGCCTTCAAGCCGCAGATGGTGTTCATCAGCGCCGGCTTCGACGCCCATCGCGAGGACGAACTGGGCCAGCTCGGCCTCAACGAAAACGACTTCGCCTGGATCACCGGCCGCGTGCGCGATGTCGCCAAGCGCCATGCGCGCGGGCGCATCGTCTCGCTGCTCGAGGGCGGCTACCACCTCGATGCCCTGGCGCGCAGCGTGGAAGCGCACATCCGCGTGCTGGCGGACCTGTAACCCGGTTGGCGCCCGCGGGGCGCCCTGTTTCTTTCATCGATGAATTTCAATTTCGACGACTTCCTCCAGCGCCTGCGACAGGTCGACGCGCACGGCCTGGGCATTGAACTGGCCGTGCTCGTGGCCTGCGTGGGCGTGGCATGGGCGGTGTGCAAATGGTTCGGGCGCGACCAGCCCAAGGATTCGATCTGGTTCGGCGAGCGCACCTTCGACGGCCTGCTGTTCCCGCTGCTTGCGCTGGTGCTCACCGGCATCGCGCGTCGCCTAGCGCTCGACCTGCTGCCCGTGGTGCTGGTGCTGCGCATCGCCGTGCCGGTGTTCCTGTCGCTGGCGGTCATCCGGCTGTTCGCGCGGGTGCTGCGGGCCGTGTTCCCGACCTCGAGCCTGGTGCGGCTGATCGAGCGCACCATCTCGTGGCTGGCCTGGATCGCCGCCGTGCTGTGGATCGTCGGGCTGCTGCCGCCGGTGCTGGCCGAACTGGACGACATCACGCTGGCCTTCGGCAAAACCCGCGTGAGCCTGCAGACCATCATCCAGGGCGCGCTGTCGGCGGGGCTGGTGCTGATGATCGCGCTGTGGATCTCCAGCACCATCGAAAAACGCATCCTGCGCGAGGCCGTGAGCGACCTGTCGATGCGCAAGGTGGCGTCGAACGCGGTGCGCGCCTTCCTGCTGCTGATCGGCCTCTTGTTCGCGCTGTCGGCGGTGGGGGTCGACCTCACGGCGCTGTCGGTGCTGGGCGGCGCGCTCGGCGTGGGCCTGGGCTTCGGCCTGCAGAAGCTGGCGGCCAACTACGTGAGCGGTTTCGTGATCCTGCTGGAGCGCTCGATCCGCATCGGCGACAACGTGAAGGTCGACACTTTCGAAGGTCGCATCACCGACATCAAGACGCGTTACACGCTCATCCGCGCGGGCAACGGGCGCGAGGCCATCGTGCCGAACGAATCGCTCATCACCGGCCGGGTCGAAAACCTGTCGCTGGCCGACCGCAAGTTCAACATCACGACCAACATCGTGGTCGGCTACGAGAGCGACGTGGCGCAGGTGCAGGGCATCCTGTGCGACGCCGCCAAGGCCCAGCCGCGTGTCATGACCGACCCGGCGCCCATCGCCTACCTGGTCACCTTCGCGCCCGACGGCCTGGAATTCAGCCTGAACTTCTGGGTCGCCGACCCAGACAAGGGCAAGGACAACGTGCGCTCGGCCATCAACATCGCCATCCTCGAAGGACTGCGGGCCGCCCGCATTGACATTCCCTATCCGCAGCGGGTGCTGCGAGTGGAATCTTTGCCGGCGGGAGTGGCCGCAGCGCCTCCCGCTGTTTTATAATCACGGAAAAGCACGATCGTTCTTTTTTTGGGCCCTCGAGGCCGACAAGAAGAATGGAGAAGCAGCCAAGGCCGGCGTCCTAAAATGGCAGGCTGCTCTCGAAGCCCCCCTTTTTGCAATCCAATGGAGTCAAGTCAATGAAGGTTCTTGTGCCTGTCAAACGGGTCGTCGATTACAACGTGAAGGTGCGCGTCAAGAGCGACGGCACCGGGGTGGACATTGCCAACGTCAAGATGAGCATGAACCCCTTCGACGAAATCGCTGTCGAAGAAGCGGTTCGGCTGAAGGAAAAGGGCATCGTGACCGAAGTCATCGCCGTCTCGTGCGGCGATGCCAAGTGCCAGGAAACCCTGCGCACTGCGATGGCCATCGGCGCCGACCGCGGCATCCTGGTCGAGACCACCGAAGAGCTGCAGCCCTTGGCCGTGGCCAAGCTGCTGAAGGCGCTGGTCGACAAGGAACAACCGTCTCTCATCATCCTCGGCAAGCAAGCCATCGATGACGACGCCAACCAGACCGGCCAGATGCTGGCTGCGCTGGCCGACCTGCCCCAAGCCACCTTCGCCTCGAAGGTCGACCTCGCAGCCGACAAGGTCACCGTCGCACGCGAAGTCGACGGCGGCATGGAAACACTGACGCTCACGCTGCCTGCGGTCATCACGACCGACCTGCGCCTGAACGAGCCGCGCTACGTGACGCTGCCCAACATCATGAAGGCCAAGAAGAAGCAGCTGGACACCTTCAAGCCCGAAGACCTGGGCGTGGACGTCAAGCCCCGCCTGAAGACCCTCAAGGTCAGCGAGCCGCCCAAGCGCGGCGCCGGCATCAAGGTGCCTGACGTTGCAACGCTGGTGGACAAACTGAAGAACGAAGCGAAGGTGATCTGAACATGACCGCACTTGTTATTGCCGAACACGACCACGCCAGCATCAAGCCGGCCACCCTCAACACCGTGACCGCAGCCCTGGCTTGCGGTGGCGACGTCCACATCCTCGTGGCCGGTGCCAACGCCGCAGAAGCTGCCAAGGCCGCTGCGCAGATCGCTGGCGTGTCCAAGGTGATCGCAGCCGACAGCGCATCGCTGGCCGAGAACCTCGCCGAAAACGTTGCCGCCCAAGTGCTGGCGATCGCCGGCAACTACAGCCACATCCTGTTCCCCTCGACCGCCAACGGCAAGAACGTCGCTCCGCGCGTGGCTGCCAAGCTCGATGTGGCGCAGATCAGCGACATCACCAAGGTCGACAGCCCGGATACGTTCGAGCGCCCGATCTACGCCGGCAACGCCATTGCCACCGTGCAGAGCACCGACGCCACGAAGGTGATCACCGTGCGCACGACCGGCTTCGATGCCGCAGCCGCCACCGGTGGCAGCGCAGCGATCGAAACCGCTGAAGGCGTGGCCGACAGCGGCAAGTCGACCTTCGTCGGCCGTGAAGTCACGAAGAGCGAGCGTCCTGAACTGACCGCCGCCAAGATCATCGTCTCCGGTGGTCGTGCCCTGGGCAGCGCCGAGAAGTTCACCGAAGTGATGGCCCCGCTGGCCGACAAGCTGAACGCGGGCCTGGGCGCCAGCCGCGCTGCAGTGGACGCGGGCTACGCTCCGAACGACTGGCAAGTGGGCCAGACGGGCAAGATCGTCGCGCCGCAGCTGTACATCGCCGCGGGCATCTCGGGCGCCATCCAGCATCTGGCCGGCATGAAGGACTCGAAGGTCATCGTCGCGATCAACAAGGACGAAGAAGCCCCGATCTTCTCGGTGGCCGACTACGGCCTCGTGGCCGACCTGTTCACGGCTGTGCCGGAACTCGTGAAGGCGCTCTGATCGCTTCAACGCATTGAGCCAGAAGGCATCGTTCGCGATGCCTTTTTTACATCTGCCGCCCCCGCCGCGGCCCCTGGAGAGAAGACATGAGCTACACCGCCCCCCTCAAGGACATGCTGTTCGACATCGAACACCTGGCCAACATCGGCGAGATCGCCAAGCTGCCCGGCTTCGAAGACGCCGGCCTCGAAACCGCACAGGCCGTGCTCGAAGAGTGCGCGCGCTTCAACCAGGACGTGGTCGCGCCGCTGAACGTCGAAGGCGACCGCAACCCCTCGTCCTTCAAGGACGGCGAAGTCACCACCAGCAAGGGCTTCAAGGACGCCTTCGCGCAGTACGTGTCGGGCGGCTGGCAGGGCCTGCAGCATCCGGCGGACTTCGGCGGCCAGGGCCTGCCCAAGACCATCGGCGCGGCCTGCGGCGAAATGCTCAACTCGGCCAACATGAGCTTCGCGCTGTGCCCGCTCCTGAGCGACGGCGCCATCGAGGCGCTGCTCACCGCCGGCTCCGACGAGCTCAAGGCCATCTACCTCGAGAAACTCGTGAGCGGCCAGTGGACCGGGACGATGAACCTCACCGAGCCGCAGGCCGGCAGCGACCTGGCCATGGTGCGCAGCCGCGCCGAGCCGCAGCCCGACGGCACCTACAAGGTGTTCGGCACCAAGATCTTCATCACCTACGGTGAGCACGACATGGCCGAGAACATCGTGCACCTCGTGCTGGCCCGCGTGACCGGCGCGCCCGAAGGCGTGAAGGGCATCAGCCTGTTCGTGGTGCCGAAGTTCATGGTCAACGCCGACGGTTCGCTGGGTGCGCGCAACGACGTGCACTGCGTGAGCATCGAGCACAAGATGGGCATCAAGGCATCGCCGACCGCCGTGCTGCAGTACGGCGACCACGGCGGCGCGGTGGGCTACCTCGTCGGCCAGGAGAACCGTGGCCTCGAGTACATGTTCATCATGATGAACTCGGCCCGCTACGCCGTGGGCATGCAGGGCATCGCGATCGCCGAGCGCGCCTACCAGCACGCCGTGGCCTACGCCAAGGACCGCGTGCAGAGCCGTCCGGTCGATGGCTCGATCAACGCCAGCGCGCCCATCATTCACCACCCGGACGTGAAGCGCATGCTGATGACGATGCGCGCCTACACCGAAGGCTGCCGCGCGATGGCCTCGGTGGCCGCCGCCGCCTACGACGCCGCGCACCACCATCCCGATGCCGACGCGCGCAAGCAGAACCAGGCCTTCTACGAATTCATGGTGCCGCTCGTGAAGGGCTACAGCACCGAGATGAGCCTGGAAGTGACCTCGCTGGGCGTGCAGGTACATGGCGGCATGGGCTTCATCGAAGAGACGGGCGCGGCGCAGTACTACCGCGACGCCAAGATCCTCACGATCTACGAAGGCACCACCGCGATCCAGGCCAACGACCTCGTGGGCCGCAAGACCGCACGCGACGGCGGCCAGACCGCCAAGGCGATCGCCGCGCAGATCGAGAAGACCGAAGCCGAGCTGGCCAAGAGCGGCAGCGCCGCGGCCGCCGCCGTCCTCAAGCGCCTGACCGCCGCGCGCCTCGCGTTCATCGACGTGGTCGACTTCGTCGCCGGCCAGACCAAGGCCTCGCCGAACGCCGTGTTCTCGGGCAGCGTGCCGTACCTCATGCTCGCGGGCAACCTCGTGGCCGGCTGGCAGCTGGCGCGATCGCTCATCGTGGCGCAGGACCAGGCCTCGCACAACGTCGACGTCGCCTTCATGCAGGCCAAGATCGCCACCGCGCGCTTCTACGCCGAGCACATCCTGAACAAGGTGCCGGGCGTTCGCGACAGCATCGTCGAAGGCGCCGAGAGCGTCACGGCGCTGGCGCTCGAGGCGTTCTGACGCACCTGCCGCTGTCGCCCATCTGACGGGCGGCAGCGGCCCCTTGCTCTTATAAAACCGAACCCCTTCCCGGAGACGACATGTCCAAGCTGCCTTCTGTTCTCGCGAACCTTCCGCTGCCGATCATCGGCTCGCCGCTGTTCATCATCAGCAACCCCAAGCTCGTGATCGCGCAATGCAAGGCCGGCGTGGTCGGCTCGATGCCGGCGCTCAACGCCCGCCCTGCGGCACAGCTCGAAGAGTGGCTGATCGAGATCACCGAAGAGCTCGCGGCCTACAACAAGGCCAACCCGGACAAGCCGGCCGCGCCGTTTGCCATCAACCAGATCGTGCACAAGAGCAACGACCGCCTGGAGCACGACATGGAGATGGTCGTGAAGTACAAGGTGCCGATCGTGATCACCTCGCTGGGCGCGCGCACCGACGTGAACGACGCGGTGCACAGCTACGGCGGCGTGACCTTGCACGACATCATCAACAACAAGTTCGCGCAGAAGGCGATCGAGAAGGGCGCCGACGGCATCATCGCCGTGGCGGCCGGTGCCGGCGGCCATGCGGGCGTGAAGAGCCCGTTCGCGCTGGTGCAGGAAATCCGCCAGTGGTTCGACGGCCCGATCGCGCTGTCGGGCTCCATCGCCTCCGGCGGCGCGGTGCTCGCGGCGCAGGCCATGGGCGCCGACTTCGCCTACATCGGCACCGCCTTCATCGCGACCGAAGAGGCGCGCGCGAGCGAGGAGTACAAGCAGGCCATCGTGGACGGCAACTCGGACGACATCGTCTACTCGAGCCTGTTCACCGGCGTGCACGGCAACTACCTGGCGCCCAGCATCGTCAAGGCCGGCATGGACCCGGCCAACCTGCCCGAAGGCGACGTGACGACCATGAACTTCGGCGGCGGGGAAGGCAGCAAGGCCAAGGCCTGGAAAGACATCTGGGGCTCGGGCCAGGGCATCGGCGCGATCACCGAAGTGGCGAGCGCGGGCGCCTTCATCGAGAAGCTCAAGCGCGAGTACCAGGAAGCACGACAGCGATTGGCACTTTGAACAGTTCGCACGCACCGGCATCGACCTCCGCTGCGAGCGGCGGCGGCGGGGCCGTGCCTGCGCGGCAGGGGCGCATGCCTTTGCTGGACGTGGTCAAGGGCCTGGCCTGTGCGCTGATCG
Organism: Variovorax sp. FW301-JW7; assembly: GCF_058788795.1. Classification (NCBI taxonomy): domain Bacteria; kingdom Pseudomonadati; phylum Pseudomonadota; class Betaproteobacteria; order Burkholderiales; family Comamonadaceae; genus Variovorax; species Variovorax sp. FW301-JW7. The sequence goes on from NZ_JBYTBC010000003.1 coordinate 134,766, forward strand.
TGGGGCACCACCTGGCGCGCTACGGCCCGATGCCGGCGGGCGCGCAGGTGCTCGCGCCCGATTTCTTCGGCTGGCTGGCGGACGACGGCCGGCTCGCGGTGCAGGTGTTCCTCGTGATCGCCGGCTTTCTTGCGACGGCGAGCCTCGCGCCCGACGGCGTGCTGCGTGTCGACCGGCCCGTGTCGCGCATCCTGCAGCGCTACGCCCGGCTGGTCATGCCGTACCTTGCGGCGCTCACGGTGTGCGTGCTGGTGGCCGATGTCGTGCGGCCATGGCTCGGTGAAGACGTGGTGCCGGCCACGCCGAGCCTCGGCCAACTGCTGGCGCACGGTCTGCTGCTGCAGGACCTGCTGAACTACGAATCGCTGTCGACCGGCGTCTGGTACGTCGCCATCGACTTCCAGCTGTTCGCGCTGGCGCTCGCGCTGGTCGGGCTTCCCGCCGTGCTGCGGCAGCCAGCTTCGGCCGCGCGGTGGGTGCCGGTGGCGCTGGTGTTCATCGTGGCCGTGGCCTCGCTCGCGCTGTTCAACCGGCAGGCGCGGCTGGACGACACCGCGTTCTATTTCTTCGGCGCCTACGGGCTCGGCATGCTGGCCTTCTGGGTCGGCCGCGCCACGCGTGCCAGCACCTGGCACGGCGCCGTCGCGCTGTTGGCGCTGGTGGGGGCGGGCGCGCTCATGATCGATTGGCGCAGCCGCATTGCCATCGCGCTGGTGACTGCGCTGCTCATTGCGGTGGCGCAACGCCGGCAGTGGCTGTCGCCCGCACACTGGCCCGCAGCCGCCGTGCCGCTGCAGCAGCTGGGGCGCATTTCGTATTCGCTGTTTCTGATCCATTTCCCGGTGCTGCTCGCCGTGAACGCGCTGGTGGCGGGCCTGGGGCCGCACGGGCCGTGGGTCGACCTGCTCGGCATGGTCGCGACCTTCGGCCTGTCGGTGGGCGCCGCGGTGCTGCTGTACCGCGGGGTCGAAGCCCGGCCGGCCTCGCTGCGCAGCGTATGCACACTTTTTGCCGCATTGCTCGTCAGCGGCCTCATCGTGTCGTACTGAAGCGCGCCGCACCCGCTGCGGTGCGGCCCTTTTTCTTCCCATTCCTTTGCAAATCTGTTGCCTTCGGGCTTCAGAGCGGGCAGTCTGCGCGAACTGCCCCTGTTGTGTATGATTGTGAATCTTTCAGTAAATACTGAAAATACACAAACTCAAGGAATGACAGAACCATCGCCGCCACGATCGCCGTTGAAGGCTTTCACGTCGCCCGACATCGGCAGCGTGGTGCAAGGCGTCGCGGCGCTCGCGTGGCTGCCGCAGGCCGCGCTGCTGGCGATGGCGGTCCAGGGTCTGGCCAATGGTGAAGGCATGGCGGCCGTGCTGTGGCCGGCGGTGGGCATCCTCTTGCTCGGCCTGCTGCGCGCGGGCTGCGAAGCCTGGGGCGTGCGCCGCACCTTCGGGCGTGCGCGTGCGCAATTGACAAGCTTGCGCGCGCAGACCGCGTCTGCATTGGCGGCCGGTTCGCCGCTCGACCGTGAACGCGCACCCTCCGGCCTCGCGGCCAGCGTGCTCGCCGAACAGGCCGAGGCGCTGGTGCCGTACCTCGTGCGCTACCAGCCCGCACGCTGGCGCGCGACGGTGGTGCCGCTCTTCCTGCTCGCGGCAGTGGCCTGGTTCTCGTGGGCCGCGGCGCTGGTGCTGCTGGTGGCGGCGCCGCTGATCCCGATCTTCATGGCCATCGTCGGTTGGCGCGCCAAGGCGGCCAGCGAGGCGCAGATGGTCGAGATGGGCGGCATGAATGCCTTCCTGCTCGACCGCCTGCGCGGCCTGGCCACGCTGCGCGCGCTCGACGCGGTCGACGCCACGGCCGACCGGCTCGGCGCCTCCGCCCAGTCGCTGCGCCAGCGCACGATGGCGGTGCTGCGCATCGCCTTCCTGTCGTCAGCCGTGCTGGAGCTGTTCTCCGCGCTGGGCGTGGCGCTGGTCGCGGTCTACGTCGGTTTCCACCTGCTGGGCTCGCTCGGTTTCGGCGTCTGGGGCCAGCAGCTCAGTCTGGGCGAAGGCCTGTTCGTGCTGTTGCTGGCGCCGGCCTTCTTCGAGCCACTGCGCGAGCTGTCGGCGGTGTGGCACGACCGCGCGGCCGGCGAGGCGGCGCTGAAGGCGCTTGACGACCTGCAAGGCGGCGCGCTGCCGCTGCCCGGCGCGGGCGTCGCGGTCACGCGCGCAGCGACCGGCGCTGCTGGGGCAGGGGCTGCGCCTGCGGTGACGGTCCACGGTCTGCATTTCTCCTGGCCCGGCGAGTCGACGCCGCTCTTCGACGGATATGAACTGCGCATCGGCGCCGGCGAGCATGTCGCGCTGGCCGGCCCGAGCGGATCGGGCAAGACCGCGCTGCTCTCGCTGCTGGCCGGGCTGATGCCGGCCACGCGCGGCGAGATCGCCATCGGCGGCGTGCCGCTGACCGAACACACGGCCGCCGCATTGCGCCAGCGCACAGCGTGGATGGGGCAGAAGCCCCACGTCTTCGCCGGATCGGTCGAAGCCAACGTGGCACTGGGCCGTGCCGACATCGGCGCGCCCGAGGTCGCCGAGGCGATGCGTTTCGCGGCGCTCGAGGACGTGGCGCAGGCCCACCCCGGCACCGCGCTGGGCGAGGGCGGCAGCGGCCTGTCGGGCGGCGAGGCCGTGCGGCTGGCGCTGGCGCGCGTCGCGGTGCATCCGCATGCCGACCTGATCCTGGCCGACGAGCCCACGGCCCACCTCGACACCGCCACCGCCGCGCGCGTGGCCGACGCATTGGTGACGCTCGCCCGCGGCCGGACGCTGATCGTCTCGACCCACGACCCGGTGCTGGCCGCGCGCATGGACCGCACGGTGAACCTCGGCCCCGAGCCGCTGGTGGAGAAGGCCGCATGAGCCGCCACGCCACCCATTCCCTCCGCTGGCGCGACTTGCGCCTCGTGCTGCGTCCCTTCCTCGCGACCCAGCCGCGCGCCTTGCTGCTGGGCTGCCTGCTGGCCGCTGTCACCGTGCTCGCGGGCATGGCGCTGCTGGGCCTGTCGGGCTGGTTCATCACCGCGACCGCGCTCGCGGGCCTGCATGCGGCCACGGCCTTCACCTTCGATGTCTTCATGCCCTCGGCCGGCATCCGGCTGCTGGCGCTCGGGCGCACGGGGTCGCGCTACGGCGAGCGGCTGGTCACGCACGACGCCACCTTCGCCGTGCTCGCCGAACTGCGCGTGCGGCTGTTCCGAGGCTGGGCCCGCCCCGAGGCCGCGCGCGACCTGCTCATGCGGCCGGCGCGGCTGCTGTTCCGGCTCACGTCCGACATCGACGCGCTCGAGTCGCTCTACCTGCGCCTGTTCGTGCCTGCCGCCGCGGCGCTGGGCGCGGCGCTGCTGGCGGGCATCGTGCTCGGCTTCATGCATGTGGGGATGGGCGTGGCGATCGCGCTCTGGCTCTGCGCCGTTGGCTGGGGGCTGGCGTTCCTCATCGCGCGGCGTGCGCGGCAACCGGCGCGACAGCGCGCGCATGCCGTGGAAGCGCTGCGCGCGCGGGCCGTCGACCTGGTCGCAGGCCAGGCGGATCTCGCGATGGCCGGCCGGCTCGACGCCCAGCGCGCCGCGCTGATGAATGCCGACGCCCACCTCGCGCAGGCGGACCTCGCGCTGAACAAGCTCGAAGCCGCTGCTGGTTTCGCCTACGGCAGCGCGGGCACCTTGACGTTGGTCGGCGTGCTGCTGGCCGTGGGCGCATTGGTGAGCGAAGGCGTCATCGGGGCCCCCGGCGCGGCGCTCGCGTTGCTGATCGCGCTCACTGCCACCGAACCCTTCGCGGCACTGCGGCGCGGCGCGCTCGATGCCGGACGCACCTGGCTGGCCGTGCGCCGGTTGGCTCCACGTCTGGACCCGTCGGTGGAAGAGGGCGCGCGCCCCTCTCGCATCGCGCAGACGGCAGCCGTGCAGATCGACCAACTCACCGTCATGCACCCTGGCAGCCTCGTCGAAGTGCTCGGCGGCGTGTCGCTGCACCTGAACGCCGGCGAACGCGTCGCGCTGGTCGGCGCCAGCGGCGCGGGCAAGTCCACGCTGCTCTCCGTGATCGCCGGTGACCTCACGCCGCGCGCCGGTCAGGTGCAGGCGCAACCGACCTGCCTGCTGACCCAGCGCACCGAACTCTTCCAGGACAGCCTGCGCGACAACCTGCGCCTGGCCGATCCGCAAGCGAGCGACGAGCGCCTGTGGGCCGTGCTGCAAGCCGCTGGCCTCGACGCCGATGTGCGCGCGCTGGCCACCGGCCTCGACACGCGCCTGGGCGAAGGCGGCCTCGGCCTGTCGGGCGGTCAGTCGCGCCGGCTCGCGCTCGCGCGGCTGCTGCTGCGGCCCGTGCCGCTGTGGCTGCTCGACGAACCGACCGAGGCGCTCGACGCCGCCACCGCGCACGACGTGCTGCAGCGCCTGGCGCAGCAGGCCGGCCCGCGCACGCTGCTGATCGCCACGCACCTGCGCCGCGAAGCCGCGCTGGCCGACCGCCTCGTGTGCATGGCGCAGGGCCGCATCGTCGCCGACCTGCGCCGTGGCACCGATGCCTTCGAAGCCGCATTGCGCAGCCTGCGCCCCGATTGACCCGAGCCCGTACCGACCGAACGAACAGAACACATAAAGGAAGCCCCCATGGACCTTGACATCGTCGCGCTCTCGCGCCTGCAGTTCGCCGTGACGGCGCTGTACCACTTCCTGTTCGTGCCGCTCACGCTCGGACTGTCGATCATCCTGGCCATCATGGAGACGGTCTACGTGATGACCGGGCGCGTCATCTGGCGCGACATGACCAAGTTCTGGGGCGTGCTGTTCGGCATCAACTTCGCGATGGGCGTGGCCACCGGCATCGTGATGGAGTTCCAGTTCGGCATGAACTGGAGCTACTACAGCCACTACGTCGGCGACATCTTCGGCGCGCCGCTGGCCATCGAAGGGCTCATGGCCTTCTTCATGGAAGCGACCTTCGTGGGCCTGTTCTTCTTCGGCTGGGACAAGCTCTCGAAGGTGGGCCACCTCACGGCCACCTGGGCCGTGGCCATCGGCTCCAACTTCTCGGCGCTGTGGATCCTCATCGCCAACGGCTGGATGCAGAACCCCGTGGGCGCGGCCTTCAACCCCGCGACCATGCGCATGGAAGTGACCGACTTCGCCGCCGTGCTGACCAACCCGGTGGCGCAGGCCAAGTTCGTGCACACCGTGTCGGCCGGCTATGTGTGCGCCGCGGTGTTCGTGCTCGGCGTGTCGGCGTGGTACCTGCTCAAGGGCCGCCACATCGAGCTGGCCAAGCGCTCGATGACCGTGGCCGCGTCCTTCGGCCTGGCCGCCGCGCTGTCAGTGGCGGTGCTCGGCGACGAGAGCGGCTACCTCTCGGGCGAACACCAGAAGATGAAGCTGGCCGCCATCGAAGGCATGTGGGAGACGCAGCCCGCGCCCGCCGCCTTCACCGTGATCGGCTTCCCCGACCAGAAGGCGCGCGAGACGCACTACGCGATCCACATCCCGGCGGTGATGGGCCTGATCGGCACGCGCTCGCTCAACACCGTGATGCCCGGCATCGACGAACTCGTGAAGCGCGCCGAGGCCCGCATCCGCGAGGGCCTGAAGGCCTACGACGCGCTGCAGAAGATCCGCGAGGCCGGCGGCACCGACAAGGTCACGCAGGGCGTGCGCGGCGACTTCGAGGACAACGGCATCAACATGGGCTACGCGCTGCTGCTCAAGCGCTACGTGGACGACCCGCGCCAGGCCACCGACGAGCAGATCGCCAAGGCCGCGTGGGACACCGTGCCGCAGGTGGCGCCGCTGTTCTGGCTGTTCCGCGTGATGGTGGGCATCGGCATGCTGCTGATCCTGCTGACCGGCACCTTCTTCGTGCTGTCGGCGCGCCGCGCGCTCGACCGCCACCGTTGGCTGCTGAAGGTCGCGGTGTGGGCGATTCCGCTGCCGTGGATCGCCATCGAATCCGGCTGGCTGGTGGCGGAGTTCGGCCGCCAGCCCTGGGTGATCGAGGGCGTGCTGCCGACCGCGGTGGCCGTGTCGAACCTGGGCGTGACGACGCTGCTGATCACGCTCGCGGGCTTCATCGCGATCTACACCACGCTGCTCATCATCGAGATGAAGCTGATGCTCAAGGCCATCCGCAAGGGGCCCGAGGTCGAGCATGCGCCCACCGAGGGCGATGCACGCTCGCACATTCCGCCGGCGCGTGCCGCCACGTCTTCCTCTTCTGCCTCGACCGGGAGCGCCGCATGATCCTCCACACACTCCTCGACTACGACACCCTGCGCTTCATCTGGTGGCTGCTGATCGGCGTGCTGCTGGTCGGCTTCGCGGTGACCGACGGCTTCGACCTGGGCGCTGGCATGCTGCTGCCCTTCGCGGCGCGCAACGACATCGAGCGGCGCGTGGTCATCAACAGCGTGGGCCCGGTGTGGGAGGGCAACCAGGTGTGGCTCATCCTGGGCGGCGGTGCCGTCTTTGCGGCCTGGCCGCAGCTGTACGCCGTGTCGTTCTCGGGCTTCTACCTGGCGATGTTCGTGATCTTGTCGGCGCTCATCCTGCGGCCGGTGGCCTTCAAGTTCCGCAGCAAGCGCGAGTCGCCGCAGTGGCGCGCGCGCTGGGACGGCGTGCTGTTCTTCAGCGGCTTCGTGCCCGCGCTGATCTGCGGCGTGGCCGTGGGCAACGTGCTGCAGGGCGTGCCGTTCCGCTTCGGCGCCGACATGCACATCTTCTACGACGGCAGCTTCTTCGGCCTGCTGAACCCCTTCGCCATCCTCTGCGGGCTGGTGTCGGTGGCGATGCTGGTGATGCACGGCGCGGCCTGGCTGCTGCTCAAGACCGCCGGCCCGGTGGCCGAGCGTGCGCGCAGCTACGGCATGGTCGCGGCGGTGCTCACGCTCGTGTTCTACGCGCTGGCCGGCGTGTGGCTGGCCATGGGCATCGGGGGCTTTCGCATCAGCAGCGTGGTCGACGCGGTGGGCCCGTCGAACCCGATGCTCAAGACCGTCGAGCTGCATGCCGGCGCCTGGATGGGCAACTACGCGGCGCACCCCTGGACCATCGCTGCGCCGGCGGCGGGCTTCGTCGGCACGCTGGGTGCATTGCTCGGGCTGGTGCTGCGCCGGCCGGGGTTTGCACTGCTCACGGCGGCGCTGGGCATCGCCGGCATCATCCTGAGCGTGGGCGCGTCGATGTTCCCGTTCATCCTGCCCTCGTCGATCGACCCGCGCGCCAGCCTCACGGTGTGGGATTCGTCGTCGAGCCACCTGACGCTGTTCATCATGCTGGTGGTCACCGCGATCTTCATCCCGATCATCGTGGCCTACACCACCTGGGTCTACCACGTGCTGTGGGGCAAGGTCGACGAGCAAGCCATCCGCGACGAGAGCGGACACGCCTACTGAAACGGGAAGGAAAAAGATATGTGGTACTTCGCCTGGATCCTCGGCCTGCCGCTGGCCGCCGCCTTCGCCGTGCTCAACGCCATGTGGTATGAACTGATGGACGACGAGGCCATCCGCAAGGAAAAGCTCGGCACGCCGGAAACCCCGCAGGGGCAGGAACGGCTGTGAGGGCGTAGCGCCCCGTCCGTTCCCTCAGCCTCGCGGCGCGACTCAGGTTTCGCCCGCGGGGCCCTTGCTCTTCTTCGACGCACCGCCCGTGAGGCGGTCCTTGAGCGTCAGCACCTTCGTCACCGTCGCGCCCATGCCCATGAGCTGCATCGCAGTCTCGGGCGCCAGGCGCTGCACGTCGTCGAACCACTTCATCAGCCTGTCGATCAGGTCGTGCATCTCGCGCATGCGGGCCTGCGCGTGGCGCTCGGCGTCGCTGGTGGGCGATTCGAGCAGCGCGTTGCGCAGCATCGAGAGCGTGGGCTCGATCTCGCGGCGCCGGCGCTCCTCGGCCAGCACGCGGAAGATTTCCCACACGTCCTTCGGCGCCTCGAAGTACTCGCGCCGGTCGCCCGCGTGGTGGCGCAGGTGCACGAGGCGCCAGGCCTGCAGTTCCTTCAAACCCATGCTCACGTTGGAGCGCGAGAACTCCAGCATCTCGGCGATCTCGTCGGCGTTGAGCGCGCGCTCCGACAGAAAGATCAGCGCGTAGATCTGCCCGACGGTGCGGTTGATGCCCCACTTGCTGCCCATTTCGCCGAAGTGGGCGACGAACTGGCGGTTGAGGGGAGGGAGGTCGGGTGCGGAAGCCATGCGGCGGATTGTCGCGCCGGATTGCTGGACGTACGGAAGTTTCCGAAAACCCAGCAAGGCCGCGGGGTGCATGAATAACTAGTTTCAGTGATGGGTGAGAAACAAATTATTTACAAAAATAAACGTTTCCTGACGGTTTGCCCATTTCTGGTGCATCCGGCCTCTCATTTCAAGGTTTTTCTCCCCATGAACAAAGCACATCGCAGCCTCTGGAACTCGTCGTTGGGGGCCTGGGTGGCTGTTTCCGAGAACACCCACGCCCGCGGCAAGAAGAGCCGCCGGGCGGTGGCGCGGGCGGCGGGCGCGGCGTCGCTGCTGATGCTGGCCGGGGCGTCGTTCGCGGGGGGCGATGGGGGCGGAGGGGGCTACCTTGGCAACGGCAGCTATGGTGCAGGGCGCACGGCGGGCAGCAGCACGACCGGTGAAGGCGGTCATGGGGGGCAGGGCGACATATCGGGCGGGGGTGCCGCGGGCGGCAGTCTCGGTGCCGATGGGGAGAACGGCACCTCGGCCTCATCGAATCCGCCGGTGCCCGACGGCAGCGGCGGCGGTGGCGGCGGTTCCGCTCGGACCGGTTCCGTGCCAGTCACCGCCACGATCCGGGCCGGGAGTGGCGGCAATGGCGGGGCGGTCCTCAATAGCAAGGTGGTCGGAGGCGGCGCTGGCGGCGGTGGTGGTGGCGGCAGCGTGCTCGCCACCCAGTCGTTCAAAGTCGAGGCGACTGGGGTGCTCGTCGGTGGCAATGGCGGCAAAGGTGGCGACGTGCTCGCGGGCAATCAATTGCTGACGGGGGCCGGTGGCGGGGGCGGCGCGGGCGTGCTGGTGGTGCCTGTGGGCGGCGTGACGATCACCAACGCCGGCTCGATCGCGGGCGGAAACGGTGGCACGGGGCTGGCTCTCGGTGACGGCGCCGCGTTTTACGGCGGCGCAGGCGGCAACGGCGAAGGCGGCGCACAGGGCGGCACCCACACGGGCGCGCATGCGCAGGGCGGCGCGGGCATCGTCGGCAGCCATCTCACCATCGTCAACAGCGGCATCATTTCCGGCGGCCTCGCGGGCGGTGGGATGACCCGCGCCAATTCGCTCCAGCTGGGCGGCAGCAATAACTCGCTCACGCTCCAGACAGGTTCCGTGCTCAACGGCGGCGTGGTCGCCCAGGGCTCGGGCAACACGCTGCGCCTGGAAGGTACGAACATCGAGGACGACGCGTTCCAGGGCTTCTCGCGCATCCATGCCGTCAGCGGCAGCAACTGGAGGCTGGCCGGCAGATTCCTGCCTGAGAGCAACCTCGCGGTCACGGTCGACGGCAGCGGCGCGACGCCCGCGCAGTTGGCCATGGACGGCCTCATCCTCGGCATCGGTAGCCTCACGGTCGACGGTGGCGGCACGCTGGCGCTGGGCGGTCCCAACACGTACGCCGGCGGAACCACGATCAAGACAGGCACCACGGTGCAGATCGGCACGGCCGGCGCGCTCGGCGCCGGCACGGTCACGCTCGACGGCGGCACGCTGGCCGCCACCTCGAGCCTCGACCTGACCAACAACCTGAGCTTCGCGACCGGCCAGCGCAGCACGGTAGCCGCCGCAGGCGGCAAATCACTCGGGATCGGTGGCAGTCTGTGGCTGGGCGCCGGGGCGACCGCCGTCTTCGGCAGCGCCGCCGAGAACGGTACGGTGCGCCTGGGCAGCGGCACCACCACCGTCACCAGCAATGCGGCGGTCGTCGTGGCCGGCGGCACGCTGCAGGTGTCGGACACGGCGCGCGCCGGCACGATCCTCGCCAACGTGGCGTCGACCACCGTGGAGGCGGGGGCCACGCTCGACCTGAACGGCTACACCATCACCATCGGCAACCTGCAGGGTGCCGGCACGCTGAACACCCGGACCGGCGCCGGCGCGGCCCAGGCCACGACGGTGCAGTCCGGCAACTTCTCCGGCGCGATCACCGGCACGGGTCAGCTCGTGAAGACAACGGCGTCCACGCTGACCCTGACGGGCGCCAGCACCTACACCGGCGGCACGACCATCAGCGCGGGGACGCTGCAGATCGGCGACGGCGGCAGCCTCATCGGCAACGTGATCAACAACGGCACGCTGGCCTTCGACCGCACCGACAGCAGCACCTTCTCCGGCGCCATCAGCGGCTCGGGCGGCGTGACGAAATGGGGCACGGGCACGGTCACGCTCTCGGGCAACAACACCTACCAGGGCGGCACCACCGTTCGCGGCGGCACGCTGCGCTCCGGCGCCGCATCGGCCCTGTCGCAGAACACGGCGTACACCCTGCTTGGCGGCGTGCTGGACCTGGGCAGTTTCAACCTGCGTGCATCGAGCCTGTCGGGCACAGGGGGCGCCGTTCAGCTGGGCAGCGCCACCCTGGCCGTCGGGTCGGCCAACGCCAGCACCACCTTCGCAGGCAGCATCGACGGCACGGGCTCGCTGGTCAAGGAGGGCTCGGGCACCTTGACGCTCTCGGGCCCGAACACCTACACCGGCGGCACGACGGTCAGAGCGGGCACCTTGCAGATCGGCAGCGGCGGCAACAACGGCAGCATCACCGGCGACGTCACCAACCACGCGGCGCTGGTCTTCAACCGCGCCAACGGCATCGCTTTCGCGGGCCACATCAGCGGCGTCGGCAGCGTGACGAAAACCGGCACGGGCACGCTGGTCTACACCGGCAACGCCACGCACGCCGGTGGCACCACCATCGACAGCGGCACCCTGCAGATCGGCGATGGCGGCACGGTCGGCAGCATCGCCGGCAACGTCAGCAACCACGCGGCACTGGTCTTCAACCGATCGAACGATGCGGCCTTCGCAGGCCTCATCACTGGCACCGGCAACGTGACGAAGACCGGCGCGGGCACGCTGGTCTACACCGGCAACGCCACGCACACCGGCGGCACGACCATCGACAGCGGCACCCTGGAGATCCGCGACAGCGGCAGCATCCTCGGCGACATCGCCAACAACGCCGCGCTGGTGTTCAATCGCAGCGCCGACACCACCTTCGCCGGCAACATCAGCGGCACCGGCAGCCTTCTGCAGAAGGGTGCGCGCAAGCTGACCCTGACCGGCGACAACACCTTCACGGGCACCACCACCGTCGTGGTCGGCAACAGCCTGCAGATCGGCGCGGGGGGCACCACCGGCAGCATCGCGGGGAATATCGCCAACGACGGCGACCTGGTCTTCGACCGCGCGGACAGCCTGAGCTACGCAGGCGTCATCAGCGGCAGCGGCACACTGTCCAAGAACGGCGTGGGGGTGCTGGAACTGACGGGCGCCAGCATCTACACCGGCGCGACCGAGGTCAACGCCGGCACGCTGCGCGTGAACAACACCACCGGCAGCGCCACGGGAACGGGCCCGGTGCTCGTCAAGAACGGCGCCACGCTCAGCGGCGGCGGCAGCATCGCGGGCCAGGTCACCATCGCCAACGGCGCGACGCTCGCACCGGGCAGCAACCTCGGCACGCTGACCACGGGCATGCTGCGCTTCGATCCCGGTGCCTTCCTGAGCTACCAACTGGGCCAGGCGGGCACGGTGGGCGGCCCACTCAATGACCTCGTCAAGGTCAACGGCGGCCTGGTGCTCGACGGCACGCTCAACGTGGCGGAGGCGCCCGGCGGCACCTTCGGACCCGGGTTGTACCGACTGATCAGCTACTCCGGTTCGCTGATCGACAACGGCCTGAGCATCGGCGCGGCGCCCGCGGGCACGGCGGCCGGCGACCTGCACGTGCAGTCGTCCGTGCTGGGCGAGATCAACCTGATCAACAGCAAGGGCGTGTCGCTCGGTTTCTGGGACGGCGCGGGCGGCGACGCTTCCACCTACAACGACGGCACGATCAGCGGCGGTTCCGGCATCTGGCGCCTCGGCAACTCCACCCTCAACGACCCGTCCGACAGCTGGACCGGCGCCAACGGCAAGACCAACACCGGCTGGAAGCAGAACCAGTTCGCGCTGTTCGGCGGCGCGGCCGGCACGGTTCGGGTGGACAACACCGGCGGCGCGATCAGCATCGATGGCGCGCAGTTCTCCACCGGCGGTTATGTCGTCACCGGCGACGCGCTGACGCTGGGCAACGCCAACACCGTCATCAAGGTCGGCGACGGCACGGCCTCGGGGGCGCAGATGCAGGCGACCATCGCGTCGGTGCTGAGCGGCGCGGGCGGCCTCACGAAGGACGACCTGGGCACGCTGGTCCTCCAGGGCGCCAACACCTACACCGGCGGAACGCTCGTGCGCGCCGGCGCGCTGCAGGGCGACACGACCAGCCTGCGCGGCGCCATCGTCAACGACGCCCGGGTGGTCTTCGACCAGGTGGCCAGCGGCAGCTTTGCGGGCACGATGAGCGGCGCGGGCAGTCTGCGCAAGATCGGCGGCGGCGAGCTGCTGCTCACCGCGGCCAACAGCTACAAGGGCGGCACGCAGGTCGATGGCGGCAGTTTGAACGTGGGCGCCACCGGCGCGGTCGGAACCGGCCCGGTGTCGGTGAGCGGCGGCGCTGGCTTGTTTTTCAGCGGCAGTGCGCAGGCGGAAAGCCTGCAGATCACGGCGGGCAATGTTCCGCAGGCCAGCGGCGGCTTCGTCCAGTTCCAGGACAACGCCTCGGCCGGCAGCGCGATGCTCGTTGCGGGCGCCACCGGCTCGATCGAATTCCGCGGCAACGCGACCGCCGCCAACGCCACCATCGAGAACCGCGGTGGCGAAGTCACCGTCTCGTCCGATGCCACCGCAGGCAAGGCCCACATCACCAACTTCGCCGGCGGCTGGACCAACCTCTGGGACAACGGCTCGGCCGGACAGGCGACGATCGTCAACGAGGACCGCGGCACGTTGGACATTCAGCACGACGCGACGGCCGCTCAGGCGCGTGTGGTGAACAAGGCGGGCGGCACGGTTCGCATCGCCCGACTCGCGGCTGCTGGTACGAGCATCGGCGCATTGGAAGGGGCGGGCCGCGTGCTGCTTGGCGCCAAGGCGCTGACAACGGGCGCCCTGAACACCGACACGGAAATCTCGGGTGTGATCTCCGGCGTCGGCGGCTCGCTCATCAAGGTCGGCACGGGCGCGCTCACGTTGTCGGGCGAGAGCACCCACACCGGCGGCACGGCCCTGCGCCAGGGTCGCCTGAACGTGGGCCACAGCCAGGCACTGGGCACCGGCACGCTGTCGATGGACGACGACACCACGCTGGGCTTCAACGCGAACGGGCTGACGATCGCCAACACGATCAAGCTCACCGGCAACAACGACCCGGTCATCGACACGGGCGCGTTCAGCGGCACGCTGAGCGGTGCGATCAGCGGCGGTGGCTTCATCACCAAGCAGGGCACGGGCACGCTGACGCTGTCGGGCGCCAACACCTACACCGGTGCGACGAACGTGGCGCAGGGGACGTTGAAGGCCGGCGCGGTGAACACGCTGAGCGCTGCTTCGGCCCACAGCGTGGCCGCAGGCGCCACGCTCGATCTCGCGGGCTTCAATCAGACCGTCGCGTCGCTGACGAACCGCGGCACCGTGTCCCTGGCCGGTGTGACCGCAGGTACGACGCTGACCGTCAAGGGCGCCTACGTTGGCAACAACGGCGTGCTCAAGCTGAGCACGACGCTCAACGGCACCGGCCCCTCGGACCGCCTCGTGCTCGATGGCCCCACGGCAATTGCCAGCGGCAAGACCCAGGTGCAGATCAGCAACCTTGGCGGCCTTGGCGCGCTCACGAGCGGCAACGGCATCGAGGTCGTCACCGCACAGAACGGCGCGACCACCACCGCGCAGACCACCAAGGATGCCTTCTCGCTGGCCGGTGGCCACGTCGACGCAGGCGCCTACGAGTACCGCCTGCACGCCGCCGATGCGAAGGGCGCGGGCGAGAACTGGTACCTGCGCTCCACCACCGATGCGGTGGCGCCGGGCCAGCCGGTGGGCCTGCCCGTCGTCACCTACCGCCCGGAAGCCGCGCTGTACGCCGCGCTGCCGGGCCAGCTGCGCCAGGGCAACCTCGCGATGCTCGGCGATGTGCGCAAGCGCGTGGGCGACGACGATGTGAAGGGCGCCGCGAGCGCACCGACGGGATCAGACCGCCGCGCCTGGGCCCGCGTGCTCTCCACCGACATCGACATCCAGCAGGGCGGCACCGTCTCGCCCACCAGCAAGGGCCGCCTCACCGGCTTCCAGGCCGGCACCGACCTGCTCGCCACGCCGAACTGGCGCGCCGGCCTGTACGTCGGCCAGCTCGACGGCGATGCCCGTGTGAGCGGCTTTGCCAGCGGCATCCGCAACCTCGCGGTGGGCCGCAACGACCTGCGCAGCCAGTACGTCGGCGTGTACGGCACCTACACCGCGGACAGCGGCTTCTATGCCGATGCCGTGGTGCAGTCGGGCCGTCACCGCTACACGGTCGAGCCGATGCTTGGCGCGGGCGTGGGCGGCAAGGGGAACAGCTTGCTGGGCTCGATCGAAGTGGGTCAGTCCTTCGCGATCGGCGGCAGCGGCTGGCGCATCGAGCCGCAGCTGCAGCTGATCCACCACCACATGGACCTGGGCAACTCGGCCATCGCCGGTGCCATCGCGCAGCCCCAGGCCGACAGCGGCTGGATCGCCCGCGCAGGCGTGCGGGTCAAGGGCCAGCTCGACACCGGCCTGGGCGTGCTGCAGCCGTACGGGCGCTTGAACGTCTACAAGACGTCGAGCGGCACCGACATCGCACGCTTCGTGAACGGCGCGACCACGACCGACATCGCGGCACCGACCGGCGGCACCAGCACCGAACTCGCAGGCGGCTTCACGCTGGCGTTGAGCCAGGCGACCAGCCTGTACGGCGAAGTCGGCAAGCTGTGGTCGTCGGGCGGCGATGCCAAGGTGAAGAGTTCGATCAACGGATCGCTCGGCGTGCGAGTCAAGTGGTAGGCGGGTAGCTTCAGGCTTCAGGGTCTGGCCCGGGCCGCCGCCGGTACGACCCCGGCGCCCCACCGGTCCAGGTCTTGAAGGCGCGCTGGAACGCCGCGCTGTCCGAAAAGCCCAGCTCCTCGGCCAGCGCCGCCAGCGGCACGGTGCTGGTGTTCAGGCGCACGATGGCCACGTCGCGCCGCAGCTGGTCCTTGAGCGACTGGAACGAGGTGCCCTCGGTCGCCAGGTGGCGCTGCAGCGTGCTCACCGACATGTGCAGGCTGCGCGCCGCCGTGGCCAGGTCGACCCAGGCCGGGCGGTGTTGCTGCAGCACGGTGCGCACGCGCGCGCTCACCGCCAGCTCGCCCAGCGGCGGCAGGATCACGTGGGCCGGCGCGGCGGCCAGGAAGTCGCGCATGGCCCGCGCGTCGCGGTGGATCGGCGTGGCCAGCGCGCTGGCGTCGAACCACACGGCCGACAGCGGCTGGCCGAACTGCAGCGGGGCGGGAAACACCTTGGTGTAGCCGGCCGCGTAGGGCGGCTGCGCAAAGCCGAAGTCGAAGCGGCGCGCCGTCAGCCGCCCGCCGTGCAGCCAGGCGAAGAGCCGCCAGTACACGCGCAGCATCAGCTCGTGCAGGAAGTTCAGCGGCGTGCGCGGCAGCTGCTGCACCCGCAGGCCGAAGCCCGCGAGCGGCCCCTCGCGCAGCAGCACCATCTCGAGGTCGTCCTGCAGCAGGCTGAAGGCGCGGGCCACGCGCCGCAGCGCCACCTCGAGCGTGGGCGCGCCCAGCGTGGCGCGCGTCATGAGCGCGAAGCTGCCCCGGCGCAGGCGGCGCGACAGGAAGCACAGGGCCTCGTCGTCCAGTCGCTCCATCAGCAGCGCGAACAGCGCCACGTACTGCTCGGCCGTGACGCGCGCGCCCGGTGCATCGAGCAGGGCGGGGGCGATGCCGGCGTCCAGCAGCGCGGTGTCGATGCAGATGGGGGCGTTGTCGCCGCGCGCGCGCACGCCCGAGAGCATGCCCTGGACGAACACGATCGGGATGGTGACGGGCGGTTGCAGCATGCGTGAGCGGATCAGACCCGACGGCGGCGCGGGTGTCGATTGAGGTTTTCTGCCATGCGGGCGATGCGATGCGCAATCGCCGCGGCACGGCGCGGTTTCTACCATGCGCCTACACAAGAACCGAACGGAGACAACCGCCATGTACCTGACCCAGTCGCTGCACCGCAGCGTGCAGCAGCACCCCGACCGGATCGCCGTGCGCGCCGCCGGCCGCACCCTGAGCTTTCGCGCCTACGCCGAGCGGGTCGCGCGCCTGGCGGGCGCCCTGCAGGGCCTCGGCATGCAGCCGGGCGACCGCGTCGCCATGCTGGCGCTCAACTCGGCGCGCTACCTCGAATACCAGATGGCCGTGCCCTGGGGCGGCGGCGTGCTCAACCCCTGCAACATCCGCTGGTCGGCGGCCGAAATCCTGTACTCGCTGGACGACTCGGGCTCCACGCTGCTGCTGGTGGACGACACCTTCCGCCCGGTGGTCGAGCAGATGCGCGGGCAGGCCACCAGCCTGCGCGAGGTGATCTATTGCGGCGACGGCCCGACGCCGCCCGGCATGCTCGGCTACGAGGCGCTGCTGGAGGCGGCCTCGCCCGTGCCCGACGCGGGCCGCTGCGACGACGACCTGGCCGGCATCTTCTACACCGGCGGCACCACGGGTTTTCCCAAGGGCGTGATGCTGAGCCACACCAACATGGGCAGCTCGGGGCTGGCCCTGCATGCCGAGGGCCTGGCCTCGCCCGACGGCTGCTACCTGCATGCCGCGCCGATGTTCCACCTGGCCGACATGGGCCTGGCCGCGCCGCACTGGCTGGAGGGCAACACGCACGCGATCATCCCGGCCTTCAGCCCCGAGGCGGTGCTGAACGCCATCGCGCAAGACCGGGTCACGCACGCGCTGCTGGTGCCCACCATGATCCAGATGCTGGTCGACCATCCCGCGATGCGCGAGCCGCGCGACCTGGGCAGCCTGAAGTGCATCGCCTACGGCGCCTCGCCGATCTCGGAGGCGGTGCTGAACCGTGCGATGGACGCCTTTCCGGGTGTGGACTTCGTGCAGGCCTACGGCATGACCGAGCTGTCGCCGCTGGCCACCATCAACCCCGCGCGCAACCACACGCCCGAGGGCCGGCGGCGGGGCAAGCTGCGCTCGGCCGGCCGCGCCAGTTACTGCACCGAGGTGCGCATCGTCGACGGCGAGGGCATCGAGGTGCCGCGCGGCACGGTGGGCGAGGTCGCGGTGCGCGGCCCCAACGTGATGCAGGGCTACTGGAACCAGCCCGCGCAGACGGCCGCGGCCGTGCGCGGTGGCTGGATGCACACCGGCGACGGCGCCTACATGGACGACGACGGCTACATCTTCGTGGTCGACCGCTTGAAGGACATGATCATCAGCGGCGGCGAGAACATCTATTCGGCCGAGGTCGAGAACGCCATCAACCAGCACCCGGCCGTGGCGGCCTGCGCGGTCATCGGCATCCCCAGCGAGGCGTGGGGCGAGGCCGTGCATGCGGTGCTCGTGCTCAAGCCGGGCCAGCAGCTGGCGGACGAGGCGCTCATTGCGCATTGCAAGGCGCTGATTGCACCCTACAAGTGCCCGCGCAGCGTGGCGGTGGTCGAGGCGCTGCCGCTGTCGGGTGCGGGCAAGGTGCTCAAGACCCGGTTGCGCGAACCGTTTTGGCAAGGGCGCCAACGAAGCGTAGCCTGAGCCCTGTTTCTCTTCCCATTTCACTCATTCACTTCAGGAGCCCCTCATGAGCCAGGATGTCCACGTCGTCGGTGTCGGCATGATCCCCTTCACCAAGCCGGGCGCGAACCAGCCCTACCCGCAAATGGCCGCGCACGCGACCAACGCCGCCTTGAAAGACGCCGGCATCGGCTACGAGCTGGTGCAGCAGGCTTACGTCGGCTACGTGTACGGCGACTCCACCGCCGGCCAGCGCGCGCTGTACGAAGTGGGCATGACCGGCATTCCGGTCGTCAACGTCAACAACAACTGCTCCACCGGCTCGACCGCGCTGTTCCTCGCGCGCCAGGCCGTGGCCAGCGGCGCGGCCGACTGCGTGCTGGCGCTCGGCTTCGAGCACATGAGCCCCGGCGCGCTGGGCGCGGTGTTCAACGACCGCCCGAGCCCGTTCGATCACTTCGAGTCGATCACCGACGAGCTGGTCGGCAACGAGCAGGTGCCACTGGCGCTGCGCTACTTCGGCGGCGCGGGCCTGGCGCACATGCAGCAGTACGGCACGCAGATGTCGACCTTCGCGAAGATCCGCGCCAAGGCCAGCCGCCATGCGTCGAACAACCCGGTGGCGCTGTTTCGCACCGTCGTCACCGAAGACGAGGTGATGGCCGCGCCCGTGATGTGGCCCGGCGTGATGACGCGTCTCATGGCCTGCCCGCCGACCTGCGGCGCGGCCGCGGCCATCGTCTGTTCGCCGCGCTTCGCCGAACGCCACGGGCTGGACCGCAGCGTGCGCATCAAGGCCCAGGCCATGACGACTGACCGCGCCATCACCTTCGAGGCACGCGACATGCGCGAGGTGGTCGGCTTCAGCATGGCGCAGGAAGCCGCGCAGAAGGTGTACGACGCGGCCGGTGTCGGCCCGCAGGACATCGACGTGGTCGAGCTGCACGACTGCTTTGCGCACAACGAGCTCATCAGCTACGAAGCGCTGGGCCTGTGCCCGGTGGGCGGCGCGGAGAAGTTCGTGGTCGATGGCGACAACACCTACGGCGGCAAGGTGGTGACGAATCCGTCGGGCGGCCTGCTGTCGAAGGGCCACCCGCTCGGTGCGACGGGGCTCGCGCAATGCACGGAGCTGGTCCAGCAGCTGCGTGGCACCGCAGACAAGCGCCAGGTCGAAGGTGCGCGCATGGCGCTGCAGCACAACCTCGGGTTGGGCGGCGCCTGCGTGGTCACGCTGTACGAACGCGTCTGAGGGCAGGGCCACCCATGATCGACAAGAAATGGATCGGCCACGCGCTGCCTGCCTCGGTGCTGCCCATCGAGCGCAGCCGGCTGCAGTTCTTCGCCAAGGCCATCGGCGAGACCGACCTGGTCTACACCGATGCCGCCGCCGCGCGCGATGCCGGCTACCCCGACCTGCCCGCACCGCCCACCTTCCTGTTCGCCGCCGAACTGGACTCGGGTGCGTCGGACCAGTTGCTCACCGACCTGCAGATTCCGTTGTCCAAGCTGCTGCATGGCGAGCAGAGCTTCAGCTACCACCGCCCCGCCTGCGTGGGCGACACGGTGACGGTGCGCTCCACCATCAGCGACATCTACGACAAGAAGAACGGCGCGCTCGAGCTCGTCGTGAAGACCTCGCGCGCCACCAACCAGCGCGACGAACTCGTGGCCGAGCTGCGCACGGTGATCGTCTGCCGCCACTGAAGAAAGAACCTGCGATGACCCTCCGCTACGACACCGTCCAGGTCGGCGACGAACTTCCCGCGCTGCAACTCCCGCCGGTGAACCGCACCACGCTCGCGCTCTTTGCGGGTGCCTCGGGCGACCACAACCCGATCCACATCGACACCGACTTCGCGCGCAAGGCCGGCATGCCCGACGTGTTCGCGCAGGGCATGCTGGGCATGGCCTGGCTCGGCCGGCTGCTCACGCAGTGGGTGCCGCAGGCGCAGCTGCGCCGCTTCGACGTGCGCTTCCAGGGCATCACGCACCTGAGCCATGCCGTGCGCTGCACCGGCCGCGTGGTCGAGAAGCTGGAGCACAACGGCGAGCGCTGCGTGCGCGTGGAAGTGCTCAGCGCCAACCAGCACGGACAGACGCGCATCGCGGGCGAAGCGCTCGTGGCGCTGCGCTGACCCCTTGAACGAACCAAAGAAAGAAGAGAGAAGAGACATGACACCCAAACTCGAAGGCAGGGTCGCCCTCATCACCGGCTCGGGCCGCGGCATCGGCCGTTCCATTGCCTTGAAGCTCGCCAGCGAAGGCGCACGCATCGTCGTCAACGACCTCGACGCCGCACCGGCCGAAGAGACCGTGCAGGCCATTCGCGCCGCGGGCGGCCAGGCCGTGGCCTGCGTCGGCAGCGTGTCGGCGCCGGACTTCGCCGAGCGCTTCGTCGGCACGGCGGTGAACGAGTTCAAGGGCCTGGACATCATCGTCAACAACGCCGGCTACACCTGGGACAGCGTGGTGCAGAAGATGACCGACGAGCAGTGGTACGCCATGATCGACGTGCACCTGACGGCGCCGTTTCGCATCCTGCGCGCCGCGCAGCCCGTGATCCGCGCGCTGGCCAAGGCCGAGGGCGAAGCGGGCCGGCGCGTGGTGCGCAAGGTGGTCAACATCTCGTCGGTGGCCGGGCTCTTCGGCAATGCGGGGCAGGCCAACTATTCGACCGCCAAGGCCGGCATCGTCGGCATGACGCAGACGCTGGCCAAGGAGTGGGGCCGCATGAACGTCACGGTGAACTGCGTGGCCTTCGGCTTCATCCAGACGCGGCTCACGGCCAGCACGGCCGAGGCCACCACCGCGAACATCGAGGGGCGCGAGATCAAGGTCGGCGTCAACCCCGGCCTGCTGGCGATGATGGAACAGTCGATCCCGCTGGGCCGCGGCGGCACGCCCGAAGAGGCGGCCGGTGCGGTGTACCTGCTGTGCGCGCCCGAGTCGGACTACGTGAGCGGCCAGACGCTCATGTGCACCGGCGGGCTGACGGGGATCTGAGATGCAGTTCGAAGAAGGCATTGCCTGGGGCGTGCAGGACGGCATCGGTCGCATCGTGCTGAAGCGGCCCGAACGCGCCAACTCGGTGTCGCTCGCAAGCAGCCATGCGCTGGCGCGCGCCATCGACGAGGTGCTCGAAGCAGCGCCGCGCGCCATCCTGCTGACTGGCGAGGGCCGCGTGTTCTGCGCGGGCGGCGACATCGACAGCTTCGTGGCGGCCGGCGACAAGCTGCCCGAACTGGTCGACACCATCCTCGACCGGCTGCATCCCGTGCTGCTGCGGCTGGCGCAAAACCCGGCGCCGCTGGTAGTGGCGGTGAACGGCACGGTGGGCGGCGCCGGCGTGGGGCTGGCGCTGTGCGGCGACTTCGTGCTCGGCACCGAGTCGATGAAGCTGCGCACGGGCTACGCGGCCATCGGGCTGTCGCCGGACGCGGGGAGTTCGTACTTCTTGTCGCGGCGCATCGGGCCGGTGCGCGCGCAGCAATGGCTGATGCTGAGCGACCCGATCGACAGCGCGCGCTGCCTGGCGGCGGGCGCGGTCGATGCGCTGTACCCGGACGCCGAACTGGCGGCGGCGGCCGAAGCGCTGGTGACGCGGCTGGCGAACGGTGCCACCGCATCGTTCGCGGGCATCAAGGCGCTGTGCGGTGGTGCCACCGCGCGCCCGATCGAAGAACACTTCGAGATGGAGCACCGCCTGCTGCGCCAGCGCGCGGGCAGCGCGGATGGGCGCGAAGGCGTGAAGGCCTTCACCGAAAAGCGCGCACCGCGCTTCTCGGGCCGCTGAGCGCGGCGGGCAGCTGCAGGCTCAGCTCTTCTTCTTGAAGAGCTTCGTGAGGCCCCACAGCGCCGCACCGCCCGCCACCACGGCGACCTTCGCGAACTTGGCCAGGAAGGCGAGGGCGACCGCGAACAGGCCCAGCTTCTTCGCGGCCGCGCCGGCCACCAGCGCGGCCAGGCCGTAGGCGGCGACCTTGTCGGTGGACGAATTGAAGTCCGCGTACTTCTTGCCGTCGTCGTACTGCAGCGCGCCGAGCAGCTGGGTGGCGTCGGGCTTGTACTTCTCGAGGTCGTTCGCGTTGGTGATGAGGTTCAGGCTCAGGTAGCCCTCGCGGCCCAGCGCGTAGGTGTTGTAGTTGACGCCGGGGTTGCCGCCGTCGCTGCCCTTCTTCTTCGACAGGGCCGACCACACCAGCCGGTGCGTCGCGGCGTCGTACTGCGGCTTCTGCGCCCAGCCGGTGACCTCGATGCCCGGGATGCCGCGCTTGGCGCGTTCCTCGTTCGCGGCCTCGGTGCCTTCCTTCAGGCTCGTGAGCAGCTCGTCGGCGTTCCAGTCCTTGGCGTCGTCGTCCTTGATGTAGCCCTCTTTCACGAACTTCACGACCGCCATCCAGTCGCCGTCGTCAGCGGGGAAGATCGCGCCGATGAAGGTGTCGTCGGTGCGGTTGCCCATGCTGCGCATGAGCTGCGCGGCGGCGGGCGTCGGCACCCAGATGTAGCCGGCGGGCAGCTTCAGGTGGGCCTGGTCGCGCAGCGTGATGTCGGCGGGGCCGGCTTTCTGCACGGCCTTGGCGGCCTTGAAAGCGGCTTCCTGCTCGGCTTCGAGCGAGCTCGCAGCAGAGGTTGTGGAAGCTGTGGTGGGGGATGCGGCGTTGCTGAGGTGGGTGGCCGTCAGGGCGCACGCGAACAGCAAGCCGGCCGTCAGACGGGCAGTATGAATACGCAAGTTCTCTCTCCTCGGTTGTTGTCGTTTCTGGTGAGACGCGAGGAGTTTATCGGCGCGCGAAGCCGCGCCGGCCGTGGGTTTCAGGGCCAGGGCGTGGGCGGCGGAATCTCGCACACCGGCTCGACGTCGATGCTCTTGAAGTCGGCCGGCGAGACGATCTCCAGGTACTCCATGTCGGGCGAGTAATCGAAGAGAAAGTGGCGGATGCCGGGGCGCTGGTGCACCACGTCGCCGGCTTCGACGCGCGTTTCCTTGTCTTCGTACATGAAGCGGGCCCAGCCCTTGAGCATGATGACGATCTGGAAGTCCGCCTCGTGGCGGTGCCAGCCGGTGCCCGTTTCCGGTGCCATGTTGGCCTTGACCAGGTGCGCAATCACCTTGCCGTGCGTGGCGGCCGCAATGCCGAGGTCGCGGTACAGGAAGAAGTCTCGCAACCCGCCCGAGACGTAGTCGGTGTCACCGGGCTTGACGTGGGAGAACTGGGTGGCGGTTCGGTCCAGCATGGGCGCTCCTTCGCGGGGGATGATGCTGCGATGCAGCATGCATAAACCGTTCCTGCGCACGGCCCATTGCTTGACGGCTCACGGGCCGCTCCAGATACTCAACCGCATGGTTCACTCAGATGCCTTGGACGCCGTGTTTGCGGCCTTGTCCGACCCGACCCGCCGCAGCGTGCTCGAAGCGTTGGGCGAAGGCGGCCTCAGCGTGACCGAGCTCGCCGAGCCGCATGGCATGTCGCTGACCGGCTTCATGAAGCACCTGCGCGTGCTCGAAGACGCCGGCCTCATCTCGCGCACGAAGGCGGGCCGCGTCGTGCGCTGCGAGCTGTCGCCGGGCCCGATGCAGGAGGCTGCCGTGTGGCTCTCGCGCTACGAGAAGTTCTGGACCGGCCGCCTCGATGCACTGGCGCGCTTTCTCTACCACCAGGAGGACACCGAATGGCGAAACCTTCCCCCGGCCCCACCGCCAGCCCCGGCACCGATCGTCCCTCGCTCACGCTCCGCCGGCACTTCCGCGTCAGCCCCGCCAAAGTCTGGCGCGCGTGGACCGACCCGCAAGCGCTGAAGCACTGGTTCGGCCCCGAGGAAATCGTCGACGTGCCGCTGGCCGAGGTCGACCTGCGCGTGGGCGGGCGCTTTCGCGTGACCATGTTGGCGGCCGACGGCGAGACGCACGACGTGAGCGGCACGTATCTTGAGGTCGTGCCCGAGCGCCGGCTGGTCTTCAGCTGGGCCTGGCGCAGCACGCCCGAGCGCGAGTCGCGTGTCACCGTGCAGCTCGAGCCCGACGCGGGCGGCTGCGAGCTCGTGCTCATGCACCAGCAGTTCTTCGACGAAGCGGCGCGCGACGGCCACAACCACGGCTGGACCGGCTCGCTCGTCAAGCTCGAGCGTTGGCTGGCCGGCGGCGACACCGGGTGACTGAACAACCGACGGCCACTGCCGACGTACCCGACACGCTGGACGCGATCTACCGCAGCGAGTCGCGCCGCATCTTCGCCACGCTGGTGCGGCTGCTGGGCGATTTCGATTGGGCCGAAGAAGCCCTGCACGACGCCTTTCGCGCCGCGCTCGAGCAATGGCCGCGCGAAGGTGTGCCGGCCAACCCGCGCGCCTGGCTGGTGTCGGCGGGGCGCTTCAAATCGATCGACGGCATCCGCCGGCAGGCGCGCTTCACCGCGTGGGACGAGGCCACCGCCCACACCGACACGCTGGCCGACCCCGCGCCCGCCTGGCACGAGGCCGACCCCGATGCCGACGCGCTCGAGGACGACCGCCTGCGCCTGGTCTTCACCTGCTGCCACCCCGCGCTCGCGCCCGACGCCCAGGTAGCGCTCACGCTGCGCGAGGTCTGCGGGCTGGCGACCGAGGAGATCGCGCGCGCCTTCCTCGTGCCCGCGCCCACCATCGCGCAGCGCATCGTGCGGGCCAAGGCGCGCATCCGCGATGCGGGCATTCCGTACCAGGTGCCGGGCCTGGCCGAGCTGCCCGAACGGCTCGATGCCGTGCTGCGCGTGGTGTACCTCGTGTTCAACGAAGGCTATGCGGCTTCGTCGGGCCAGAGCGTGACGCGCGCCGACCTCTCGGCCGAGGCGATCCGGCTCGGGCGCTTGGTGGCCGAGCTGCTGCCCGACCCCGAGGCGCTGGGCCTGCTCGCGCTGATGCTGCTGCACGACGCGCGCCGTGCCGCGCGCACGTCGGCGCAGGGCGAGCTCGTGCTGCTCGACGCGCAGGACCGCAGCCTGTGGCACCGCGGGCAGATCGGGGAGGGCGCGGCGCTGGTCGAGCGCGCGCTGCTGTCGCGCCGCTTCGGTCCGTACACCTTGCAGGCCGCCATTGCCGCAGTGCATGCCGAAGCGCCCGAGGCCGCCGACACGGACTGGCCGCAGATCGTCGGCCTGTACGACGTGCTGCTGCGGCTCGATCCCTCGCCCGTGGCTGAACTCAACCGCGCGGCGGCCGTGGCGATGCGCGACGGGCCGGCGGCCGGGTTGGTGCTGATCGACGCGCTGCTCGCGCGCGGCGAGCTGGCCCGCTACCACCTGGCGCATGGCGCGCGCGCCGAACTGTGCCGGCGCCTGGGCCGCACCGATGACGCGCGTGAGGCTTATCTGCAGGCACTGTCGCTGGTCCGCCAGCAGCCCGAGCGGCAGTTCCTGGAGCGGCAGCTGGCCTCGCTGCCGGACACGAAAAATTTTTGACAGCCCTTGTCGATTCCGGCCGTCGCCGTTCGACCAGTGATGTCCCCACTCACATCTGCAAGGAGATTCCGCATGAAATACCTCTGCCTCGTTCACTGCGACGAAGCAGTGCTTCGCGCGCTGCCGCTCGACGAGCGCCGCGCGCTCGACGCCGACTCGATGGCCTACGACCGCCTGCTCGAAGCCGCCGGCCATTTCATCGCCGCCGAGGCGCTGAGCCCGGTGCGCGCCGCCAAGGTCGTGCAGGTGCGCCAGGGCCAGCGCTCGCACGTCGACGGCCCCTACGCCGAAGCGCGCGAGCAGCTGTGCGGCTTCATCCTGGTCGAGGCGCGCGACCTGAACGCCGCGATCCAGCTGGCGGGCCGCATTCCGATGGCGCGCTACGGCGCCATCGAGGTGCGTCCCATCGACGTCATGGAAATGATCGAAAACCCGAAGGGGAATGCCGCATGAGATAGCTTTGCCTGATCTACGGAACCGACGCGCAGACGAGCCACTTCTCGGCGCAGGACATGGACCACTACATCAACGAACACATCGACTACGACGCCCACCTGCAGGCGCTCGGCAAGCTCGTCGTGGCCGAGGCGCTGCAGCCGGCCGGCACGGCGGTCACGGTGCGCATGCGCAACGACAAGCTCTCCGTCACCGACGGGCCCTTCGCCGAAACCAGCGAGCAGCTGGGCGGCTTCTACCTGGTCGAGGCCGACAGCGAAGAAGAAGCGCTGCAGCTCGCGGCCGGCATTCCCTCGGCGCGCTTGAGCAGCATCGAGGTGCGCAAGGCCTGGTCGGCAAGCGACAGCGGAGCCGGCCCATGAGCGGCGCACTCGACCGGGCGGCACCCGCCCGCGCCACGGCGCGCGAATGGACCGGGCTGGTGGTCATCGCGCTGCCGTGCATGCTCTATTCGATGGACCTCACGGTGCTGAACCTGGCGATCCCGTCGATCAGCGAAGACCTCAAGCCCACCGCCTCGCAGCTGCTGTGGATCGTCGACATCTATGGCTTCTTCGTGGCCGGCCTGCTGGTCACCATGGGCACGCTGGGCGACCGCATCGGGCGGCGCCGGCTGCTGCTGATCGGCGCGGTGGCGTTCGGCGTGGCCTCGGTGCTCGCGGCCTTCTCGACCAGCGCCAACATGCTGATCGCCACGCGCGCGCTGCTGGGCATGGCGGGGGCGACGCTGGCGCCGTCCACGCTCTCGCTGATCCGCAACATGTTCCTCGACCCGGCGCAGCGCACCGTGGCCATCGGCGTGTGGATCTCGAGCTACTCGGCCGGCGCGGTCATCGGCCCGGTGCTGGGCGGCGTGCTGCTGCAGTTCTTTCCGTGGGGCTCGGTGTTCCTCATCGGCGTGCCGGTGATGGTGCTGCTGCTGGCGCTCGGGCCCTGGCTCTTGCCCGAGTACCGCGACCCCGACGCGGGCGCGCTCGACCTGGCCAGCGTGGCGCTCTCGCTGGGCGCGGTGCTGGCGGCCATCTACGGTATCAAGCAGGTGGCCGAGCACGGGCCCGACGCGGTGTCGCTGCTGGCCATCGCGGCCGGTGCGCTGCTGGGCTGGCTGTTCGCGCGCCGGCAGGGGCGGCTGGCCAATCCGATGATCGACCTGCGCCTGTTCAGGCTGCCGGCCTTCAGTGTCTCGCTCGGCGCCTACATGCTGGCCTGCTTCGTGATGTTCGGCCTCTTCCTGTACAACGCGCAGTACCTGCAGCTGGTGCTCGGCCTGCCGCCGCTGGAAGCGGGCCTGTGGAGCATGCCGGGCGCCGGCGCCTTCATCGTCGGCTCGATGATCGTGCCCGCGCTCACGCGGCGCCTGTGCCCGGCCTACGTGATGGGCGGCGGGCTGGGCGTGGCGGCGCTGGGCTTCGGCATGCTGGTGCTGCTGCCCGCGCAGGGCGGGCTGGCCTGGATGGTGACGAGCGCGGTCATCTCTTCTCTCGGCCTGGCGCCGGTGTTCACCCTGGCCACCGACCTGGTCGTGGGCAGCGCGCCGCCCGAGCGCGCGGGCGTGGCCTCGGCCATCTCGGAGACCAGCTCCGAGTTCGGTGGGGCGCTGGGCATCGCCATCCTCGGCAGCGTCGGCGCGGCAATCTACCGCGCGGCCATGGCCGATGCGGTGCCGGCCGGCCTGGCCGATGCAGCCGCGGTCGAAGCCGCCCGCAGCACGCTGGGCGGAGCGGTCGCGCTGGCCGGGGAACTGCCCGGTACCACCGGCGCCGCGCTGCTCGACACCGGGCGCGAGGCGCTGCTGCGCGCCCTGCGGCTGGTGGCCGGCCTGTGCGCCGCGGTGCTGCTGTTCGTCGGCGTGCTGGTGGCGGTGCGGTTGCGCGGCGTGGGCGCGTCGCATGCGCAAGAGGGCGCCGTACCCCCGGGCGGCGCCGCATTGCCGGAGCGTTGACGAGCCTCCATACTGGGGCTTCCACGACGCACCCCACGACCGAACGGAGGCCCCATGAGCAACGAACTGCGCAAGAAGCTGCATGACCTGGCGGAACTGTCCGACAGCACCTCCGACCCGCAGACCAAGGCCATCGTCGAGGCGATCCGGCTGCAGACGGCCGTGCTGAACGAGCGGCTGTTCAGCATCGAGCTGCAGCTCGGCGCGCTCGCCAAGCGCATGGAAAACACCACCGACTGAGTCGGCTGCTGCTTTGTGGGGATAATCCCCGCCATGAGCGGCAACACCTTCGGAACTCTCTTCGCGGTCACCAATTTCGGCGAGTCGCACGGCCCGGCCATCGGCTGCGTGATCGACGGCTGCCCCCCGGGCATGGCCCTGAGCGAGGCCGACATCCAGGGCGACCTCGACCGCCGGCGCCCCGGCACCAGCCGCCACGTCACCCAGCGCAACGAGCCCGACGCGGTGCAGATCCTGTCCGGCGTGTACGAAGGCAAGACCACCGGTACGCCCATTGCACTGCTGATCCAGAACACCGACCAGCGCAGCAAGGACTACGGGCAGATCGCCCAGCAGTTCCGCCCCGGCCACGCCGACTTCACCTACTGGAAGAAATACGGCATCCGTGATCCGCGCGGCGGCGGGCGCTCCTCGGCACGCCTCACCGCGCCCATGGTCGCGGCCGGCGCGGTCGCCAAGAAGTGGCTGGCCGAAAAATACGGGATGGTGTTCCGCGGCTGCATGACGCAGATCGGCGAGATCGCCATTCCCTTCGAGAGCTGGGACCACGTCCCGAACAACCCCTTCTTCGCCCCCATCGCCGACGTGAGCGCGCTGGAGGACTACATGGACCGCCTGCGCAAGGCTGGTGACTCGTGCGGCGCGCGCATCCGCGTCACCGCCACCAACGTGCCCGTGGGCCTGGGCGAGCCGCTGTTCGACAAGCTCGACGCCGAGATCGCCTACGCCATGATGGGCATCAACGCCGTGAAGGCCGTGGAAATCGGCGCCGGCTTCGACAGCGTCACGCAGCGCGGCACCACGCACGGCGACTCGATCACGCCGACCGGCTTCCTCAGCAACAACGCCGGTGGCATCCTGGGCGGCATCAGCTCGGGGCAAGACCTCGAGGTGAGCATCGCGATCAAGCCCACCAGCTCGATCATCAGCCCGCGCCAGTCGATCGATGTGAACAACAACCCCGTCGAAGTCATCACCAAGGGCCGCCACGACCCCTGCGTGGGCATCCGCGCCACGCCCATCGCCGAAGCCATGCTCGCGCTGGTGGTGATGGAACACGTGCTGCGCAACCGCGCGCAGTGCGGCGACGTGAACCCGCCCGTCGAGAAGAGCGAAGCTGCGTCGCCGCAGTCGTCTTTCCTGTAGTGTCCGCCGCGCCACCTGTGGCCGCCGGGCGCGGCCACCTGTTGGCATTCGCTGGCCTGTCGGCCAGCTACTTCGCGCACATCGGTTTCTTCAACCCCTACCTGCCGCTGTGGCTCAAGGACCTGGGCCTGCCGATCTTCACGATCAGCTTGCTGGCCTCGGTGCAGTCGATCACGCGCGTCTTCGCACCCTATGCCTGGGGCGCGCTCAGCGACCACACCGGCCAGCGCGTGAAGCTGCTGCGCTTCAGCGCCGCGGTGGCGCTGGCCAGCTCCTTCGGCCTGTGGTGGCATGGCGGCGCCTGGTGGCTCGCGCTGGTGCTGCTCGTGATGTTCACGCACACCAGCTCGATGATGTCGCTCACCGAAGCGGCCATGGCGCAGATCGTCGCGGGCGACTGGGGGCGCTACGGGCGCATCCGCCTGTGCGGCTCGGCCGGTTTTTTGGTCACCGTGTTCGTCGCGGGCGAGTGGTTCGAGCGCTTCGGCATGAAGCACTTCCCGTACTGGGCCGCCGGCACGCTGGCCGTGGTGCTGCTCGCGACCATGAAGCTGCCCGACCTGCGCGAGCCGCCGGCCGCGCACGACGCCGTGAAGGAACCCATCGGCCCCGTGCTGCGCATCCCCGCCGTGCGCTGGTTCTTCGCCTCGCTGTTCTTCCAGGTGATGTCGCACTTCTCGGTGTACGCGTTCTTCTCGCTGTACCTCGACTCGATCGGCTACGGCAAGAGCACCATCGGCCTCTTGTGGGCGCTGTCGGTGGTGGCCGAGATCGTCTGGTTCTTCCTGCAGGGCCGGCTCATCGGCCTGTTGCCGATGCCGCGCTGGATGCTGGTGTGCGGCATCGCCGGCGTGGCGCGCCTCGGCCTCACGGCCGGGCTGGGCGGCTTCGTCGCGGCGCTGGTCATCGCGCAATGGCTGCACGCGCTGAGCTTCGCGGCGCACCACACGGCCTGCATCGCCGTGGTGTCGCGCCGCTTTCCCGGCCACCTGCGCGGGCGCGGGCAGGCGCTGTTCACGGTGATCGGCTACGGCTTCGGCGGCGTGCTGGGCGTGTTGCTCGGCGGCGCGGTGGCGCAGGAGCTGGGCTACCGCACGATGTTCGCGCTGGCGGCGTTGCTGGCGGTGGCGGGGACGCTGTGTGCGTGGCGGATGGTGGTGCTCGAACCGTCGGGGCGCGCGGCCAAGGCCTGAGCACGGTTCAGGGGAGGGCGCTTCCGAGGTGAAGTGTCATGGGCCGTACATGACCGAGTCATGGCCGCGACCTACGCTGGGTGCTTCCCAACGTTTTCTCTTGTCATGTCCGATTCCGTCGATCCGCGCGGCGCACGCGCGCTTGCGCTTTCCCCGTCTTCTTCTTCCCCCTCCGCTCCCGACACCGAACGCGTCCCGCAACGCCGGCAGATGCTCAAGCTCGGCGCCTCCCTGCTCACCGTCGGCGGCAGCAGCGCCCTCATCGCCGCCTGCGGCGGTGGTGGCGGCGGCAGCGCCGGCTTCGGCCCGCTGCCGGCCCCCGCACCGGCGCCCAACCCGCCCGCGCCGGAACCTGTCGTGAGCAAGCGCTCGAGCTTCGCGCTGGCCGTGATGCCCGACACCCAGTTCTACGCGCGCTACGCCACCGCCGCCGAGAGCGACCAGTACGACAAGCGCTTCGGCAGCGCGCCCTTCGCGGCGCAGACGAAGTGGATCGCCGCCAACGCCAAGGCACTGCACATTCCCTTCACCATCCACCTCGGCGACGTGGTCGACCAGGTCGGCAAGCCCGACCAGTGGAAGGTGGCCGATGCCGCCATGAAGGTGCTCGAAGACGCGAAGCTTCCCTACAGCGTGCTGGCCGGCAACCACGACGTGCTGAACGACGTCGACTACGGCGTCGACCCCGTCAACGGCACCGACGCCGCACGCAACCTGGCCGCCGAGCCCTACCTGAAGTGGTTCGGCACCGAGCGCGCGAAGAAGCAGGCCACCTTCGGCGCGCGCGACACCAGCGGCTTTCACGAGTACCACGTGTTCGAGGCGCAGGGCCAGAAGTTCATGGTGCTGTCGCTGTCATGGCGCGTGTCCGACGCGGGCATCGCGTGGGCGCGGCAGGTGATCGCGAAGAACCCGACGCTGCCCGTGATCCTGGTCAACCACCAGCTGCTCAACATCGCGCCCGACGGCACCAGCCCGCTGGAAACCGACTACGGCAAGATGCTGTGGGAGAAGCTGATCCGCGACAACGACCAGATCTTCATGACGCTCAACGGCCACCACCACGGCGCCGCGCACCTCACGAAGACCAACGACTTCGGCCACAAGGTCGAGGAGATGGTGGTCGACTACCAGATGGCCTACCAGGGCGGCAACGGCCTGATGCGCCTGTACGAGTTCGACCTGACGAACAAGCAGATCAAGGTGCTGTCGTTCTCGCCCTGGGTGCCGCAAAAGCCCGCCGCCACGCTGAACGCCTTCGACCAGGCCGTGCTCACCACGCCCAACGAGGCCTTCGCCATCGAGATGGATTTCGCGCAGCGCTTCGCCGGCTTCAACAAGGGCTTTGCCGCGGGCGAGGCCACGGTCGAGCAGTCGCTGGTCGAGCAGGCGAAGGCGCTGATCCTGGCCAACTACAAGGACCCCGAAGCCACCGTGCAGCGGCCCGCCGCCGATGCGGAGGATTACCCCAAGGTCGCGAACACGCTGGCGCACTGGCGCTTCGTCGGCGGCACGGTGAACCAGCCGGTGCTGCCGGGCACCGTGATCGCCGACGTGACGGGGACCAACCCGCTGCGCCGCGATGCCCTGAACCAGAGCGTCATCCGCAATGCCGCCGACGGCGACATCATCTGGACGGACGACCGCCACCGCCTCTCGGCCGCACCGGGCTCGGTGCGCTTCCGAAACACCAACAAGAACGCACCGCCGCGGATGAGCTACTTCCTCACCGATCCGGCAGCGCCGATCAATGCGCACACGCTGGACAAGGGCTACACGGTCGAAGCCTTCGTGAAGATCGACAAGGCCTGGACCAGCAAGGACCACGCGTGGATGAACATCATGACGCGCGACGGTCGCAGCGGGGACCTGCCCGGTTTCCAGGGCGACGGCGACGCGCCGCCGATGTTGTTCGCCATCTCGAGCCTGCGCGAAGTGCAATGGGAGGTCGTGCCGAGCCCGGCAGGAACCCCCTATGCAAAGACCAACTGGTCGGGCGAGGTCATTGCCGACCGCTGGGTGCACATCGCGATCGTCAACGACCCGGTGTCGTACGACACCACGATGTACGTCGAAGGCGCGCCGGTGTTGCGCAACACCGCGGCGGCACAGGGCCTGGCCTCGCTCTCGGCCTCCGCGCAATGGGTGGTGGGCGGCGGCTCGTGGAACAACGAGCGCTCCGACGGCTTCTTCGGCAACATCGGCGAAGTGCGTGTGGTGGCGGCGGCCCTGGCGCCGTCGCAGTGGTTGACGGCGCGCAGGGCGGGCTGAGCGCCCTGCGAGGTCGGTAGGTAGCCCGGGAGAAGGGCTACTTCTTCTTCCCGGCCTTCGCCGGCTTGCCCTTGGCGGGGGCGGCACCCTTGCCGCTCCCGCCGGTCTCCTTCTCGAACACCGCAAAGTACTCCGACGCCATCTTGCGCAGCGAGCGCCCGATGTTCGCGTAGTCGTACTCGTTGAGGTTGGCCAGCGACACGCGCCCCGACGGGTGCTTGCCGCCGAAGCCGCGACCGGGCAGCAGCACGATGCTGGTTTCGGCGGCGATGCGGAACAGCGCTTCGTTGGGCTGCAGCTTCGTGAGAATCCACTTGCCGAAGCGCTCGCCGTGCATCTGCGTGGCGATGTCCTGCAGGTCGAGTAGGTGGTAGTAGCTCACCGAGTTCGGGTCGGGCTGCAGCGGCAGGCCCAGCTCGCGGTACAGCGCCTCCTTGCGGCGCGAGACGATGTGCTTCATCGACTTCTTGTAGGTCTCGCCCTCGTCCATGAGGCAGAACAGCGAGAACATCACCATCTGCGCCTGCACGGGCGTGGAGAGGCCGGCTGTGTGGTTCAGCGCGACGGTGCGGCTGTCGGCCACGAGGCGGTCGATGAACTTCAGCTTGCGCGGCTCGGTGGTGATGGAGCTGTAGCGCGCGTCGAGCTCCTTGCGCTTGGCCTCGGGCAGGGCGGCGATCTTGCGGTCGAGGATGTTGTCCTCGTGCGTGGCGACCACGCCCATGCGCCAGCCGGTGGCGCCGAAGTACTTCGAGAACGAATACACCAGGATGGTGTTTTGCGGGCAGATCGCGAACAGCGACAGGAAGTTGTCGGCGAAGGTGCCGTACACGTCGTCCGTGAGGATGATGAGGTCGGGCCGCTGCTTCACGATGTCGGCGATGTAGCCCAGCACCTCGTCGCTGATCTTCACCGACGGCGGGTTGCTCGGGTTGCACAGGAAGAAGGCCTTGACCTTCGGGTCGAGCAGCTTCTGCAGCTCCTTCTTCGTGAACTGCCAGTTGTTCTCGGGCGGCGCATCGATCAGCGCCTCGATGAGCTGGTAGTCGTTCAGGTGCGGGATCTCGATGTAGGGCGTGAAGATCGGCATGCCCAGCGCGATGGTGTCGCCGGGCGACAGCAGGTGGTTCTCGCGCAGGCTGTTGAACAGGTAGGTCATGGCGGCGGTGCCGCCTTCCACCGCGTACATGTCGAACTTGCCCACGAAGGGGTGGGTGCCGATCATCTCCTTGTGGATGTACTGGCCCACGACGATCTCGGTCAGGCGCAGCATGCGGTCGGGCACCGGGTAGTTGCAGCCCAGGATGGCTTCGCACATCTCGTAGATGAAGTCGCCGGCCGACAGGCCCAGCTGGTCGCGCACGTAGGACACGGCGGCCTCGATGAAGCGCACGCCGGGCTCGCCTTCGTGCGACTTGGCGAAGAGCTCGAAGCGCGCCTCGATGCCCTCGCGCTGCGGAAAGCCGCCCACGTCCGCCATGTAGATGTACGAGCGCTCGGCCTCGGTCATGGCGAACAGGCCGAACTGGAAGAAGCCGTGGCGCGGGGTGGTGGCCAGGAAGTTCGGGTTGCCGCGACCGGCGTTGAGCATGAGGCGGTCACTCTGTCGTGCGACCTGGATCAGCGCATCCTTCAGTTCGAACGGGCTCAGGCCGCCCAGCTTTTTCACGTCGCCGAAATCCATGGAGTACTCCTTGGTTGAAAAATGAAACGAGAGAAGAGGGAAGGCGTGGTGCTCAGACCAGCGCCACGATCAGCGGCCCCAGCAGCGTGAGGAACACGTTGGCCAGCGCATAGGTGATGGCGAAGGGCACGGTGGGAATGGCGTTCTCGGCCTTGCCCAGCACTTCGCCGAAGGCGGGGTTGGCGCTGCGCGAGCCGCTCAGCGCACCGGCGAACACGGCCGTGTTGTCGTAGCGCAGCACGTAGCGCCCGAACAGCATCGTGAGGATCATCGGCACGAGCGTCACGACCACGCCGACGCCGAAGATGGTCAGGCCCAGCTCCTTGATGGTCTGCACGGCCTGCAGGCCCGAGGTCAGGCCGACCACGACCACGAAGCCCGCCAGGCCCAGGTCTTTCAGCAACTGCACCGCGCTGGGCGGCAGCGCGCCGAAGGTCTGCTTCTTCGCGCGGTACCAGCCGAACAGCAGGCCCGACAGCAGCGCGCCGCCGCCGGCGCCGAGCGTCAGCGGAATGGCGCCGATCTTCACGCTCAGCAAGCCGACCAGCAGGCCCACCACCAGGCCCGCGCCCAGGTACACGAAGTCGGTCTTGGCGCTGGGCACGATCACGTCGCCGACGAGGGAGGCGACGCGCTTCACGTCCTGCTCGGCGCCGAAGATCGACACCAGGTCGCCCACCTGCACCACGGTGTCGGGCTTCATCGGCAGCACCTGGCCCATGCGGCTGAGCTGCACCACGAAGATGCCGTGGCGCACGCCGCCGGCGGTGGCCTGGCGGATCTGGTCGACGGTCTTGCCGCCGAAGTCCTTGTTGGTGAGCACGATCTCGCGCTTGTTCAGCGTCAGCTCCATGCCGTCGACCGCGTCGACCTCCTTGCCCAGCAGCGGCGCGCTCGCCACCACGGCATCGCGTCGGCCCACGGTGAGCACGTAGTCGCCCTGGCGCAGCACGAGCGTGGGGCTGACCTCGACGAACTTGCCGTCGCGCTTCACGCGCTCGATGGTGATGGTGGTGGCCGGGTTGGCGTTCTCGATGTCGGCCACCGTGCGCTGCGGATCGCTCGTGAGCTGGTAGATGCGCCCGACCAGCGAGGGCGCGGCTTCTTCCTGGTCGGGGCCGAGCACCTTCACGCCGGCCTGCATCGCGGTCTCGGCCGCGATCGCGTCGTCGCGGATGCTGCGGCCCATGAGCTTGGGCAGGATGTTGACGCACACGATGATCGCGCCGAACGAGCCGAACACGTAGGTCACGGCATAGCCGATGGCCACGTTGCCCTGCAGCCGCGCGGTTTCGGCCGCGGCGAGGCCGAGCTTGCCGATGGCGTCGCCCGCGGTGCCGATGATGGCGCTCTGCGTGAGGCCGCCGGCCGCCACGCCCGCCGCCAGGCCCTTGTCGAGCCCGAACAGCTTGGCCATGACCACCACCGTGGCCAGGCCCGTGGCCGCCATCACGGCGGCCAGGATGATCTCCTTGATCGACTGCTTGCCCAGCGAGCTGAAGAACTGCGGCCCGCTCTCGAAGCCCACGGCGTAGATGAACAGCGCGAACAGCACGGCCTTCACGCCGCCGTCGATCTGCACGCCGACCTGGCTGACGATCACCGCCACCAGCAGCGAGCCGGCGACGCCGCCGAGCTGGAACTTGCCGAACTTGATCTTGCCGATCCAGTAGCCGACGGCCAGCGAGAGGAAGAGCGCCATTTCGGGCGACTTCTTGAAGAGTTCATGCAGCCATTCCATAGGGGAAGTCCTTTCAGGGCATCAATGAGAAGAAGAGAAGGGCGTGGGGCGTCTCGGGTCGTTGTCTTATTTCGCGTGCTGCACCAGGCCGGCCAGGGCCACGATCAGCGGGCCCATCAGCGGAAGCACGACGTTCGAGATGGCGTAGGTGATCGTGTAGCCCAGCAGCGGCGTGGCGTTGCCCGCGGCGTTCTGCACGGCGCTGAGCGCGGGCGTGCTGCACTGCTGGCCGGCGATGGCGCCCAGCAGCACCGGCGCCTCGAGCTTGAGCAGGCGGTGGCCGACGAACAGCGAGATGCTGGCCGGCACCACCGCGACGGCGATGCCCACCAGCGGCAGCGCAACGCCGAACTTCTGGACCAGCGCCAGCGCCTGCGGCCCCGAGGCCAGGCCCACGCAGGCGATGAAGGTGGCCAGGCCCAGGTCCTTCATGAGCGCCAGCGCGTCGGCCGGCACGCTCAGGCGGTGCGGGTGCTTCGACTGGTACCAGCCGAAGGCCAGCCCCGTGAGCAGCGCACCGCCGCCGGTGCCGAGCGAAAACGGAATGCCGCCGAGCTTCGCGCTGAAGCTGCCGATGAACACGCCCAGCAAGATGCCCGCGGCGGCGAAGCTGATGTTGCTGCGCGTGGAGGCGATCACGCGGTCGCCGACCTGCGCGATGGCGCTCGCCACCTCGGGCGCGGGGCCGTAGAGCTTGAGCACGTCGCCGCGCTGCAGCGTGAGGTCGTTCACGAGCGGCATCGCGTGGCCGTCGCGCGCCACGCCGATCACCTGCACGGCGGACGGCAACTCGTTTTCCAGCATGCGCAGCCCGCGGCCGAACCATTCGCGACGGTTGGCGACGACCTCGGTGGTCTCGACCACGGTGTCGAAGGCGGTGGTGTCGGCGAACTCGCGGCCCAGCAGCTCGCCCACGTTGACGAGCGCGCTGCGCCGGCCGATGGCCAGCACCTGGTCGCCCACGCGCAGGTGCAGCCCGGGCTCGACCGCGAGGCTCTGGCCGTCGCGCACCACGCGCTCGATGCTGGCCTGCCGCCCGAGGATCGACGTCAGCTCGCCGACCGAACGGCCGCGTCCCACGGTGACGCGGAACACGCGCCCGACCATCTCGGGCGTGGCACTGGCGGCGTCCGGGTCGTCGGCGCCGCCGCCCATGGTCTTCCAGAGCTTGTCGGCTTCGGCGCGCAGGTTCACGCGCAGCAGCAGCGGAAACACCTGGCTCGTGACCACCACGATGGCGATCAGCCCGAAGACGTAGGTGATGGAGTAGGCCGTGACCACGTTGGCCTGCAGCTGCGCGATCTCGGCGGCGGGGAGCGACAGCTTCGAGATCGCGTCGGTCGCCGTGCCCACCACGGCCGATTCGGTGGCCGCGCCCGCCATCAACCCGGCAGCCGTGCCGCGGTCGAGCGACAGCAGCACCGTGGCGCCGAGCACCAGCGCGAGCACCACCACCACCTCGACCAGGCACAGCAGGCCCAGCCGCAGGCCCTTGGCGTCGAGGTTGGCAAAGAACTGCGGGCCGCCCGCGTAGCCGAGCGCAAAGATGAAGAGCATGAAGAACACGTTCTTCACGCTGTCGTCGAGCCGGATGCCCAATTGGCCGACCACCAGCGCGGCAATCAGCGTGCCGCAGATGCCGCCCAGCTGGATCGGGCCGAAACGGATCTGGCCCACCGCGTAGCCGATGCACAGCACCAGAAACAATGCGATTTCCGGACTGTTTCTGAGTATTTCCACGAACTGACTGACCATCTGCCGCAATTCCTCCGGGTTTATTTATTCAACTTATTCAAGCCGGCCGGCGGTTCGGAACGAAAAAACCAGAGCACTGCATCCATTGGCATCAACGCCGTCCGGGCACCGGGGCGGCGCGCGAACTTTGTTTTTCACTCACGAATTGATGATTTTTCCTATTAGGTCTGACGATAAATCAACACCCATGACAATTGTCAAATTTTGAAAAGAATAGCTGTCGCGGCAATTGAAATGAGGTCGTTTGAATTACAAACTGCCCGTCGCGATGGAGTGGATCGACCGGAGACCGACGGCAACGCTCTCGGGTTTTCGATAACTAAAGTGACTTGATTTAGTCGGTCGACTGCTCGATAGTCCCCCTCGCGTCCGGATGCCTTCCCGCTTGTTTGCGGGGGTGATCCGGTTCCACAGCAAGCACGGCAGGCGCTGTGCGCCCGCCCCCTGAAGGAGACAACCCTCATGTTCACCCGCCCGCGCTTCGTTCCCGCCCTGGCCGTCCTGACCCTTGCCGCATCGGCCACGTCCACGGCCCTGGCCGCCGACCCGCCGGTCATCGGCCTGGTCACCAAGACCGAGACCAACCCCTTCTTCGTGAAGATGAAAGAGGGCGCGCAGGAGGAGGCCAAGAAGCTCGGCGCCAAGCTGCTGTCGGGGGCAGGAAAGGCCGACGGCGACAACGCGGGCCAGATCACGGCGATGGAAAACATGATCGCCGCCGGCGCCAAGACCATCCTCATCACGCCCAGCGACGCCAAGGCCATCGTGCCGGCGATCAAGAAGGCGCGCGACAAGGGCGTGCAGGTGATCGCACTCGACAGCCCGGCCGATCCGCCGGACGCCACCGACGCGCTCTTCGCCACCAACAACTACACGGCCGGCGTGCTCATCGGCGAATACGCCAAGGCCGCGATGGCCGGCAAGACGCCCAAGATCGTCGCGCTCGACCTGCTGCCGGGCCACCCCGTGGGCGCGCAGCGCCACAACGGCTTCATGAAGGGCTTCGGCCTGCCGGCCAACGACGCCAAGTCGAACGAGCTGTCGAAGTCGCCCGAGATCGTCTGCATGGCCGACAGCTTCGGCGATCAGGCCAAGGCGCAGACCGTGATGGAGAACTGCCTGCAGAAGGCGCCCGACGTGAACCTGGTCTACACCATCAACGAGCCCGCCGCGGCCGGTGCCTACAACGCGCTCAAGCGCGCGGGCAAGGAGAAGGGCGTGATGATCGTCTCGGTCGACGGCGGCTGCCAGGGCATCAAGGACACGGCCGCCGGCATCATCGCCGCGACCTCGCAGCAGTACCCGCTGAAGATGGCCGCCATGGGCGTGGCCGCGGGCGTCGAATTCGCCAAGACCGGCAAGAAGGCCTCGGGCTACGTCGACACCGGCGTGACGCTCATCGCCGGCAAGAGCGTGGCCGGCGTCGACAGCAAGGACACCAAGACCGGCACCGAGCTGTGCTGGGGCAAGAAGTAAACGGCCCCCGGCAACAAGGAAAACACATCGATGGCGACATCTCCGACGCACCGCATTCCGTGGGGCGCCCTCGGGCCGTGGCTGGCCCTGCTCGGCGCATGCATCTTCTTCGCGACGCAGTCCGACCGCTTTCTCACGGGCGGCAACCTGTCGCTGATCCTGCAGCAGGTGATGGTGGTGGGCGTGATCGCCATCGGCCAGACGCTGATCATCCTCACGGCCGGCATCGACCTGTCGTGCGGCATGGTGATGGCGCTGGGCGGGATCATCATGACGAAGTTCGCCACCGAGCTCGGCATGCCGGTGCCGCTGGCCATCCTGTGCGGCATCGGCGTGACGACGCTGTTCGGCCTGCTCAATGGCCTGCTGGTCACGCGCATCAAGCTGCCGCCGTTCATCGTGACGCTGGGCACGCTGAACATCGCGTTCGCGATCACGCAGCTGTATTCGTCGTCGCAGACCATCACCGACCTGCCCGCCGGCCTCACGGGCCTGGGCACCACCTTCACCATCGGCAGCGCCGAGGTGGCGTGGGGCTCGGTGCTGATGGTGGCGCTGTATGTGCTCGCCTGGTTCGTGCTGCGCGAGACGGCCGCGGGGCGCCACATCTACGCGGTCGGCAACAACGCCGAAGCCACGCGGCTGGTCGGCATTCCGACACAGCGCGTGCTGCTGGGCGTGTACGTGGCGGCGGGCGTGCTCTACGGGATCGCCTCGCTGCTGTCGGTGGCGCGCACCGGCGTGGGCGACCCGAACGCGGGCCAGACCGAGAACCTGGACGCCATCACGGCCGTGGTGCTCGGCGGCACCAGCCTCTTCGGCGGGCGCGGCATCGTGCTGGGTTCGCTCATCGGCGTGCTCATCGTGGGCGTGTTTCGCAACGGGCTCACGCTGATGGGCGTGTCGTCGATCTACCAGGTGCTGGTGACGGGCGTGCTCGTGATCCTGGCGGTGGCGGCCGATCAACTCTCGCGCAAGGGAGCCCGCTGATGAACACCGTGGCCCACCCCAAGATCGTGATGCAGGCCAAGGGCCTGGTGAAGCGCTACGGCCAGGTCACCGCGCTCGACGGCGTCGACTTCGAGCTGCGCGAAGGCGAGATACTCGCGGTGATCGGCGACAACGGCGCGGGCAAGTCGTCGCTCATCAAGGCGCTGTCGGGCGCCATCGTGCCCGACGAAGGCCAGATCCTGCTCGACGGCGCACCGGTGCATTTCCGCAACCCGCTGGACGCGCGCCGCGCCGGCATCGAGACGGTCTACCAGGACCTCGCCGTCGCACCCGCGATGACCATCTACGAGAACCTCTTTCTCGGCCGCGAACTGCGCCGCCCCGGCTTCCTGGGCAATGTGCTGCGCATGCTCGACAAGAAGAAGATGCTGCTCGAAAGCACGGCGCGCATGCAGGACCTGAAGGTTGGCATCCAGTCGATGACGCAGGCCGTCGAAACGCTCTCGGGCGGCCAGCGCCAGTGCGTGGCCGTGGCGCGCAGCGCGGCCTTCGCGCGGCACGTGGTCATCATGGACGAGCCCACCGCCGCGCTCGGCGTGAAGGAGGGCAACATGGTGCTCGAGCTGATTCGCCGCGTGCGCGAGCGCGGCCTGCCCGTGGTGCTCATCAGCCACAACATGCCGCACGTGTTCGAGGTGGCCGACCGCATCCACGTGGCGCGCCTGGGCAGGCGCGCGGCCGTGCTCAATCCGAAGAAGATCAGCATGAGCGACACCGTGGCCGTGATGACCGGCGCCATGACCGCCGACCAGTTGCCCGCGGAGGCGCATGCGTGATACCGGCACCGACATCGCCATCGTTGAACGCCCCTCGGCGCTGCTGCGTCCGCGCGGCTCCAACCAGGTGGGCATGCGCCAGTTCAACGAGCGCGTGGTGCTGCAGGCGCTGCGCGTGCACACCAGCCTGCCCAAGGCCGACCTCGCGCGGCTCACGGGCCTGAGCGCGCAGACCATCGGCCTGATCACCGCGCGGCTCGAGGACGACGGCCTCATCGTCAAGCAAAGCCGCGTGCGCGGACGCATCGGCCAGCCCTCGGTGCCGCTGGCGCTGAACCCCGACGGCGCCTTTGCCATCGGCGTGAAGCTCGGGCGGCGCGGGGCCGAGTGGCTGCTGATCGACTTCGCGGCGCGCGTGCGCGAGCACCACGCGATCCGCTACGAATTTCCCGACGCCGGTGCGTTGCTGCCCGTGATCGCCGAGCACATCCACCGCCTGCGCGACGGGCTCGGGCCGCTGGCCGCGCGCAACGTGGGCGCGGGGCTGGCGGCGCCGTTCCAGCTCGGCGGCTGGCACCGCACGCTGGGGCTGTCGAAGGCGCAGTCGGACGAATGGAACCAGATGGACCTGCTGGCCGAGGTGCGCGCGCGCACCGACGTGCCCGTGGGCTTCGCGCGCGACACCGTGGCGGCCTGCGTGGCCGAGCTGGTGACGGGGCGCGGGCACGACCTCAAGAGCTTTCTCTACATCTTCGTCGACACCTTCGTGGGCGGCGGGCTGGTCATCAACTCGCACCTGCACACCGGCGCGCACGGCAATGCGGGCGCGCTCGCGTCGATCCCGATGCGCACCGAGAAGCCCTCCGAAGGCCTGTCGACGCAGGTGGTGGCCGAGGCGTCGCTGTGGGAGCTCGAGCAGCGCCTGCGCGCCGAAGGCCTCGACGCCACGGCGGCCTACGACGACCGCGCGCTCGAGGCGCCGTTCGCTACTGCCACGCAGGCCTGGCTCGGCAGCGCGTCGCGGGCGCTGGCGCATGCCATCGTCAGCAGCACGGCGGTGCTCGACCTGGCCGACGTGGTGATGGACGGCTCGATGTCGCGCGCGCTGCTCGACGCGCTGCTGGTGCAGACCCGCGCGGCGCTCGCGCAATGCAACTGGGAAGGCCTGTGGGCGCCGCAGCTGCATGGGGGCAGGGCGGGGGCGCAGGCCTGCGCGCTCGGCGGCGCGATGCTGCCGCTGCATGCCAACTTTGCGCCGGACCACGATGTGTTTCTGAAGGCGGGGTGAGCCGCCCAAAAGCTCAGGGACTCGCCGAGGCGTGCAGGTCGCGCGTCAATCGCAGCGTGGTCGCGCGAGCGCCTGCGGGGCACGGCCCGTCGGAGTAGGCCGCATCGCCCTCGGGCATGACGCACTTGTGCACCTCGACGACGGCAGGCACGGTCTTGGCTGTGGGGGCGATCACCGGGGCCTCGACGTTCGTGTTCGTCAGCGCGGCCGGTTTCATGGATGCGCGGGTCGCCGCATCCGGCAACGCGCCGTGGGCGGCCGACTTGTCGGGGTCGGCGGGCACGACCGCAGTGGTCAAGGCCGCAGCACGCGCCGCGCTCTCGTGCACCAGGTCTTTCAAGGTCACGTAGAACAGCGACATCGCCACCAGCGCCACGCCCAGGCAAGGGGCCCAGTACCGCCGGGGGTCGCCGGCCCGTGAGTTCAACGCCGCGGCCATGCCAGGCCTCCGTTCTGCAGCACGCCGGCCAGCTTCGCGATGCCGCCGGTGCCGCTCGCTGCCCGGCCGATCAGCGCGCCGCCGGCGGCGCCCGCGACGATCCGCATCAGGAACGACCGGCTGCGGCCTGCGGCCAGCAACAGCAGCACGCCGGCGCCGAGCACGACGAGGTGTTCGCCGGGGTAGTCGGCGCGCGCGGCATCCACCTGCTTGATCTTGTCGATGGTCTGTTCCAGGTCCATGGCTGAAGCTCCTTGTCGTGTTCAGCCGTTCTTACCGGTGCGCGCCGGGCTCCGCTGTAGGCCGGCGCCATGCGCGGTGACGGAATCCGCCGCGAAAACGCCGTGGAGAAAGCCGCATCGCACGGGAGCCAGGCGCTCTCGATAATGCAACCCGCTTGTAGAGAACCCCCACACACGCAGAGAAGTTGAGAACCGCGAAATGAGTGCTGCAGATTTTCTTTTCGCCCCCGAGGTGCAAAAGCTCTTGATGGTCGCCTACGCGGCGCCCCAACAACCCTTGTCTTCCAGCGAGCTGGCCCAGCGCTCGAAGCTCGATCCCACCGATGTGGAACGCACCTTGGCGCACCTCGTCAGCAGCGGCATCCTGAAGAAGCAAAAGCCGAAGGCCGAGGAGGCCGAGACCTTCTCGATCGATCGCGCGTTCATCTTCCACGACGAACTGCGCAACATCGCGCTCAAGTCGTTCGCCGCGGCCGAGCCGGTTCGCGCGATGCTGCGCGGCAAGTTCAAGGCCTCGGTCGTGCGCGCCTTCGTGCTCGCGGAGGACGAAGACGGCACCCTGGAGCTGCTCGTCGTGCACGGCCAGTCGATGCCCGACGAAGCCACCCTGGCGGCCGCCTGCCGGAAGCTCTCGAAGACCATCCACCGACACCTGAAGGTGCACGTCATCTCGAACGCGAAGTTCAACGGCCTCACGCCGCGCGATGCACTCAAGCCGAAACCCGCGGCGCTCGAGATCATCAAGCCCGGGGATACGAAGGCGCCGCTGCCCGTCGAGAAGGTCGGCTTCTTGCAGAGTGCGAAGAAGAAGCTGGCGACGCTGTCGCGCGCATCGACGTGAGGCTTGCTCCGAAGGGTGATGCCACCTGACGCCCGATGCCCTCAGCTGTCGATGCGTATGTTGTTCGACTTCGCGATCTTTCCCCACTTGGCGTATTCGTCGCGTGAGACTTTGGCGAATTCGTCGATCGTGCTGCCCACCGGTTGCAGGCCCAGGTCGATCAGCCGGCGCTGTACGTCGGGTTGTCTGAGCACCTTCACGATTTCGGTATTGAAGCGCGCGACGATGTCCTTGGGCGTTGCGGCCGGCACGTAGAAGCCCTGCCAGCCGTCGCCGTCGTAGCCGGGCAGCAATTCGGCCACGGCGGGCACATCGGGCAGTGCGGCACTGCGCTTCTTGCTGGTGATGGCCAACGCACGCAGCTTGCCGCTCTTGACCAGCGGTATCGCGGTGGTGGCCGGCTCGAAGGCCAGCGGCATCTGTCCGGCCATCACATCGGCCAACGGGCTTCCCTTATAGGGCACGTGGACCATCTGGATGCCGGCCATGTTGTTCATCATCTCCATCACCACGTGCGGGCCCGAGCCGATGCCCAGCGACCCGTAGTCGACCGATCCCGGCTTGGCCTTCGCACGTGCGATCAGGTCTTTCAGGGTGGCGTCGGGCTGGTTCGGGCCGGTGACCAGCACATAGGGCACCAGTGCCACCTGGGTCACGGGTGCGAAGTCGCGGAAGGTGTCGTAGGGCAGCTTGGTGTACACGTTGGGATTGATGCCCATGATCGAGTTGACCGTCATGAACAGTGTGTAGCCGTCGCCGGGGCTCTTGGCCGCGATCTCCGCGCCGATGATGCCGGCCGCGCCTGCGCGGTTGTCGATGACCACCGGTTGCCCGAGCGCACGCCCGAGGGGCTCGCTCACGATGCGCGTCACCACGTCGGGAGATACGCCGGCCGCAAAGGGCACGATGACCTTGATGGGCCGCTCGGGCCACCGGCCCTGCGCGAGCAGCGGCGGGGCGGCCATCGCGGCGGCGGCCGCGCCCAGGTGCGCGAGCACGGTGCGGCGGGAAAAGCGTGGGTCCTGCATGGGGTGTCTCCGTTCTTTTTTCTGAAAGGCTCAGGCGAGCCAGTCGCGCAGGGCGGCGATGAGCGGCTGCGGCGCAACGATGTGGGGGTAATGGCCGCCGGTCGCAAGGCTGAGGTGCCGAGCGTCCGGGTAGAGCGCCCGTACACGCGCACGCACCGCGGGCGTGATGGTCGGATCGTCCTCGCAGT
The DNA here is from genome assembly GCF_058788795.1 of Variovorax sp. FW301-JW7. Taxonomy (NCBI): domain Bacteria; kingdom Pseudomonadati; phylum Pseudomonadota; class Betaproteobacteria; order Burkholderiales; family Comamonadaceae; genus Variovorax; species Variovorax sp. FW301-JW7. The sequence continues at coordinate 179,732 of NZ_JBYTBC010000003.1, forward strand.
CGCACACCACGGTGTGTTCGATGGCTGGCACGGCAGCTGGCGCCTGCGCATGGGCCACCTGGCGCAATCGCTGGTGGAAGGCGCCCGCCGGCAGGCCGTGGTGCAGCATGTGCAGCTGCACGTTGCGCAGCAGATCGTCGGGCCTGGCCGCCAGGACGGCATGCCAGCGGGCGATGACCTCGTCATCGGTGGCGGCGTCCAGCCAGGCCGCATCGAACAGCGGCGAAGCCTTCACGTCGGCCCCGTCGACGAAGGTGTTGCCCAGCCACAGCGCCGAAACGTGCTGTGGGAATGCGGCGGCGACATGCTGCGCCCACCAGGCGCCGTAGGACGAACCCCAGAGCGCGACCGCGCCGGTGTCCAGATGCCCGAGCAGCGCAACCAGCCCGTGCGCGAGCTGCGCCGGGCTGCGGCCGCCGGGGTAGGTGACGCTGACCACGCGGCGCTCGGCGTCGAAGGCTTGCGCCACGTGCCAGGCCGTGTCGCCATTGCCCAGCGCGCCCGGCAACAGGACCAGCGGGGCCCTGGCAGTGCGGCGGGCGTTGTCGCGGTAGCCCCAGTGCGTGCCGTCGTCCTCGGTGAAGCGGCCCAGCGGCGCGCTGGCGACATAACGGCTCAAGGCGGGCGGCGAAGGGTGAGCCAGGCTCATGCGAGGTAGCCTTCTTCGCGCAGCGTCGATTTGGCCTTCTCGGTGAAGTCGGCCTCCGGTGCATTGCCACCGATGACGAACATCAGAAAGTGCGTCTTGTCCGGCTCGCTGTGGGTGATGTTCTCGAAGCGCCGGTTCACGCCGGGCGGAAAAGAGCAGATGTCCCAGGGGCCGACGTCGAAGTACTCGTCCTTGCCGTCCAGTTCCCACGAGCAGCGCCAGGTGCCGGTCAGGGGCATGAAGGTCTCGTTGGTGTCGTGGTTGTGCATCATCGGGCCATTGCCCGGCTTGGCCTCGCAGAAGCCGAGGTTGAAGCCTTCGCTGATGCGAATCGCGGCGTTCTCGGCGGCCTGTGCGCCCACGGGCGACACCACCTGCGCACCGCCCTTGCCGGCCGGCGGCTGGAAGCCCACCGCGTTGTAGAGCTTGCGCACGGCGCTCGGGTATCGGCTGTCGGGCAGGCCCCCGTCGAAGCCCTTGAGGTCTTTGAAGTAGGCAACGCGTTTGCGCATCTCTTCGCGCGTGACGCGGATCTGGGGAATGGCCATCGTGAACATCTCTGTGGAAGTGAAGGAGAGGCCTTCGAGTATTCGCGTCCAGGTCCGCCGACGCCATCGCAAGGTCCGATGCGCGCCATCGGCTTCGTGATGACGCATGCGGGTTTTCCCGTCGCCGGGCGAGGCGCGATCCACGCGCCGCCTCGGCAAGATATGTCCATGAAACTTCAGGATCTCGACCTGCACCTGCTGCGCGCCTTCGACGCGCTGCTGCGTGAAAGGCATGTGACCCGCGCCGCGGAACGGCTGGGCATGAGCCAGTCGTCGATGAGCGTGTCGCTTGCCAAGCTGCGCGATCTGTTCGGCGATGAATTGCTGATGCGCTCGGGCAGTGGCTGGATGCCCACAGAGCTGGCATTGGTGCTCTGGCCGCGTGTGCAGGACGCCATCGGCGCGCTCGAGCGCGTGCTCGAGGCGCCGAGCTTCGATGCGGCCACCGCGACGACGACCTTTCGCCTGATCGTCATCGACTACATCGACCTGCTGATGATGCCCGCCGTGATGCGCCGCATCCGGCAGGAGGCGCCGGGCGTGAAGCTGCATGTGCTGCAGACCAATCCCCATCACTTCGGCGAGATGATGGCGGCTGGCGAACTCGATCTGGCGTTGACGTATTTCCCCGGCGCGCCGGACTACCTGAAGGGTCGCAAGCTCTTTTCGGATCGCTTCCTCGGCCTGTGCGCCAGCAGCCACCCGGTGCTTTCCCAAACGCTGGACGTGGCCGGTTTCTGCGCGCTGCCGCATGTGACCATCGAACTCGATGCTGCGCAGATCTACAACGTGCAGATCGACGCAGCGCTCGAACCCCATGGCCTGCGCCGGCGGGTTCAGATGATCAAGCCCAGCTTTCTGGCGCTGCCCTTCGTGCTGGAGACCTCGGACATGGTGGCCAGCGTGCCCGCACGCCTGGCGCGCCGCATGACGCGCATGGCGACGGTCTCGTTGTTCGACATTCCGCTCGAGCTGCCGTTGTTCGACGTGCGCATGCTCTGGCACCCGCGCACCGACCATTCGCCTGCGCATGAATGGCTGCGCGGCCTGATGCTGGCGTGCGCACGCGAGGCCTGAGCGCCGACGGCCGGCGCGATCAAGTCACACGCGGACGCCGGTGCGCCCGGCAACGCGGGCGCGCTGGCTTGTGCGCTCGGCGGCGCGATGCTGTCGCTGCGCGCCAGTTTCGCGCCGGACCCCGACGTGTTCCTGAAGGCGGCCTGAGCCGGGTGGGGTGGGCGTGCTGGGGGACAATCGAAGAAACCCTTTCGCAACCCACTCCCACGACCATGTCTCGCCTCGACGACCCCCGCCACGACGCCGAAGTCGGCTCCCGCGACAGCACCCTCGACACCACCCGCATCGACGACGTGCGCATCGGCGCCGTGCGCCCGCTCATGACGCCCGCGCTGCTGCAAGAGCGCGTGCCCGTGCGCGACAACACGCTCGCGCTGGTCGAAGGCAGCCGCGCTGCCATCGCCGACGTGCTGCACGGCCGCGACGACCGCTTGGTGGTCGTGGTCGGCCCGTGCTCCATCCACGACCACGACCAGGCCATCGAATACGCGCAGCGCCTGAAGAAGGTGGCCGATTCACTGCAGGACGACCTGCTCATCGTCATGCGCGCCTACTTCGAGAAGCCGCGCACCACCGTCGGCTGGAAGGGCTACATCAACGATCCGCACCTGGACGGCAGCTTCGCCATCAACGAAGGCCTGGAGCGCGCGCGGCGCCTGCTGCTGGAGCTGACCACGCTGGGCCTGCCGACCGGCACCGAGTTCCTCGACCTGCTGAGCCCGCAGTTCATCGCCGACCTGATCGCCTGGGGCGCCATCGGCGCGCGCACCACCGAGAGCCAGAGCCACCGCCAGCTGGCCTCGGGCCTGAGCTGCCCGGTCGGCTTCAAGAACGGCACCGACGGCAGCGTGAAGGTGGCGGCCGACGCCATCCTCGCGGCCCGCGCACCGCATGCTTTCATGGGCATGACCAAGATGGGCATGGCCGCGATCTTCGAGACGCGCGGCAACGACGACTGCCACGTGATCCTGCGCGGCGGCAAGGCGCCCAACTATTCGGCGGCGGATGTCGCTTCGAGCTGCGAGGCGCTGCTGGCCAACGGCCTGCGCCCGCAGGTGATGATCGACGTCTCGCACGGCAACAGCAGCAAGCAGCACCAGCGCCAGATCGTGGTGGCCGAAGACGTGGCCGCGCAGATCGCGGGCGGCGAGCGGCGCATCACCGGGATCATGATCGAGAGCCACCTCGAGGAAGGCCGGCAGGACCTGAAGCCGGGTGTGCCGCTGAAGCACGGCGTGTCGATCACCGACGCGTGCATCGGTTTTGCGCAGACGGTGCCGGTGCTCGAAGGGCTGGCGTCGGCGGTGAAGGCGCGGCGCCGGTTGGCCAAGGCCTGAGGCTGACGAGGGGGCAGGGCGACTCCCTGCCGCCTGCGCCCGGGCGGGTCCGGGCACCGCCCTGAGCCGGCCTGCATCGACTTCCTGAGGCGGGGCAGCCTCGGGCGTCCTGCGCTTGTCGCGACCACTTTCCCCACCCGCCATCGACCGCACCCAGGCCTCCATTTCGCCAAGCCACGCGGCGCCGGGATTGTGGCGGAAATGTAAACACTGCAAACAGTTTTCTAATTGTTACGAGAACTACATCACGAAACTTGAGCCGAGGCGCCGTGAATCCGAGGGCAAACAGGCTGGTCGTGGGGCATCCTTGCGCCACTTTGTAATCAAAACGTATGCAAAATGATTACAAAATACCGACCTGTCAGGTCTTATTGATTACATTTGGAGTTCTTCATGCTCAAGCTCGCAGTCGCCGCGGCGGTTACCGCCACCCTCGCTCTCGCATCCGGTTCCGTCCTGGCCCAGACGGCCTCGGCGAGCTTTCAGGTCAAGATGACCATCGTCAAGAGCTGCTCGGTGACCGCCGGCACCACCTCCGACATCAGCCTGGGCACCGCCGTGCTGCCCACGGCGACCAACCAGACGGGCAGCAACACCATTTCGGTCACCTGCTCCAAGACCACCCCGTACAACGTCGGCCTGGCGCCGTCGACCGCCAACAGCGGCACCGTCAACGGCACGGGTTTCATGTCGTCGGCCACCAACAGCGACAAGGTGCCTTACGCGCTGTATTCGGACTCGACCTATGGCGCAGCCTGGGGCAGCACCATCGGCACCAACACCGTGGGCGGCACGGGCGACGGCGCTGCGGCATCCCTGACGGTCTACGCCAAGAACACCAACGCCAATTTCACGCCCGGCAGCTACGCCGACACCGTGACGGTGACGGTCACGTACTGAGCCTGTACTGAATCGTGAGACGTGCTCTTGCCATCCTCGGACTGTGGGGCGCATGCCTGCTTGGCGGCGGTGCGGTCCAGGCGGCCGGCCTGCAGGTCTCGCCTGTCACCCTGACGCTGGCGGCGACCCGGCAGGCCGACGGGCTCTGGCTGAGCAACACCGGGCCGGCGCCGCTGGACGCGCAGATCCGCGTGTTCCGCTGGACGCAGGTGGACGGGCAGGACCGCATGGATCCGGCGGACGGACTCATCGTCAGCCCGCCCATGTTGCAACTGCCCATCGAAGGCCGGCAACTGGTGCGCGTGATCCGCAACGGGCCGCCGCCCGCGGGTGCGGCGGAAGAGGCCTACCGCGTGCTGGTGGACGAGTTGCCCGTGCCGCAGGCGGCAGGCGCTGCGACGGACGGCAAGAAGAGCAACCTGAACTTCGTGATGCGGCACTCGCTGCCCATCTTCGTTTCTCCGGCAGGCGCGGAGCCGGCCCCCGCGCAGTTGCGCTGGAGCCTGCGGCGCGAGGACGGCAAGGCCGTGCTGGAAGTCAGCAACAGCGGCGGGGTGCATGCCCAGCTGGCGGATCTTGTGTTCACCGGCGCGGACGGCCGCGCCGTCACCGCCCATGCCGGCTTGCTGGGCTATGTGCTGCCCGGCGCCACCATGCGCTGGCCGCTGAAGACGCCGCCTGCCGCCGTGTCAGGCGCGGGTCGCTGGCAGGCCATGATCGATGGCAGGACCACGGCCGCAGACCTCGCGCCACTGGCGCGCTGAGCAGGCCGTGCACATGGCGAGGGCCTTGCTGGCCCCTTTCGCGCTGGCGCCGTTTGCGCTGGTCCTGACCGCACTGCCCGCCCTGGCTGCGCCCGCCGCCCAGGCCGCGCCGGCTGCCATGACGCTGTACCTGGAGGTCAGCCTCAACGGCATGGCGCGCGGGCTGCATCCGTTTCGCCTGGAGGGCGGGGCCTTGTGGGTCTCTCGTGCGGTGCTGCGCGAACTGAGTTTCTCCCTGCCCGACAACGCTGCCGAATGGCTGCCCTTGCGCGACCTGCCCGGGCTTTCCGCTGACTACGATGCCGCGCGCCAGCAACTGGCCCTGACCGCGCCGCTCGCGATGCTGAGCCTGCCCACCGCCACGGTGGGGCAGGCGGCCGTCAGCGCGCAGCCCCTGAGCACCTCCACCGGCCTGCTGCTGAACTACGACCTCTACGGCACCCAGGGCCGGGGCGGCAGCGCCAGCCTGAGCGCCTTCGGCGAGCTGCGCGCGTTCCGCGGCGCCAGCGTGCTCAGCACCACCTGGCTGATGCAGCGCACGCACGACACGCAGGGCTGGAAGGACCAGTCCGTGCGCATGGACAGCACCTGGAGCCTGGCCTTCCCCGACAAGATGCTCACCCTGCGCGTGGGCGACACGCTCACCGGCGCGCTGCCCTGGTCGCGCGCCACGCGCATCGGCGGCATCCAGCTGACGCGCGACTTCGGCCTGCAGCCCTACCGGCAGACCGCACCGTTGCCCAGCTTCATCGGCTCGGCCACGATGCCCTCGGACGTGGAGCTGTTCATCGACGGCATCCGCCAGTACAGCGGCCAGGTGCCGGCGGGGCCGTTCCAGCTCAACACGCTGCCGCGCATCAACAGCACGGGCACGGCGCAGGTGGTGGTGACCGACGCGCTGGGCCGCGCCGCCACGCTGAGCTTTTCGCTCTTCGACAGCAACCGCCTGCTGGCGCCCGGGCTGACCGATTGGACGGTCGACCTGGGCGTGGTGCGCCGCAATTACGGCCTGCGCTCCTTCGACTACGGCAAGCAGCCGGTGCTGACCGGCACCTGGCGCCGGGGCCTCAGCGACAGCTTCACGATGGAAGCGCATGGCGAGGTGACGCGCGGCCTGGCGCTGGCCGGCGCCGGGGGCGTGTGGCAACTGGGCGCCGCGGGCACGCTGTCGGCGGCGCTGGCGGGCAGCCGGCACGACGCCGACACCCCCGGCGGCAGCCGCAGCGGCACGCAGACCAGCCTGGGCTACCTGTGGCGGCAGGAGCGCCTGTCGGTGGGCCTGAACGGCACCCGCACCCAGGGCGACTACCGCGACGTGGCCACGGCCTACGGCTCGGCGCCGGCCAAGGGCAGCGCCAGCGCGAGCGTGGGCTACGACATGGGCGGCCTGGGCAACGTCAGCGTGAGCTACCTCTACCTGCGCCCGGTCGGGCAGAACGCGTCGCGCTACGCCAGCGTGAACTGGTTCCGTTCGATCGGGCGCACGACCTCGATCACGGTGGGCATGAACCAGAACCTGGACAAGCGCAGCGACCGCGGCGTCTTCGTCGGCCTGAGCTGGTCGTGGGACGCGCAGACCAGCGTGAGCGCCGGCGTGCAGCGCAGCGGCGACCAGGGCACCGTGGGCACCGTCAGCGCGCAGCAGTCGCCTCTCGGCGACGGCGGCTGGGGCTGGCGCGCCACGGCGCGCACGGGTAGCGGTGCGACCGGCGGCCAGGCCGAAGTCAACTACCTCGGCCCCTACGGCCGCGTGCAGGCCGGCGTGAGCGAGATGGGCGGTGGCCGCGCCAGCCGCTACGCCTATGCGGGCGCCAGCGGCGCGCTGGTGCTGATGGGCGGCGGGGTGCTGGCCGCGCGGCGCATCGACGACGCCTTTGCGGTGGTGGACACCGACGGCGTGGCCGGCGTGCCCGTGAAGCTCGAGAATCGCCCGGTGGGGCAGACCAATGCGAGCGGCCTGCTGCTGGTCGTGCCGGTGAACGCCTACCAGAACAACAAGCTGGCGATCGACCCGATGGATCTGCCCGCCGACGTGCGCATCGAGCGCGCCGAGAGCCTCATCACCCCGGCCGGCCGTTCGGGCGCGCGGGCACATTTCGGCATCACGCCCGTGCGGGCCGCCCACGTGGCATTGATGGACGCACAGGGCCAGCCCCTGCCGCTGGGCAGCCGCGTGCAGGTGAACGGCCAGGACGGTGGCGGCGCGGTGGTGGGCTACGACGGCTGGGTGTACCTGGACACGCTCGACGTGCGCAACACGCTGGCCGTGCGCACGCCCGACGGCGGGGTGTGCCGGGCGCAGTTCGACTGGCGGCGTCCCGAGGGCGGTGGTTTGCAGAAAGAGCGGTTGACATGTGGACGTTGAGATTCGTGAAACTGGCGCTGGCACTCTCGTGCCTGCTGGGCATGGGCGCGGCGCATGCCGACCCGAGCTGCTGGGTTGCCAGCCAGCCCACCTTCGCCTTCGGCACCGTGACGGCGTCGGCGGCGACGGACACCACCGCCACGGTCGGCTTCGCCTGCCAGAACGACACCGGCCAGACCATGTACATGAACTACTGCGTGTACGTCTACCAGGGCAACGAGATCGCCGGCTACGCGCCGCGCTACATGACCAACTGGAACGGCTCGCAGATGGCCTACAACATCTACTCCGACGCGGGCCGCAGCAGCATCGTCGGCCCGCCGCCGGGCGGCGGTACCTACAGCAGCGCGGCAGGCACGTTCGTCCTGCCGGCCGGCGGCGGCAACGTCGCGCTGAACATTCCGCTGTACGGCCGCGTGCCGTCCGGGCAGTCGCTGGCGGCGGGCAGCTACCAGGCCAACATCTACAACTCCCAGGTCGTCTGGGGCATGAAGAACGGCAACGCCCCCGGCAGCTGCAACGCGAGCTCGGCCAAGTACACCGGGGTGACGAATTTCTACACGCAGGTCACGGCCACCTATTCGAGCGCCTGTGCCGTCAGCGTGACGGCCACCGACCTGGACTTCGGCAGCGCCGGCTCGCTGGCGTCCGCGGTCAACGGCACGGCGGCCATCACGATGGCCTGCCCGCCCAGCACGGCCTGGAAGGTGGGACTGAGCAATGGCGTGAACGTGACGGGGACGCAGCGGCGCATGGCGGGCGGGACCGGTGACTACATCCGCTACGAGCTGTACCGCGATGCCGCGCGCTCGCTGCGCTGGGGCAATGCCGCAGGCACGGACACGGTCGACGGCAGCGGCAATCCCGGCAGCGCCATCCCGGTCTACGGCCGGGTGCCGGCCCAGACCAACGTGGCGCCGGGCAGCTACAGCGACACGGTCACCGTCACGGTGACGTACTAGGGGCGGTCAGGCGCCGGCGCGAGTCGGCGCGTGGCGCTGCTCCGCATAGGCTTTCAGCGACTGCATGGTCCGGGGCAGCCCCGTGCGAAGTTGCTTGGCAACGCCGGGCCCGAACAGGAAGGCGAGGCCACCGGTGAACCACACGCGGTGCATCACTTCCGAGCCGCCGGCGACGGGCGACACCGTGTGTTCGAAGTGCATGCGGAACAGGGGAATGTGGCCTTCGACGGTGAACGAGCGGCCCTCGGTGCGCTCCGTGACCGCCATCGGCACGCCCATGCCCTTGCTGGGAACGATCCGGCCCTTGGTTCCCACGGCGAAGGGGCCGTTGAGCTGGGCCTTCTTGGTGTCCGGGTCCCACAGATGCCATCGATCGACCTCGCTCCAGATGTGGTCGACGACCGTGGGCGGGACTGCGATGTGGATGCGTTCTTCGATGTGCATGAGCGGGCCAGGAGTAAAAACGCGCAGCCTAATGCAAGGCAGCCCGTCCACCCGCGAAGCAGCCTGGGCGATGAAGGACATTGCGGCCATCGCCCGGCCGCGTTGCGCATCAGATCGGCGCGTAGGCGCCCGTGCCGTCCGGCCAGGCCGTCAGCACCTCGTAGCCGTCGGCCGTGACCGCCACCATGTGCTCCCACTGCGCGGACAGCGAGCGGTCCTTGGTCACGACGGTCCAGCCGTCGGCCAGTTGCTTCGTTTCGGCGCGGCCCGCATTGAGCATCGGCTCGATGGTGAAGACCATGCCCGGCTCCAGCACGAGGCCCGCCCCGCGCCGCCCGAAGTGCAGCACCTGCGGTTCGTCGTGGTAGATGCGGCCGATGCCGTGTCCGCAGTACTCGCGCACCACGCTGAAATTTTCGCGCTGGGCGACCGACTGGATCGCGTGGCCCACGTCGCCCAGCGTCGCGCCGGGCTTCACCTGCCGGATGCCGGCGCACAGGGCTTCGTAGGTCGTCTCCACCAGCCGGCGCGCCAGCACGCTCGGCGCACCGACGAAGAACATGCGGCTGGTGTCGCCGAACCAGCCGTCCTTGTTGACGGCGACGTCGATGTTGACGATGTCGCCCGCCTTCAGGATCTTGTCGGCCGAGGGAATGCCGTGGCACACCACCTGGTTCACCGAGGTGAGGATGGTCTTCGGATAGCCCAGGTAGCCCACGTTGGCGGGAATGGCGCCTTGCACCTTCACGATGTGTGCGTGGCAGAGGCGGTCGAGCGCTTCGGTGCTCACGCCGGGCACGACGTGGGGCTCGATCATGGCCAGGACCTGCGCCGCGAGTTGGGCGGCATGGCGTGCCATCACCAGTTCGTCGGCCGACCGGAGGGGAACGTCGTGTGCCATCAGTGCTGCTTGCCGTTCGCGGGGGCGCGGGGCTTGCCGGGTGGGGCGGCAATGTCCAGGCCGCCCGAGAGCTCGGCCTGGATCAGCAGCTGGCAGACCTCCCGGTAGTCGAGGTCGGGATGCATCTCGGTCAGCATGCCGACCCGCATCCAGTGCTCTGCCTGCGCATTGATCGACCGGCTCAGGGCGTTGCCCGCCACGCGCAGGTTCTCGTGCATCAGGTCTGAAATCTTGACGATGCCCATGGGTCACCTCTGTATGAAACGTATATGGATTGTATGCGTTTCATGTGGTCGGGTGTCGGGGCCGGTCTATGCGCTCTTGTCTCGCGCGATCAGCAGGTTGCGCGCTTCCACCAGGAGTGGCTTCACGGTCTCGAAGGTCGCGGCGCTCGGGTTGATCACGCTGACCCAGTACATCTTGGCGTACACCGGGTGCGGCATCAGCCGGTCGAGCGCGGCGTGGTCGACGTCGGCCAGCGGCTGCTCGCCGAACAGCGCGCGAAAGGTCTCCTTGCCCACGCCGACATTCAGGCGGAACACGCCGGGCCGGTTCAGCTTCGAGGCGCTGTCGAAGTCGTTGTCCTTCGTCACGATCGTGGCGAAGGGGAACTTGTTGTCCGCGCCGTGGAAGAAGAAGGTGTTGTCGTCGGCCACTTCGAAATGGCCGCCGCCGAGCATGTCGATGAGGTGTTGGGTGATGTCGTCTTCGGTCATGGAGGTCAGTTGAAGATCAGGGCTTCCAGCGCCGCAGGCCGAGTTCGTCGGCGAGCGCCTGGTAGGCCTTGATGCGCGCCTGCACGTAGTCGTCGAGTGCGGCGCCGGTGAGCGCGAAAGGATAAAGGCCGTGCCGTTCGCGCAGCGCCGCGTAGCCCGGCGCGGCCGTGGCCTCGGTGAAGGCGGCGGTCCAGGCGCGCACGGCGGCGTCGGGCACGTTGGCGCTCAGGTACACGCCGCGCACGGTCGGCCAGACGATGTCCGCGCCTTGCTCGCGCGCGGTGGGCACGCCGGTGAGTGCGCTGCCCAGCCGCGCTTCGGACAGCACCGCGAGCAGGCGCAGCGGCGCGCCGCCGGCGATGGCCTGCAGCGCCTCGGCGGCGTCGCCGGGGAACGCGTCGACGTGCTTGCCCTGCAGCGCGCCCAGCGCATCGCCGCCGCCTTCGAAGGACACGAAGCGCATCGCCTTCGGTGCGCCGCCGGCCGCGCGCACCAGCAGCGCGGCCTTCACCCAGTCCTGGCTGCCGACCGTGCCGCCCGCGCCGAAGACCACGCGCGACGGGTCCTGGCGCAGCGCGGCGATCAGGTCCTGCAGGCGGCGATACGGCGAGTCGCGGTGCACGGCGACCACGCCGTAGTCGGTGCCCAGCGTGGCGATCCAGCGCACGGCCGAGGGCGGGTGCGGTCCGAAGCGGCCCTGCGCGAGGTTGAGCAGCGAGCCGCTCGAGAACGCGACCAGCGTGCCCGGCCCGCCGAGCTGGCCGCTCGCGATGCGGTCGAAGGCCACCGCGCCGATGCCGCCCGGCAGGTAGCGCTGCGCGAGCGGCGTGCGTGCGGGGCGCACGGCCTGCAGCGCATCGCGCGCCAGGGCGCAGGTCAGCGCGAAGCCGCCGCCGGCCTTGGCGGGGATCACGCATTCCGCCGGGCCTTCGGACGCATCGCCCGCCGCGGCCGTCGCTTGCAACGCGACAGGCGCGAGCCACGCGGACAGCGCGCGCAGCGCGTGGCGACGGGTGAAGGTAAAGGGGCGTGGCATCGAAGAGAAGGAGGGCGGCGGTTCACCCCGCAGGCCGGGGCCACCAGATGATGGCATGCAGGCCCGGCCCCGCGTCGCGCGCTTCGAGCCGCAAATCGCCATGGTGCCGCTGCGCGATCGAACGCACGATCGCCAGGCCGAGCCCGAAGCCGCCCTGGTCCGCGCGTGCGCCGCGCCGAAAGCGCTGGCCCAAGGTGGCGCGCTCGTCCTCGCTCAGGCCGGGGCCGTCGTCCTCCACGTTGAGGCTCCAGCCCGCGGCGTCGCCGGCCGCGAAGAGCGTGATCGTGCCGGCCGCCGGCGTGTAGGCGATGGCGTTGGCCACGAGGTTGCTCAGCGCCTCGCGCAGCAGGCCGCGGTCGCCCACCGCGTGCAGCTCGGGCGAGGGCGCATGGATGCCCAGGTCGATGCGCTTGGCGCGCGCCAGCGGCAGCAGGTCGACCGCCACCTCGCGCAGCAGCTCGGCGGTGTCGAATTCGGCCGGCGCCACGGCCACGGTGTCGCTACGGCCCAGCGCCAGCAGCTGCTGCGCGCTGCGCGTGGCGCGGCCGATCTCGGCGCCCAACGCGTCGAGCGCGGCGCGCACCTGCGCCGGGTCGTCCTCGCGGCGTGCGTAGTCGGCCTGCATCTGCAGCGTGGTCAGGTGCGTGCGCAGCTGGTGCGAGGCGTCGTCGAGAAACTGCCGTTGCTGCGCGACCAGTTCCTGCGTGCGCGCCATCTGCTGGTTCACGGCGGCCACCAGCGGGCGCACCTCGGCGGGCAGGTCGGTCTCGGCGATGCGCGTGAGGTCGTCGGGCGTGCGTGCCTGCACCTCGCGCGCCAGCCGCGACAGCGGGCGCAGCGCCGCCGCCAGCGCCAGCGCGGTCCCGCACAGCAGCATCGCGAGGATCAGCCCGTCGCGCAGCGCGGCGCTGCGCACGAAGCGGCTGGTGAACTCCTGGCGCGAGCGCGTGCTCTCGCCGACCTGGATCAGCACGCTGCGCCCGGTGCTGCCGGCCGGCGCGCGGTCCAGGTCGCGCCGGTAGGCCGCGAGCCGCACGGCCTCGCCGAAGTAGGTGGCGTCGTAGAAGGCCGGCACGCCCATCGCCGGCTCGACGGGCGGCGCGGGCAGGTCGGCGCTGCCCAGCTCCACCAGCCCGTCGGAGGTCGCGACGCGAAAGAACACCTGCCCGCTGGCCGTGAGCTCGAAGAACTCGAACATCGTGTACGGCAGCTCGACCGAGAGCCCGCCCGAGGCCGTGGAGATGTTCGCGTCGATCGACTTGAGTGCGCCCAGCAGCGAGCGGTCGTACGCGGCGTTGGCGGCGGCCAGCGCGTCGTGCCGCGTCATCCACAGCTCGATGCCCGTCACCAGCAGCAGGGCGGGGAACAGCAGCAGCGCGAGCCGCTGCCACAGGCTGGTGCGGCGCAGGCGGTCGGTGAAGCGGCGCAGCGCGCTCACTCAGTCCGCTTCCAGCACGTAGCCCAGGCCGCGCAGCGTGACGATGCGCACCCCGCTGCCGTCGAGCCGCTTGCGCAGCCGGTACACCAGCACCTCGATGGCTTCGAGGTGCACCTCGTCGTCGTCGGAGAACACGCGATCGAGGATCTGCTGCTTCGACAGCGGCTCGCCGCTGCGCTGCACCAGCGCGCGCAGCACGGCCTGTTCGCGCGGCGACAGCGCGAGCGCCTCGCCGCCCAGCGTGAACTGCCGGCGTGCGCCGTCGTACACCAGCGGCCCGCAGGCCAGGCGCGGATGCTCCACGCCGCGCGCACGGCGCACCAGCGCGTGCAGCCGCGCTTCGAGCTCGGCCAGCGCGAAGGGCTTGGCGAGGAAATCGTCGGCACCCGCGTTGAGGGAGGCGACGCGCTCGTCCAGCGAATCGCGCGCCGTGAGGATCAGCGCCGGCAGCCGCTGGTCGCGTTCGCGCAGCCGCTGCAGCACCGTGTGGCCGTCCATGCCGGGCAGGCCCAGGTCGAGCACCAGCGCGTCGTGGTCGCGCTGCTGCAGGGCCCGGTCGGCCAGCCGGCCGTCGTCCACCCATTCGACCTGGATGCCCGCATGCTCCAGCGCCTTGCAGAGCCAGGTGCCCAGGGTGTGTTCGTCTTCGGCCAGCAGGATGCGCATGGCGCCGATGCTAGGGCCTGCCTGCCTCAATCAGGCTTGATGTTTGCCCGGGCGATCACTTTCTGCCAGCGATTCTGTTCGGCGGTGATGAACTGCGCGAACTGCTCCGGCGTGCCGCCCACGGCCTCGGCCGCATCGGCCGTGAGGCGCTGCATCGAGTCGGGCGACTTCACGGCCTTCATGGTCTCGGCCGAGAGCTTGCTCATCTGCGCGGGCGTGATGCTGGCCGGCGCGAGCATGCCGTACCACTGCGTCATCTCGAAGCCGGGGAAGCCCTGCTCGGCCACGGTCGGCACGTCGGGCAGTTGCGCCAGGCGCTTGGCCGAGCCGGTCGCGATGCAGCGCACCTTGCCGGCCTTGATGAACGGAATGATCGCCGCCGCGCCGATGGCGGAGGCGTCGAGCCGGCCCGAGAGCAGGTCGGTCACCATCGGGCCGGTGCCGCGGTAGGGCACGTGCAGCATGAACACGTCGGCCGTCATCTTCAGGTACTCGAAGGCCAGGTGGCCCGCGCTGCCGTTGCCGGCCGAGCCGTAGCTCAGCTTGCCGGGCTTGCTCTTGGCGTAGGCGATGAACTCCTTGAGGTTCTTGGCCGGCACGTCGGGGTGCACCACGTACAGGCTGGGCACCTTGGCCAGCAGGCTCACGGGCTTGAAGTCCTTGTTCGCGTCGTAGGGCAGCTTGGCGAAGATGTAGGGGTTCACGGCCAGCGTGCCGATGTGGCCGAGGATCAGCGTGTGCTGGTCGGTGGCGCGCGCCACCTCGCTCATGGCGATGTTGCCGGCCGCGCCGGGCTTGTTGTCGACGAACACGCTCTGGCCCAGCGTGCGCGACAGCTCGGCGGCCGTGGAGCGCGCCACGATCTCCGAGCTGCCGCCCGGCGCGAAGGGCACGACGAAGCGGATCGACTTGCTGGGCCAGGCGTCTTGCGCCGAGGCCATCGAAGGCAGCAGGCCGCCGAGGGTGAGGGCGCCGCCGGCTTGCAGCCAGTGGCGGCGGCTCAGGGGGACGGCGTCGTTCAGGAAGAGGTCGGACATGGTGGGTGTCTCCATCGATCTTGTAGGAAAGCCTGCATCGTGCCGGGTGGATGCTGTCGGAATGCTGTCAGTTCGCCAAGCGGGGCCGTTCGCGCCGTGCGCCTGTCGTTTCGCGCCGCACGGCCCGCGTTCCGTCGCAACGCCGTAGGCGGCGGGCGAGGGCGCCGCCACCATCGGCACTCACTGCTCTGTCACCGAGCGAGGAGACCCGACATGCGCCCCTTCTTCCGCCTGAGCCTGTGGCTCGCCGCCGGCCTGTTGTTCTGCTGCCGTGCCTCGGCATTCGAGGTCGGCTGGCAGCCGTTCAACGTCGCGGGCGCCGCGCCCGTGACCGCCGCGCTGTACTACCCGACGCAGGCGGCGTCCCGCGAGACGGCCATGGGGCCGTTCACGGTCCGCGCGGCGATCCGGGCGGCGCCAGAAGAGCGGGTCAAGGGGCTCATCGTGCTGAGCCACGGCCTGGCCGGCACCGAACTGGGCCACGGCCGCCTCGCCGAAGCGCTGGCGCGGGACGGCTACCTCGTCGCCGCGATCCGCCATGCGGGCGACAACTGGCAGGATGCGTCACTGATGCAGCGCGGTGCGGCGGCCTATTTCACCGAGCGGCCGCGGCAGGTCTCGCAGCTGATCGATGCGCTGCTCGCAGACCCGCGCTGGAAGGACCGCATCGCCAGCGACGCCCAGGGCCCGCGCATCGGCGCGCTCGGCCATTCGGCGGGCGGCTACACCGTGCTGGCCCTGGCGGGCGGGCAGGCCGACCTGTCGCAGTCCGCGCGGCATTGCGAGCGCGAGCGCAGCGCCGATCCGGTGTTCTGCGGCATCGGCAAGGACGCCGCGCCTTCGACATCGCCGCTGCTGCCTTCGCTGCGCGATGCGCGCGTGCGCGCCGTCGTGCTGATGGCCCCGGTCGGCGTGCCGTTCACGGCGTCGTCGCTGGCGGCCATCCGGGGGCCCGTGCAGATCCATGTGGCGATGCAGGACCGCTTCCTCGTGCCGCGCTTTCACGGCGAATGGCTCGCGCAGCAGATGCCCCAGGCCGTGCTGCACCGCGTGCCCAACGCCTCGCACTTCGCGTTCATGGACAAGCCGGGCATGCCGATCGCCACGCCGGGCGGCGACGTCCAGGAAGACCCGCCGGGCTTCGACCGCGCGGCCTTCCTGGCGCAGCTCGGCCCCGAGGTGGCGGCCTTTTTCGACAAGGCCTGGCCCGCGCCGTAGCCGCAGGGCTCAGATCAGGTTGCGCATCGCCTGCGCCGTCTCGCGCAGCACGGGCAGCACGCGGGCCACCGCGTCTTCCGAACTCTCGTGCCCCATCGGCATCGTGATGTTCAGTGCGCCCACCAGTGTGCCGTGGCGGTCGCGCAGCGGCACGGCGATGCCGCGCGAGTTCAGGTCGAGCTGCTGCTCCGACAGCGCCCAGCCCTGGGCGCGGATGCGCGCCAGCTCGAGCTTCATGCGCTCCATGCTCGCGATGGTGTGCGAGGTGAACACCGTGAGCTGCCGCGTGGCCAGCCAGTCGTTCAGCTCGGCGTCGCTGCGCAGCGCCAGCATCAGCATGCCCGAGGCCGTGACCTGCGCCGGCACGCGCGCGCCGAGCACGTAGCCGGTGCTCATGCTGCGGTTGGGGCCGTTGCGCGCGATGTAGACCACCTCGTCGCCGTCCATCACGCTGAGGTAGGCGATCTCGTTGGTGCCGGCCGCCACGCGCTGCAGGAAGGGCTGCACCACGCGCGGCAGGCGGGCCGATTCGAGGTACGACTGCCCCAGGCGCAGCACGCGCGGCGTGAGCCAGAACAGCTTGCCGTCGCTGGCCACGTAGCCCATGTGCTGCAGGGTGAGCAGGTAGCGCCGCGCGGCGGTGCGCGTCATGTTCGTGCGCTGGCCGGCCTGGCTGGCCGTGAGGCGCGGGTTGGCGTCGTCGAAGGCCTCGATGATGCTCACGCCGCGCTCCAGCCCGGCGATCCAGTCGCGCTTGTCCAGGCCGGCGGGCGGCGTCGAGTCGTCGGGGCTGGTGCTGTTCATGGGCGGAAGTGTGCCCGCGTCCGGCGCGGCGGCGAGGGCCGAATGGCTAAGTAAAAACCCGCAATTTGATCGATTGACGAACTATAAAGATCGATCATCGAACGTTTGACTGTCCATGTGCCAGCAGGCTGCGCGCGAAGGGACTATAAAGCCCGCTGTTCCGCCCCGAAACGAGCGATTGACGAACGGAAGCACGCCCATGAGCCCCATCATCACCGGCAGCACCCAGGCCTACCTCATCCCCGGCGACCCGGTCCGCAACGTGCGGCTGCCGCGCATGTTCAACGCGGCCTTCGCGCGCTACGGCATCGACGCGGTGCTGGTGCCCATGCAGGTGCCGGTGCGCGACTTCGCGGTGTTCATGAAGTCGGCCTTCCTGGCGCGCAACGTGCGCGGCATGGTGATCGCGCCGCCGCACAAGCCGCGCGTGGTCGACCTGCTCGACGGCTGCGGCCTGTTCGGCCGCGTGGCCGGTTCGGTCAACGTGGTGCGCCGCACCGAGGGCGACCAGCTCGAGGGCGACCTGTTCGACGGCGAAGGCCTGATCGGCGCGCTCGACCGCTGCAACGTGCCGTTTCGCGGCAAGCGCGTGCTGATCCTCGGCGCGGGCGTGAGCGCCGCCGCCATCGGCGTGGCGCTGGCCGAAGGCGGCACGGTGAACGGCGCCGAGCACATCGCCTTCTTCGACACCGCCTCCGGCAAGGCCGCGGGCGTGGCCGCCAAGCTCGACGCTTTCTTCGATGCGACCGTGGTCGCGGTCGACAGCAACGCGCCCGAGGGCTACGACCTCGTCATCAACGCCACGCCGCTGGGCCTGGCCGAAGACGACGCGCTGCCGCTCGACGTGGCGCGCATGGAACCGCACGCCGCGCTGTTCGACATCCTGCTGCGCAACCAGCCCACGCCGCTGGTACGCGCGGCCCGCGCGCGCGGCCTGAATGCGCAGGCCGGCTTCGAGATGCTGGTGCAGCAGATGCCGCACTACTTCCGCTACTTCGGCCACATCGACGCGGCCGATGCGATGCAGGCCGACGCCGACTTTTTGCGCGAGCTCATCTATCCGCCGGCGATGCACGCCGAGATCGCAACCCCGTTGCGCTACCAATCCCCGAGCGTGGCCTGACCCCGCGCCTTCCTGAACAAGACGACGCCCATGATCTCCGGCAAGACCACGCTCATCGCCCACATCGGCTACCCCACCGAAGCCTTCAAGGCGCCGATGATCTACAACCCCTGGTTCGACAAGCAGGGCATCGACGCGGTCGTCGTGCCGATGGGCGTGAAGCCCGAGGACTACGCCGCGTCGCTCGCGCAGATCTTCAAGTTCTCGAACCTGCGCGGCGCGTTGGTCACGATGCCGCACAAGGTCACGACGATGTCGCTGGTCGACGAGGTCACGCCCACCGCGCGTGTCGCGGGCGCCTGCAACGCCGTGCTCAAGCGGCCCGACGGCAGCCTGCTGGGCGACCAGTTCGACGGCGCGGGCTTCGTGCGCGGCGTGGAGCGCAAGGGGCGGCTGTTCAAGGGCACGCGCGTGCTGGTGTCGGGCACGGGCGGCGTGGGGTCGGCCATTGCGGCGTCGATCGCGGCGGCCGGCGCGGCCGAGCTGATGCTGTTCGACATGAGCGACGCCTCCGCGCAGGCGCTGGCCGCGCGGCTGCGCGAACACTATCCGCAGATGAAGGTCGCCACCGGTTCGAAGGACCCGGCGGGCTACGACGTGGTCGTCAACGCCACGCCGCTGGGCATGAAGGACACCGACCCGCTGCCCTTCGACGTGGACCGCATCGCGCCCGAGACCTTCGTCGGCGAGGTCGTCATGAAGACCGAATACACGCCGCTGCTGCAGGCCGCCAAGGCCAAGGGCTGCCAGGTGCAGGTGGGCACGGACATGCTGTTCGAGATGATCCCGGCCTACCTCGAGTTCTTCGGCTTCGGCACCGCCTCGCCCGAAGAGCTGCGCGCGGTGGCCCAACTGAAATACTGAAAACACCGGAACACGCATGAGCATTTTTGAAGGCTTCCTTTCCACCTCCGAGACGCTGGGCGCCTTCAGCGACCGCGCCTTCGTCGACGCCATGCTGCGCTTCGAGGCCGCGCTCGCGCGCGCGCAGGCGGCCGAGGGGCTGATTCCCGAGAGCGCCGCGCATTCGATCGTCGGCAGCTGCAAGGTCGAGCTGTTCGACGTGGCCAAGATCGTGCGCGAGAGCGGACGCGCCGGCAGCGTCGCCATCCCGCTGGTGAAGGCGCTGCGCGAGGCCGTGGGCCTGTTCAATGCCGAGGCGGTGCCCTTCGTGCACTTCGGCAGCACCAGCCAGGACGTGATCGACAGCGCGATGGCGCTGGTCACGCGCGAAGCCGTCGCACTCGTCGAAGCCGACCTGGCGAAGGCCGCCGACGCACTGCTGCGCCTGGCGGTGCAGCACGCCGACACGCCGATGCTCGCGCGCACGCTGATGCAGCCGGCCTCGGTCACCAGCTTCGGCTTCAAGTGCGCCGGCTGGGCCGCGCCGCTGGTGCGCAGCCGCACCCGCCTGCGTGCCGCCGCGAAGCACGCGCTGCAGCTGCAGCTCGGCGGCGCCGTCGGCACGCTGGCGCAGATGAAGGGGCAGGGCGCCGCGGTGCGCCAGCGCATGGCCAAGGAACTCGGCCTGGGCGACCCCGGCGCCACGTGGCACACGCAGCGTGACGAATGGGTCGCGCTCGGCTGCGAACTCGGCCTGCTCACGGGCAGCCTGGGCAAGGTCGCGGTCGACATCTCGCTGCTCGGCCAGTACGAAGTGGCCGAGGTCGCCGAGCCCAGCGAACCTGGGCGCGGCGGCTCGTCGGCGATGCCGCACAAGCGCAACCCCGTGGCCTCGATGGTCGCCATCGCCGCCGCGCACCGCGCGCCGCAGCGCGTGGCCGCCTTGCTCGGCGCCATGCCGCAGCAGCATGAGCGCGCGCTCGGCGCCTGGCAGGCCGAACTGGCCGAATGGCCGCAACTGTTGATGTCGGCGCACGGCAGTGTGCGCGCCATGGCCGGCGCCTTGCCCGGCCTGCAGGTCGATGCCGCGCGCATGCGCGCCAACATCGACCGGCTGCGTGCCGAGCTGCCGCGCGACGCGGCCGACGAATGGTTCGACCCCGCGCTCGCCGTGAACGCGGGGCAGATCGCTGTGGCAGAGGTGAAAGCCCTGCAAGCCCAACTCTCATCCGACAAGGAACTCTCGCAATGACCGCCCCCGACACCCCGAGCAATCCTTACGAAGACGGCCTCGTCAACCGCCGCCGCGTGCTCGGCGACGCGTGGGTCGACAAGTCGCTCGCCAACCGCAACGGCTTCAACGCCGAGTTCCAGGAGCTCATCACGCGCCACGCGTGGAACGACATCTGGGGCCGCCCCGCGCTGGGCGACAAGACGCGCCGCTTCATGGTGCTGTCGATGATGCTGGGCATCCATGCGTACGAAGAATTCGCCATGCATGTGCGCGCCGCGCTCGACGGCCCGCCCGAGTCGCGCCTCACGCCCGACGAGATCAAGGAAGTGATCATGATGGCCGCGATCTACTGCGGCGTGCCGGTGGCCAACCACGCCTTCGGCATCGCGACGAACATCCTGCGCGAGAAGGGCCTGCTGCCCGCAGCACCCGCTGCTCCGTCCGCGGCGCAGTGAACGCGCCGGTCGCCCCGAAGAAGGGCCGGTTCGACGTCAGTTTCACCTTGCTGCTGCCGCTGCTGCTGGCCGCGCAACCGGTGGCCACCGACAGCTACCTGCCGGCGCTGCCCGCCATCGCGAAGGAGCTGGGCTCGGCCAGCACCAGCCTCACGCTGTTCGTGCTGGCCTTCGGCTTTGCGCAGCTGCTGTGCGGCCCGCTGGCCGACCGCTTCGGCCGCCGGCCGGTGCTGCTGGCGGGGCTGGCCTGTTATGTGGTCGCGGCTTTCGGCGGTGCCTTTGCGGGCAGCGTGGCGGTGCTCGCGGGCTGGCGCACGCTGCAGGGTTTTTCGATGGCGGCGATTCTCGTGTGCTCACGCGCCGCGGTGCGCGACCTGTATCCGGCGCACGAGGGCCCGCACGTCATGGCGCGGGGCCTCACGGGCCTGGGCATGGTCGGGCTGGTGGCGCCGCTGCTGGGCGCCTGGCTGGTGCAGGGCGCAGGCTGGCGCTGGGTGATGGTCGCGATGGCGGTCTATTCGCTGGCGCTGTTCGCGCTGTGCTGGCGCTCCTTCGGCGAAACGCGCAAGCCGCTGGCCGGAGGCGAATCGTCCGCGCCGCGCGGCAGCACGCGCGCCGTGTTCGCGAGCCGCGCCTTCCGCGCCTGGGCCTCGGTGGCGGCGGCCACCTACGGCGGGCTGTTCTGCTTTTTGCTGCTCTCGCCGATGGTCTACATCGGCTACCTCGGCTGGTCGCCCGCGTGGTACGGCTGGATTCCGGCCGGCGGCTCGCTGGTCTACATCTTCAGCACCACGATGTGCCGCAGCCTGCTGCGCCGCTTCGGGCCGATGCGCACCGTGCGCCTGGGCGCGGTGCTGAGCATCACCGGCGCCGTGATCCAGGCGCTGGGCTGCTGGCTGATGCCGCACAGCGCGGTGCCGCTGCTGGCGGGCCACGCCGTGTACTGCCTCGGCCACGGCATCCACCAGCCCTGCGGACAGGCCGGCGCCGTGGGCGACCTGCCGCACCTGGCGGGGCGCGCCGTGTCGTGGTCCGGTTTCGGCATGATGATGGTCGCGTTCTGCGTGGGGCAGGTCGCCGCGCTGTTCGTCGACACGAGCTTTTCGTACGGCGCCTGGCCGATGGTGGTGCCGATGCTGATGGCCGGCACCGTGCTGCTGGCCATCGCGTTCCTGTGGCTGCCGCGTCTCTCTCAACCTGCTTCTCCATCCTCCCCAAAGAAGGACTCCACCCCATGACCACTTCCTCCCCCCGCCTGAATGTCGTGCGCGAAGGCGACGGCCCCTTCGTCGTGCTCAGCCATGCGCTCGGCTGCGACCTGCACATGTGGGACGGCGTGGCCGCGCAGCTCGCGCGCGCCCACACGGTGATCCGCTACGACCACCGCAACCACGGCGGCTCCGAGGTGGTGCCCGGCGTGCTGCGCGTGGAAACGCTGGCGCAGGACGCGTCCGAGCTGATCGCGCGCGAGACGGGCGGCGAGCCCGTGCATTTCGTGGGCCTGTCGATGGGCGGCATGACCGCGCAGGCGCTGGCGGTGCGGCACGCCGCGCAGCTCAGGACCGTGGTGATCGCCAATTCGGCCGCGCACTACCCCGACCAGGCCCCGTGGCGCCTGCGCGCGGAAACCGTGGCCGCCAAGGGCGTGGCCGCCATCGCCCCGGGCGCCGTGGCACGCTGGCTCACGCCGGCCTACGCCGCCACGCCCGAAGGCGCGGTGGCCGCGCGCACGCTGCACGACACGCTGGTGCGCACCGACGCGCAGGGCTACATCGAGAGCTGCAACGCCGTGGCCGCCATCGACTTCCGCGACAGCAACCGCCGCATTGCCACGCCCACGCTGGTGATCGGCGGGCTGCAGGACGAGGCCACGCCCCTGGCCATGTCCGAGGCCATGGTGGCGCAGATCCCGGGCGCGCGGCTGGCGACCATCGACGCCGCGCACCTGAGCGCGGTGGAACGTCCGGTCGAGTTCGCGCAGATGCTGATCGATTACTGGCGCAGCCTCTGAAAAAACGCCCGGCCCGCACCCCCGTGCGGGCTAGGTGTAACCCCTATTTCGTGCGAATGATGATCGGTGGCGTGCGATCATCGATCAGAAGGGGCTGATTTGCGTTGTGGCGCGCCCGGGCTCTTTCTACAGTCCATCCCCATGCACCGCGCCATTGCCACCGTCTCGCTCAGCGGCACCCTCCGCCAGAAGCTCGAAGCCATTGCGGCCGCGGGCTTCGACGGCATCGAGCTGTTCGAAGCCGATTTCGTCAACTTCCGCGGCACCGCCGCCGAGCTTCGCCGCATCGTGGCCGACCTGGGCCTGGCTATCGACCTGTACCAGCCCTTCCGTGACTTCGAAGGCATGCCTGAAGCGCAGTTCCACCGCAGCCTGGAGCGCGCCGAACGCAAGTTCGACCTCATGGAAGCCATGGGCGCGCCGCTGGTGCTGTGCTGCTCCAACACCTCGCCGCTGTCGGTGAACGACCCGGCGCGCGCCGCCGCCCAGCTGCACGCGCTGGCCGAGCGCGCCGCGCGCCGCAACCTGCGCGTGGGCTTCGAGGCGCTGGCCTGGGGCCGCCACACCTCGCGCTACGCCCAGGCCTGGGACATCGTGCAGCGCGCCGACCACCCGCACCTGGGGCTGATCCTCGACAGCTTCCACACGCTGTCGCTGAAGGACGACCCGGCGGGCATCGCCGCGATTCCGGGCGAGAAGATCTTCTTCGTGCAGATGGCCGATGCGCCGCTGTTGTCGATGGACGTGCTGCAGTGGGCGCGCCACCACCGCTCGTTCCCGGGGCAGGGCGATTTCGACGTGGTCGGCTTCTTCGAACAGGTGCTGCGCGCGGGCTACACCGGGCCGCTGTCGCTGGAGATCTTCAACGACATCTTCCGCGAGACGCCGAACCGCCGCACCGCCGTCGATGCGATGCGCTCGCTGCTGTACCTCGAAAGCGAAACGCGCGAGCGGCTTGCCCACGGGAATGCACCCGTTCAGCCGCAGCGCGTGGAACTGTTCAACCCGCCGCCCGCGCCGGCGCTCTCGGGGCTGTCGTTCATCGAGTTCGCGGCCGACGAGGCCTCGGCCGCCACGCTCGGCGCGCTGCTCGGGCAGCTGGGCTTTCGCCGCGTGGGGCGCCACCGTTCCAAGGCCGTCACGCTGTACCGCCAGGGCGGCATCCACTTCATCGTCAATGCGCAGCCCGATTCGTTCGCGCGCCAGCGTTTCGAGGCGCACGGCACCTCGGTGTGCGCGCTGGGCGTGCGCTGCGCCGACCCGCTCGCGGCCGTGGGCCGCGCCAGCGCCATGCGCTCGCAGCGCCACGACAGCCCGGTCGGGCCGAACGAGCTGCGCGTGCCGGCCATCGTGGCGCCGGGCGGCAACCTGATCCATTTCGTGCCCGAGGCGCTGGGCGCCAACGGGCTGTACGAGACCGACTTCATCCTCGAGGACGCGGGGCCGGGCGACAGCGATGCGGGCCTCACGCGCATCGACCACGTCGCACTGGGCCTGGCGCTGGACCAGCTCGACACCTGGGTGCTGTTCGCGCGCGCCGTGCTCGGCCTGGAGCCCGGCGAGAGCCTGGAGCTGGCCGACCCCTTCGGCCTGATCCGCAGCCGCGGCGTGGCCAATGCCGACCGCAGCCTGCGCCTGGTGCTGAACGTGTCGCTGAGCCAGCGCACACGCACCGCGCGCACGCTGAGCGTGACCGGCGGCGGTGCGGTGCACCACATCGCGCTCGACTGCGACGACATCTTCGACACCTTGGCCCGGCTGCGCGCTAATGGCACGCGCTTCGTGCCGATCTCGGACAACTACTACGACGACCTGGCCACGCGCATCGACGTGGCGCCCGAACTGCTGGCGCGCATGCGCGAAGCCGGCGTGCTGTTCGACCGCTCGGCGGCCGGCGGCTACCTGCACATCTACACCGAGAGTTTCGACGGCGGCCTCTTCTTCGAGGTCGCGCAGCGCGTGGGCGGCTACGACGCCTACGGCGCGCTCAACGCACCCGCGCGCATGGCGTCGCAGGCGCAGCAGCCCCAACAACAAGACTGATTTTTTCCCCTCGCATCCGACACCTTCGTCACACCACTGGAGACAACCCATGGCCAACCCATCCGCCAAAGAGCCGCAAGGCAAGCACCAGTCGAGGAAAGCCGCCGCCAGCGGCTGGATCGGCTCGGCGCTGGAGTACTACGACTTCTTCATCTACGCCACCGCCGCGGCGCTGATCTTTCCGCAGATCTTCTTTCCCAAGGGCGACCCGACCACGGCCATCATCGCGTCGCTCGCGACCTACGGCGTGGGCTATGTCGCGCGTCCCATCGGCGCCTTCGTGCTCGGCCACTGGGGCGACACGCACGGGCGCAAGCAGGTGCTGGTGCTGTGCATGTTCCTGATGGGCTTCTCGACCGTGGCCGTGGGCCTGCTGCCGACCTACGACCAGGTCGGCCTGCTGGCCCCGGCGCTGCTGGTGTTCCTGCGCCTGGTGCAGGGCTTCGCGGTGGCCGGCGAGATCTCGGGCGCGAGCTCGATGATCCTGGAGCACGCGCCGTTCGGGCGCCGCGGCTTCTTCGCGAGCTTCACCCTGCAGGGCGTGCAGGCCGGCCAGATCCTGGCGGCTGCCGTGTTCCTGCCGCTGGCGCACTACATGCCTGAAGAAGCCTTCAATTCGTGGGGCTGGCGCATTCCGTTCCTGCTGAGCTTCATCGTGATCGTGGCCGGCTACATCATCCGCCGCGAGGTCGACGAGACGCCGGCCTTCGCCGAAGTCGACAAGAAAGGCGAAGTGGCGAAGTCGCCCATCGTCCAGGCCTTCACCGACAGCTGGGCCGACATGCTGCGCGTGGTCTGCATGGCGCTGATGAACGTGATTCCCGTGGTCGCCACCGTGTTCGGCGCGGCCTACGCGGTGCAGGCCGCCTACGGCATCGGCTTCCAGAAAGACGTGTACCTGTGGATTCCCGTGCTGGGCAACATCCTGGCCGTGCTGGTGATCCCGTTTGTGGGCAACCTGTCGGACCGCATCGGCCGCAAGCCGCCGATCATCGTGGGCGCCCTGGCTTCGGGCCTGCTGTCGTTCGTGTACCTGTACGCCATCAGCATCAAGAACGTGCCGCTGGCCATCTGCATGTCGCTGCTGATGTGGGGCATCGTGTACCAGGGCTACAACGCGACCTTCCCGAGCTTCTACCCGGAGCTGTTCCGCACCCGCAACCGCGTGTCGGCCATGGCCATCTCGCAGAACATCGGCACCACCTTCACCGCGCTGCTGCCCGCGCTGTTCGCCGCCGTGGCGCCTCCGGGCTCGACCAACGTGTGGTTCACGGTCGGCGCCATCACCTTCGCCGTGACCGTGCTGGCCGCGCTGGCCGCCATGAGCGCCCGCGAGACCTACCGCATCCACATGCGCGACCTGGGCGACCCGAACGCCGTGCCGGTCGACAAGGCCGAGTACGACCGCCTGCGCGAAGAAACGCTGGCCAGCGCCCGCATGGAGCGCGAGCGCCGCAAGGCCATGGCCTGAAGACCCCGCGCGCACAAAGGGGTTGTGGCGCCATGAAGAATGGCGCCATGACCGCCCATCTCAAGATCGATTTCGTCTCCGATGTCTCCTGCCCCTGGTGCGCCGTAGGCCTCGGCGCACTCGAAGCCGCCCTGAAACGGGTGGCGCCGGAGGTCTCGGCCGAGCTGCACTTCCAGCCCTTCGAACTGAACCCGCAGATGCCGCCCGAAGGCCAGGACACCTTCGAGCACCTGAACCAGAAGTACGGCTCGTCGCGCGAGCAGCAGGCGCAGGCCCGCGAGGCGATCCGCCAGCGCGGCGCGGCCGTGGGCTTCGAGTTCAGCGCCGGGGGCCGGCCCCGCGTGTACAACACCTTCAACGCCCACCGCCTGCTGCACTGGGCCGAGCTGGAAGACCCGGCCAAGCAGGTGGCGCTGAAGAAGCTGCTGCTGAAGGCTTACTTCACCGACAGCCAGAACCCTTCGGACATCGAGGTGCTGGTGCGCGCGGCGACCGAGGCGGGGCTCGACGCGGCACGGGCCCGCGAGATCCTGGCCGGCGACGAGTTCGCGCAGGAAACCCGCGAACGCGAGCGCCTGTACACCGACGCCGGCATCCACTCGGTGCCCGCGATCATCATCAACGACCAGCACCTGATCTCCGGCGGCCAGCCGGTCGAGGTGTTCGAGCGTGCGCTGCGGCAGATTGCGGGCGCACAGCCCAGCCGTACCGCCACGGTCTGAAGGCCCCGGGGCCGCGGCCCTGCCGTTTCGTCCTGAAACGAAGCTGACTTTCAGCTTTACCTGAGCGCGGGCCGAGGTCGGTCAACCGCTGATATCGCGAAGCGGTTGATCGGTTCATGATCGACCGCATGCCGTCTCCGAAGCTGCACCGCTCGCGCGCGATCGCCGTGACACTGGCCGCCGTGCTGGCGCTCGCCGCCTGTTCCACCGGCCTGCTGCGCCCCGAGGGCCCGCCGCTCACGGCACTGGGCCATGCCGCCGACACGCCCGCTGCGCAATTGCGCTGGCTCGATCGTGTGAGCTGGGGCGCCAATGCCGGCAGCCAGGCCGAACTGGCGCGCGACGGCCTGCCGCGCTGGATGGGCCGCCAGCTGCGTCCCGCGCCGCGCCCGCTGCCCGCGGCGGCGCAGGCACAGATCGACGCCATGGCCATCTCGCGCACGCCGCTCGACCAGCTCGTCTTCGCGCTCGACGCCCGGCGCAAGGCCGCCGACGCATTGCCCGACGAAGAAGCGAAGAAGGCCGCACGCACGGCCTACCAGCAGGAACTCAACACCCTCGCGCGCGAGGCGCAGCAGCGCTTCCTGCTGCGCGCGCTGTACGCGCCCAACCAGCTGCAGGAGCAGATGACCTGGTTCTGGATGAACCACTTCAACGTCAGCATCCGCAAGGACCTGGTGCGCGCGATGGTCGGCGACTACGAAGAGAACGCCATCCGCCCGCACGCGCTCGGCAAGTTCCGCGACCTGCTGGGCGCCACCGCGCGGCACCCGGCCATGCTGCGCTACCTCGACAACGCGCAGAACGCCGCCAACCGCATCAACGAGAACTACGCACGCGAGCTCATGGAGCTGCACACGCTCGGCGTGGGCGGCGGCTACACGCAGGCCGACGTGCAGGAGCTGGCGCGCGTGCTGACCGGCGTGGGCGTCAGCGTGCAGCCGCCCGACGCGGCGCCGCCCGCGGTGCGCCCGGCCGTGCGCGCCGACCACGTGCGCCAGGGCCTGTTCGAGTTCCACCCGAACCGGCACGACTACGGCCCGAAGACCTTCCTGGGCCAGCCCATTCAAGCGCGCGGCCTGGGCGAGACCGACGAGGCGCTCGACCGCCTGGCGCGCGCGCCGGCCACCGCGCGCTTCATCTCGCGCAAGCTCGCCGTGTACTTCGTGGCCGACGAGCCGCCGCCCGCGCTGGTCG
The DNA here is from genome assembly GCF_058788795.1 of Variovorax sp. FW301-JW7. NCBI lineage: Bacteria > Pseudomonadati > Pseudomonadota > Betaproteobacteria > Burkholderiales > Comamonadaceae > Variovorax > Variovorax sp. FW301-JW7. The sequence continues at coordinate 207,693 of NZ_JBYTBC010000003.1, forward strand.
AGCGCATGGCCGCCACCTTCACGCGCAGCGACGGCGACATCGCCGCCACCTTGCAGACGCTGTTCGAGTCGCGCGAGTTCGCGGCCTCGCTGGGCCGCAAGTTCCGCGACCCCGTGCACTACGTGGTGGCGGGCGTGCGGCTGGCCTACGACGAGCGCGTGGTGCTCAACACCACGCCGATGATCGGCTGGATCAACCGCATGGGCGAGACCCTGTACGCCCACGAGACGCCCGACGGCTACCCGCTCAACGAGGCAGCCTGGGCCAGCGCGGGCCAGATGAACATCCGCTTCGAAATTGCGCGCGCCATCGGCACCGGCGGCGCCGTGCTGTTCCGCACCGACGACAAGGCGCCGCTCGAGAAGCCGCCGTTTCCGCCGCTGGCCGAGTCGCGCGCCGTGCATGCGCTGCAGCCCGGCCTGAGCGCCGACACGCAGCAGGCGCTCGCGCAGGCGAAGAACCCGCCGGAGTGGAACACCTTCCTGCTCGCATCGCCCGAGCTGATGCGGCGTTGAAAGAGGGACCGTCATGCAACGTCGACACCTGCTGCAACTCATCGCCGCCACGCCGCTGGCCGGCGCCGCCGCACGCGCGGTTGCCACGCCCGCGGCCGAGGGCACCAAGCTGCTCGTCGTGTTCCTGCGCGGCGCCTACGACAGCACCAGCCTGCTGGTGCCCACCGCGAACAGCGACTTCTATTACGCCTCGCGGCCCAACATCGCCATCCCCCGGCCCGGCACGCCCGACGGCGCGTTGCCGCTGGACGGCGGCGACTGGGGCCTGCACCCCGCGCTCGCGCAGAGCGTGCTGCCGCTGTACCAGCGCAAGCAGGCGGCCTTCATCGCCTTCGCCGGCACCGACGACCTCACGCGCAGCCACTTCGAGACGCAGGACGCCATCGAGCTGGGCGTGGCGCCCGACAACGCACGGCGCGACTACCGCTCGGGTTTTCTCAACCGGCTGGCCGGCGTGCTCGGCGCCGGGCCGCTGGCCGACGTGTCGCCCATCGCCTTCACCGACCAGCTGCCCATCGTGCTGCGCGGCGACGACGCCAAGGCCGCCAACATGGCGCTCGCGGGCGTGGCGCGGCAGGCCCTCGATGCGCGGCAGAGCCAGATCATTGCGTCCATGTACCGCAACACCGCGCTCGCGCAGCCCGTGGCCGAGGGCTTCCAGGTGCGCGACGAGGTGGTGCGCGCCATGCAGGCCGAGATGGACGCCGCCAGCCGCAACGCCATGAGCCCCAAGGGCTTCGAGCAGGTCGCGCGCCGCATGGCGCTCTTGATGCGCGAGCGTTTCGACATCGGCTTTGTCGACGTCGGCGGCTGGGACACCCACGTGGGGCAGGGCGCGGCCAAGGGCTACCTGGCCAACCGTTTCGAAGAACTGGGCCGCGGCGTGGCTGGCTTCGCGCAGGAGATGGGCGAGCCCGCCTGGCGCCAGACCGTGGTGGTCGTCGTCAGCGAGTTCGGCCGCACCTTCCGCGAGAACGGCAACCGCGGCACCGACCACGGGCACGGCACCGTGTACTGGGTGCTCGGCGGCGGTCTGGCCGCACAGGCGGGCGGGCGCGTCGTGGGCGAGCAGCAGCCGCTGACGCAGGCCACGCTGTTCCAGAACCGCGACCACGCGGTGCTCAACGAGTACCGGGCGGTGCTGGGCGGGTTGTTCCAGCGGATGTACGGGCTGTCGACGGCGCAGGTGGCGCGGGTGTTCGGCGGTGCGGCGGTGAAGGACCTGCGGCTGGTCTAGCGATCCGGCGCATGCCGCCGAGAATCGGGGCATGCCTCACGCCGTCTCCCTCCTTCGCGCCGCGCGCCTGGCGCGCAGCGCCAAGCCTTTTCTTGCCCGTGGCGGTTTCAAGCGCGAGCGCTGTGCGGGCTGCCGGCTGGTGCCCAGCCACTGCATGTGCGCCGTGCGTCCTCCGGTGGCCACGCGCGCGGGGGTGTGCCTGCTCATGGCCGACATCGAGCCGCTCAAGCCCACCAACACCGGGTGGCTGGTGGCCGATGTGGTGCCCGACACCTTCGCCTTCGGCTGGGCCCGCACCGAGACCGATCCCGCGCTGCTGGCGCTGTTGAACGACCCGCAATGGCAACCCTACGTGGTGTTCCCGGGGCAGTACGCGGCGCCCGAGCGCGTGGTGCTGGGCGTCGATCCTTCGTCGCCTGACCCGGCCGATGGCGGCGCTGCGAAACGTCCGCTCTTCATCCTGTTCGACGCCACCTGGGGCGAGGCACGCAAGATGTTTCGCCGCAGCCCTTACCTCGACCGGTTGCCGGTGCTGAGTCTGGAGCCCGAGCAGATCACGCAGTACAAGCTGCGCAACTCCGGCCGCGGCGACCATTTCTGCACCAGCGAGGTGGCCGCGATGTGCATGGACCTGGCAGGCGAGCACGCTGCGCAGCAGACGCTGGACGCCTACCTGGGCGTGTTCACGCACCACTACCTGTGCGCGAAGAACCAGCAGCCGGTGGCATGGGACGGCGCCGCGCACCAGCGGCTGCGCGAGGTGGCCGCGCGGCGCGATCAGGTCGACTGAGACCGGCTGCGCGGGCGGGCCTCAGCGCAGGTCGAACAGCGCCGCCGCGTTGCCCCAGGCGATGCGCTGCGCCACGGCGGGCGGCAGGTCGCCCAGCCAGGTGCGGTAGCCGCGCATGATCTCGTCGTAGGCGCTCCAGCGCTGGTTGACCCAGGTGTCCGAGCCAACCATGAAGCGGTCGGGGTGCTTGAGGATCAGCGCGCGCCACTCGGGGCACAGGCGCCCGCCTTCGCAGGTCAGGCCGGGGCGGTACGAGAGTTCGCCCATCAGCAGCGGGTAGCGCTCCAGCATCGCCTGCACGCGCTCGACCGGCGTGCCGCCGATGCCGGTGTGGGCCCAGATGAGGCGCAGCGCGCGGCCCTTCGACGGCGCGTTGGCCATCAGCAGGTCGACGGCCACGTCGTCCACGTGCGCGAGCACGGCGAGCTTTTTCTCTTCGGCCAGTGCGATCAGTTTCTTTGCTACCGGGCCGTTGGCGTTGGCGCTCTCGTACAGGTGGAACTCGCCGAGCCCGCGGTAGGGGCCGCTGGCCGTGCCGCGCGCCAGTTCGGCCAGCACCATCTCGTGGATGCTTTCGTCGCGGAACCAGTTGTTGTAGTCGTCGCGGTGGCGGTACAGGCGCACGAAGGGCACCACGGTGACACCGGCGGCGCGGGTCTCGCGCGCGGCGGCCAGGGTCTGCGTGCCGGCATTGGGCCGCGAGTTGGCGATGATGGCCTTCACCTGGTTGCGCTGCATGCGCGCGAGCGCCTCGGTGGGCGGGAAGGGGCCGGCGGTGCCGTCCCAGGCTTCCTGGTTGTAGTGCAGGTGGGTGTCGAACAGCGGACCGTCGTACGGCGCGGCGGTTTGCCCGTGGGCCTGGGACAGGGCCAGGGCCGCGCAGGCGGCGATGCGGGCAATGAAGCGCATGGGGTTCTCGCGGTGAGGGCCGGGGAGCCGGATTACATCACCCCGGATCACCGCATCGGCACAGCCGCGCCCTTGTCGCCGGGCGCGACCTCGAGGCGATCGCGCGGGCCGGCGTCAGCTGCCGGCCGGATGCGGTGTCGCCTTGCGGCTGCCATCCAGCGAGTACAGCTGCGGGCGGTCTTCCACCGCGACCGCCACCGCCTCGGTGCCGTGCTCCGCGGCGCGCGGTTGCCGGTACAGCTCGTTCTCGAGCCGCCGGGCACGTTCCGCGTACATGCGGGCGAGGGCGCTGTGATGCTCTGCCGCCGCCTGGTGTTCGATGCGTGCCATCTGGGCCTCTTCGAGCAGTGCCGAGGCACGTTTCAAGTAGGCCGTGTGGGTGGGCCGAAACAAGAAGTCGAACATGATTTCACACTCCTTTCCGCTGCGACAACGGTGCAATCATTGTGAACGAATGGCCTCCAAATGCCATCGCTTCCTGTGGCTGCGGCGCATCGAAGAAGCGTTCTGTTTCACTTGAGTCAGACAGAATCGGTGGCGCAGAGAGAGGGTTCGATCACCGATGAGCAATGAGGTTCGTTTTTGTCTGGAATACCGGCTCGCCGAAGGCGGGCCCGCGCAGGCCGTGCAGACCGCCTGGATGGTCGATTCACCGGCCACGCGTGCGCAGATCGAGGAAATGATTGTCAACGCGCGCGCGATGAATGCCGCGCAGGCGAAGTGGTGGGTGGAGGAGCGGCAGGGCGGCGACGCCCCGCGCTGAAACGGGCCAACGGGCCTCAGTCGCGCATGTTCGCGAACTTCACCAGCGTTGCGTACTTCGCCGTGTCCTCGCGCATGATCTGCCCGAGGTCTTCCTTGCCCGTGGCGGGGATGGAACCACCTTCTTCGAGCCGCCGGCGGATCGCCGGGTCGGCCAGGCCGGCCTGCAGCGCCGCGCGCAGGCTCTGCACGATGGGCGCGGGCAGGTCCTTCGGGCCTGCGAGCGCGAACCAGCCGCTCAGCTCATAGCCCTTCAGCTGCGGATGCTCGCCGAGCGCCGGCACCTGCGGCAAACCGGGAAAGCGCTTGGCCGACGACACGCCCAGCGGCACGATCCGCCCACCCTGCAGGAAGGGCGCCGCGGCGGTGGGCGACACGATCGCGAAGTCGAGCGTGCCGCCGACCAGGTCGCTCGTGAGCGGGGCGGTGCCGCGGTAGGGGATGTGCGTGAGGAACAGGCCCGCGCGCTGCTTGATCTGCTCGCCCACGAAGTGCAGCGTCGAGCCCACGCCCGAGCTGCCGTAGCTGTACTTGCCGGGGTTGCGCTTGGCCAGCGCGATGAACTCGTCGAGGTTCTTCACGCCCACCTTCGGGCTCGCCACCAGCAGCACGGGCGCGAAGGCGAGCAGGCTGACCGGGGTCAGGTCTTTCACCGGGTCGTAGCGCTGTCCGGGGTTCACGAGCACCGTGGCCGCCATCTCGTTGCTGGAGCCGGCCAGCAGCGTGTAGCCGTCGGCCGGGCTGCTCACCGCGCGCTGCGCCGCGACCACGCCTGCGGCGCCGGTCACGTTCTCGACCACCACCGTCGCACCGAGCTTGGCCGACAGGATGTCCGCCGCCACGCGCGCGGCCATGTCGACCGAGCCGCCCGGCGCGTAACCGACCAGCAGCTTGATGGGCTTGGCGGGGTAGGTACCCTGCGCGAACGCGGGGGCTGCGGCACAGAAGGCGGCGGCGCCGAGCGCGCTCAAGACCACACGGCGCGAAACGGAAGAAGAAGCAAGACGGGTCATCGCGGTTCCAGTACGAAAAAGTGGGAAAGGAAAGGCGAAAGGCCCGCTCAGGCCTGCGCGCCCAGGAAGCGCCGCACCAGCTGCACCCAGTAGCTGGCCGCGATCGGCAGGATCGCGTCGTTGAAGTCGTAGCCGGGGTTGTGGACCATGCAGCCGCCGGTGCGGTGGTGCTCGCCTTCGCCGTTGCCCACGATCAGGTAGCTGCCGGGGCAGCGCTCCAGCATGAAGGAGAAGTCTTCGCTGCCCGTGAGCGGCGCCAGCGGCGGCAGCAGGCCGTCGTCGCCCAGCCAGTCGCGCGCGACCTGCCGCGCGAAGCGCGTGGATTCCTCGTCGTTCACCAGCGCGGGGTAGCGCCAGTGGTAGTCCACCTCGGCCTTCACGCCGAGCGTGGCGGCCTGCGCCTGCGCCAGTTCGGTGATGCGCTCGCGCAGCATGGCGCGGATCTCGGGGCGGTAGGCGCGCACCGTGAGGCGCATCTGCACGCTGTCGGCAATCACGTTGGGGGCGTCGCCGCCGTGGATCGCGCCCACCGACACCACCGCCATCTCGCGCGGGTCGACGTTGCGCGACACGATGGTCTGCAGCGCCACGACGATGTGCGCCGCCGCCACCACCGGGTCGGCCGACAGGTGCGGCGCCGAACCGTGCCCGCCGCGCCCCGTCACCGTGATCGTGACCGAGTCGGACGAGGCCATGAACGAGCCTTCCTTGAAGCCGAACTTGCCCGCCGGAAAGCCGGGCATGTTGTGCAGCGCGAAGATGGCGTCGCAGGGAAAGCGCTCGAACAGGCCTTCTTCGACCATGCGGCGCCCGCCGCCCAGGCCTTCCTCGGCCGGCTGGAAGATCAGGTGCAGCGTGCCGTCGAAGCTGCGCTCCTGGGCGATGACGCGCGCGGCGGCCAGCAGGATGCTGGTGTGGCCGTCGTGGCCGCAGGCGTGCATCTTGCCGGGCACCTGGCTGGCGTAGGGCAGGCCGGTGGCTTCCTGGATCGGCAGCGCGTCCATGTCGGCGCGCAGGCCCAGGCGTCGTGTGCCCGTGCCGCATGTCAGCGTGCCGATCACGCCGGTGCCGGCCAGGCCGCGGTGCACCTCGTAACCCCACTCGGCCAGGCGTGTGGCCACCAGCTCGCTGGTGACGTGCTCTTCGTAGGCCAGCTCGGGGTGGGCGTGGATGCGGTGGCGCAGGCCGACCATCTCGGGCGCGACCTCGCGCACAGCGGGCAGCACGCTCTCGAGGGCAGCGGCGTTGTCGACGGTGTAGGTCGTCATGGGGGAATCTGTCTCCTTGCTGTCTTGCTGCGAGTCTAGGAATTCGCTGCCTGCCGGGGCAGACAGGCGCTGCCATGCGGAGGTGGGCGGCGCCTGTCGCCACCGATGGCTGCGGATAATCGGCCGCCATGAAGCTGCACCAGCTCCGCTATCTCGCCGCCGTCGCCTCCGAAGGCAGCATCCGCGCCGCCGCGCGGGCACTGGGCGTCACCCAGGCCACGGTCACGCAGGGCCTGCGCGAACTCGAGGCGCATGCGCAGGTGGCGCTGTTCACGCGCCACGGCGGCGGCATCGCCTTCACGCCGGCCGGCCTGGAGCTGCTCGAACATGCGCAGCGCGTGCTGGCCCAGCTGCGCCAGGCCGAAGACACGCTCTCACGCCACCGCGACACCGGCGCGCAGCAGCGCCTGACCGTGGCCATCACGCCCTGGATCACGCAGACCCTGCTGCCGCGCGTGGTGTCGCTGTTCCGCGAAGAGCTGCCGCACGTGCAGCTCGAGATGTTCGACGGCCTCTCCGCGCTCAGCTATCCGCGGCTGCGCGAAGGCAGCCTGGACCTGCTGATCGGCCGCATCGGCCCCGACGAGGCGATGCAGGGGCTGCAGGCGCAGCCGCTGTTCCGCTACGACATGACGGTGGTGGCGCGCCGCGGTCACCCGCGGGCCGGTGCGCAGTCGATGGCCGAGCTGCTGCAGGACGACTGGGTGCTCAACTTCACGCCGGGCGAGGGCGCGAGCTTTCTCGACAACCTGTTCCGACAGCACGGCCTGGCCGCGCCCGTGCAGCGCATCCAGCTGGCCCATTCGCCGTCGATGATGCTGGGCCTCGTGCGCAAGACCGACATGCTCACCTTCTGCCCCTGGCCGCTGGTGGAAACCGAGAGCCTGCGCCATGCGCTCGTGACCTTGCAGCTGCGCGAGCGCTTCCACAGCAACGTCGTGGGCATCGTGCGCCGCGCGCAGGAGGCGCCGTCGCACGCGGCGGCGCGCTTCATCGCGCACTTCCTGGCGCAGCTGCCGGCGTGGCAGGCCTCGGACGACCCGGAGCTGCGGCGGGTGCTGCACTCGATGGATTTCATCGAGGCGGCGCCGGACGCCCCGTTGCCTCACCCGTGATAGTCGCTCCACGACATCCGCACCATGCCCGGCGGCGTGGGCGCGCCGGCTGAGGCCAGCGTCACCGGAGGGTCGTCGTCCACGCGGCTCTTGGCGCGCGAGTCCCAGTCGTCGAGAAAGACCTGCTGGTAGTACTGCGCCACGTCTTCGTTGTGGATGATCAGCCCGGCGTCGCGGTTGCGCAGCACGCCGTCGCCCGACCAGTTGGTGCTGCTCACGAGCACTGCCCGGCCGTCCACGATGATGCCCTTGTTGTGGATGCTGCCCTGGACGCGGAACACGTCCTGGTTGCAGCCCGCCTCGACCAGCTTGCGGATGTTGTCGGCCGCGCTGGTGCTGCCCAGGATGATGCGCAGGTCGAGGTCCGGCTCGGTGCTGCGCTGCGCCAGCTTGCGCAGCAGCGCGCGAAAGTCGGCGTCCTTGTCGGCATCGCTCCAGGTCATGTAGGCGAACTGCAGGTACAGCGAAGTCTGTGCGCTGTCGATGAGCGCGTTGATGTGCGGCAGGTAGTTGTCCGGCGTGAGCACGGGCTGGACTTTCACCGTGGTCTTCACCGCCGGCAGCCGCGCGGGTTCGACCGGCACCACCGGCCCCGCGAAGGCCACAGCCTGCTCCAGCAGGTGGTCGAGCGGCACGAACACGTCGGGCAGTGTGAGTTTGGGTGCCACATCCAGCGCCGCATCGGCCGCGCGGTCGGCTTCTTCCTTCTCGGAGGCCTTGAGGTCGTGCAGGATGTACTTCTCGAACACCTTCGAGAGCACGGCGTCGTTGCAGATCACGTGCCACTCGCGGTTGCCCTTGCTGAACATGCCCTTGGCCTGCGCGGGCGTGGCCACGGGGTCGATGTCGGGCTGGCTGCGCTTGCTCCAGTTGCCGCTCGAGAGCCAGAAGGCCTTGTGGTCGCGCACCGCCACTTTCTCGTGGTACGCGCTGGCGAAGCGGCGGCCCTTGCCGCACTGCACGAGCCACGCGGTGAAGTCGGCCTCCTGTTGCAGCTTGCGCAGCTTCTTGCGGACGACCTGTTCCTCCGGCGTCATGCCGTTGTCCCAGCTCAGCGACGCCTGGATGCCGCCGTCGCGCACGAGGTCGATGAAGACCTGCGCGATGTGGTCGGCGTTGAAGTCGTACATCGCCACCGACAGCGAACGCGTGGTGCCTTCGAGAAAGGGCCGCAGCACCGGCCACCCCGCATCGGGGCCGACGTGGCACAGGAAGGGCTGCTTCACGTTGTAGACCTTGTCGATGGGCTGGCCTGCAGGCGGCTTGTAGACGAGGCCGATGGCCGCTTCGGCGAGCGCGTTCACCGTGTCCTCGAAGTCCGCGCTGGCGGCCAGCTGCCGCGCGGGGTCGGCCTGCATCACGCAGACGCGGTAGGGCCCGAGCTGCCGCGGCGCGCGCTCGGCCACGGGCACCTCCGACAACGGGCGCTTGCGGTCGACCAGCACGATCACGGCGGGCTCGCGCAGGAAGCGGCCGTCGACCAGCGGAAAGCCCGGCTCCGCCGCCACGTAGCCGGGCAGGGCGGCCAGTTGCGCCTGGTGGGTGGCGATCACCGACCGGACCGCCGCGCGCGCGGCATCGTCGAGAACTTTCATGGAAGCTCCTTGGGCTGGGTGGTGGGGCACGCGTGTGCGGACGCCTGCCGGCATGGCATGCGCGAAGGCAGCGACCCGGGTGGGTCGCTTGTCAGGGGAATCAGGAGATGTTGGGCAGCCGGCGCGACAGCTCGATCGACTCGACGGCCGGGTCGGCTTCGAGCTGCTGGAGCTTGTCCAGCGGAATCTCGGCCGAGAACAGGCCCGGCGAGATGTCGGCGCGCGCGGCGATGTAGTCCGGGCGCTCGGCGCCCTCGCACAGCTTGACCAGCACGACGACGCGCTCGCCCGACACCGGCGCGGGGGCGGCCGAAAAGTCGAGCTTCTTGAGCGAGCGCAAGTCGATGGTCATGAGGGGGCAGATGGGGGCGGGAACACAGATTACACCCCCCGCTCGGGTTCGGCACAACCGCACCGGGCGTGGGGGTCATGGCTGGATCGTCAGATCGCGCCGCTGCCGGCCCGGCCGTCGCCGCGCTGCGGGTCCCAGCCGGCCGGCCCGCCGCCGGGCTTGACGCCCGCCTTCAGCTTGGCGCGGATGTCGGCGATGCTGAGGTTCTTGCCTTGTTTGTGGGCCTTGGCCAGCATCAGCGCGACCAGCCCCGTCACCGCCGGTGCCGCCATGCTGGTGCCTGACTTCTTCACCATGCCGTCCTTCGTGCGCGACTGCGCGGCCTTCACCTGCACGCCGGGGGCGCTGACCTCGGGCTTGGGCCGGCCGTCGCGCGTCGGGCCCGCGCTCGAGAAGCTGGCGGCGGGCTCGCCCGTCTTGCGGGCGTCGTAGGCGCCGACCACGATCGACAGCTTGCCGGTCGACAGCGAGCCCAGCAGGTGCGACTTCACCGGCTGGCCGAAGTACGACTGGCCGCTGTCCAGGCGCTCGAGCCAGGCGTGGAACGGCACGCCGTCGGCGGCCAGGGCATGCAGCCGCACCTTGAACTCGCCGTCGGGCCAGTTGGGTGCGAGCCAGATGCCGATCACGTTGTCCTTGTTGTTCGGGTCGGTGATGCGGCTGCTGAGGAACGCGGCGATCTCGCCGTTGCCCGCGCCGAGCGGAAAGTTTTCTCCCGGTGCCACGCTCGCCAGCACCTCGTTGTCGGGCCCCAGCAATTCGGCGCGCAGGCGCTGGCTGCCGCCATACCAGAGCTCGAACTCGCCGCCCTTGCCATTGACCAGGGTCCACGACACATCGAGGTGCCCGTTGCCGGGCACGGTGCCCGCCGTGTGCGTGTTGTCTTCCTGCGAATTGCCGGCCGCCAGCACGATCGCGCGGTTGGGCTTTTGCGACACGAGCGCGTCGAAGCCCTGCTCGACCAGCGAGGTGCCGTCGTGCGGGCCGCCGTTGGTGCCCAGGCTCAGGTTGACGACGCAGGGCCTGTCGCCCGCGCGGTCGAAGATGAACTTCACCGCTTCGAGCATCTGCACCGAATCGCCGAAGGAGCTGAACACCGCGTTGTGCCCGGTCCAGGCAATGTCGCGGGCCGACATCTCGACGAAGATCAGGTCGGCCTTCGGTGCCACGCCGGGTTGCAGCGACCCCCGGCCGTTGCCGCCGGCGATGTCCATCACATGCGTGCCGTGCGAACCCGGGCTGCCCGGCATGCCCGCGCCGGGGTCGTAGCCCAGCGCCTTGTACGGGTCGGCCTTCTTCAATGCCTTGTCGATGTCCGCCGCTTCGAAGAGCCGGCCGTAGCCGTAGGGGCTGTTGGCCTTGGCCGGCGCGCCTTGCTGCCACAGCGCCAGCAGGCGCGTCTTGCCGTTGGCCTTCAGGAAGTTCTGGTGCGCGAAGTCGCCGCCCGAATCGACCACGCCGATCACCACGCCGGCGCCGCCCGCCGTGCCGGCGAGCGCGGGGTTGTCGGCCTGCACGCCCATCGACGCGATGGTGTTGTTCAGCGCCGGCAGCACGGGCTGCGAGGCCTTCATGCTGAGCACGGCCGGATGCTGGCGGATCGCCTCGGCCTTGCCGAGCGGAATGCGGCCCGTGACGAGCACCGTGCCGTCGTCGGCGGTGCCGATGTCGGAGCCCGCATCGACGTCGGGAATGTCGGCCCACTCGGCATGGCTGGTGACACGCGCCACCACCGGCACCGAATCGCCGTCGGCGGACGAGATCGGCATGCTCTGCTTGCCCGCGCGGCGGTTCATCACCGCCAGCTGCAGGCGCGGGTCCATCGAGGTCTCGACGTCCATCGGCAGGCGCTGGAGTTGCGCGAGCCCGAAGGTCGACACCGGCGAGAGCCGCGTGCACAGCGCGTCGGCCGTGCCGGCGAGCGCGGCGGTGAGGGCGGGGGAGGCTTCGCCCGGCAGGTGGCCCGCGGCGGGCGCATCGGCCTGTTGTGCCGACTGCGCCACCATCGCGGCGGCCATTTCGGGCGGCAGATCGACCCAGCTGTTGAGCAGCTTGATCTGGCCGCTCACGTGGAGCCGCACGCTGCCGGACGACAGCGCCGGCGTCAGCGCCCCGTGCGGCATCTTGGGACTTTCGTATCAGCGGGCGAGGGCTTCTTCGCGGCGACGCGCTTCTTGGCTGGGGCCATCGGTCGGATCTCCTTGCGCAGGGGGACGGGCGAGTACCGCGAGGTGTAGCAGATTGCCGTGTCATCTGTCACCCCGGCTGGGCAAGGAGGGCGGTCAGAATGGCCGCATGAAAGTGGTGTTCAAGCTTCTGTTCGCGTACCTGGTGGCGAGCCTGCTGTCGACAGGTCTTGCGCTGGTTCTTTTTCCGCCGCACGCGCATGTGCCTGCGGTGGTGGTGCTGCTCGCGTTTCCGCTGGTGCCGTGGACCTTGCTTGCCAACGTCGTGCCCCAGGGATTCAGGGCCCGGGAGGTGGGGCCGCTGCTGGTGTTCGTGCTGGCGTTTGGCGGCATGGCCTGGCTGATGTTGCGCGCGTCATCGAAGGCCGCGCAGCGATAGCAACGCCGGGCTCACTTCGCCCCGATCTCGAAGACATCGCCGTTCGTCGGCGTCGCGTTCTCGTGGTAGATGTCGTAGAGGTATTGCGCGAGGTCGGCCGGCGCCACGTCGGGCGGAATCGCGAGCTGGGCGAGGCCCAGTTTTCCGTCGGCACCGACCCAGTGGCTGCGCCAGCGGGCATCGGTCATCTCGACGCGCAGGGTGCGGCCGAACACGTTGAAGAGGTGGCGCATCGTGGGGGCTCCGGGCATGCACGAAAAGAGATGAGGGGACAGCCACTGTAGCGCCCTCGTCGTATGCACAATGGGCCGAATCGCCCGTCACATCCACTCCAGAGTCCGCATGGCAGACCTCAACGTACGCAAGACCTACGAAGCGGCCGTGGCCGAGCTGGGGCCTGCCGCTGCGCGGATGCTGGCCGATGGTGTGAGTGAAGAACAGGTGGCGCGCTGGATCTTCGCGCAGCGGGACGATCTCAAGCTGCACTACCGCGCGTTGACGCCCTCGCACGAGCTGCAGGCCCTCGAAGCCAGGTCGCACAGCCGCTACGGCAACACGCTGGGCCCGTCGATCGAGCAACTGCGCAGCGCGGGCAAGTCGTGGCGGGACATCATCGATTCGGCGGCACGGCCGGGGACTCACTACCGCCAAGGCGAGTGACTTCTATCGGGCGCTACGCCAACGCCCGGAGCTCGTGCAGACCTCGGCCGGTTCGCCGTTCACCTGCACCTGTTCTTCATCGAGCCGCGACGCGGTGGCCGGATCGACATCGAAGCCGACGCCGAGCAGGCGCGCCACCTGTGCGTTTTCGATCGACAGCTCCCAGGTCAGGAACAGCTGCGTGCGATCGAGCGAAGACGGGAAGTCGGCCGCATCGAAACCGTGGTCGCTGCCGCGTGGCACGACCGCGTGCGGCTGGCCGGTGTCGAACAGCAGGGCCGTGCCCCGCGTGAGCGGGATGCGGTGGCCGGTGACGGGAAAGTGCACGTCCAGGCCCTTGTCCTCGCCGAGAAAGAGGTTGCAGAAGGCCGCGCCACCGTACTGCGCGCCGTCGTGGTGGTAGCGGGCGCCGCGGCAGGCCATCAGGGCGACGTCGCTGGCCGGCAGCAGCGAGGCGGGCAGGCCCAACGTGCCGAGCCAATCGGACATCGCCTGCACGCACTGCGCGTAGTCGGGCCAGCGCGTGCGCGCGCGGGCCAGCGGCATGGGCTCGACATCGCCGGGTTCGAGCGGCACGTTCGTGGCGATCTCCCGCTGCCAGTCGGCCACGAGGCGGGCCGGGGGCTCGGGCACGTCGAGCAGGGCCGCATGCACGATGCCGCTCACGCTGCGGCTGCGCAGCGTGTCGCCGTGCCAGAAGTAGGAGGTCAGCAGGTCGTGCATGCGGGGGCTTTCAAGGCACGGAGGGTACACGCGCCGCGGCGCCGGGCACCGGGGAGCGACGGCCGATGCGGCATACTCCCACCCCCTCCCAACTCGCCAGAATTCCGCTGAATGGACAAGGAAGTCGACCCCTCCGTGCTCGCCGCCATCGATGAGATGCGGCTCTCCGGACCGCGCCTCACGCCGGTCGAAATCGTCGCCAAGATGGGGGTGTTCGACGCACGCGACAAGCCGTTCGAGCACGCCTGGCTCGCCACCGGCGACAACGTCATCGCCACCATCTGGGGCGAGTACGTGAGCGTGGCGGCCGGTGGCCGCTGGTTCTACCTGGAATCGCTCGACGCCCAGCGCCGCCCCGGCGGCGGCGTGCGCAGCGCCCAGCAGGCGCAGCGCGCCAAGGACCGCCTGGCCCTGCTCAAGCGCACCTTCGACGCCGGCCAGGGCTTCCGCGCCGTGCTGCAGACCAACCGCGTGGCCATTGCCGAGCTCGAGAGCAACAAGAGCGCCAAGGTGTCGACCCGCGTGCGCGACGACGCCGAATGGCACGTCGCGAGCTGGGAACCCGAACAACAGCTCGCCGTGCTGGTGCGCGGTGCGCGCGGCTGGGTGCCGACCGAGGCCGACATCACGGCCGCCAAGGCCCGTGGCGGCGTCGCGGCGGATGACGACGCCGATGCGGCCCCGGCCGGCCCGACCACGACGGATGCCGTCCAGGCCGCCGCCATGGCCTATGTCATGGGCCATTTCAAGGGCTACGGCTACAACGCGGAAGACGTGACGAGCAAGGCGCTGGGCTACGACATCGAGGTGTCGAACGCCAAGGGCGCGATGCTGCTCAAGGTGGTCGTGAAGGGCACCGCCCCGGCGCTGCCGACCTTCGCGCTCACGCCCGACGAAAGCATGTGCGCCGTGCGCGAGCCGCTGTGGCGCCTGCTGGTGGTGGCCGACGCGGGCAGCGCGACGGCAGCGCACAAGATCTACAAGCCGACCGAAGTGGACCAGGCGCCGGGCTTCCAGCGCAAGGCCTGACGGGCCTCCCAGGCAAACGCCGCGGCCGCACCAGCGCGCCGCGGGCGTTTCCAAATTCTTACAACTGAGCCCCCGGAAACCCGTCGTTTCCAACGGTAAAGTTCCGCCGTCCGGCGCGAACAGTTCGTGCCTTCGCCCCTTCTGTTCGCCCCCTTCATGTCCAACCTCATCGTGCACGGCGGTACGCCCCTTCGCGGCCGCATCGTTCCCTCCGCCAACAAGAACGCCGTGCTCCCGGTGCTCTGCGCCACCTTGCTCACCTGCGAGCCGCTGCGGCTGCACGGGGTGCCCGACATCACCGATGTGCGCAAGATCCTCGACATCTTCCGCACGCTGGGCAGCGAGGTCCGCATGGACCACGAGAGCGGCACGCTCGAGCTGAACCACCGCGGCACCACCTTCGATGCGGCCCGCCACCGCCTGCCCGAGGAGATGCGCTCGTCGATCATGCTGGTGCCGCCGCTTTTGGCGCGCTTCGGCGTGGCGCGGCTGGAAGACAACGTCAAGGGCTGCACGCTGGGCGTGCGCGAGATCGATCCGCACGTCGAGGTGTTCCAGCGCTTCGGCGGCCAGGTGGAGCGCACCGAGGGTTCGCTGCTGGTGTACAGCCCCGTGCGCCTGACGCCCACCGACCACTGGCTCGACTACGCCTCGGTGACGACCACCGAGAACTTCGTGCTGTGCGCGGCCGCCGCGGACGGTGTCTCGACGCTCACCAATGCGGCCTCGGAGCCGCACGTGCAGGAGTTCTGCCGCTTCATGGCCATGATCGGCGTGCGCATCGAGGGCATGGGCACGTCGCGGCTGACGGTGCATGGCGGCGCCAGGCTGGGCGGCGGCGAGTTCCGCTTCGACGAAGACTTCCACGAGATCACCACCTTCCTGGCGCTGGGCGCGATCACGGGCGGCGACGTCGTGGTGCGCAACAGCGCGCCGGGCAACTTTCCGCTCATCGATCGCACCTTTGCCAAGTTCGGCGTGCATATCGAGCATGCGGACGGCTGGTCGCGCGCCATCCGCAGCGGTCCGCTGAAGGTGCAGACGCCGTTCACCAGCAACGTGCTCACCAAGGTGGAGGCCGCGCCGTGGCCTTACTTCCCGGTCGACCTGCTGCCGATCTTCATTGCGCTGGGCGTGCGCGCGCAGGGCAACGCGATGTTCTGGAACAAGGTGTATGACGGCGCGCTGGGCTGGACCGGCGAGCTGTCCAAGTTCGGCGCGCACGTGTTCTCGTCCGACCCGCACCGGCTCATCACCTTCGGTGGCCATGCGCTCACGCCGGCGGTGGTCGAGAGCCCCTACATCATCCGCGTGGCGATCGCGCTGTTCATGGTGGCCGCCAGCATCGAGGGCAAGTCCGAGATCCGCAACGCGACGCCGATCCGGCGCGCGCACCCGCGCTTCGTGGAAAACCTGCGCAGCCTGGGCGTGCAGGTGGAGTGGACCAGCGAGGAGTGAAGCGGCCGTGATCGTTTCCGTCTCGCACAAGGGCAAGTGGCTGCTGATGCAGCTCGGGCAGCTGGTGCTGATGGTCGGCCTGACCTCGCTGGTGTTCAACTACGCCTACCGCTTCCTGGTCGACCGCACGATCAACACGCCGCTGTTCTATGCGGTGACGCTGCTGCTGGCGCTCGTGGTCATCGTCGCCGTGCGGCGCGACTACCTGTTCGTGTCGCGCTACGAGTTCACGCCCGAGGCCATCGTCGTGCGCACGGCGCTCGGTGCCTCCAAGCGCTTCGAGACGCAAGATTTCAAGTTCGTGCCCAGCCTGCACAAGACGATCAACCTGCCGGAGCCGAAGGCCTCGCTGTCCTTCGATGTGCAGAACCGCCAGACGGGCCGCCGTGCCCGCAACTACACCTGGACCGGTTTCCCGGTGGAAGACTTCCGCGCGGTGTGCCGCCTGTACGGTTACCAGGATGACACCGATTTCAAGCTGAAGGACTTCGGCAAGGCGCGTTGAGCCGGCGGGTGGTTGCGCCCGCGATGACCCCGCAGCCACAGCGCCCACCGGCTTCGCCGGAGAATGCCGTCATTCGACACACGGACACAGGAGCGCACCCCGAATGACGACGTTGCAACAGATCCTCGGCACCGAACTTCCCTTGATCCAGGCGCCGATGGCCGGCGCGCAGGGCGGTGCGATGGCGATCGCGGTGTGCAACGAAGGCGGCCTGGGGTCGCTGCCGGGCGCGATGCTCTCGCCTGATGCGATGCGCAGCGAACTCGCCGCAATCCGTGCGGGCACCGACAAGCCCTACAACGTCAATTTCTTCTGCCACACGCCGCCGGTGCCGAGCGCCGAGCGTGAGGCCGCCTGGCGCGCCGCGCTCGCGCCGTACTACGCGGAGTTCGGCATCGACCCGGCCGCCATTCTGGCCGGGCCTGGGCGCAACCCCTTCAGCGCCGAGGTGGCCGACCTGCTGGCCGAGTTCAAGCCGCCGGTGGTGAGCTTCCATTTCGGGCTGCCGTCCGAGCCGCTGCTGGCGCAGGTGCGCGGCTGGGGCGCGAAGGTGCTGGCTTCGGCCACCACGGTGGAGGAGGCGCGGTGGCTCGAAGCGAAGGGCGTCGACGCGGTCATCGCGCAGGGGCTCGAGGCCGGCGGGCACCGCGGCCACTTCCTGTCGCACGACCTCACGAAGCAGCTCGGCACCTTCGCGCTGCTGCCGCAGCTGGTGCATGCGCTGAAGGTGCCGGTGATCGCGGCGGGCGGCATCGCGGATGCCGACGGCGTGGCTGCGGCCATGGCGCTGGGCGCGGCCGGCGTGCAGGTCGGCACGGCCTATCTGCTGACGCCCGAGGCCTCGACCAGCGCGCTGCACCGCGCGGCGCTGAAGAGCGAGGCCGCGCGCCACACGGCGCTCACCAACCTGTTCACCGGCCGGCCGGCGCGTGGCATCGTCAACCGCGTGATGCGCGAGCTGGGGTCCATCGGCCCGGCGCCGGAATTTCCGCTCGCCACCTCGGGCATCGCGCCGCTGCGCGCCAAGGCCGAGGCGCAGGGCAGCGGTGATTTTTCTCCGCTGTGGTCGGGGCAGAACGCCACCGGCTGCCGCGAGGTGTCCTCGGCCGAGGTCACGCGGGCGCTGGCCAAGGGCTTTCGCTGAGCCGCGCCGTTCGTCCTTCTTTTTTCGAAGCTCTTCCGACCCATGACATCGCTCCATCTGCCCCTGCAGTTCCTGCACCATCCCGCACCCTCGGGCGGCCCTGAACCCTGGCTGCTCGTGCTCATGCACGGCGTGGGCAGCAACGAGCAGGACCTGTTCGGCCTGGCGCGCATGATGCCGCCGCAGTTCCATGTGCTGAGCCTGCGCGCGCCGTATGTGCTGTCGCCCGACTCCTACGCGTGGTTCGAGTTCCAGGTGCTGGCCGACGGTGGGCGCCGCATCGACGAGGAACAGGAGCGCGAAAGCCGCTTCCTCATCGGCGAGATGGTCACGTCGGCGTCGCAGCAGCTGGGCATTCCGCCCGAGCGCGTGGTGGTCGGCGGTTTCAGCCAGGGCGGGATCATGTCGCTGTCGCTGCTGCTCACGCAGCCCGAGAAGCTGCGCGCCGCGCTGGTGTGGCACAGCCGGCTGCTGCCCGAGGTGGTGCCGCACATCGCGCCGCCCGAGGCCTTCGCGGGCAAGGCGCTGTGGGTGAGCCACGGCAGCGCCGACAACGTGATTCCGCCGAGCGCCGCGCAGGCCACGCGCGAACTGGCACGCGGGCTGCCGCTGGCGCTGTCGGGCTCGGACTTCCCGGGCGCGCACGAGATCCGCCCGGCCGAGCTGCAGGGCACGCTGGCGTGGCTGCAGGCGCTCAGCGCGCCAACAACCGCGCCCTGACCATCGCTTCCATCTCGGCAACCCACGCATCGCCCGCCGCGTCGTCGGGCTGCACCAGCAGCCGGTAGCGGCGACCGCCCCAGGCGGCGGTCAGCAGCGCCTGCACGGTGGCGGGCGAGGGCGGCGGCTGCAGGTCGCGGCAGGCGGCGAAGGCCTGCGTCCAGCGCGCGAGCAGCTCGTCGTACACGCGCCGGTGGTGCTTGGGCTCGGCCACGCGGTGCTCGAGCATCAGCATCTCGTGGTCGAAGGCGGGCAAGCCGTCGGTGCGCGTGTCGCAGGTGAGGCGCACGAGGCGCTGCGTGCGTTCGCGCCAGTCGATGTCCGATGGCGCAATCACCTCTTCGTCGAGCCGCGCCAGCAGCGCCTCGACGCAGTGGCGCACGTAGCCCGAGAGCAGGGCTTCCTTGTCGGGAAAGTAGTCGTAGAAGGTGCCGACGGCGATGCCGGTTTCGAGCGCCACGGCACGCGTGGTCACGCCGTCCCAGCCCTGCGCGCGCCAAATCCGAACAAAGGCGTCGTAGATCGCCTGCACGGTGAACTTGCTGCGCGCCTGCGTGGGGCGTTTCAGGGGCTTGGAACGGGGTGCGGCGGGCATGGACCGGGTTTCCGAACCCGCGGCGAAGCGGGCCGTCCTACAGTTTGCGAATGAACAACGCATTCACTTTAACCCGCCTCGAAACGCGCAAGAACGCGCTCGGAACCACCCGCATCGTCACTTCGGAAGACGCAGGCAGCCTGCAGCCGGGCGAGGTGCTGATGCAGATCGAGCGCTTCTCGCTCACCACCAACAACATCACCTACGCGGCCTTCGGCGATGCGGTGATGAAGTACTGGCAGTTCTTTCCCACCGGCGACGCCGACTGGGGCCACATGCCGGCCTGGGGCTTTGCCGACGTGGTGGCATCGAACGTCGAAGGCGTGGCGGTGGGCGAGCGCTTCTACGGCTACTTTCCCATTGCCAGCCACCTGCGCATGCAGCCGGTGCGCGTGACGCCGCGCGGCTTCTACGACGGCGCGGCGCACCGCAGCGAGCTGGTGTCGGCCTACAACCAGTACATGCGCTGCAGCCACGACGCGGGCTACGTCGCCGCGCTGGAGGACTACCAGATGCTGGTGCGTCCGCTGTTCATCACCTCGTTCATGCTGGCCGACTTTCTCGAAGACAACGCCTTCTTCGGCGCGAAACAGGTGGTGGTGTCGAGCGCATCGAGCAAGACCGCGTTCGGCACGGCCTTCTGCCTGGGCCGCCGCGAGGGCCTGCAGCTGATCGCGGCCACGTCGGAAGGCAACCGCGCCTTCGTCGAGGCCCTGGGCTGCTACGACCGCACGGTGGCCTACGGCGAGATCGCGACGCTCGCGGCCGACGCGCCCACGCTGTATGTCGACTTCGCGGGCCACGACGACCTGCGCGCCACCGTGCACCACCACTTCGGCGAGTCGCTGGTGTACGACTGCTATGCGGGCTCGGCGCAGAAGACCGAATTCCTCGGCGACACCAGCGCGCTGCCCGGCCCCACGCCGAAGCTCTATTTCGCGCCCGTGCAGATCCGCAAGCGCAATGCCGACTGGGGCCCGCAGGAGGTCAACCGCCGCTTCAACGACGCGCAGGGTCGCTTCATCGCCGAGCTGAGCCGCCCGGGCAACCGCTGGATGACGCTGGCGCAGGGCCGCGGCTTCGCGCATGCGCAGGCGGTGATCGCCGACCTGCATGCGGGCCGCGTCGATCCGCGCGCGGCGCACGTGGTGCGCATCGGCGGCGCGTGACGGGCTGAGCGACTGAACTTCGGCGCGGGTGGGGCGTCACAGGGGGTTACGAGAACGTGGCAATCGTGCGGGCCGTGCAGGCCATCCTGGTGCACCATTGCCTTTCGTCTCCCCACTGCCATCCCGCAAAAGGAAACCGCCCATGTCCGACGCCGACTCCCCCCGCGACACCCCCGAATTCCGACCCCGCAAGGAAGCGCCGATGGGCACCATCGTCGGCCTGGCGCTGGTCGTGCTGGTGGCGGCTTATTTCGGCTGGCGCTGGTACCAGCAGCAGCAACTGGCGCCGCTGCCGACCGCGCCCGTGGCCGTCGCCCCGACCGACGCGCCCCCCGAGCCGCCCAAGGCCGAAGAGCCGAAGGGCCCGCAGAACCCGGTCGAGGCGCTGGCCCCGCCCGATGCCGCGTTGCCCGCGCTGGGCAATTCCGACGCGCGCGTGATGAAGACGCTCACCGAGCTGCTAGGCGGCAAGGCCGTGGCGGCCTACCTGCAGTCCGACGGCGTGGTGCGGCGCTTCGTCGCCACGGTCGACAACCTGCCGCGCGAGCAGGCGCCTGCGAGCAAGTGGCCGGTGCAGCCCGCGCCGCAGCGCTTCATCACCGACGGGCCGCAGCAGGGCGGCGTGCAGACCATCGCGGCGAACAACGCCGCGCGCTACAACGGCATCGTGCTGCTGGCCGGGTCGGTCGATCCCGCCAAGGCAGCGGCGGTGTACGCGCGGCTGTACCCGCTGTTCCAGCAGGCGTACGAAGAGCTGGGCTATCCGGGGCGCTACTTCAACGACCGCTTCATTGCCGTGATCGACCACCTGCTGCAGGCGCCCGAGCCCACGGGGCCGGTGCAGGTGAAGCTGGTCGAGGTGAAGGGCGAGATTCCTTCGCAGCGGCCGTGGGTGCGCTACGAGTACGCCGACCCGAAGCTCGAATCGCTCTCGGCCGGCCAGAAGATCCTGGTGCGCATGGGGCCGGAGAACGAGCGCAAGATGAAGGCCAGCCTGCGTGGGCTGCGTGCGCAGATCGCGACCGGCGAGGTGGCGAAGCAGGCCGGCAAGAAGGCGCCGTAACAGGCGAAGGAAATAAAAAAGGGGCGCCGCAAGCCATGCGGCGCCCCTTTGTCATTCTTGGCGACCGTGCGCGCTCAGGCCTCTTCGGCTTCCTGGTACTCGCCCACCGGCACGCAGCTGCAGAACAGGTTGCGGTCGCCGTAGACGTTGTCGACGCGGCCGATCGGCGGCCAGTACTTGGCCTGCTTGAGTTCGGCCAGCGGGAACGCGCCGAGTTCGCGCGAGTACGGGTGGCTCCACTCGCTGCCCAGCAGGCTCGCGGCGGTGTGCGGCGCGTGCTTGAGCGGGTTGTCGTCCTTCGACCAGACGCCTTCTTCCACGCGGCGGATCTCGCCGCGGATGGCGATCATCGCGTCGACGAAACGGTCGAGCTCGGCCAGCGGTTCGCTTTCGGTGGGCTCCACCATCAGCGTGCCGGGCACGGGGAAGCTCAGCGTGGGCGCGTGGAAGCCGTAGTCGATCAGGCGCTTGGCCACGTCTTCGGCTGTGACGCCGCTGGTGTCCTTGAGCGGGCGCAGGTCCAGGATGCACTCGTGCGCGACGTGGCCGTTGGGGCTCGCGTACAGCGTGGGGTAGTGGTCCTTCAGGCGCGCGCTGATGTAGTTGGCGCTCAGGATGGCCGTTTCGGTCGCGGCCTGCAGGCCCTTGGCGCCCATCATGCGGCAGTACATCCAGCTGATCGGCAGTACGGCCGCATTGCCCAGCGGCGCGGCCGACACGGCGCCCACGCCGTTCGACGGCACGCCGGCCGTGGCATGGCCCGGCAGGTAGGGCACGAGGTCTTCGACCACGCAGACCGGGCCGACGCCCGGGCCGCCACCGCCGTGCGGAATGCAGAAGGTCTTGTGCAGGTTCAGGTGGCTCACGTCGCCGCCGAACTCGCCCGGCGCGGCCACGCCGACCAGCGCGTTCATGTTGGCGCCGTCCACGTACACGCGGCCGCCGTGCTCATGCACGAGTTCGCACAGTTCCTTCACGCGCGTTTCGAACACGCCGTGCGTGCTGGGGTAGGTGATCATCACGGCGGCCAGGTGGGCGCTGTGCTTTTCGCAGGCGCGCTTCAGGTCGTCCATGTCGACGTTGCCTTGCGCGTCGCAGGCCGTCACCACCACCTGCAGGCCCACCATCTGGGCGCTGGCCGGGTTGGTGCCGTGCGCCGACGAGGGAATCAGGCAGATGTTGCGGTGGCCCTGGCCCTTGGCTTCGTGGAAGGACTTGATGGCCAGCAGGCCCGCGTACTCGCCCTGCGAGCCCGCGTTGGGCTGCAGGCTGATGCCCGCGTAGCCGGTGGCCTCGCACAGCCAGGCGCGCAGCTGCGCGTCGAGCTGGGCGTAGCCCTGCAGCTGGTCGGCGGGCGCAAAGGGGTGGATGTTGGCGAACTCGGGCCAGGTGATGGGGATCATCTCGCTGGTCGCGTTGAGCTTCATGGTGCAGCTGCCCAGCGGGATCATGCTGCGGTCGAGCGCGAGGTCCTTGTCCGACAGGCTGCGGATGTAGCGCAGCATCGCGGTCTCGCTCTTGTGGGTGTTGAACACCGGGTGCGTGAGGAAGGCGCTGGTGCGGCGCAGGTCCTCGGGAATCAGCGGCGTGGTGTTGGCGGCCAGGTCGTCGAAGCGCGGCATCGCAGTGCCGGCGGGCACGAACAGGGCCCACAGGGTTTCGATGTCGGCGCGCGTGGTGGTTTCGTCCAGCGAGATGCCCAGGTGCTGCTGCAGGCGCTGGCGCAGGTTGACGCCACCGGTCTGCGCGCGCTCGATGATCGCGGCCGTGTCGTCGCCGGTGCGGATCGTCAGCGAGTCGAAGGCGGTGGTGTTCACCGGCTCGCGGCCCATCTGCGACAGACCCTTGGCGAGGATGGCGGTGAGCACGGCCACGCGCTGTGCGATGCGCGTGAGGCCGTCGGGGCCGTGGTACACGGCGTACATGCTGGCGACCACGGCCGGCAGCACCTGCGCGGTGCAGATGTTGGAGGTGGCCTTCTCGCGGCGGATGTGCTGCTCGCGCGTCTGCAGCGCGAGGCGGTAGGCGGGCTGGCCGTGCGTGTCGACGCTCACGCCGACGAGGCGACCGGGCAGCGAGCGCTTGAACGAGTCGCGGCAGGCCAGGTAGGCGGCGTGCGGGCCGCCGTTGCACAGCGGCATGCCCAAGCGCTGCGTGGTGCCGCAGACGATGTCGGCGTCGAACTCGCCGGGAGCGACCAGCAGCGTGAGCGCCAGCAGGTCGGCCGCGACGATGAAGGCGGCGTCGCACTGGTGCGCGTGGCCGGCGAGCGGGCGCAGGTCGTGCACGTGGCCGGTGGTGGCCGGGTACTGCGCGAGCACGCCGAAGAACTCGCCGCTCACCATCAGGTGCGGCAGCGTTTCCGACACGGTGCTCACCTTGACTTCGATGCCCAGCGGGGCGGCGCGGGTCTTGATGACTTCGATGGTCTGCGGGTGGCAGTCACCGGACACCAGGAACACGTTGCTCTTGCTCTTCACGCTGCGTTTGGCGAGCGTCATGGCCTCGGCGGCGGCCGTGGCCTCGTCGAGCATCGAGGCGTTGGCGATGGCCATGCCCGTGAGGTCGCACACCATCGTCTGGAAATTGAGCAAGGCTTCCATGCGGCCCTGCGAGATCTCGGCCTGATAGGGCGTGTAGGCCGTGTACCAGGCGGGGTTCTCCAGGATGTTGCGCAGGATCACGCCCGGCGTGTGCGTGCCGTAGTAGCCCTGGCCGATGAAGCTCTTGAACACCTTGTTCTTCGACGCCAGCGTCTTCAGCTCGGCCAGCGCGTCGGCCTCGGTGACCGGCGCGGGCAGGCGCATCGGCCGGGCGCGGCGGATGGCCGCCGGCACGATGCCGTCGATGAGCTCCGCGCGCGTTTCGGAGCCGATCACCGGCAGCATGCGCGCCTCGTCCGCCGCATCGATGCCGATGTGGCGGGCGAGGAATTCTTCGGCGTTCTCTAGTTCTTGCAAAGAGGGAAGGGCGGGAATCGGCATGGCGGTGAAGGCTCGGGGGAGAAGGAACGAAGGTGCGAGGAAACGGCTGCTGTTCAGCGGATCAGGATTCGGCGGCGAACTTGTCGTAGCTGGCGGCGTCGAGCAGGGCGTCGAGCTGCGCGGGCTCGCTCAGCTTGACCTTGAAGAACCAGCCGGCGGCCAGCGGGTCGCTGTTGGCCAGCGACGGGTCGGCGCGCAGCGCTTCGTTGACTTCGGTGATCTCGCCCGACACGGGCATGAACACATCGGCGGCGGCCTTCACCGACTCGACCACACCGGCGACCTCGCCTTGCGCGAAGGTCTTGCCCACTTCAGGCAGGTCGACGAACACCACGTCGCCCAGCGCGTCCTGCGCATGCACGGTGATGCCGACGGTGGCGGCGCCGCCTTCGGCCGCCACCCATTCGTGGTCCTTGGTGTATTTGATGCTCATGAAAAAACTCCTCGTGGAAAAAATGGAATCGGGGTGCAGAGCCTAGCCGGGTCTGCGGGGTTCAGTGTCGGTCAGCCGCGGTAGTAGCGGGTCGGCACGAAAGGCATGGTCGAGACTTCCATCGGCACCGGCTTGCCGCGCACGATGGCCTGCACGCGCGTGCCGGGCTCGGCGAAGGCGGCGGCTACGTAGCCCATGGCCACGCAGCGGTCGGCCGTGGGGCCGAGCAGGCCGCTGGTGACGGCGCCGATGTCGTGGCCTTCGAGCGACTGCAGCAGCGTGCCGTCGCGCACCGGAATGCGTTCCAGTGCCACGAGGCCGACGCGCTTGCGCGTGAGCGTCTTGTGGTCGGTGTGGCCGGCCGCGCCCGAGGCGACGGCGGCCAGCTGGGCCAGCACCTTGGCCGCGCCCGGAAAGCCGCCTTCGCGCGCACCGCCGGCGCGGCGCACCTTCTGGATCGCCCAGTTGAGCGAGGCTTCGACCGGCGTGGTGGTGGTGTCGATGTCGTTGCCGTACAGGCACAGGCCGGCTTCGAGCCGCAGCGAGTTGCGCGCGCCCAGGCCGACGGGCTTCACTTCGGGCTGCGCGAGCAGCAGGCGGGCGAGGGCGTCGGCGTCCTTGCCAGCCACCGAGATTTCGAATCCGTCTTCGCCGGTGTAGCCGCTGCGGGTGACGAAGGCCGCGATGCCGCCGATCTGCACCGCGCCGCCGGTCATGAACACGAAGCGCTCGATGCCGGGCGACAGGCGCGCCAGCGTGGCTGCGGCCTGCGGGCCCTGCAGTGCGAGCAGGGCGTGGTCGGGCAGGGGCTGCACCGCGCAGCGCGCGCCGATCCTGGCCTGGATGTGGGCGATGTCGGCCACCTTGCAGGCGCCGTTCACGATCACGAAGAGCGAACCGTTGCCTTCGTTGAAGAACATCAGGTCGTCGAGGATGCCGCCCTCGTCGTTCAGCAGCAGACCGTAGCGCTGCTTGCCGGCGGGCAGGTCGATCACGTCGACGGGCATCAGGGTTTCGAAGGCGGCGGCGGCATCGGGGCCGACCAGGCGCAGCTGGCCCATGTGCGAGATGTCGAACAGGCCGGCCGCGTCGCGCGTGTGCTTGTGCTCGGCCATGAGGCCGGCGGGGTACTGCACGGGCATTGAATAGCCGGCGAAGGGCACCATGCGGGCGCCAAGCTCCACGTGCAGGTCGTACAGCGGGGTCTTGAGAAGTTGGGCGTCAGAAGCGGAGGAAGCGGCCACGGGGCACTCCAAAGGGGCAGTCGAAATCCATGGCTGCAACGCCACGGGCCACCCCTGCTGTCCGCTTTACCTGAGAGATTCGCCCCACGATCGGGGTTTGCTCCTTCGGTGGGCCGTGTGCAATGCCACGGCCTCTCTCCAGCAAGGAAACGCCGGTGGTTGCCGGCGTCTTGTCAGTCCTTTTGCCTGAGCGTTCGGGGAACCCCTGCGCCTTCGGCGGCCCCGTCGCGCGGGGCTCTCTCCTGACCCGGCGAGTGTAGTGGATCGCGGGGCCGGGGCTGGCGGCTCAGTGCACGGTTTCGGCCGGCGGCAGCAGCTTGTCGATGCGCTCGCGCAGCGAGTCGGCGCGCTCGGGGCCGGCGGCCTTCTCGATCTCGGAGAGCATCAGCGCGGCGATGGTCAGCATGGCTTCGCGGTCGCGGGCCTCGCGCAGGGCGTCGCGCATCTGGTTGGCGAAGCGCGGGTCGCGGCGCACGAACATGCGCTCGCAGATGTCGAACAGGAACATGCGCGTGGTGGCCAGCGAGCGCTTGCCGTCGAAGCTGTCGGCCGAGGTGGCGACCTGGATCGGCTCGGCGGCGGGGACGGGCGTGGGGGCCGCTGCGGGAGGCGGCGCGACCGGGCGCGCGACCTGCAGGTAGCCGCGCTGCATCAGCCCCTGGATCGCCTGCTCGGCCTCGACGCGGCTGGGGAACAGCGGGCTGAAGTCGGTCAGCGAGCGCCGGCCGTCGGCCATGAGCAGCAGGGCGCGCTCACGCTGGCTGAGCGTGCGCTGCCCGGCCTGGAGTTCGTCGCGTGCCTTCTCGGTCTTGGTGGGGAACATGGCGGCCACAGCTTTCGGAGGTCGAAGGCAGCAGCATCGTTGCAAGTGGTGACATCTTCGTGAACCATTTGCCTTACAGGGACAAGGGGGGCGCGTCAGTTGCCCGCGCTCTCCTTGCGGATCAGCCAGCGCGTGCCCACGCGCTGCAGCTCGAGGGTCTTGCGGTCGGTCTCGGTGAGCGCGTCGGCGCGGTAGACCTGCCGGAACTGCGCGCTGGCCGAGGTGCCCTGGACGCTGATCACCAGCCCCTCGATGCCCACGCTGATGCGCGACTTGCCCGTGATGCGGGCGCGCCGGTCGGCCTCCCAGCGCTCGCGGGTCTGGCCGCGCGCGGGGGTGAAGTCGGCCGCGTAGGCCGCGAGGTAGCGCTCGACGTCGCGCGCGGACCAGGCGGCAGCCCAGGCGCGCACGGCGCTTTCCACTTCGGCGAGGTGGGTGACGGGATTGGTGGGATTGGCGGGGGCGGCTGCTGGTGCAACGGCTGCAACGGGCGCGGCGGCCGGCGTGGCCGCGATACCGGCGGTGGCCAGCAAGCCGGCAGCGACAAGGCTGCTGCCCTGGGCGACGATTCGGTGCATGGCGTCCTTCTCTTTCCTTCTTCTTGTCTGTCAGGCTCGACGTCGAAGCTTGCGTCGATTCTGGCAGTGAAAGAGAGCGCGTGCGGCGTGGAATCGCCCACGGATTTCGGTGGTCCGTGGTTCAGGGCGCGTGCACAGGCCACCGGGTGCTTCCCTCCGCGAATGTCCCCCGCCTTCGGCTCCTCCTTGATTTCGCTGCGGGAAGCACCCAGTGCCCTGTGCACGGTGGGCGCTGCCGTTGCGCGGGAACGGAACTCAACTCAGGCCGCCGCAGCCTCGCCCGCCATCACCTGCACTGTGCGATTGCGCAGCCGCAAGGCGAGCACGGTCGCGACGCACAGCACGCACAACACCACCGTCAGCGTCACGCCGAGCCCGCGTGCATCCGACAGCAGGCCGAACAGCGGCGACACCAGCCCGCCGACCGAGAGTGCGAGCCCGAGCGTGATGCCGCTGGCGGTGGCCGGGTTGCGCGGCAGGTAGTCCTGCGCGAGCGTCACCTGCGCGGCGAAGGGCAGGAACATGCTCATGCCGAGCCACGCGGTGCAGGCCAGCGCCGCGCCGGGCGTCGACGCGAGCACGAGGCCCGCCATGGCCGGCAGCGCGAGCAGGTAGCCGCAGCGGATCGTGCCCATGCGCCCGATGCGGTCGCCGAGCCAGCCGCCGGCCAGCGTGCCCACGGCCCCCGCGGCGGTGAAGGCGGTGAGCGCCGCGGCGCCCTGGAAGGTGCTGCCGTGCAGGTCGCGCGTGATGCGCAGCGAGAGCATCGACAGCACCGTGACGTAGGGGATCGACCAGCCCACGATGGTCGCCACCAGCAGGCTGAAGGCGCGCCAGTCGTTGTGCGGCTTCAGCACCTGGGCGCGGGCCTGCGCGGCCCGTGCCGCGGTGGCCGCGTGGTGGGCGGCCGCGCTGCGCCGTGCATTCGCCGCGACCCACACCACGCCCATCGCCACTGCGGGAATGCCCAGCAGGTAGCTGCGCGACAGGCTGCCGCCGCCGACGACCGTGGCCGCCAGCACCGGCGCGAACGAGGCGCCGATGGTGCCGCCCACCGAGAACACGCTCATCGCCTTCTGCGAGGCGCCGCCGGCCGCGCGCGCGGCCACGGTGGCGGGCGGGTGGTAGGCCGCGATGCCCAGCCCGCACAGCGCGACCGCGATCCAGGTCAGCAGGTAGCTCTGGCTCAGGCCCGCCAGCACCACGCCCAGCGCCGCCACCAGGAAGCCCACGGGCACCAGCCAGGCGCGCGGGTGGCGGTCGGCGTACAGGCCGAACAGCGGCTGCACCACGCTCGACAGCCCGGTGGCCGCCAGCATCAGGCCGCTCACGGCCGTGTAGCTGTAGCCGCGCTCCAGCACCATGAAGGGCAGCAGCGCGGGCACGAGGCCCTGGTAGAGGTCGTTGACGGCATGGGTGCCGGTGAGCAGCCCGAGTCGGCGCGTGTTCATGCGATGGCTTCTTTCCTGGATGTCCGGTTGGAGAAAAAGGGGGAGAAAAGCCATCGTAGGAAGCCAGGGGAAGATGTTCTCGCTATGAATGTGCAAACATCGTCGTGAAATGGACAAACTGAATCTGCGCCCCGACGAGGGCGAATCGACCCCGCGCGCCGTGGCCGTGCTGGCCACCGATCCGGCGGGCGACGCCTTCATTCCGCCGCATGCGCACCGGCGCGGGCAGCTCATCCACGCGATCTCGGGCGTGATGATGGTCGGCGCCGCTGCCGGCAGCTGGGTGGTGCCGCCGGGGCGCGGCGTCTGGGTGCCGCCGGGCATGACGCACCAGATCCGCATGGCGGGCGAGGTGAAGATGCGCACGGTCTTCGTCGAGCCCGGCACGCGCGCCGACCTGGGCGCCGAGTGCCGCGTGATCCATGTGGGCGCGCTGTTGCGCGAGCTGATCGTGGCGGCCGTGTCGCTGCCGCTGGACTACCCGCCGGGCGGGCGCGACGAGCGCGTGATGGAGCTGATCCTCGACGAGATCGAGGCCGCGCCCGCGCTGTCGCTGCATGTGCCGATGCCGCGCCACGCGCGCCTGGCCGCGCTGTGCGAGGCGCTGATCCGCGACCCCGCGCAGCCCGCCACGCTCGACGGCTGGGCCGCGCGGCTGCACATGAATGCGCGCACGCTGGCGCGGCTGTTCGAACGCGAGACCGGCATGACCTTCGGCGCGTGGTGCCGCCAGGCGCGGTTGCTGCTGAGCCTGCCGCGGCTGGCCGCGGGCGCATCGATCCTGGAGGTGGCGCTGGCGCACGGCTACGAGAGCCCGAGCGCCTTCACCGCGATGTTTCGCCGCACGCTCGGCGTGCCGCCGAGCCAGTACCTGCACCCGCCGGCCTGAAGCTGGGGGTGCGGGCCGGAGCGGCCCGCGCCGCTACTTGAACCCGAGCGCGCGTGGCAGCCAGGTGCTCAGCATCGGCACGAAGGTCAGCAGGACCAGCACCGCGCCGTGCGCCCACAGGAAGGGCACCAGTTCCTTCACCAGCGCCGACATCGGCACCTTCGACACGTTGCAGGTGACGAACAGCAGCCCGCCCACCGGCGGCGTGATCATGCCCAGCGTGAGGTTGAAGATCACGATCATCGCGAAGTGCACCGGGTCGACGCCCAGCTTGATCGCCACCGGCGCGAGGATCGGCGCCAGCACCATCACGCCCGGCAGCGGCTCGATGAAGATGCCGAACAGCAGCAGGAACACGTTGACGATGATCAGGAACATCCACGGCGAGAGGTTCATGCTGATGAGCCATTCGGCCATCTGCTGCGGAATGCCCTCGATGGTCAGCACCCACGCGAACGAGGCCGACAGCCCGATGATGATCAGCACCGACGCCGACAGCAGGGCCGAGCGCGACAGGATGTCGGGCAGCATCTTCCACTCGAGCGTGCGGTAGATGAACTTGCCGCACACCAGCGCGTAGAACACCGCCACCACCGACGCCTCGGTGGGCGTGAACCAGCCGGCGCGCATGCCGCCCAGGATCACCACCGGCAGCAGGATCGCGGGAATCGCCTTCCACGTCGTGATGAGAATCTCGCGCAGCGGCGGCGTCTGGCCGTCGCCCTTGTAGTTGCGCTTCTTCGAGACGTAGAAGTTCACGACGCACATCGCCACCGCGATCAGGATGCCCGGCACGATGCCGGCCACGAACAGCTGGCCGACCGACACGGTCTCGTCCTGCAGCGCGTAGATGATCATGATGATCGAGGGCGGAATGATCGGTCCCACGATGGCCGTGGAGGCCGTCAGCGCCGCCGCGTACGAGCGGTCGTAGCCGGCCTTGTCCATCATCTTGATGAGCATCGAGCCGGGGCCGGCCGCGTCGGCCAGCGCCGAGCCCGAGATGCCCGAGAAGAAGGTCAGCGACACCACATTGGTGTAGCCCAGCCCGCCGCGCCGGTGGCCGACGAACTGGCCCGCGAAGCGCAGCAGCACCTCGGTGAGCGAGCCGCCGCTCATGAGCTCGGCGGCCAGGATGAAGAAGGGCACGGCCATCAGCGGAAAGCTGTCGATGCCGGTGAAGGTTTCCTTCAGCAGCACCATCAGCGGGTAGCTTTCCGCGAGGATCAGGGTGGCGGCCGTGGCCAGGCCGAGCGCGAAGGCCACGGGCACGCCGATGGCCAGGAACACGCAGGCGGAGACGATCAGGACAATGCTGGCATCCATGGTCTTCTCCTTACAGCGAGGCCGACGCGTTGGCGTCGAAATGCGCGTCCGACGCGAACTCGCGGTTCAGCACGTAGCCGCGCACCACCAGCAGCCAGTGCACGATCAGCAGCACGCCGCCGATCAGCATCGCGCTGTAGATGTAGGCAAACGGAATCTGCGTCACGGCCGTGAGCTGGAACATCGTGCGTTCCATGTAGAGCCAGCCGTACCAGACCATGAAGCCGAAGAAGGCGAACAGCAGCCCGGCCACCACGAGGCGCACCGCCACGGCCGCCGGCCGGGGCAGGGCGTCCTGCAGGTTCTCGACGGCGATGTGGCCGCCGTAGCGCAGCACGGGCCCGGCGCCCAGGAAGGTGAGCCAGATCATCATGTGGCGCGACACTTCTTCGGCCCATTCGATCGACTGGTTCGTGGTGTAGCGCAGCACGACGTTGGTGAAGATGATGACGGACATGGCCGCCAGCAGGAGGATCAGCGCCCACCGGTTGGCGGCGAGAAAGTAGCGCTCGAAGGCTTGCACGTTGTGGTTCTCTGTGGTGTCGGAAATGCGAAGCGCCCGGCCCACTGAGGCGGGCCGGGCGCGGTCGGATCGGAGCGGTCTTACTTGACGTCCGTGATCTTCTTGATGTTGTCGGCGCCGAATTCCTTGGCGTAGCCCACGTAGGCCGGCTTCAGGGCGTCGCGGAAGGCCGCGCCGTCGACGGTGCGCGTGACCTTCATGCCGTCTTTCTCAAGCTGGGCGATGCCGTTGTTCTCGTCGTCGTTGACCTTCTTGCGCTGCGCGATCGAGGCCTTCTTCGCCGCTTCGGTGAACACCTTCTTGTCGGCATCCGAGAGCTTGTTCCACACCTTGGGCGACAGCAGCAGCAGCGCCGGCGAGTAGACGTGGCCCGTGAGCGACAGGTGCTTTTGCACCTGCGAGAACTTCGAGGACAGGATCACGGGAATCGGGTTTTCCTGGCCGTCGACCGTGCCTTGCTGCAGCGCGCCGAAGAGTTCCGGGAAGGCCATCGGCGTGGGCAGGATGCCGAAGGTGCGGTAGCCGTCCATGTGCACCTTGTTTTCCATGGTGCGCATCTTCAGGCCGGCCGCGTCGGTGGGCTTGACGATGTCGCGCTTGCTGTTCGTCATGTGACGGAAGCCGTTTTCGGTCCAGGCCAGCGCGATGATGCCCTTGCTCGGGAACTTGGTCAGGATGTCCTGGCCGATGGGGCCGTCCATGACCTTGCGGGCGTGGTCGTAGTCGCGGAACAGGAAGGGGATGTCGACGATCTTGACCTCGGGCACGAAGTTGCCCACGGGGCCGGTCGAGGTGTTCAGCAGGTCTTGCGTGCCGAGCTGGATCGCTTCGATCTGCTCGCGCTCGCCGCCCAGCGCCGAGTTGGCGAAGTGCTGGCACTTGAAGCGGTTCTGGGTGTTCTTCTCGACCTCTTCGCAGAACACGGTGGAGCCCACGCCGTAATGCGATTCCTTGGACGTCGCATAGCCGATCTTGAGAACGGTGGGTTGCTGCGCGAGGGCGGCGGTGCCCAGGGCGAGCGAAAGGCAGGCGGCGGCGATGTGGCCGAATTTCATGGTGTCTCCGGGGAGTTTTGGGGTCGGATGCGCGTCAGGCGCAAGTCAGGAAATGACTATGCACCAATAACCAGTTTGACCGCGTCGGGACTTTCACGGACGTAGGCGCGGATCACCGCGTCGAAGCTCTCGTCGGCCGTGAGACCGAGGGCCCGCGCGCGCGGCGTGTCGAAGCGCCCGGGCCAGGTTTTCACGATGCGGCGGATGGCGGCGTCGGGCGTGCGGTCGAGCAGGTCGGTGGCGGCGCGGCCGGCCACGCGTTCGAGCGCGGCGGCCATTTCGCCGACGGTGGTGGCCAGCGAGGGCAGGTTGAGCGCGGTGCGCGGGCCCCAGTCGGCGTCGCTCGCTTCGGCGGCGCGCACGATGCCTTCGATGGTCCGGGCCGGCGAGGCGATGGCCACGGGCGTCTCGTCGGGCACCGGGCAGGCCGCGCGCAGGCCGGCGAGCGGCTCGCGGATCATGCCGCTGAAGAAACCCGAGGCCGCGCCGTTCGGTTGGCCGGGGCGCACGCTCACCGTCATGAGGCGCACGCTGCGCCCCTGCACGAAGCCCTTGCGCGTGTAGTCGGCCACCAGCTGCTCGCCGATGAATTTCTGGATGCCGTAGCTGGTCTGCGGCGTGGGCAGCGTGTGGTCGTCGATGAGCGCGGGCAACGGCTGTTCGGGCGAATCGCCGAACACGGCGAGCGAGCTGGAGAACACCAGCACCGGGCGCGTGCCGAGCGCGCGCAGCTTCTCGAGCAGGCCGTGCGTGGCGGCGAAGTTGCTGCGCATGCCCAGGTCGAAGTCGGCCTCGCATTCACCGCTGACGGCGGCGGCCAGGTGGAACACCGCGTCGGCCTCGCGCCAGAAGGTGGCGTTGTCGTCGGCCAGCTGGGCGTTGAGGTCGCCGGTGGCGGCTGCGATGCGCGCGTTGGCCGCGAGGTCGGGCGGCGGTGGTGCGCGGTCGACCAGCGTGATGCGGGCGATGTCGCGGGCGGGCGCGCCGGCGAGCGAGAGCTGGCCCAGGGCCACGAGGGTGCGCGCCAGGCGCGCGCCGAGAAAGCCGGCGCCGCCGGTGATGACGATGTGCATGGGGTCCTGTCTCCTTGTGTCCTTGTGTCGCGAGGATAGCGTCGGTGGTATCGCACAATTTGCGCATGCCCATGCTGCCCCCTGATCTCCTCGCCACCCTGCGTTTGCCTGTGCTCCAGGACGCCGACCTCGACACCCAGGCCTCCTTCTTCAAGCGGCCGGAGGTCCGTGGGCTCTACTTCGAGGTGGTGGAGGGCTCGGCGAAGGACGAGGTGCTGCGGGCCGCCGTCGCGCAGCTCGGCGAGCTGCATCCGCACCGGGCCGCGTTGCTGGCGGTGTTCTGCGGCGCGCTGGTCGAGAACGGCGCCGATCCGCAGCTCATGTTCGACGCCGTGCGGCAGCTGGCGGGGCGCCTGCTGGCGTCGCTGGCGCCTTACTGCGCGGTGCAGCCGTACGAACCCGATGAGGACGACGAAGAATCGCAGGACGAGGCAGAACTTGCCGCCTGGCAGGCCGCCGAAGCGGCGCTCGCGGCGCTGTCGCCGCCGGCGCGTTTCGAGGTCGATGCGCTGCAGCGCGCGGTCGACCTGCTGGTGCTGCCGCTCATGACCATGGTGGTGCGCGATGTGCGCAACCACCAGTCGCTGGTGGCGGACGCAGGCCTGCTCGCGCATGTCGAGGCGATGTACGCCAACGACTCGCTGCCCTTCGAGGCCTTGCACTTCCTGCGCGCCGCGGCCCAGCTGTCGTACGAGGACGAACTGGTGGTCCTGCTGCCGGCGTCGCGCGCGGGCATGGTCGTTCGCGCCCAGGGCATCAACAACAACTTCCACGCCTTCTCGCTGCTGCAGGACCTGATGGAAACGCATGCCCAGACGCTGGGCATCCGGCGGCCGCCGCGCACGCGCCGCGACGAGGACAGCGATGCCGCTGCCTTCCTCTGGCTGCAGGCGACGGCCTTCGCCCAGGGCGAGCTGGTGGACCGCATGGCGTGGTCCTGGGGCGAAGGCACGCTGCGCGAGAACGCGCGCCGGCAGGGGCGGCTGGTGCTCGTCGCGCTGGAGACGGACGACAAGCCCGCGCGCGGCTGGAACGGATTCACCCACGTGCTGCATGCCGAGCAGAACCCGCAGGTGTCGCTGGTGCACTTCCTCACGCCCGACGAGGTCGCCGCGTACCTCGCCTGAAGCGCCATGAAAAAAGCCCTCCGAAGAGGGCTTTTGAGGTGTCTTGAGGACGGGGCGTCTTACATGCCCACGTAGTTCGGGCCGCCGCCGCCTTCAGGTGTGACCCAGACGATGTTCTGCGTTGGGTCCTTGATGTCGCAGGTCTTGCAGTGCACGCAGTTCTGCGCGTTGATCTGCAGGCGCTCCTTGCCGGCGCTGGCTTCGTCGGGCACGAACTCGTACACGCCGGCCGGGCAGTAGCGGCTTTCGGGGCCGGCGAACTTGGCGAGGTTGACGTTGACCGGCACCGACGCGTCTTTCAGCGTCAGGTGGGCGGGCTGCTGCTCTTCATGGTTCGTGTTGCTGATGAACACGCTGGAGAGGCGGTCGAAGGTGAGCTTGCCGTCCGGCTTCGGGTAGACGATGGGCTTGCACTCGGCGGCCGGCTTCAGGTACTGGTGGTCGGGCTTGTTGCGGCGCAGGGTCCATGGGATGTGGCCCTTGAGCAGCCACTGCTCGACGCCGTTCATGACCGTGGCGATGCCCAGGCCCTTCTTGAACCAGGC
The DNA here is from genome assembly GCF_058788795.1 of Variovorax sp. FW301-JW7. Taxonomy (NCBI): domain Bacteria; kingdom Pseudomonadati; phylum Pseudomonadota; class Betaproteobacteria; order Burkholderiales; family Comamonadaceae; genus Variovorax; species Variovorax sp. FW301-JW7. The sequence continues at coordinate 242,931 of NZ_JBYTBC010000003.1, forward strand.
CTTGAAGTTGCGCGCCTTGTTCAGCTCGGTGTAGAGCCAGCTCTTCTCGAACGCGGCCGGGTAGGCCGTGAGTTCGTCGTGCTGGCGGCCGGCCATGACGGCGTCGAAGGCGGCTTCGGCGCACAGCATGCCGGTCTTGATGGCGGCGTGGCTGCCCTTGATGCGGCTCACGTTCAGATAGCCGGCCTCGCAGCCGACCAGCGCGCCGCCCGGGAACACCGTCTTGGGCAGCGACATCAGGCCGCCGGCCGTGATGGCGCGCGCGCCGTAGCCGATGCGCTTGGCGGGCTTGATGCCCTTGGCTTCGTCGCCCTCGAGGTACCAGCGGATGTTGGGGTGCAGCTTCCAGCGCTGCATTTCCTCGAACGGGCTCAGGTACGGGTTGCTGTAGTCCAGGCCCGTGATGAAGCCCATCGTGACCTTGTTGTCCTCCATGTGATAGAGGAACGCGCCGCCGTAGGTGTTGTTGTCCATCGGCCAGCCGGCCGTGTGCAGCACGAAGCCGGGCTGGTGGCGCTTGGGATCGATTTCCCAGACTTCCTTGACGCCCAGGCCGTAGGTCTGCGGGTCGCGGCCTTCGTCGAGCTTGAACCTGGCGATGAGCTGGCGGCCCAGGTGGCCGCGCGCGCCTTCGGCGAACACCGTGTACTTGCCCAGCAGTTCCATGCCGAGCTGGAAGTTCTCGGTGGGTTCGCCGTCCTTGCCGACGCCCATGTTGCCGGTGGCCACGCCGCGCACCGAGCCGTTCTCGTTGTAGAGCACTTCGGCGGCCGGGAAGCCCGGGAAGATTTCCACGCCCAGGTTCTCGGCCTGCTGCGCCAGCCACTTGGTGAAGGCGCCCAGGCTGATGATGTAGTTGCCGTGGTTCTGGAAGCAGGCCGGCAGGAAGGCGTTGGGCGTGCGCAGGCCCGACTTTTCGCCCAGGAACACCATGGCGTCGTCGGTCACGGGCTGGTTCAGCGGGGCGCCGAGTTCCTGCCAGTCGGGCAGCAGTTCGTTGAGCGCACGCGGGTCCATGATGGCGCCCGACAGGATGTGCGCGCCGGGCTCGGAACCCTTCTCGAGCACCACGACGGAGATTTCCTTCTCCTGCTGGGCGGCGAGCTGCTTGAGGCGGATCGCGGTCGAGAGGCCGGCGGGGCCGCCGCCGACCACGACCACGTCGTATTCCATGGCTTCGCGAGGGCCGAACTGGGCGAGGATTTCGTCGTGCGTCATGTGGGTTGGGTCGATAATGATTTTTAGAGGCGCGGGGGCGTCCCGGTTCGCCGGGCATTTTATGCGGCGTCCGGCGGGGGCCTTGTCGCCCGCGGGCGAGGCGCCTTGCCCGTACTGCGCGTCACCTGCGCGACTCCACAGGATTCAGCTCATGGCTTACAGCATCGATCTCTCCGGCCGCGTGGCTTTCGTCACCGGCGCCTCCAGCGGACTGGGCGCCCAGTTCGCGAAAACACTGGCCCGTGCCGGCGCCGCCGTGGTGCTGGCCAGCCGCCGCGTCGAGAAGCTCAAGGAACTGCGCGCACGCATCGAAGGCGAGGGCCATGACGCCCACGTGGTCGAGCTCGACGTGACCGACATCGGCAGCATCAAGGCCGCCGTGGCGCGCGCCGAGACCGAAGTGGGGCCCATCGACATCCTGGTCAACAACTCGGGCGTGAGCGCCACGCAGCGCCTGCAGGACGTCACGCCCGACGACTACGACTACATCTTCGACACCAACGTGAAGGGCTCCTTCTTCGTCGCGCAGGAGGTCGGCAAGCGCATGCTGGCGCGCGCCCAGGGCACGGCGCCGGGCACCTACATCGGCGGGCGCATCATCAACATCGCCTCGGCGGCGGCGCTGAAGGTCATGCCGCAGATCGGCACCTACTGCATGAGCAAGATCGCCGTGGTGCAGATGACCAAGGCCATGGCGCTGGAGTGGGGCCGTTTCGGCATCAACGTGAACGCGCTGTGCCCGGGCTACATCACGACCGAGCTCAATGAGGAACACTGGAGCACCGAGGGCGGCGCCAAGCTGGTCAACATGCTGCCGCGCAAGCGCGTGGGCAAGCCCGAAGACCTCGACGGCCTGATCGTGCTGCTGGCCAGTGGCGAGAGCCATTTCGTGAACGGCGCCGTCATCGCGGCTGACGACGGGTTCGCACTCTGAGCCCCCGGGCCTGGATCGGCATTGCCGCCGGCCTGGGTGCGGGCGCGCTCTGGGGCCTGGTGTTCGTGGCGCCGCGCATGGTCGGCCACTTCGGCATGGTCGACATCACGGCGGCGCGCTTCGCGGTGTTCGGTGCGGTGTCTGCGCTGGCGGTGTTCGCGCGGCCCGCGGCCGTGCGCTGGCCCACGGGCCGGCAGGCACTGGCGGCGCTCGGCCTGAGCGTGCTGGGCTTCAGCGGCTATTACCTGTTGCTGGCCTTCGGCATCGCGGCGGCGGGCACCGAGGTGCCCAGCCTCATCATCGGCACCATTCCCGTCTGGATGATGCTGCTGGGCCGGCCCGCAGGCCTGCACATGCGGGCCTTGTTGCCCGGCCTGCTGCTCACGGGCGCGGGCATCGCGTTGATGATCTGGGGTGCGTGGTCGGCGCAGCATGGCGCGGGCGGTGGCGGCGGCGGTGCGCGCTTCGGCTGGGGCATTGCGCTGGCGCTGTGTTCGATGGTGAGCTGGACGGTCTACGGCCTGCTCAACGCCGCCTGGCTGCAACGGCACCGCGAGGTGCATGCGGCCGACTGGGCCAACTGGCTCGGCATTGCCACCGGCCTGGGTGCGTTGCTGCTGTGGGCGGTGGCGGGCAGCGATGTCGCCACGCTGCAGTCGCAGCCCGACGGCATGCTGTTCATCTGGATCGCGCTGGCGAGCGGCTTCGGCTCGTCGTGGCTCGCGACCATTCTCTGGAACGTCGCGAGCCAGCGCCTTTCGGCCAGCCTGTGCGGCCAGCTCATCGTGAGCGAGACGCTGTTCGCCTTGCTCTATTCCTTCCTCTGGGACGGCCGCTGGCCGCAGGCCACCGAATGGGTGGCGGCGGCGCTGTTCGTCCTGGGCATCCTCGCATCCATCAAGGCCCACCGATGAGAATCGAAATCCCCGAAAAGAAGAAGCTCGTGTACGAGATGTCGATCCCCATCCGCTGGGGCGACATGGACGCCATGGGCCACCTGAACAACGGCACCTACTTTCGCTACCTGGAAACGGCGCGCATCGACTGGATCCGCTCGCTCGGCATCGAGCCCACGCCGGGCGGCGAGGGCATGGTCATCGTCAACGCCTTCTGCAATTTCTATCGGCAGATCGAGTACCCGGGCAACGTGCGGATCCAGATGTACGTGAGCGACCCGGGGCGCACGACCTTCGAAAGCTGGGCCACCATGGTCCGCGAGGACGCACCCGACGTGCTCTGCGCGGCCGGCGGTGCGACCACCATCTGGGTCGACTTTCCGAAGCAGAAGGCGCTGGCGCTGCCCGACTGGCTGCGCGAGATCGTCAGCGACTGAAGACGGCGGCGAGAGGAAAAGCTCAGGCCGGCCGCAGCACGATGCGCGCCTCGAAGCCGCGCGCCATGCCGGGCGGCGGTGAGGCCAGTTCCAGCGTCGCGTTGTGCTTCTCGACGATGGTGCTCACGATCGACATGCCCAGGCCGTAGCCCGCGCGGTCCGAGCCGTGGCGCACATGGCGGTGGTGCAGCGACTGCAGCTGTTCGGGGCTGACACCGGGACCGGCATCGCGCACCGCGAGCACGCAGGGCGCCGCCACCTCGATCGTCACGCGGCCGTCGCCGCTGTAGCGCAGCGCGTTCTCCACCAGGTTGCGCAGCGCGATCGCCAGCGCGTCGACGTCACCGAAGGCCACGGGCGCTGCGCTGTCGGGCACCTTGAGCTTCAGGCGTTCGTTGATGTGCGGGTCTTGCCAGAACTCCTGCGCCACCGTGCCCGCCAGCTGCACCAGGTCGACCCGCGCCCGCGTGAGCGAGGCGCCCGATTCGGCGCGCGACAGCTGCAGCAGCTTTTCGGCGCGGTGGCTCAGCATCTGCAGCGCCTGCAGCGCGCCTTCGACGTCGGCGCGCTTCAGGTCGTGGTCGAGCGCGGTCTGCAGCCGCAAGCGCGCGGCGGCCAGCGGCGTGCGCAGCTCGTGCGCAGCATTGGCGGCCAGCGCGCGCTCCACGTCGAGCGACTGCGACAGCCGTTGCAGCAGCCGGTTGACATGGTCGCCCACCGCGCGCAGCTCCTGCGGCAGGCCGGGCAGGGTGATCGGGCGCAGGTCGGCGCCGTTGCGCTTCTCGATCTCGCCGGCCAGCTGCTGCAGCACGCGCAGCTCGGTGCGCGCGACCCGGCGCAGCACCAGCGCCAGCAGCGGCAGCACCGCGCCGAGCGGAATGATCAGGCCGAACAGCGTGCGGTTCAGCGCGCGGCGGCGTTCGTCCAGCGGGTCGGCCACCTGGAAGTACAGGCCCAGCGTGGGGTGGCGCACGGTGTAGATGCGCCAGGTCTGGTTGTTGGCGAAGCCGGCGGCCAGCGGCACGTCGAAGGCGTCGTCGGGGGCTTCGGCCGAGCGCAGCAGCACATGCTCGTGCACGTCGACCACCTGGTACATCACGGCGTCTTCGGAAAACAGCTGCTTGGGCGCGATCAGCGGCGTGTCCTGCTTGCCGTTCTCGTGGTGCAGGCGCAGCTTCTCGAGCTCCTGCACCGCCATGTCGAACATGCGGTGCGACACCTCCACCAGCTCGTTGTCGAAGTTGTGGTTGATCTCGCGGTCCACGTACCAGACCACGGCGAGCACGCACAGCAGCCACACGCCGCCGACCCACAGGATCAGCGTGCGCGTGAGGCGCCCGGCCAGCGAATCGCGGCGGTCGCGCAGCAGGGCGCTGGTCATTCCTCGTCGTCCGCCGAGAACGACAGCCGGTAGCCCAGCCCGCGCAGCGTCTGGATGTGGCTGCGCCCGAGCTTGCGCCGCAGCCGGCTGATGAACACCTCGAGCGTGTTGCTGTCGGCCTCGTCGCCGAAACCGTAGAGCGCGTCGGCCAGGTTGTCGCGCGTGTGGATGCGCTCGGGTCGCGTGGCCATCACGCGCAGCAGGGCCCATTCCTTCTGCGTGAGCACGACGGGCACGCCGTCCTTGCGCACGCGGTCGTGGGCCAGGTCGATCTCCAGCGTGCCCAGCTGCAGCACCGGCGAGGTGTTGGCGCTGCGCCGGCGTTCCACGGCGCGCAGCCGCGCCAGCAGTTCGGCCGGGTCGTAGGGCTTGATGAGGTAGTCGTCGGCGCCGGCATCGAGGCCGCGGATGCGGTCGGTGACCTGGTCGCGGGCCGTGAGCACGATGACGATGGGCGGCTCGCGCAGCGCGCGCACCTGCGGCAGCAAAGAGAGGCCGTCGCCGTCGCCCAGGTGCAGGTCGAGCAGCACCGCCGCGTACTGAACGGAAAGGAGAGCGCCGCGCGCCTCGGCCAGGCTGGGGGCCACGTCGACGACGAACGCCTTGGCGACCAGGTAACTGCAGACCGCGTCTGCCAACGAACTGTCATCTTCGACCAGCAAGATTCGCACGCGGTGGCCCTTACACAAAAACTTGAAGTCTATAGCGCCGCCCCCTGGCCGGAAAACCGAGTCAGGAATCGTTCAGGTCCCTTCAGACTGGGTTCATCCCGCCTGCGTAGGCTCGCGCCAGTCTGTTCAGAGGCCTGTTTCTTCTTCATGACCCGTACCCCGAATCTCCGTCTCGGAGCCCTGACCTTGCTTGCCCTGGCCCTGCTGATGATCTGGGACGCCCTTGGCGGCGACCTGCCGCTGGCCCGCCTGGCCGGCACGCCGATGGGCTTTCCCTGGCGCGAGAACCCCTTTCTGGTCCACGTGATGCACGAGGGCGCGAGAAACCTCAGCTGGCTGCTGGTGTTCGGCCTGTTCGCTGCCATCCGCTGGCCCGTGGGCGTGCTGCGGCGCCTGGACACGGGCGCCCGCGTGCAGTTGGCACTGACGGTGCTGGCCTCGGTGCTGGCCGTGAGCCTGATCAAGCATGCGAGCGACACCAGCTGCCCCTGGGACCTGAAGGAGTTCGGCGGCGCGGCGCGCTACGTGTCGCACTGGGCCTGGGGCCAGGACGACGGCGGGCCGGGCGGCTGCTTCCCGGCCGGCCATGCCTCGGCCGCCTTTGCCTACCTCGGCGGGTACTTCGTGCTGCGGCGCGTGGCACCGCGCGGGGCCGTCGTGTGGTTGTGCGTGGCGCTGGCCGCCGGCCTCGTGCTCGGCGTGGCGCAGCAGATGCGCGGCGCGCATTACATGAGTCACACGCTGTGGACCGCCTGGGTCTGCTGGAGCGTCGGCTTTCTCATCGATCTGGTGGCAACGCGCCGCCGGACCGTCCCTCCCATCGAGCGCACCGCGCCGCTGCATGCAAGCCCTTGATTTCGCGCTGTTCGGCTGGATCAACGCCTCGGCCTCGGCGCCGGCGTGGGGCATCCGGTTCGCGGTGTTCGCCTCGAATGTGCTGCCGACGCTGCTGGCACTGTCGATCGCGCTGGCGGCCGCCTTCGATCGCCGCTGGCGCCACGCCTTCTTCACCGCGCTGGTCAGCGTGCTCGTGGTGTGGCTGGTGGTGAACGTGTTCCGCACACTGCTGCCGTTTCCGCGCCCCGCCTTCTATGGCCTGGGCATCCAGTGGGTGCCGCAGGGCGTGCGGCCGGGCTTTCCGAGCCTGCATGCGGCCGGCACCTTTGCCGCGGCCTTCTCGCTGCTGTGGTGCCTGCCGTGGCGCGCACCGGCGTGCGCCGCGCTTGCGGTGGCGGCGCTGGTGGGCTGGAGCCGGCTCTACCTGGGCCTGCACTTCCCGTCCGACATTGCCGGGGCCGCGATCCTCGGGGCGCTCGTATCGATGGCCGTGGCGCATGCCGTCGCGACCCGGCCGTTCGCGCGCTCCTCGCGCCGGATTCGCCAGGCCCGTTGGCGCGCGCGTGCGCGGCGCGGCGTCTAGGCCGATTTCTCGCCGGAGGGGGAGCGGCGGTTCAGGCTCCCTTCAGATGCGTTTTTTACATTTGGCGCATGTCTCTTTCGCGTATAGAGTCCGCGCCTGTGCCGGGCCATCTCCTGTCTGAAAACTCCTCGTCCGCGTCTCCTGACGCGCGCAGCACTTCCGACTCCTTGTGGGCACGCTTCGATCGCTGGATCACGCGGCCCCGCTCGACCCGGCAGGTGATCGTCTGGCTCAGCGTGTACCTCGGCCTCACGGCCAACTGGCCGCTGCTGAACGACCTGGCCCGCCTGGGCGGCGCGCCCAGCACCTACATGCCGACCGTCGCCGGGTTGGGGATGCTTACCTTCTGCGGCACCGTCGCGATGCTGTCGCTCACCGCCTGGTCGCGCTGGATGAAGCCGCTGTGGCTGGCCGTGGTCGTCATCGCCGCGGTGGCGCAGCACTACATGCTCCAGTACCGCGTGGTGATGGACCCGAGCATGATCGCGAACGCGTTCCAGACCGACCCCAACGAAGCGCGCGACCTGCTGAGCTGGCGCATGGCCTTCAACGTGCTCGTGGTCGTGCTGCCCGCGGCTTGGGCGATCTGGCGCGTGCGCATCGTGCGGATGGGGCTGCTGTCGCATTTCTGGCGCAACGCGCTGCTGCTGGCGCTGGCCGCCATCGTGGCCGTGGGCACGGCCGTGGCCATGAACCGCCAGCTCGCGCCGCTCATGCGCAACAACGTGCACCTGCGCTACATGATGAACCCGATCGCCAGCCTGTACTCGGCCAGCGCCGTGGTGCTGCGCCCGATGTTCAAGCGCAGCAGCAAGCTGATTCCCATCACCGCCGGCACCGCGCTCGGCGCGAGCTACGCGGGTCAGGCGCGGCCGCCGCTGTTCATCGTGGTGGTGGGCGAGACCGCGCGCGCCGACCACTTCGGCCTGAACGGCTACGCTCGCGACACCACGCCCGACCTGGCCAAGCGCAAGGTGCTGAGCTACCGCGAGGTGCGCTCGTGCGGCACCAACACGCTGGCCTCGGTGCCGTGCATGTTCTCGCCGCTGGGCAAGGACGGCTACGAGTCGCGCAAGGACGAATACGAAAACCTCATGGACGTGCTGCAGGCCTCGGGCCTGGCCGTGTTCTGGCTCGACAACCAGGCCGGCTGCAAGGGCGTGTGCGCGCGCATCCCGAACGCCTCGGCCTTCGACGGCCTCGACGTCGCCACCAAGAAAGCGCTGTGCGACGGCGACGAGTGCCTCGACAACGTGATGCTCAAGGGCCTGGATGAACGCATCGCCGCGCTGCCCGCCGAACGCCGCGCCAAGGGCGTCGTGCTCGTCATGCACCAGATGGGCAGCCACGGCCCGGCCTACTACAAGCGGTCGTCGCCCGAGCTGAAGCGCTTCACGCCGGAGTGCAAGACCAACGCGCTGGCCGAGTGCGCGCATGCCGAGCTGATGAACGTCTACGATAACTCGATCGCCCAGACCGACCACTTCCTCGGCCAGACCATCGACTGGCTCCAGACCCAGTCCAAGCAGTACGACCCGGCGCTGCTGTACATCAGCGACCACGGCGAGTCGCTGGGCGAATACGGGCTGTTCCTGCACGGCGTGCCCTACAGCTTCGCGCCCGATGCGCAAAAGCACGTGCCCATGGTCACCTGGTTCGGCGACGGCATGAGCGAGCGGCGCAAGCTCTCGCGTTCGTGCATGGAGGCGGGCCTGGACGCGCCGCTCACGCACGACAACCTCTATCACACGGTGCTGGGCCTCATGGACGTGACCACGCCCACCTACAAGCCCGCGCTCGACGCGCTGGCCGCCTGCCGCGGCAAGGGTTGAGTCCCCCGCAGCAGCGTCCTACTTCTTCTCGCGCGGCAGCCGGCCCATCAGGAAGAACTCCGGGTTCGGCTGCATGCCGCTGAAGCTGGCCAGCCGGTTGCTCAGGCCGAAGAAAGCGGTGATGGCCGCGATGTCCCAGATGTCCTCGTCGTCGAAGCCGTGCGCGTGCAGCGGCCCGAAGTCGCGGTCGTCGATCTCGTGCGAGCGTTCGCAGACCTTCATCGCAAAGTCGAGCATCGCGCGCTGGCGCTGCGTGATGTCGGCCTTGCGGTAGTTCACCGCCACCTGGTCGGCCACCAGCGGTTTCTTCTCGTAGATGCGCAGCAGCGCGCCGTGTGCCACCACGCAGTACAGGCATTGGTTGACCGCGCTGGTGGCTGTGACGATCATCTCGCGGTCGCCCTTGGTGAGCGAGCCTTCTTCCTTGAGCATCAGCGCGTCGTGGTACGCGAAGAAGGCCCGCCACTCGGCAGGGCGGCGCGCAAGGCCGAGGAACACGTTGGGCACGAAGCCGGCCTTTTCCTGCACGGCAAGGATCGCGGTGCGGATGTCGTCGGGCAGGTCTTTCAGTTCGGCGAGGGGGTAGCGGGGGGCGGTCATCTGCTTGTCTCCTGGGGATCGGTCCCGGGATCATAGGCAACGGCGCCGGGGCCTGCAGCGAGCACCGCCAAGTCACTCTCGTCCTTGAGCCCCACACCGCTCAACCCCCGGCGCAGCGATTCGCGCACCAGCCACGCAAGCTTGAAGGCCGCCTGCGCGTACGACAGCCCCTCGGGCCGTACGTTCGAGATGCAGTTGCGTTCGGCGTCGTGCCGACCGCGGCGGGGCGAGTGGGTCAGGTAGATGCCGAGGCTGTCGGGCGAGCTCAGGCCCGGGCGCTCGCCGATCAGCATGACCGACAGCGCCGCACCGACCGCTTCGCCCAGTTCGTCGGCCAGCGCCACGCGCGCCTGGGTGGCGATGAACACGGGCGACAGGCGCGTGCCGGGCGGCAATTGTGGGCGCAGCGCCGCGAGCAGCGGCACGGCGTGGCGAGCGACGGCGAGCGAGGAGAGGCCGTCGCCGATCACGAGACAGACGTCGCAGCCGCCTGCAGGCCGATCGTCGCGCAGGCGCGCGGCGTCTTCGGCGTCGAGCTGGCGGCCCAGGTCGGGGCGGCGCAGGTAGGTGGTGCGGTCGGGGGCGCGGCTGTGCACGCGGCTCACGTCCCATCGGTCGGCGCGCAGTGCGGCATCGAGTGCGTCGACATCGAGCGCCGCATGGATCGCGTCGCGCGCCATCGCGTGGGCCCAGCCGAAGCGCAGCGTTTCGTCGGTGGGCATGCCGGCACCGGCGCGGCCCAGTGCGAGCCGCGCGGGCGTGGCGGCGCGCCATTGCGCCCAGGGGTTGGGGGTGATGGGCGAATCGCTCATGGCGCCAGCGCGGACAGCCCGCCCATGTCGCTCAGCAGCCGGTTGGCCGAGGGCGGTGCAAGCCGCCCGGTGGTGTCGGTGATCTGCATGCGCTGCAGCCAGGCCTCGAACTCGGGCGCGCGCTTCAGGCCGAGTGTCTCGCGCAGGAAGAGGGCGTCGTGGAACGAGGTGCTCTGGTAGTTGAGCATCACGTCGTCCGCGCCCGGGATGCCCATGATGAAGTTGATCCCCGCCGTGCCCAGCAGCACGAGCAGCGTGTCCATGTCGTCCTGGTCGGCTTCGGCGTGGTTGGTGTAGCAGATGTCGCAGCCGATAGGCAGGCCCATCAGCTTGCCGCTGAAGTGGTCTTCGAGCCCGGCCCGGATGATCTGCTTGCCGTCGTACAGGTACTCGGGGCCGATGAAGCCGACCACGGTGTTGATGAGCAGCGGCTGGTAGCGCCGTGCGAGCGCATAGGCGCGCACCTCGCAGGTCTGCTGGTCGACGCCGAAGTGGGCGTTGGCCGAGAGCGCGCTGCCCTGGCCGGTCTCGAAGTACATGAGGTTGTTGCCCACGGTGCCGCGCGCGAGCGATTGCGCGGCGGCGTGCGCCTCGTCGAGCAGCGCGGGTGTCACGCCGAACGACAGATTGGCCTGCTCGGTGCCGGCGATCGACTGGAACACGAGATCGACCGGTGCGCCGGCCTCGGCGAGCTTCAGCGTGTTGGTCACGTGCGTGAGCACGCAGCTTTGCGTGGGAATCTCGAAGCGCTGGATCACCTCGTCGAGCATGTGCAGCAGGCGCCCGAGCACCGGCAGGCTGTCGGACACGGGGTTGATGCCGATCACCGCGTCGCCCGCGCCGTAGAGCAGGCCGTCGAGCGTGGAGGCGGCCACGCCGCGCAGGTCGTCGGTAGGGTGGTTGGGTTGCAGGCGCACGGCCAGGTGCCCGGGCAGGCCGATGGTGTCGCGAAAGCGCGTGACGACGTGGCACTTCTTCGCGACCGCGACCAGGTCCTGGTTGCGCATGAGCTTGGACACGGCCGCGACCATCTCGGGCGTGAGGCCCGGTGCCAGCGCGGCGAGTGCCTCGGTGGTGGCTTGTTCCGACAGCAGCCAGTTGCGGAAGTCGCCGACCGTGAGGTGCGCGACCGGTGCGAAGGCCTGCGCATCGTGCGTGTCGATGATGAGCCGCGTGATGTTGTCCTGCTCGTAGGGAATCAGCGCCTCGGTGAGGAACTGCTTGAGCGGCGTGTCGGCGAGCACGTGGCGCGCGGCCATGCGCTGCTGCGCGGTCGCCGCGCCGAGGCCCGCGAGGTAGTCGCCCGAGCGCGCGGGGCTGGCGCAGGCGAGCACCTGTCGCAGATCGTCGAAGGTGAACACCTGGCCGGCGATGGTGGTGCGGTAGCGCATCGTGTCGTTGGATCTTTTTCAGGGCGTGGACGACAGCATCTCGTCCGGCGCGGCGGCGTCGCGCTGCGCCGAGGTGAGCAGGAAGTAGCCGTAGGCGGCCGCCATCAGCAGGAGGAAGAGCACCGTCAGCATGGTGTTGAACCAGACCATCGCGCCCAAGCACACCAGGCCGAGGCCGAGTGCGACGGCCGGGAACACGGGGTAGAAGGGCGCGCGGTAGGTGCGCAGCAGGTCGGGTTCGGTGCGCCGCAACTTGAACAGCGCGGCCATCGAGATCAGGTACATCACGATCGCGCCCAACACGGCCATGGTGACGATGTTGGCCGTGAGCGTCTGGCCGCCGAACTGCACCCACTCGTCGCTGAAGATGGCAGCGATGCCGATCACGCCACCGGCCAGCAGCGCGCGGTGCGGCGTGTCGAAGCGCGGGCTCAGGCCGGCGAAGTAGCTCGGCAGGTAGCCGGCGCGGGCAAGCGCGAAGATCTGGCGCGAGTAGCCCATGAGGATGCCGTGGAACGAGGCGATGAGTCCGAACAGGCCGATCCACACCAGCATGTGCAGCCAGCCGCTGTTGGCGCCCACCACCGCCTTCATCGCTTGCGGCAGCGGGTCGTTGATGTTCGCGAGCTGGCGCCAGTCGCCCACGCCGCCCGCGAAGATCATCACGCCGAAGGCCAGCAGCACCAGCGTGACGATGCCGGTGGTGTAGGCCAGCGGAATCGTGCGGTGCGGATCGCGCGCCTCTTCGGCCGCCATGGCTGCGCCCTCGATGGCCAGGAAGAACCAGATCGCGAACGGGATCGACGCGAAGATGCCCGACACCGCCGCGCCGTTCAGCACGTTGCCGCCCGCCCATCCGTTGGCGACGAAATTGGCCATCGACCAGCCCGGCGCGACCACGCCCATGAACACCAGCAGTTCGAAGATCGCGAGCACCGTGACGAACAGCTCGAACGCCGCCGCGATGCCGATGCCGATCCAGTTCAGCCCGATGAAGACCACGTAGGCCCCGACCGCGAACCACTTCGGGTTGATGCCCGGGAACTGCACGTTGAGGTAGGCGCCGATCGCCAGCGCGATGGCAGGCGGCGCGAAGACGAATTCGATCAGCGTCGCAAAACCCGCCACGAAACCGCCGCGCGGCCCGAAGGCGCGCCGCGCATAGGCGAAGGGGCCGCCCGCATGCGGGATGGCGGTCGAGAGCTCGGTGAAGCTGAAGATGAAGGTCGTGTACATCGTCGCCACCAGCACCGTGGCGACCAGGAAGCCGAGCGTGCCGGCCGTGTTCCAGCCGTAGCTCCAACCAAAGTACTCACCCGAAATGACGAGGCCGACGGCGATGCCCCACAACTGGACGGGACCGAGGACTTTCTTGAGATGGCCGGTGCCGACGGCGGGGGCCGGCGAAGCGTCGTTGGCGCGCATGGGGGCTTCCTCTCTGGGCGGATGGTGACAGTGCACCCGTCCCAAAGCAAGGGCCGTTCCATCGGATACATCGACGTACAGGTGGCTTCACGGGGGCTGTCCATAATCGGCAGCTTTTCAACCACCGAGGTGTTTCGTGAAGTCATTTGCCTGTGCCGCGCTCGTGTCCGTCTTCGCCATTCCCGCAGCCTTTGCGCAATCCGCCGCCGTGACCACGCCCAGCGGCCTGATCTACCAGTCGCTCAAGGAAGGCACCGGCGCATCGCCCGCCGCCACCGACGTGGTCAAGGTGCACTACCGCGGCACCTTCCCCGATAGCGGCAAGGAGTTCGACAGCTCCTACAAGCGCGGCGAACCCACCGAGTTCCCGCTCAACGGCGTGATCCCGTGCTGGACCGAAGGTGTGCAGAAGATGAAGCCGGGCGGCAAGGCGAAGCTGACCTGCCCGCCGTCGATTGCCTACGGTGCGCGCGGTGCGGGCGGTGTCATTCCGCCGAATGCGACGTTGAATTTCGAAGTGGAGTTGGTGTCGGTCACGAAGAAGTAGTGGTCGCGGCCGGTTGGAGCCGGCTTGGGCAATGGGCGGTGCGTGCAGTTCATCACGCTGCTCGCCACGCAATAGTTGCCCGATTCTTTCCCCTCGTTTTTGTGCGCATGGGCCTCCCACAATCCGCGGCCTGACTCCTGATCCACAGGGGCGGCTTCTGGGAGGAATACATGTCCGCATTCAGTGCTGCGCCAACGCGCACGCTTCAAATCAATAGCACCGCCATTCTGGTGTTTCTGGGCTGCCGGGCGCTTGAGCCGGTTTGCCTGTTGGGGCGCGAAGGCGTCAACAGCTTGTTTGACTGCGAGCTTCTGCTTAAAACGCTCGACGCCCTGGACCTTGGCGCAAGCGAAGCGGCCGACTTCACCTTCGACGCGCAGGGAGTTGTCCCACATGGCTAAGCAGGAAAAGAAAAAGCCAGGATCGCTGTGGGGAACAATCCTGTGGGTGCTTCTTGCGCTCCTCGTTGTGCTTTGCGGACTCTATTGGGCCTTCGTGTGTTTCGTCATGTGCGGTCGGATAGGTTGAGCGCACCATGAGCGCTAAACAAATCATCGAGGACCACGACAAATGGCGAAAAGGCGCAGGCGGTGCGCCGGCGGGTCTTTCCGGCCAGAGCGACGGCAATGCCTACGCTGGGCTCGACCTCAACCTGGTCACCTTCTCGTCGAGCGCCTTCAGCGGCAGCAGCTTCGCATCGACCACTTTTCAAGACGCCGTCTGGACCGCATGCCAGTTCAGCGGTTGCACCTTCAGCCAGTGCGACATGGCACGGATCGCGATCAGCGGATGCACCTTCGTCGACTGCACTTTCAGCGCCTCGCAATTGAAGGCCAGCACGCTCAGCGATTGCACCTTTACTCGTTGCAACTGGACCGCACTCAATTTCGATGCGAGCCAGTGGTCAGGGTTGAAGTTGCTCGACTGCAGAGGCACGCAGGTGAGCGCGATCGGCCTGCAGGGCGAGCAGGTCGACTTCACAGGCAGTCAGTTCGAAGACATGCAACTGACCAACGCGCGAATCAACTGAGGCCGCAAGATGCAGCCGTTCCCGCTCACCCTGGCTGATACTGATACAGCCAGGTCTCCGTCAACGTCTGGTCCCCGTTCTTCAGATAGAGCCGCATGTCGACCGGCTCCGTGCCTTCGGGCGTGAAGTCGAACTGCGCGCGCCAGTGGCCCGGCACGCCGTTGGGCACGGCCTCGGCGAAGACGTAGGAGAACTTGCCGCGCGGCGCGGTGAGCACCAGTTCGGGCTTGACGCCGAAGGGCACCGTGGTGAGCGGTTGCCCGATGAACTCCACCATGAACTTGCGCACGCCCTGTGGGCGCGGCTGGCCCGGTTGGCCGCCGCGGCCGATGCGGGTGGCCACGCAGCGCGCGAGCGGTGACGGAAAGGGCTCCTGGTCGGTCCAGTGCAGCCGGTACTGCAGGCTGTAGCTTGCCCCGGCTTTTGCATCGGCCTTCGGCACCCAGAAGGCGACGGTGTTGTCGTGGATCTCGTCGTCGGTCGGGATCTCGATGAGCTGCACCGAGCCTTCGCCCCAGTCGCCCAGCGGTTCGATCCACAGGCTGGGGCGCTTCTCGTAGTTGACGCCGTCCTGGTAGTGGTCGAAGGCGCGGTCGCGCTGCAGCAGGCCGAAGCCGCGCGGCCGGGTGTCGGCGAACGCGGAGGCGCGGGTCTGCGTGGGGTTGTTGAGCGGGCGCCAGATGCGCTCGCCCGCGCCGTTCCAGATCGCGAGGCCGTCGGAGTCGTGCACCTCGGGGCGCCAGTCGATCGCGGTGGGCTTGATGGTCTCCGAGTACCAGTACATCGACGTGAGCGGCACCAGGCCCAGGCGCGACACGTCGCGGCGCAGGAACACGCGCGCGTCGATGTCCATGATGACGGCCTTGCCGCGCTGCATGACGAACTTGAACACGCCTGTGACGCTCGGCCCCTCGAGCAGCGCGTAGACGGTCATCGAGGTGGTGTTGCCCGCGGCCGGCGTCTCGAAATAGAAGCGCGTGAAGTTCGGAAACTCTTCGGGCTTGTCGGGCACCGCCACGTCGAGCGCGATGCCGCGCGCCGACAAACCGTACTGGTAGAGCTCGCCGATGGCGCGGAAGTACGAGGCGCCGAGAAAGGCGACCCAGTCGTTCTTCTGCCAGTCGAGCTTGCCCTGGTCGCCCAGGCGGCTTTCCTGCAGGCGAAAGCCCGCGAAGCCGGCGCCTTCTGGCAGCGCGCGCGCGGGGCTGTCGGCGGGCATCGAGAAGTACGACGGGCTGTAGAGCACCTCGCGCGCAAAGCTGTCGCCGCCAGCGTTCTCCAGCACGTGCATGCGCACCGGGGTCTGGAAGAAGCGGCCGAGGTGGAAGAACGTGACTGGAAAGGCGCCGGGCCCGTCGCGGAAGAGGGCGTTGGCGGGGTCGAAGCGGATCTTGCCGTGCGCGTCGTAGTCGATGCGCTCCAGCACCTGAGGCGCCAGCGGCGCGGCGGCGGTGTAGGGGCGGGCGGCCAGGCGCTTGGCCTGCGCGACGAGCGCATCGAAGGAGAAGGGCGCCGGCTGGCTCAGTTGCAGGCCGTTGGCGGCCAGCGCCTCTTCGGGCAGTCCCAGGGCAGCGAGTGCGGCGGCGGCACTGCCGGCGGCGAGGAAGGATCGGCGATCAAGCATGGGTTCTTGAGGGGCGGCGAATGCCTTTGAAGGAGAAGGGAAAAGAAAGAGCGGGTGAGGGACGGGAAACAACGTCAAGCATGCCCCGGACCACAGGGTACGGCGCGTCAGCCATTCCGCGCAAACGGGGCCGGACAAGGCCCCGCGCTGTCTTGCGGCAGCGGGTGCCGATCGGGCCCTTTTCGGGGCGTCGGCGGGTATTCTCGCGCCATCGAAAGTGCCAAGGAGACCCCGGACATGTACATCGAACAAGGCGGCGAAGGCCCTGACCTGCTGGTGCTGCTGCACGGCATGGGCGCGACAGGCGCGGTGTGGTCGCCGCTGTGCGCGCAGGCCGGCGCGCGATGGCGTGGCCGCTGGCTTGCGCTCGATCTGCCCGGGCACGGCGCATCGGACCGGCAGGCCTCCTACGTCATCGGCCAGCACGCCGCCACCGTGGCGCGGGCGGTGCTGCCGCATCTGCAGCCAGAAGGCCGACTCGTGGTGCTCGGACATTCGCTGGGCGGTGTGATCGGTCTTGCGATCGCGACGGGGTGGTTCGGCGTCGTGCCGCACCGGGTGTTCGCGGCCGGCATCAAGGTCGCGTGGAGCGATGAAGAGGTCCGCCGCATGGAGACCCTGGCGACGCAGCCCGCGAAGAGGTTCGTTACGGAAGAAGAGGCTCGCGACCGCTATCTGAAAGTCTCCGGTCTCGCGGGGATCGTCGATGCGACATCGCCTGTCGTGGCGCGCGGCGTTGCGCAAGATGGCGAGGGTTGGCGCCTCGCCATGGACCCGCGCGCCAACGCCGTGGGCAAGCCACCGCTGTCCGAACTCGTCGGACTGGCGCGCTGCCCGATTCACCTCGGGCAGGGCCGCCACGATGCGTTGGTCACCCTCGAGCAGACCCGCTCCCTCGACCCCGACGCCCGCGACCTGGGCCCGCATGGCCACAACGTGATGGTCGAGGCGCCCGGCGCAGTGTGGGACTGGATGGCCTCGCTCAGCTGAGCCGCTCGTCGGCCCGGCGGATCGGCACGGTCACCCGCACCTCGGCCGCGCGCGCCCGCAACTGGCCGCAGCCGCCGTCGACGTCCTGGCCGGCCGAGTAGCGCAGCTTCGTGAGGATGCCGCGTTCGTGCAGCGTGCGGGCCATCTGCTCGCAGCGCTCGCGCGACGGGCGGCCGAAGTCCACGCCCTCCACCGTGTTGAACGGGATCATGTTCAGCACGCCGTACTTGCCCGAGAGCAACCGCACGATGCCTTCGACTTCTTCGGGGCCGTCGTTCACGCCTTCGAGCAGTGTCCACTGGTACTGGATCGGGTAGCCGGTGGCGCGGGCGTAGTGCTCGCCCGCGTCGATGAGGGCTTCGGGCGTCAGGTTCGGCGCGCGCGGCAGGAGCTTCTTGCGCAGCTCGGCATTGGTCGTGTGCAGCGAGAGCGCCAGCGCGGGTCGCACGCGCGCCTGCAGCAGCCGCTCGAAGACGCGCGGATCGCCGACGGTGGAGAACACCAGGTTCTTGTGGCCGATGTTGCCGACCGTGCCGAGCAGCTCGATGGCCTCGATCACGTTGTCCAGGTTGTGGGCCGGTTCGCCCATGCCCATGAACACCACCTTGCGCACGGGCCGGCGCAGGCGTGCGAGTGCCACCTGCGCAATGATCTCGGCGCTTTCGACCTGGCGCAGCAAGCCGTCGCGCCCCGTCATGCAGAACTGGCACCCGACGGCGCAGCCGACCTGCGACGAGACGCACAGGCCGTCGCGCGGCAGCAGCACGCTTTCGACGGTCTGGCCGTCGGCCAGCGCAACGAGCAATCGCTCGGAGCCGTCGGCGCCGGGATGAATCGCGTGGATGCGCGCCAAGCCCGCGAGTTCGGCTTCGATGGCCGGCAGGGCCTCCATCAGCGACGACGGGAAGAACGTGGCCGGCAAGCGCCTGCCGCTGTTGCGCGGCAGCGCATGCGACCACAGCCGCAGGATGCGCTGCTCGTGGCTGGGGCCGGCCCCGGCCTCGCGGAGTCGTCGTTTCAGTTCGTGGATTCGCATGCGCGGCGTGGGGCAAAGGGGCTCGGGGGAGCGCCGATTGTGCACGGCGGGCATGCGAAGGCGCGGCGCGCCGGGGCAGGCGCCGCGCCTGCGATGCGCGAGAAAGCGTGCGAAGGGGAGGGCCGCTGCCGGCCGCTCCCGCCTTCGGTCAGCCCAGCAGGCCGTGCAGGATGTTCGTCACGGGCGCCAGCGCGGAGCCTGTGCCGCTGTGGTCGAGCAGGCTGGTGATCGGGGCCACGACCTCGCACACCAGCGGCGTGACCGCGTGCTCGACGGTGTTCACCACTTCCGCGACCACCGGGGCGACCGCCGAGCTGGCGCCGGCCAGGATGTCGGCCGCAGGCACCGCGGCGCCGGATGCGGCCTGCGTGGCCCCGGCCGCGACGGGTGCCACGGCATCGCTTGCATGGCCGAGCACCGACGACACCGGCTCGAGGATGTCCGCGACGGGGCTCTTGCCTCCGAGCAGGCCGCCGAGCAGGCTGCCCACGAGGCCGTCTTCGCCGACGATGCCGCCGAGCAAGCCGCCTTCACCGCCACCGAGGACGCCGCCCAGCACGCCGTCTTCACCGAGAACACCGCCGAGCAAGCCACCGTCGCCGCCGAGAACGCCGCCCAGAAGGCCGTCGTCACCGAGCACACCGCCGAGCAAACCGCCGTCGCCGCCGAGGACGCCACCCAGCAGACCGTCGTTACCCAGCACGCCGCCAAGCAAGCCACCGTCGCCGCCGAGAACGCCGCCCAGGAGGCCGTCGTCGCCCAGCACGCCGCCAAGCAAGCCACCGTCGCCGCCGAGAACGCCGCCCAGGAGGCCGTCGTCACCCAGCACACCGCCGAGCAAGCCGCCGTCGCCGCCAAGAACGCCGCCCAGGAGGCCGCCGTCACCGAGCACACCGCCGAGCAGGCCGCCATCGCCGCCGAGGACACCACCCAGAAGGCCGTCGTCACCCAGCACACCGCCGAGCAGGCCACCGTCGCCGCCGCCGAGCAGGCTGCCCAACAGGCCTTCATCACCCAGCAAGCCACCGAGCAGGCCACCGTCACCGCCGAGGACGCCACCCAGCAGGCCATCGTCACCCAACACGCCGCCAAGCAGGCCACCGTCGCCACCGAGGACACCGCCCAGCAAACCGTCATCACCCAGCAATCCACCCAGGAGACCACCGTCACCGCCGAGCAAACCACCCAGCAGACCGTCGTCACCCAGCACACCGCCGAGCAGGCCGCCACCGTCGCCGCCGAGGACGCCGTTCAACAGACCGCCGACCGGGCCTTCGGCACCGAGGATGCCGTCGTCGCCGAGAACACCGCCCAGCAGACCGTCGTCGCCAAGGAGCCCGCCCAGAAGGCCGCCATCGCCCAGCACGCCGCTCAGCAAGCCGTCTTCGCCGCCGAGCAGGCCGGCCAGCGGGGTTGCGCTCAGCAGGGAGCCGACCGCGCCGTCCGGGCCGAGCAGGCTGTCCACGAGCCCGTCGCCGCCGAGCAGTCCGCCGGTGAGGCCTTCGCTGCCGAGCAGGCCGGACAGCGCGCCGTCGCCGCCGAGCACGCCGCCCAGGATGCCTTCGTCGCCGAGCAGGCCGTTGACCAGGCCGCCGTCGCCCAGCACACCGCCGAGCAGGCCGCCGTCGCCACCGAGCAAGCCGCCCAGCAGGCCGTCGTCACCCAGGACGCCACCGAGCAAGCCGCCGTCGCCACCCAGCACGCCGCCGAGCAAGCCACCGTCGCCACCGAGCAGACCACCCAACAGGCCATCGTCACCCAGCACTCCGCCCAGCAAGCCGCCTTCGCCACCAAGGACGCCGCCCAGCAGGCCGTCGTCACCGAGCACACCGCCGAGCAGGCCACCTTCGCCGCCCAGCAAGCCGCCCAGCAGACCACCGTCGCCACCGAGCACGCCTCCCAGCAGGCCGTCGTCACCCAGTACACCGCCGAGCAAGCCACCGTCGCCGCCGAGCAGGCCGCCCAACAGGCCATCGTCACCCAGCACGCCGCCAAGCAGACCGCCGTCGCCACCGAGCACGCCACCCAGCAAGCCACCGTCGCCCAGCACACCACCCAGCAGGCCGTCGTCTCCCAGCAGTTGTCCGATCAATCCGTCTTCACCGAGCACGCTGCCCAGCAGGCTGCCATCACCCAGCAGCCCGTCGAGCACCTGGCCGACGACACCATCCGTGCCGAGCAGGTCGTCCACGAGGCCGTCCAGGCCCAGCGGAACGGTGATGCCGCCGAGCAGGCCTTCGCTGCCCAGCACGTTCTCGAGCGCGTTGCCCAGCGCGTCGGTCAGGTAGTCGACCTGGCCGATCAGCGAGCCGACCAGCGCATCGGTCAATCCGTTGCCGAGCAGGCCGTCGACCACCGGGGTCAGCACGCCGCCGACGTGGATGGCGATGTTCTCGACCGCGTTGTCCACGGCCTCGAACTCGTTCGGATCGTCGGGCCGGAACTCCTCGCCGGTGACCGGCGAGAGCAGGTCGTCGACGAGGTCGGTGAGACCATCGGCCACGGGCATCAGGGAACCCAGCGTGCCCGACGAGTCGGACGCGCCGCGCGCCGCTGGGTTGCTTGCGCCGCCCAGGCCGAGGGCGTTGTCGAGTGCGCCGAGCAGATGGCCCGCGAGGCCGTCGCCCGGATCGAGCAGGTGGTCTGCGTCGGCATCGGCGTCCGCATCGGCATCCGCGTCCGCATCAGCGTCGGCATCCGAGTCGGCATCGGCATCCGCATCCGCGTCGCTGTCGGCGTCTGCATCCGCGTCGGCATCCGAGTCTGCATCGGCGTCGGTGTCCGAATCGGCGTCCGCATCGCTGTCGCCGATGCCCGAGACGAACAGCGGGAACCCGCCGCTGTCGCCGCCGCCACCACCGCTCAGTGCGGCGCCCAGGCCGATGGCGCCCAGCGCGCCGAGTGCGAATTCACCCAGGCCGATGCCGCTGCCGGCCGCGGTCTTCTTGCTCACGGCGAGCGCCGCGGCTTCGGCGTCGCTGTCGGGCGAGGTCACATCGAGGTTGCCCGAGGCCACGTCGACGTTCACCTGCTCCAGGCCGCTGGACAGCTTGGTCGAGGTGATGGTGGCGTCGGTGCCGCTCGCAAAGACACCTGACAGTGGCGCCTTGTTGGTGGCGGAGCCGGGGAACAGCACGTTGGCCTGCCCGCCGTCGGGCACGATCACGCGGTCGCCTGCAATGAGGGTCTGGTTGCCGTCCACCGGCATCCGCAGTCCGTCGCGCATGACGACCGTGCCGGGGGTAGCGTTGGACAGCGTGCCCAGGCTGGTCGGCGCGGCGGGCGCGGCCATGGGCGCCGACCCGACGGGGCCCAGGGGCGTGACGCTGGCCTGCGCAAGCACCACGGGAGCGCCGCTTTCGGCGGCGGCGGGGATCGAAGCGATCGGCGATACGGTGGTGGTCATGCGGCCTCCTCGTCAAATAAATGACTACAGAGGGCAACATGCGTGCCGCCTTTGCCTTCAGCCGTCAGCGCGTGGCCGTAAACGCCGTATCTCGTTGATTCGAAAAGACTTTTGTGCGAATGGCCTCATCGGCCCCGTGGTGCAAAAGAGGCAGCTGTCGCCGCTCGTTACGTAACACGGCGCAATTTTTTCTCGGAACGTCCGCGGCGTTCAGGGGCTCAGCCGCGCAGCCGGGCCTGCAGGCTTTTCAGGTTCGCGAGCCACGCGAGGTAGTCCTCGTCGTCCTCGCCCAGCTCGGCCCAGGTGTCGTGCCCGTCGGCATCGGGGTCGTCGAGGATGGCCTGCAGGGCGTCGGCGGCGGCATGGCGCAAGGCGGCGGGCGGGGCGGCCTTGCCGGCGCACCAGTCGACCGCGTCCGGGTGTGCATCGGCGCTGCCTTGGCCGGCGAGCAGTGCCAGCACTTCGCTCGCGGCGACGGTGCCTTCCGTCGAACCTGAATCCAGCGTCTCCTGGATGAAGGCGAGCGCGTCATCGGCTTCCTGCAGTTCAGCCAGCCAATCGAGTGCCTCGTCGTTGCCGAAGCCTGCCGTGGACCATGTACCCATTCGTTTGACTCCCGTGTGTGGCGTGGCCACGGTTTGCAGATTCAGTGATGCTAGCGGGCCGATGGCGTGATCGCGCGCCCTCTCAGAATTCGTCAGAATGCCGAGCGACGCTTCCAAGTAGCATGGCCGCGCCTCTGAAATGAGGCGTGATCATCCAGTCCGTGAGCCGCCGGGGACCACCTCCTTCGGGCCGGCATTGCGGCGGTGTCCTTGCAGGACATTCCGCGGTCACGACCGATCTGCCGTGCATTGCCAACGGAAGCAGAGGTCGGGCCGCATACCAATTCACATGTCCACGGTTTCAGGGAGAGATTCAGCATGTCATTCGTTTTTTCGTCCTTCACCGATCACCTGGGCGCGCTGCCGCCTGAACGTTCGCGCCACGGTGATGCGTTGCGTGCGCGGGTCCAGCAACAGGTGCAGGCGCCACTGCATGCCGACCTGTCGGGCTTCGCCTTCCTGCCCGACCAGACCGACCATCCCGACCACATCGACGCACCGCAGGTGTTCGCGCAGGCGGTCGAGCAGATGTACCTGCCCAAGCCCTGGCTGGGCGACGAGATCCCGCTGTTCTTTCTCGGCTACCACGCCATGAACCGGCTCAGCGGCAAGCGCACGTCGCAAGGGCTGCTGCTGACCGACCAGGCCGTGTACGTGCAGGACGACTTCACCGTGCTGTCGGCCGCACCCCCGCCGGCGCAGGGCCACGCCTTGCCGGCGCGTGCGGACGACGCGCCTTCGTTCGTCTCGATGCTGCTCACCCGCTACAAGGCGTGGAAGGACTGGTCGGGTATCGCCGACGAACCTGAGCCGGTGCTGCTCAAGCGTTGCGGCGAGCTGCTGACGCCAGCGGTCGCGGCGGTGCTCGCCTACCACGCGGAGAACGGCAGCCAGCGGCAGGCGCAGCAACGCGTCTGGACGCTGGCCGAGCTGGTGGCCGACTACGGTGCGGCCGACACCTTGCTCGACCCCGCCAACCAGAAGTTGGCCAAGAAGCTGGGCAAGGTGACGGACAAGTTCCAGATTCCCGCGGGCGAGACCTTGCAGTTCGCGCTGGCCGACTTCCCGCTGTTCGGCGGCCCCTACGGCGTGGCGCTGACTGCGCAGGCGCTGTACGGCAAGGACCTGATGGAGTCGCCGCTGCGCATCGCGCTGGAGCGGGTGGAGGCGCGCGCGCTCCAGATCGGAGAGAAGGGCGACCAGTTGCTGACCGGCTCGACGCCACCGATGGCGCTGCCCGCGCACATGAAGGAAGCGCTTCGCGCACCGTTCCTCGCGTTCCTGCAGCAGGAAGTCGTGCGGCTGCAATCGCGGGCCTGATCGATCCGCCCGCGCGCCATTCAATAAATTTCGGAGGGGTTTTCATGGGGTTCAAGGACACGCTCGCGCACGCGATGCTCGACAACGACAAGCTCAAGTTCGACGCCGCCGCGCCCGCGCTTTCCGCGCAGGAGCAATGGCTGGTCACGCTGAGCACGCCGCTGTCTGCCTTCAACGGCGACTGCGTGAACGCGGTGCTCACCGGCAAGGACAACGACACCCTGCGCGAAGGCGTCGCGCAGGTGTGGAACGTGACCGATCGCGCGAGCTTCGAGCAGACCGCGCGTTGGCTGACCGAAGAAGGGCAGCGCGCGAAGTACCTGCCGGCCTGGAAGGCCATCGGCGCGATCGATGCGGCGGTGCAGTCCACGCCCGGCCTGCTGCGCCTGGTCATGGACGCGTGGTTCCCCGCGTTCTTCCAGATCAAGGCGCGCGAGCACTTGGACATGCGTGCGCTGTCTGCGCAGACCGGGCATTCGAGCGCCGAGCTGAGCCAGCTGATGACGGGCAGCCAGAGCTGGGTCAACGCCCTGCGCAAGCACTTCGGCGTGGCGCCGGCGCAGCTGACGAGCCTGGTGGCCTGGGATGCGGTGCGACTGGCCAATCTGTCGCGTTGGGCGGTGCAGCTGGGCTACATCGAGCGCGCGGAGTTCGCGGGTTTTGCGGGCGGCCTGGAGTCGCAGGTGCGCGCGGCCCATGCCAATTGGTCGCAGGTGAGTGCCGCGTACATCGCGGGCGGGCTGATCTGGCAGTACGCCGGCGCGCGCGAAGAGCACCTGCTGCGCACCAACCGCCTGCTGCTGAGCGACACGCGCAGCCCGTACCGCAGCGTACCTTTCGCCTGAACAGACCCTAGTCCTTCGCCTTCAGTGCGTACACGGCGTAGACCGGCACGCCCAGGAAGAACAGCACCATCGGCGCGAACAGCGTGTAGGGCCAGCCGTAGCCTTCCATCACGCGGTAGGTGCCGTCCAGGCGCAGGCGCGGATGCGGCTGCGTCAGCTCGTCGGTGCGGCGCAGGCCCCAATGGAACTCCGCACCCGTCGCGCGCACGGAAGGGTGCTGGCGCGCGCGGCCCACGGCCAGCCAGCACATCGCGTCGAAGGCCAGCACCGAGCCCGCAGGCGCGCGTTCGCCGAAGGTGGTGAGCACGGCGTTCACCTGCTCGGGCGTGAGGTACATCAGCACGCCCTCGGTGAACAGGAAGACCGGCTGCGCCTGGCGCTTGCGCGGCAGGCCGAGCTGGTCCCACCAGTCGGGCGCCGTGAGGTCGAGTTCGCGCAGGTCGTGGCGCGGATGGGTTTCGGGCAGCAGCTCGCGGCGCAGGGCCAGCACCTCGGGCAGGTCGGCGTCGGTCATGCGCGACTTGCCGTCGTCCAGCCACTGGAAGTAATGGCTCAGGCCGCAGCCCAGGTTCACGACGCGCGCGCCCGGGTGCAGCTTGAGGAAGTCTTGCGCCAGGCTGCGAAAGCGCCGCGTGCGCGCGAGGATGCCGTAGATGGTCGTGCGGTCGTCGGGCAGGGCGTGGTCGTCGTCGCGGATCTGCTCGAGGATGCCGGCGGCGTAGGCGTCGCGCACGGCCATCTGCGGAAAGAGCGCATCGCCCGAGGCCCGCGCGGCCAGCGGAATCCGCAAGGTGGACGGCACGGCCGAGAGCTTGCGCGCGGGTTTGCCGGTGGTCATGAATGCGGGAACAGGGCCATGCGCAAAGTCTGGCCGGTCCCGCGCGCGCGGGCAAGTCAGTCTTTGGTGTTGCCCGCGGGCGGGCGCTGGCGTGCGAGATGGCGGTACACGGTGGCGCGGTGAACGCCGAGCCGGCGCGCCGCGCGCGCCACGTCGTGGTCGCAGGCGCGCAGGGCTTCGTCGATGACGTGGCGGGTGATGGTTTGCAGCGGCGCGTTGGGTTGCGACGCTGTGGCGTCGCTGAAGTCGGCAAGGGGCGCGGCGTCTTGCAGGTGCGTCGGCAGCGCATCGGCCGTCACCGCATCGCCCGGGTCGGCCAGCGCGACCAGCGCACGTAGCACGCTGCGCAGCTCGCGCACGTTGCCGGGCCAGCGGTAGGCGGCCAGGCGCTCCAGCGCGTCGTTCTCCAGGCACAGGTGCTTGGCGGCGCCGCCCGATTCGAGGAACAGCCGCGCGATCAGCGCGCGCCGGTCGGCACGCTCGTGCAGCGCGGGCAGGGCGACGGTGAAGCCGGCCACGCGGTACATCAGGTCGGCGCGAAAGCGCCCGGCCTCGACCAGCGCGGGCAGGCCGGCGTGCGTGGCGCACACCAGGTCGAAATCGACCGCCACGCCCTGGCCGCCACCCAGCGGCGTGACCACGCGGCCTTCGAGCACGCGCAGCAGGCGCGTCTGCAGCGCGAGCGGGATCTCGGCGATCTCATCGAGAAAGAGCACGCCGCCGTGGGCTTCGCGGATGCGCCCCGGCATGCCCTTGCGGCGCGCGCCGGTGAAGGCGCCTTCTTCGTAGCCGAACAGCTCGGCCTCGATCAGCGTCTCGGGCAGCGAGGCGCAATCGACCGCCACGAACGGGCCCGCGCTGCGGCGGCTGGCGGCGTGCAGGCGGCGCGAGAACACCTCTTTGCCGCTGCCGGTTTCGCCATTCACCAGCACCGGCACGCCTTCGTTGAGCACGCGCACGGCGCGCGCCAGCAATGGGCGCACGACGTCGTCGTTGTCGACGGGGGCCGTGTTGGCGGCCATCACCTGCCGCGCGCCGGTGCGGCCCGTGCCGCTGTTCGCCGTGCCGGTGCGCTCCATGACGGTCGCGATCTGCCGTCCGCCCGGCAGCGTGAGCAGGCTGCGCCGGTGCTCCATGCGCGGCCACTGCGCGCCCAAGAATTCTTCGGCATCGAGGTCGAGCAGGCCCTCCCACGAACGGCCGAACAGGTCGAGCGCCACGCGGTTGGCCGCGACGATGCGCCCGTTCTCGATCACCATCAGCCCTTCGCGCGCGGTACCGATCAGCGCCGGCCGCGCGTGGAAGCGCAGCACATGGCCCGAGGCTTCGGCCAGCAGCATGCGGTGCTCGACCTGCTGCGCCGCCATGCGCACAAGGCCCAGGGCGTGGTGGTTCACGCGCGCGGTCTCGCCCGAGATGTCGAGCGCGCCGGCCAGCTCGCCGCGCCCGCTGAAGATGGGCGCCGCTGCGCAGCCCAGCCGGCCGTTCTGCGCCAGGTAGTGCTCGCCGCCCAGCACCATCAGCGCCGCACGCTCGGCCAGCGCGGTGCCGATGGCGTTGGTGCCGCGGTGGCTCTCCGACCATGCCACGCCGGGCTGCAGCGCCACGCGCTGGGCCTTGGGCAGGAAGTCGGGGCTGCCGATCTCTTCGAGGATGAGGCCGGTCGCGTCCGACAGCGCGACGATGCAACCGTTGCCCACCGCATGCTCGGCGAGCCCGTCGAGTTCGGGCTGTGCGCAGCTGAGCAGGCGCATCGCCTGCTCGCGGCGTTCGTTCAGCAGCGACGCCGCCATCGGCGTGGGGTCGATGCATTGCGGATCGACCGGCCGGCTGCGCTGCCACGAGCGCGAGATGTGCGGCGCGATCCACGGCGCCGGGTCGCGACCCTGCGCAAAGAACAGCTCGCGGGCCTGCGCGACGCTGGTCGATGGTGCGGAAGCTTCACTCGTCATGCGTGACTCCGTTGGCGGGATTGCCGGCGATTCGCCTTGTGCGACATCGTAGTCGCCGTATTCGCGCAAACATGTCGCAGATTGCGAATGGAAACCCTCTGCGCGGGCCGCGCCCCCCTGGCGCGGGGCTTGGGGATTGTCCCGATCCCGATGGGTATGCCGCTTGCGGTGCTTGTGCGGGCCGCCGCATGTCGCGGTGCCGCCCGTTCACACCTTACCCAACGGAGACAACCCATGGACATGCTCGAACCGGGCAAATTCGGTACCGCAGTGCCTTTCAAGGCGCGCTACGGCAACTACATCGGCGGCGAATGGGTCGCGCCGGTGGAGAACCAGTATTTCGGGAACATCACGCCCGTCACCGGCAAGGTCTTCTGCGAAGTGCCGCGCTCCAGCGCCGCCGACATCGAGCGCGCGCTCGACGCCGCCCACAAGGCCAAGGGCGCCTGGGGCCGCACCTCGACCACCGAGCGCGCCAACATCCTGAACCGCATCGCCGACCGCATGCAGGAAAACCTGGCCATGCTGGCCGCCGCCGAGACCTGGGACAACGGCAAGCCGATCCGCGAGACCATGGCCGCCGACCTGCCGCTGGCCATCGACCATTTCCGCTACTTCGCCTCGTGCATCCGCTCGCAGGAAGGCGGCATCAGCGAGATCGACCACGAAACCTTCGCGTACCACTTTCACGAGCCCATCGGCGTGGTCGGCCAGATCATTCCGTGGAACTTCCCGATCCTCATGGCCGTGTGGAAGCTCGCGCCCGCGCTGGCGGCCGGCAACTGCGTGGTGCTCAAGCCGGCCGAGCAGACGCCGGTGTCGATCCTGGTGCTGATGGAGGTCATCGGCGACCTGCTGCCGCCGGGCGTGCTGAACATCGTCAACGGTTTCGGCGTGGAGGCGGGCAAGCCGCTGGCGTCGAGCAACCGCATCGGCAAGATCGCCTTCACCGGCGAGACCACCACGGGCCGGCTGATCTCGCAGTACGCGAGCCAGAACCTCATTCCGGTCACGCTGGAGTTGGGCGGCAAGTCGCCCAACATCTTCTTTGCCGACGTGATGGAGCGCGACGACGCCTTCTTCGACAAGGCGCTCGAAGGCTTCACGATGTTCGCGCTGAACCAGGGCGAGGTCTGCACCTGCCCGAGCCGTGCGCTCATTCAAGAGTCGATCTATGACCGCTTCATGGAGCGCGCACTCAAGCGCGTGGCCGCCATCAAGCAAGGCAGCCCGCTCGACGCGGCCACCATGATCGGCGCGCAGGCCTCGAGCGAGCAGCTGGAGAAAATCCTTTCATACCTGGACATCGGCCGGCAGGAGGGCGCGCAGGTGCTCATCGGCGGCGAGCGCCAGCAACTCGAAGGCGATCTGGCCGACGGCTACTACGTGAAGCCGACCGTGTTCCGCGGCCACAACAAGATGCGCATCTTCCAGGAGGAAATCTTCGGCCCGGTCGTGTCGGTCACCACCTTCAAGGACGAGGAAGAAGCGCTGTCCATCGCCAACGACACGCTCTACGGACTGGGCGCCGGCGTGTGGAGCCGCGACATGAACCGTGCCTTCCGCATGGGCCGCGGCATCCAGGCCGGCCGCGTGTGGACCAACTGCTACCACCACTACCCGGCGCATGCGGCCTTCGGTGGCTACAAGCAGTCGGGCATCGGGCGCGAGAACCACAAGATGATGCTCGACCACTACCAGCAGACCAAGAACCTGCTCGTGAGCTACAGCGAGAACAAGCTGGGCTTCTTCTGATGACCGGCGAGGTCCTGCGCGTCACCGCGACCGACGCGGCGCTCGCGCTCATCGACGACCTCGCCGCACGGCACGGCCCGCTGATGTTCCATCAGTCGGGCGGCTGCTGCGATGGCAGCGCGCCCATGTGCTATGCGCAGGGCGAGTTCATCGTGGGCGACTACGACCGGCTGCTGGGCCACATCGGCGGCATGCCGTTCTACATCAGCGGGCCGCAGTTCGAATATTGGCAGCACACGCAGCTGATCATCGACGTCGTGCCGGGGCGCGGCGGGATGTTCTCGCTGGAAGGGCCGCTGGGGGTGCGCTTTCTGACGCGCTCGCGGCTGTTCACGGATGCTGAGTGGGCGGTGCTCGGGGCGGAGGCGGCGGGGTAGGGCGGGGGCGTCGCGTCGATAAACTGGCGTGCTCGATTCCCCATTCCCAGGAGCTCTCCATGAAGATCAGCGCACGCAACGTCCTGTCCGGCAAGGTCATCGCCATCGTCCGCGGCCCCGTCACCACCGAAGTCACGCTGGAGATCGCTCCCGGCGTGCAGATCGTCTCGACCATCACCAGCAGCTCGGCCGAGTCGCTGAAGCTCAGCGAGGGGTCGAATGCCTATGCGGTGATCAAGGCGTCGAGTGTGATGGTGGGCACCGATTGAGGCTGGGCGTCGGAAGCTAACGCGGCGAGAGCCGCGACAGCGCCGTGAGCAGAAGCCAGGCGACCACGCAGACGATCGGAATCGCGACTGCGTAGACATTGAGCACCTGCCGCCAGTTCAATGGCGCCGGCTGTTCGTGAAACGCCTGCCCGGTGTGCGTGACATCGCGGCCGTGGAAATGGCTGTGGTCGACCGTCTGCTGCTCGGTCATCGGGTACACGCGCCATGAACTCAGGGGCAGCAAGGGGATACCGAAAAGCACGATCCATTTGGTCGTGATGTAGGTCCCGCCGATGTCGTGTTCGCGCGCGCCGTAGTAGCGCGTTCCGGTGCCATTCAATGTGTAGGGCATTTTTCTTTTCCTCCGCCCGGCAGCATAGCGGCTCCGTGTGCCGCTACGCCCCCGCCTGCTGCAGAAGCTGCCGCACCAGCAGCTGCGTCGCCGGCGTCAGCGCCGCGCCCGTCTTCGTCGCCATCAGCAGGCGCCGCGTGGCCCAGGCGTCCTTCAGGTGCACCACCTTCAGGCCGAGCGCGGCCACCTGTGCCTTGCAAGCCGCCAGCGGAACCACGCCGATGCCGAGGTTGGCCGCGATCATGTGGCACATCGCATCGAAGCTGCGCACCTGCACGCGCAGGCGCATCGGAATGCCGGCCTGCTCGGCCGCGCGCGAAGTCAGTTCGAGCAGCGAGCTGCTGCGGTTCAGTCCCACGAACTCGTGCGCCAGGCAGGTCTTGAAGTCGACCTGCTTCGCACGCAGGCGCGCCAGCGGGTGTGGTTTGGCGCAGAGCACCACGAGTTCGTCGGTCTGGAAGGGCGCGACGTCCAGGCCGTAGGCGGGCGTGTTCTCGGCGAACACGCCGACGTCGGCGAGGCCGTCGACCAGCGCGCGCACGATGTCGCCGCTCAGTTGTTCCTCGACCTCGACGCGGATATCGGGATGCTGTCCCAGGAACGCCGCCAGCGTGGTCGGCAGGAACTCCGTCAACGCCGACATGTTGGCCCACAGTCGCACATGGCCGCGCACGCCGCTGGCGTAGTCGCCCAGCTCGTTGCTGAATTGCTCGAAGCCCTGGAACAGGCGCATCGCATGCTGCATCGCCACGTGCCCCGCCGGTGTGAGCGCGATGCCCTGGGCGCTGCGTTCGAGCAGCTTCGAGCCTGTGGCGGCTTCGAAGTCGGACAGGCGCCGGCTCGCGGCCGAGAGCGCGAGGTGACACGCTTCCGCGCCCTTGGTGATGCTGCCCGACTGCGCCACGGCGCAGAACAGGCGCAGCGTCACGAAATCGACACGCGCGGGGTTGATGGTGCTGGCCATCGGCGGATTCTAGAGCGCGCGCCAGTGCCGAAAGTCATGCGCACGGGTTAAAAGAATTTTTGACATGTTATGTCGCTGCACCTATAGTGAATCCATCGAAGCATCGCGCGCTTCCCACGGTAGACAACCCAAAGGAGAGGTATGCAATCACTGCTGGATCAACTCGAAGGCCTCGATGTGCTGGCCGGTGCCGCGATGGGCGGGCTGCCCGTGCAGCTGCAGCCGATTCCGGGCAGTACGCCGGTGGTGCAGGTCAGCATCGAGGGGCGCGATGAGCTGCCGATCTTCGTCACCAGCTCCGACATGCAGATCATCTGCATCTGCTATCTCTGGACCGAAGAAGACGTGAAGCCCGCGCGGCGCACCGAGCTGCTCGAATCGCTGCTCGACCTCAATCCGTCGGTCCCGCTGTCGTCCTTCGGACGCGTCGGTGGTCGCTACGTACTCACCGGGGCGCTGGGGCGCAACGCGAGCGTCGAAGACATCGCACGCGAAGTGGCCGTGCTCAGCGACAACGCGCTCGATGCCCTCGACGCCTTGTCCGAATTCCTGAATTAAGCGGAGATCATCATGACAGTCATCAAGAAGCTGGTCACCTTGCTGCGCGGCAGCGCCCGCGAAATCGGCGAGAGCGTGATCGACAGCAACGCCACGCGCATCTACGAGCAGGAAATCATCGACGCCAAGCACAGCATCGAGAAGGCCAAGGGCGACCTCACAGGCGTCATGGCCAAGGAGATGCAGTCTGCCCGCGAAATCGAACGCCTGAAGGGCGAGGTCGCGCGCTACGAAGGCCTGGCGCTCGAAGCGCTCAACAAGACCCAGGAAGGCCTGGCGCTGGACGTGGCGGCGAAGGTTGGCACGCTCGAACAGGAGCTCGAGGAGCAGGCCAAGGCCCACGCCTCGTATGCGCTGCAGGTGTCGCGGCTCAAGGACCTGATCAAGTCGGCCGAGGCGCGCATCCGCGAGCACGAGCGCGAGATCGGCATCGCCAAGACCACCGAGAGCGTCTACCGCGCCACGCAGTCGATCTCCGAGAACATCGGCAGCGGCGGCTCGCGCCTGGCCAGCGCGCGCGAGTCGCTGGAGCGCATCCGCTCGCGCCACGAAGACCTGTCGGACCGCATGGCGGCGGGCCAGCAGCTCGAAGACGAATTCGGCCACAGCGCGCTCGAGAAGAAGCTGGCCGCGGCCGGCATCGGCAACGACGCCGACCGCACCGGCAAGGTGATGGAGCGCATCCGCGCCCGGCAGGCCAAGCCGTCCGAACCGTCCAAGCCGGTTCAGGAGTGACGATGGTGCGGGTCAAGCCGGTTCGCTGGCAAGGCTCCGACGAGGCCATCCGCGCGGTCCAGGTGGCCTTCGACGTGGAAGAGGCCGTGCTCGAGGCCGTGCGCACCGCGGCCTTCGAGCAGCATGTGTCCACGCCCGACCAGATCCGGCAGGTGCTGGGCCTGGCGACCACCTCGAAGCCGAAGCGGCCGCGCCTCACCGTGTCGCTGAGCACGGCCGACTACGAATTTCTGGCGGCGCGTTATGGTCTGTCACCTGACGACCGCCTGGCCATCAAGGAGAGGGCCACGCGCGAACTGATTGCCTTTGCAGGCAAGGCGAACAAGAAGAACACCGGCACGAGGAAGCCGGGCGGCAGGTAAGAAGAAAAGAGAACAACAACCAACCCGCACGCGGGAGGATCAATGGGCGATTTCATGGGAGCGGTGACGGGGTACCCCACCGCGATCTACACGGTGCTGCTCGGCGTCGTGGTGATCTATTGGGTGCTCGCGGTGGTCGGCATGGTCGACTTCGAGAGCAGCGGGATCGACGTCGACCTGCAGACGCATGCCGACGGCGACACCAGCGACATGGGCCAGATCGCGAGCTACGTGGTCGCCTTCGGCCTGAACGGCGTGCCGTTCTCGGTGGCCGTGAGTCTGCTGGTGCTGGTGGCCTGGACGCTCTCGTGCCTGGGCGGCGAGTGGCTGCTGCCGCTGGTGCCGACGATGGTGCTCAAGCTGGTGGCCGGCACGGTGCTGCTGGTGGCCAGCGCGGCCCTCGCCATTCCGGTGACGGCGGTGGCCATCCGCCCGCTCAAGGGCCTCTTCGTGAGCCACACGGCCGTGAGCAACGCGGCGCTCGTGGGCCAGGTCTGCCGCGTCGTCACCGGCGTGGTGAACGAGAAAGACGGCCGCGCCGAAGTGGCGCGCCGCGGTGCCAGCCTCAACATCCGAGTCTGGGCGCCCACGCCCAACGCCCTCAAGCGCGGCTCGCACGCGCTCATCCTCGAATACGACGAGGTGGCCGCGCGCTACCTCATCGCGGCGCACGAAGACATCGTCTGAGAAGGCGTGAACGAACCCGTCATGTCCGCTCATCGGCCACGCCGGATTCGTTCACACCGTCTGACTGCGCGCATCTCTCACCCAAGTTCGTTCGCTCGCTCTTAAAGCATCTGGAGAAAAAATGGAGCCCATCATCTTCGCCGTGGTCATACTGGCCGTCGTCATCCTCGGCCTGTTCGCGATGTTCGCCAAGTTCTATCGCAAGATCGAACAGGGCCACGCGCTCATCGTGAACACGCTGCGCGCCGAGCCCGAGGTGACCTTCACCGGCCGCATGGTCTACCCGATCATCCACAAGGCCGAGCTGATGGACATCTCGGTCAAGACCATCGAGATCGACCGCTCGGGCAACGAAGGCCTCATCTGCCGCGACAACATCCGCGCGGACATCAAGGTGAAGTTCTTCGTGCGCGTCAACAAGACCGCCGACGACGTGCTGAAGGTGGCGCAGGGCATCGGCTGTGCGCGGGCTTCCAACCACGAGACGCTCGAAGAGCTGTTCTCCGCCAAGTTCTCCGAAGCGCTCAAGACCGTGGGCAAGTCGATGGACTTCGTCGACCTGTACCAGGCGCGCGACGGCTTCCGCGACGAGATCATCAGCCAGATCGGCAATGACCTCTCGGGCTACGTGCTCGAAGACGCCGCCATCGACTACCTCGAGCAGACCCCGCTGTCGGAGCTGGATGCCAACAACATCCTCGATGCGCAGGGCATCAAGAAGATCACCGAGCTGACGGCGGTCGAGCACGTGCGCACCAACGAACTGCGCCGCAACGAGGAAATGCAGATCAAGAAGAAGAACGTCGAGACGCAAGAGGCGTTGCTCGAACTCGAACGCCAGCAGGCCGACGCCACCGCGCGCCAGCAGCGCGAAATTGCCAGCGTGCGCGCTCGCGAGGAAGCCGAGACCTCCAAGATCCAGTCCGAAGAGCGCACCAAGTCCGAAACCGCCCGCCTCATGGCCGAGCAGTCGGTCTCGGTGCAGCAGGAGAACGTGCAGCGCGAAAAGGAAGTGGCCGAGAACAACCGCAAGCGCGCGGTGGCCATCGAGGAAGAAAAGGTCACGCGCGCCCGCGATCTCGAAATTGTCGATCGCGAGAAGGAAGTGACCCTGCAGCGCATCGAGAAGGACAAGGCCGTCGAAGTGCAGAAGAAGGCCATTGCCGACGTGATTCGCGAGCGCATCGTGGTCGAGCGCACCGTGGCCGAGCAGGAAGAAGCCATCAAGGAACTGCGCGTGGTCGCCGAGGCCGAGCGCACCAAGAAGTCGGTCGTGATCATGGCCGAGGGCCAGGCCGAAGAGAAGATGGTGCTCGACGTGAAGGCCGCCGAAACGCAGGAAAAGCGCGCCCGCCACAAGGCCGCCGAAGAACTCACGCTGGCTGACGCCAAGCTCAAGGTGGCCGAGCGCGACGCCGAATCGAAGAAGCGCGAAGCCGAAGGTGTGGAAGCCATTTCCGCCGCACCGGGCCTGGCCGCTGCCAAGGTCGAAATTGCCACGGCCCAGGCCAAGCTGGCAAGCTTTGAAGCCGAGGCTTCGGGCAAGGAAAAGCTGGGCCTGGCCGACGTGCATGTGCGCCAGGCCGATGCCGACGCGATCCTCAAGGCCGGCCAGGCCGACGCGCAGGTCATCGAGGCCCGCTCGCAGGCCGAAGCGGCCGGCATGCGTGCCAAGTTCGAGGCTGAAGCCTCGGGCAAGGAAAAGCTCGGCCTCGCCGAAGTCAACGTGCGCACGGCCGACGCCGAGGCCACGCTCAAGTCGGGCCAGGCCGATGCGCAGGTCATCGAAGCGCGCTTCAACGCCGAGGCGAAGGGCCTGCACGAGAAGTTCGAGGCCATGAAGTCCATGAGCCCTGAAACCCGCGACCACGAAGAGTTCCGCATGCGCCTGGAAAAGTCGCACATCGAAACCATGAAGGGCATCGACGCGCAGACGTCCATCGCCAAGGAACAGGCCGACGTGCTGGGCACCGCGCTCGCCAACGCCAAGATCGACATCGTGGGCGGCTCGGGCGACTACTTCGACAGCTTCGTGCGCTCGCTCTCCGTGGGCAAGGGCATCGACGGCGTCATCTCCAAAAGCCAGGCGGTGCAGGTGGCCTTCAAGGAACAGCTCTCGGGCGAGCGCGACGTGGTGAAGGACCTGCGCGACATCGTCGGCGCGCTGGGCAATTCGTCGGGCGAAATCCAGAACCTCAGCGTCGCCTCGCTGATGAGCAAGATCGCCAACGACGGCACCGAGAGCCAGAAGTCGGCGCTGCAGAACCTGATCTCCTCCTTCCGCAACTGAGCCGGGGGCGCGCGATGAACCCGAACCTGAAGTGCAGTTGCGCCGCCCATGCCGCGATGCAGCCTGTCGCGCTCGCCGAAGCGTTGCTCGGCGTGCAGTGCGGCGACTGCCACGGCATGGTGATGGACATGGACGACTGGCGCAGCTGGAAGGCCGCCGACCCCAAGCGCGTGCCGCATGAGGTCGACGACGAGGTGATCGAGGTGTTCGACATCGCCGCCGTGCGCCACTGCCCGGAATGCGAGCGGTTGATGCAGCGCCTGCGCGTGAGCGCCGGGCCCGACTTCCGCATCGACCGCTGCGTGGCCTGCCAGAACCTCTGGTTCGACCAGGGCGAATGGCGCGCCCTCGTGAGCCGCGGCCTGGCCGGCCGGCTCGACGAGCTGCTGTCCGACGGCTGGCAGCGCCGGCTGCAGACCGAGGAGGTGCGCGAGGCGCGCCTGGCCGCGCTGCGCCGCCGCTACGGCGACGACTGCATCGACGAGCTGGACCGCATCCGCGCCTGGCTCGACACCCAGCCTCACCGCGACGAATTGCTCGCACTGCTGCGCGCGGACTGACCGCGCCGATCCATGCAACCCACCGACGACACCGCAGCGCCGCCCGGCGCCCAGGCCCCCATCGACCCCACCGAAGCGCTGGTCTCCGGCAGCGGCAGCTACGACCTGCTGAAGAAACGGCTCGAAACCCAGGGCGAGGGCCTGCTCAAGAAGACGCAGGCGCTCAACGAGCAGCGGCTGGCCGAGTTCGGCCGCTCCGACCAGACGTTGATTTTGCGCACCCGCGCGCGCACCGAGAACAACGCCGTGGCGCGCGACATCGTGCGCATCGGCGACCTGCTGCTGTTCGGCTACAACGTCTTCATCGGCCTGCGCAAGGAAACGGCCGTGGGCGACGTGTTCGGCCTGTACCGGCTCGCATCGCCGGGCGAAGCCGCCACCGAGAACGACGAGCTGCAGCCCGTGCCGCTGGCCGGCACTTTCCTGGAAGACGCGCGCTTCGCCTCCGACTTCCGCGAGCTCTACGCCTACTACAAGCAGGCCACGCTGCTGCAGCTGCGCGTGACGCAGGACAAGCTCCTCGCCTCGTTCCAGATCGGCCAGCAGCTGCACGACGTGCGCGTGTTCCGCTGGGCCATCGAGCGCAACGGCAACATCAACTACATCGACAACCGCGGCGAGCGCGACATCGCCTTGCCCGCGAGCCACGATTTCGAATGGACCGTGGCCACGCGCGAAGACCACGTGGGCGGCAAGCATCCGCACGTGAACGTGCTCGACACCGTGTTCGTCGAGACGCTGGGCGGCGACCTCACGGTCAAGATCGAGAACAACACCGAGACCGGGCTGGGCATCTACGGCGAGCCGGTGGAGGACAAGAGCCAGTCGCTCACCGACGCCGAGATTGCCTGGGCCAAGCTGGGCATGCTGATATTGCTGCGCGTGAAGCCCTACCGCGAGCAGGTCACGCGCTACCTGGTGTTCAACATCCGCACGCAGCAGGTCGAGCGCATCGACGCCATCGGCGGCTCCTGCGTGCAGCTGCCCGAAGACCACGGCATCATTTTTCCGGGCGGCTACTACCTGCAGTCGGGCGAGTACAAGCGCTTCGACCTGCCGGCCGAGGTGGTGGAAAACCTGCGCTTCAAGCGCATGCTGCGCTCGCCCAACGGCGAGGACGTGGCCTATGTGTTCTACGACCCGAAGCCCGGGCGCTATGCGCTGTTCAACTACAACCTGATCGACAAGAAGCTCGCCACGCCGATCATCGCCAACGGCTACGCGCGCTTTGCCGACGGCCGCATGCTGGTGTTCAACGGCGACGACGTCGAGCCCACGCGCGTGCACCCGATGCAGCTGTGGCAGACGCCCTTCGCCAGCGAAGAGCACGTGAGCGCGCAGCCGCCCGCCACCGGCTTCTTCGGCAAGATCGGCAACGCCGAGCTGGTGCGCGGCGTGAGCGACCTCATGGGCATCGCCCGCGCGGTGCGCGAGCAGGCGCCCACGCGCGCCGCCTACGAAGACCTGATCCGCCAGTGCACCCGCGTGAGCGACGCCTACTTCTGGCTCGACGCACCCGAGGCCACCGGCCTCATGGGCGAGCTGCGCAGCATCGCCGAGGTGGCGCGCAGCACGCTGGCCGAGTTCGAAAAGGTCGACACCATCCGCCGCGAAACCGCGCGCGCGCTGGCCCGCGCGGAAGACGAGCAGCATGCGCTGCTGGTCGACATTGCCAGCACCCTCTGGCGCGCGCCCGACGATTTCGTGAAGGCGCTGGGCCGGCTGCGCGAACGGCGCGGCGCGCTGCAGATGCTCAAGGAGCTGCGCTACGCCGACCTGCCACGCATCGCCGCGATGGACGCCGCGCTCGAGGTCGAGCAGCAACGCATCGGCGAACGCGCGATGCAGTTCCTGGCGGCCGACACGGCCTTCCACGGCCAGCGCCAGGCGCTGGACAAGCTCGCACTCGAACTGCCCAACCTGGCCACCTCGCCCGCGCTCGGCCAGATGCTGGCCACGCTCGACGAGCAGGCCGCCGGCCTCGACCTGCTGACCGAGCAGCTGGGCAGCCTGCCGGGCGGCGACGCGGTCATTCGAACGTCGATCCTCGACCGCATCTCGCTGATCTACGCCGACATCAACCGCATGCGCGCCGATGCACGCGCGCGGCGCAAGTCGCTCGGAGCCACCGAGGCGCGTGCCGAATTCGGCGCACAGTTCAAGCTCTTCAGCCAGGCGGTCGAGAACGCGCTGGAATTCGCCGACACGCCCGAGAAGTGCGACGACGCGCTCACGCGCCTCTTGGCCCAACTCGAAGAAATCGAAGGCCGCTTCGCCGAGCAGGAAGACTTCCTGGCCGACATCGCCGAGAAGCGCGAGACCGTGTACGAAGCGCTGTCCGCGCGCCGCCAGAGCCTGGTCGACGCCCGCCAGCGCCGTGCGCAGGGCGTGGTCGACGCGGCAGGGCGCATCCTCGACGGCATTCCGCGCCGCATCGCGCAGTTCGGCGACCTGACGCAGGTGCACAGCTACTTCGCGGCCGACCCGATGATCGGCAAGCTGCACACGCTGATCGCCGACCTGCGCACGCTGGGCGCCGCGGTGCCGGCCGACGAACTCGACACGCGCCTGAAGACCGCGCGCGACCAGGCCCTGCGCTCCATCCGCGACAAGCGCGAGCTGGTGAGCGAGGGCGGCGACACGCTGCGCCTGGGCCGCCACGCCTTCACCGTGCACCGCCAGCCGGTCGACCTGACGCTGGTGGCCCGCGACGAGGGCATGGCCTACCAGGTGACGGGCACCGACTACCAGAGCCCGGTGGATGAGCCCCGGCTGCTGCCGCTGCAGCGCTACTGGGACCAGTCGCTGGTGTCGGAAACACCTGAACTGTCGCGCGCCGAATACCTCGCCGGCCGCCTGCTGGAGGCGCTGCTCGACGGCAAGGCCGAGCGCACCTGGGCCGAGGTGCTCACGCTGCTGGCCGAAGACCCGCTGCATCCGCAGCTGCTCGACATGGTTCGCCGTTTCGCAGCGGCGCGCTACCAGGAGGGCTACCAGAAGGGCATCCACGACGACGACGCGATGCGCCTGCTGGGCGCGCTCGTCGGCATGCAGGACCAGGCGGGCCTGCTCGCCTGGGGCCCGACCGAACGCGCGCTGGCCTTGCTCTACTGGCAGCACGGCCACCTGATCGCGCACCGCGAATCGATGCTGCGCCGCGCGCGTGCCGCGATGCAGATGCTGGCGCTGTTCGGCCGGCGAGATGCGCTGGAGCAGCTCGAAGCCGACATCGCGCGCGCACTGAACCACTTCGCCCGCGACGTGGTGCCCGACCTGCTGCCTGTGGCCGACGCCGAAAACGACGAAACACGCGACGCACACGACGGCCGCGTGACCACCTTGTGCGACCAGGCCGCCGCATACCTCGTGCGCGAACTCGCCGGCCCGCATGGGGGCGAGACCTGGGCCGTGTCCGGCGCGGGCGAAGACCTCGCGGCGGCGTTGCTGCGCGAGCTGGAGCGCGGCGGCCGGCGCGACGCGTGGCAGCACGACCTCGATGCTGCACCGCCGGCCGAGCGCTGGCGCCTGGCGCGCGACTGGGTGCGCGCCTACGCGACGCACCAGGCACCGCAATCGGTCGACTGGACCGACGACGCGGCCAGCGTGCTGGCGATGCCGTTGCAGCGCACTCGCGTCAATGCGGCGCTCGACCGCACCGTCGAGGGCCTGCGCGGCGAGCATCCGCGCGTCGCCGAAGGGCGCCTGACGCTGAACCTCAACGACTTCTGGCGCCGCTTCCTGTTCCACGCGATGCACGCGGTGCCGGGCTACG
Organism: Variovorax sp. FW301-JW7; assembly: GCF_058788795.1. Lineage (NCBI taxonomy): Bacteria > Pseudomonadati > Pseudomonadota > Betaproteobacteria > Burkholderiales > Comamonadaceae > Variovorax > Variovorax sp. FW301-JW7. The sequence continues at coordinate 282,822 of NZ_JBYTBC010000003.1, forward strand.
AGGCACTGCACAGCCTGCGCCACGAGTTGCTCGAACGCGAGAAGGCGCGGCTCAAGCTGAGCCAGTTCCAGGCCAAGCCGCTGTCGACCTTCGTGCGCAACCAGCTGATCGACGAGCTGTACCTGCCCCTCATCGGCGACAACCTGGCCAAGCAGATCGGCTCGGCGGGCGAGGGCAGCCGCACCGACCGCATGGGCCTGCTGCTGCTGATCTCGCCGCCCGGTTACGGCAAGACGACGCTCATGGAGTATGTGGCCGACCGGCTTGGGCTGATCTTCGTGCGCATCAACTGCCCGGCGCTCGGCCACGGCGTGACGGCCATCGACCCGGCCAACGCGCCCAACAGCGCGGCGCGGCAGGAGCTGGAAAAGCTCAACCTGGGCCTGGCCATGGGCAGCAACGTGATGCTGTACCTGGACGACATCCAGCACACCAGCCCCGAGTTCCTGCAGAAGTTCATCGCGTTGGCCGACGGCACGCGCCGCATCGAGGGCGTGTGGAACGGCGAGCCGCGCAGCTACGACATGCGCGGCAAGCGCTTCGCGATCGTGATGGCGGGCAACCCGTACACCGAGTCGGGTGACGTGTTCAAGATCCCGGACATGCTGGCCAACCGCGCCGACATCTACAACCTGGGCGACGTGCTCTCGGGCCGCGAGGCGGCGTTCGCGCTCTCGTACATCGAGAACAGCCTGACCTCCAACCCCACGCTGATGCCGCTGGCCTCGCGCGACCCGAAGGACGTGCAGCTGCTGGTGAAGATGGCGCAGGGCCACGACGTGCCGAGCAGCGCGCTGTCGCACGCCTACAGCTCGGTCGAGCTGGAAGAGATCAAGGCGCTGCTGCAGCGCCTGTTCCGGGCGCGCGACCTGCTGCTGAAGGTGAACCTCGCGTACATCGAATCGGCCGCGCAGCAGGAGACCTACCGCGTCGCGCCGCCGTTCAAGCTGCAGGGCAGCTACCGCAACATGACCAAGCTCGCGGGCAAGATCACCGCGCTGATGCGCGACGACGAGCTCGACGCACTGCTGCGCGACCACTACCGCGGCGAGGCCCAGACGCTGACCACCGGCGCGGAAGAAAACCTGCTGCGCCTGGCCCAATTGCTTGGCAGCCCGACGCCCGAGGAAAGTGCACGCTGGACCGCCATCTGCGACGAGTTCGTGCGCCAGCGCAAGCTCGGCGGCGCCGACGTGGACGGCAGCCAGCGCATCGCGAGCAGCATGCTCGATGTGGCGCGCGCGGTCGATGCACTCAAGCCCGAGCCCAAGCCACCGGCCGAGGGCCCGAACGAGAGCCAGCGCCTGGCCGACGCCATGCTGCAGATCGCCGTGACGTACCGCGAGCTGATCCTGCCGCTGGTGACCGCCACCGAACGCCGGCTCGAACTCGACCGCTCGATCAAGCAGGACATGGAGCGCCTCGCCGCCGAGGTGCAGGCCACGCGGGCCGCGCCCAGGCGTGTGCCACCGCCGCCATCTCCGCCCAAAGCCGACAAGGATCAGTGATGTCCGCATTGCCCGAACTGCTGGCCCAGCTCGACGCGACGATGGCCGACGCGCGCCTGAGCGACGACGAGCGCCGCGTGCTGGTCCACACCCTGCGCGAAGCCTCGCCGCCCGAAGACGGCCTGCGCCAGCTGCGCAACCGCGCCTTCGACCTCGTGCGCTCGCGCACCGCCGACCCCGAGCAGCTGTCGCTGCTCAAGTGGCTCGAAGGCGTGGTGCGCGCGATCGACACCGGCCGCTCGCCCGACAGCGTCACGGTGCGCTCGCAGGCCTACTTCAGCCCCGGCACGGCCTGCCTGCAGGCGATCAACCAGCAGCTGCGTGCGGCGAAGCACGCGGTCGACCTGTGCGTCTTCACGCTTTCGGACGACCGCATCACCGCCGAGGTGCTGGCGGCGCACCGGCGCGGGGTGACCGTGCGTTGCATCACCGACAACGACAAGGAGTTCGACCGCGGCAGCGACGTCGGCCAGCTGCGCGCGGCGGGCATTCCGGTGGCGGTGGACCGCACCGACGCCCACATGCACCACAAGTTCGCGATCTTCGACGGCGCGCGGCTGCTCAACGGCAGCTACAACTGGACCCGCAGCGCCTGCGAGTACAACGAGGAGAACCTGGTGCTGAGCAACGACCCGCCGCTGGTGCGCCGCTTCGCGGACAAATTCGACACCTTGTGGAAAGAACTGCAGGCCCCCTGATGCCAAGACGAATCGACTACGACTGGGAACTGCCCGCCGCCATGCAGCAGCGGCTGGGCGGCAGCACCTACGGCGCGCAGCGCATCATCCACGAGCAGGAGCACCTGATGGTGATCCTGCACGAACCGCCCTCGGGCACCGGCGCCGAGCGCAAGCCCGTGGTGTTCCTGCGCAAGCCCGACGGCGCATGGCTGCACAAGGGCAATAACCCCGGCGAGCGCGCGCTCGCCAAGCTGCTCGACAGCTACCGCGCGGCGTTCAGCACCTTCGAGATCCGCCACCAGGCCGCCGAGACCTCGGAAGACCTGTTCCAGATCCTCGGCCCGCTGATCCCGCTCACCCGCGCCGCGCGGAACATGCAGGACACCCTGCAGGCCGCGCGCGATGCGGTGAAGGGCGACCTGATGCTCATCGACCAGCGCGACCTCGCGGTGGAAATCGCACGCGGCTTCGAGCTGCTGCTGGCCGACACGCGCATGTCGCTCGACTACCGGCTCGCACGCGCGGCCGAGGCGCAGGCGCACTCCGCGCTCGAGATGAGCCGTGCGCAGCACAAGCTCAACACCATCGCCGCGCTGACCTTTCCGCTCATGGCCATCGGCGCGGCCTTCGGCATGAACCTGCACAGCGGTGTGGAGAACCTGCCTTCGTGGGTGTACTGGCTCGTCTTTGCGGCCGGCATCTGCCTGGGCGTGATGCTGCGCGGCTGGGTCAAGACGCCGGCCGAGCCGCCGGTGGTCGCCAAGCCTGCGTCCACGCTGAAGAAAAAGTAGGGTGCACCGCAGGGTCTTCGCGTTTCGCGAAGGCCTGCTGCCATCCGAGCAATTCCGTTCATCGCCATCTGTTCCTAGAGTCGGGGCAACCCACCTGGAGACAGAGAAAAGATGAACGCACTCGAAGGCCTGAAGGTGCTGGAGCTCGGCCAGCTCATCGCCGGCCCCTTCGCCGGCAAGACGCTCGCCGAGTTCGGCGCCGACGTGATCAAGGTCGAGCCCGCCGGCGTCGGCGACCCGCTGCGCAAATGGCGGCTGTTGCGTGACGGCACTTCGGTGTGGTGGGAGGTGCAGTCGCGCAACAAGCGCTCCGTGTGCCTCGATCTGCGCAGCGCCGAAGGGCAGGAGGCCGTGCGCGCCCTGGCGCTCGAGGCCGATGTGCTGATCGAGAACTTCAAGCCCGGCACGCTCGAAGGCTGGGGCCTGGGCTGGGAGCAGCTGCATGCGCTGAACCCGCGGCTCATCATGCTGCGCATCTCGGGCTACGGGCAGACTGGTCCTTACCGCGACAAGCCGGGCTTCGGCGTGCTCGGCGAATCGATGGGCGGGCTGCGCTACCTCAGCGGCGAGCCGGGCCGGGTGCCGGTGCGCGTGGGCGTTTCGCTCGGCGACACGCTGGCCGCGCTGCATGGCGTGATCGGCGTGCTCACGGCGCTGCACCACCGCACCGCCCACGGCGGCGAGGGCCAGTTCATCGACGTGGCGCTCTACGAGTCGGTCTTCAACGTGATGGAAAGCCTGCTGCCCGAGTACGACGCCTTCGGCGCCGTGCGCGAGCGGGCCGGCAGCGCCCTGCCGGGCATCGCGCCGACCAACGCCTACCGCTGCAGCGACGGCCACTACGTGCTGGTGGCGGGCAACGGCGACAGCATCTTCCGCCGGCTGATGCGCGCCATCGACCGCGCGGACCTGGAGAACGACCCCGGCCTCGTGCACAACGACGGCCGCGTGCTGCGCGTGGAAGAGATCGATGCGGCCATCGAAGCCTGGACCCTGCAGCGCAGCCGCGACGAGGTGCTGGCCGTGCTCGACGCGGCGGGCGTGCCGGTGGGGCGCATCTACACGGTGGCCGACATCGCGACCGATCCGCAGTACCTGGCGCGCGAGATGATCGTGCAAGCGCGCGGCTCCGACGGCGCGCCGCTCAAGGTGCCGGGCGTGGTGCCCAAGCTCAGCGCCACGCCGGGGCGCATCGCGCATGCGGCGCCGCGCCTGGGCGAACACACGGCGGACCTGCGGGGCGCGGGCTGGCCGGTGCGTGGCGTGGAAAGCGAGGCCGTATGAAAACCGGCAACGGCACGCGGTTGTTCATCAACGAGGTCGCCACGCGCGACGGCTTCCAGATGGAAAGCCGCTTCATTCCCACGGACGACAAGGTCGCGCTCATCGACCGGCTGAGCACGCTCGGCTACGCCAAGATCGAGGTCACTTCGTTCACCTCGGCCCAGGCCATTCCCGCGCTGCGCGATGGCGAAGAAGTGATGCAGCGCATCGCGCGCCGGCCGGGCGTGGTCTACACCGCGCTCGTGCCGAATGTGCGCGGTGCCGAGCGCGCGCTCGAAAGCCGCATCGACGAATTCAACATCGTCATGTCGGTCAGCGAGACGCACAACCTCAGCAACCTGCGGATGACGCGCGAGCAGTCGTTCGCGCAACTGGCCGAGGTGATCGCGCTGGCCAGGCAGGCGAAGGTGCCGGTGAACGTGTCGCTCTCGTGCGTGTTCGGCTGTCCGATGGAAGGCGAGGTGCCGCTCGCAACGGTGCTCGGCTGGACCGACCGTTTCGCGGCGCTGGGCGTGCAGGGCATCACGCTGTGCGACACCACCGGCATGGCCTATCCCACGCAGGTGCAAGCCGTGTGCGAGGCCGTACGAGCACGGCACCCGGCCCTGGAATGGACGGCGCATTTCCACAACACGCGCGGCATGGGCCTGGCGAACACCATCGCCGCGGTCGAGGCGGGCATCCACCGGCTCGACATGTCGCTCGGCGGCATCGGCGGCTGCCCCTATGCGCCGGGCGCGACGGGCAATGTCGCGACCGAGGACGTGGTCCACATGCTGCAGTGCATGGGCTACGACACCGGCATGGACCTGGACGGCCTGATCGGCGAAGCGGCTGAACTCGAGTCGCTCGTGCTGCACGCGCTGCCCGGCCAGGTCTCGCGCGCCGGCCACCGGCTGACGCGGCACGCGCCGCCGGCCGATTTCAACGCCATCGTCGAGCGCGCAAAGGCGCGCCCCATCAAGAAGGAGAACGCATGATCGACCACCTGGATCACCTGGTGCTCACGACCGCCAACGAAGAAGCCTGCGTGCGCTTCTATGTCGAGGTGCTGGGCATGACGCTGGAAACCTTCGGTGCCGGCCGCAAGGCCTTTCGCTTCGGCAACCAGAAGATCAACCTGCACGTGAAGGGCCACGAGTTCGAGCCGAAGGCCGAGCTGCCCACGCCCGGTTCACTCGACCTGTGCTTCATCGCCAGCGTGCCGCTCGAAGAGGTCATCGCGCGGTTGCAAGCGCAGGGCGTGCCGATCCTCGAAGGGCCCGTGATGCGCACGGGCGCCACGTCGCGCATCCGCTCGGTCTACGTGCGCGACCCCGACCTGAATCTCATCGAGATATCGGAGCTGGCGCCCTGACGCGCGCAGCCTGAAGACAGCCCCAAAAAAATCCACCGGAGACAAACCCATGAAACCCGCTCACCGCCTGCTCGCGGTCGGCCTCGCGCTGGCCGCTGGCACCTCGCAGGCCGACACCTGGCCTTCCAAACCCCTGACCTTCGTGGTGCCCACGGCGCCCGCGGGCTCCACCGACATCATGGCGCGGCTGGTCGCCGACCCGCTGCAGCGCGCGCTGGGTCAGCCGGTCGTGGTCGACAACAAGCCCGGCGCCAGCGGCAACATCGGCACCGAGTTCGTGGCCCGCGCCGCGCCCGACGGCTACACGCTGCTGCTGCAGTACTCGGGCTACCACGTCGGCAACCCGTCGCTGTACCCGAACCTGCGCTGGAGCCCGACGAAAGACTTCGTGCCGGTGGCGATGGTGATGCGCGCGCCGCACGTGGTCGCGGTGAGCGGCAAGCTGCCGGTGACTTCGATGAAGGAGCTCATCGAGTACGGCAAGAAGAAGGAGGGCGGCCTGTTCTACGCCTCGTCGGGCAACGGCTCGATCCAGCACATCGCCGGCGAGCTGCTGTCGCGCCAGACCAAGCAGCCGGCCACGCACGTGCCCTACAAGGGCTCGGGGCCGGCCATCAACGACCTGGTGGCGGGCAATGTCGACATCTTCATCACCACGCCGCCCTCGGTCATCGGCCACTTCGCGGGCGGACGCATCAAGCCGCTGGCGTACACGGGCAGCAAGCGGCACGCGTCGATGCCGAACGTGCCGACCTCGGCCGAAGCCGGGTTGCCGGGCTACGAGGTCGAGTCGTGGTTCGCGGTGTTCGCCCCGGCGAAGACGCCGCCCGAAGTGGTGAACAAGCTCAGCGCCGAGATCAAGAAGATCGTCGAGAGCGAGGCCTTCCGCAAGAAGGTGGACGAGCAGGGCGCCTTCGCGACCTACATGGACCCGGCCACGCTGGGCAGGTTCGTCGACCAGGAACTCGCGGCCTGGTCGAAGGTGATCAAGGGCGCCGACATCAAGCCGGAGTGAAGGGCCCCGGCCAGGTTCAGGGCTTGACGCCCAGCACCGACAGGATCACCGCCGCAAGGCCGAGCGCCACGGGCACCTGGTGCCCGGCCAGCGCGCGGGCCTGGGCCACGGACAGCTTCGTATGCTGAAGGAGGTTCTTTTCCGAATGAAGGGGTGTGGACATGGTGTCTGCTCCTGTGTGGGCGAACGATGTGTTCGCGTGGGTTCCACGATAGGCCTCTCAACGGGCGATGGCGCATGGGTTTTGTCGACACGGCGTTTCCGTTTTCGCAACGATCCGGGACCTCTGGCAGGGAACTTCTGCCCAGAACTCAGAATGGAGTCATGCAACGGAAAGAACGAAACACTCACGCAACGGGTTTGACGATGCGCAGGGCCACCCCGGCGGATGCGGTGCCCTGGCCGCTCCTGTTCGACGCGGACGGCCCGCGCCCCGAGATCGAAAAGTACCTGCTGCGCGGCGAGCAATGGCTGGCCGAACAGGCCGGCAAAGTCGTCGGCCAGATGGTGCTCATGGCCACCCGCGTCGACACCTGGGAGATCATGAACATCGCCGTGGCCGAAGCCCACAAGGGCCAAGGCATCGGCACCGCGATGCTGAAGAAGGCGAAAGCCCTTGCCAGGCAGCGCGGCGCGCACCGGCTCGAAGTCGGCACGGGCAACAGCAGCCTGCGCGAGCTGGCCTTCTACCAGCGCTTCGGCTTTCGCATCGTCGGGGTCGACGTCGACTACTTCGTGCGCCGCTGGGGCAAGGCGACGAAGCAGAACGGCATCCCGCTGCGGGACCTGGTGCGCATGGAGATGGTGCTCTAGCGCGCCCCGCACCACGACCGCACTCAGTGTGCGCAGGACACTGGGTGCTTCCCGCAGCGAAATCAAGGAGGAGGCCGCAGGCCGGGGGACATCCGCGGAGGGAAGTACCCGGTGGCCTGGGCACGCGCCCTGAAAAGCATCACCCCGCGATGAGCTTCTGCACCAACTCCGCAGTCGTAGCCGCCGCGTACTTGCGCATCAACCGCGCCCGATGCAATTCGACCGTGCGGTGGCTGATGCCCAGCGCCTTCCCGATCTCCTTCGACGTCAGCCCGCGCATCACCTGCGCCGCCACCTCCCGCTCGCGCGGCGTGAGCTCCGCCTTCACCGCGCGTCGCGAGCCCAGGTCTTCGAAAGTCCAGATGCCGGCCTCGTGCGGCGCCGCGCGGTTCATCGCGTGCCCGGTGACGTGGCACCAGAAGGTCTCGCCGGCCAGCGCACCGTGCAGCCCGCCCAGGCGCTTCATCATGCGGTTGTCGGCATAGTGGCCGCTGGCGTTCAGAAAGGGCTCCATGCGCTTGCCGATGCGCTCGAACTCCGCCACGCTGGGGTACAGGATGCTGAACGAATGCCCGACCAGCGCGGAGGGCTCTGCGCCGAAAATTTCGCACACACGCTGGTTGCAGGCGACGATGGTGCGGTTGCTCGAGACCACCATGCCGACGGGTGCATGTTCAAAAGCCAGCCGGTAATCGATCTCGGGCATCGGGTGTCACCATTACGAAATACTACGTATACGAGTAGGTAGTATCGTTGAAGCCTTTCCCACCCACTCTCCACCACCCATCAAGGAGCCCGAGTGAACAAGATTTATCCCTCCGCAGACGCGGCACTCAAGGGGGTCGTGGCCGACGGGCAGACGCTCGCGGTCGGCGGCTTCGGCCTGTGCGGCATTCCCGAAGCGCTGATCGACGCGCTGAAGGATTCCGGCGTGCAGAACCTCACCGTCATCTCGAACAATGCGGGCGTCGACGGTTTCGGCCTCGGCAAGCTGCTCGAGACGCGCCAGATCAAGAAGATGATCGCGTCGTACGTGGGCGAGAACAAGGAGTTCGAGCGCCAGTACCTGGCCGGTGAACTGGCCCTCGAATTCACGCCCCAGGGCACGCTGGCCGAGAAGCTGCGCGCCGGCGGCGCCGGCATTCCGGCCTTCTTCACCAAGACCGGCGTGGGCACGCAAGTGGCCGAAGGCAAGGAGCTGCGCGAGTTCGGCGGCGAGACCTACGTCATGGAGCACTCGCTGGTGCCCGACGTGGCACTGGTCAAGGCCGACGTGGCCGACAAGGCCGGCAACCTGCGCTTCCGTCTCACGGCGCGCAACTTCAACCCCGCCGCCGCCATGGCCGGCAAGGTCTGCATCGTCGAGGTCGAGAAGATCGTCGAAGTGGGCGAGCTGGCCCCCGACGACATCCACCTGCCGGGCATCTACGTGCACCGCCTGGTGCTCAACGCCACGCCCGAGAAGCGCATCGAGAAGCGCACCGTGAGCGCCTCGGTCGATGCCGCCGCCGCCAAGGTCGAGGCCCAGACCGCCATCGCCCAGGCCGCCGCCGCCGGCAGCGAATCGGCCGTGAAGGCCGTCAACAAGAAAGAAGGAGCCTGAGATGCCCTGGACCCAAGACCAGATGGCGGCCCGCGCCGCCCAAGAACTCGAAGACGGCTTCTACGTCAACCTCGGCATCGGCATTCCGACCCTGGTGGCCAACCACACCGGCACCAAGGAAGTCTGGCTGCAGAGCGAAAACGGCATGCTCGGCATCGGCCCGTTCCCGACCGAAGACAACGTCGACGCCGATCTCATCAACGCCGGCAAGCAGACCGTCACCACGCTGCCCGGCTCGGCCATCTTCGGCAGCCATGACAGCTTCGCGATGATCCGCGGCGGCAAGATCAACCTGTCGATCCTGGGCGCGATGCAGGTCAGCGCCAAGGGCGATCTCGCCAACTGGATGATCCCCGGCAAGATGGTCAAGGGCATGGGCGGCGCCATGGACCTCGTGGCCGGCGTAAAGCGCGTGATCGTGCTGATGGAACACGTGGCCAAGAAGAAGGACGGCACCGAAGACCTGAAGATCCTCGAGCAATGCTCGCTGCCGCTGACCGGCGTGGGCGTGGTCGACCGCATCATCACCGACCTGGCCGTGATGGACGTCGTGCCCGAAGGCCTCAAGGTGATCGAGCTGGCGCCGGGCGTGAGCTTCGATGCGCTGCAGGCCAAGACCGGTGCGAAGCTGATCCAGTAAGCAGCCCGCACAAGGTCGCGAACGCAACGACAGCAACAAGGGCAGGGCCGCGCAAGCGGACCCTGCCTTTTTCATTTCCTCTTTCCCCTGAAGGGTTGACGCATGGCAACGAGTGAAGAAGTCCTGGCAGGTCTCTGGCAACTGGCGGGGCTGCCCGCCGAGGCGCTGGCCTTCGCGCGGCTCACGGGCGCCGACCCGGTGCTGCCGTCGTCCTTCGCGGTCGGCCTTGCGGCGCAGGCCAGCATCGCCGCCGCTGCGCTCGCAGCCTGCGAGCTGGGACACCGGCGCGGCGTGGCGCGGCAAGAGGTCGCGGTCGACACGCTGCACGCCGCGTTCGACTGCACGGGCTGGTTCAGCCTCGACGGCCGTGTGCCCGATCTGTGGGACACCTTCTCGGGCGTGTACCGCTGCGCCGACGGGTGGGTGCGCATCCACGCCAACTTCAAGCACCACCGCGAAGGCGCGCTGCGCCTCATGAAGCTGGACCCGGCCAACGCCACGCGCGCCGATGCCGAGGCCGCGATGGCCGGTTGGCGCGCGATCGATTTCGAAACGGCCGCCGCCGCGCAAGGCCTGGTGGCGACCGCGCTGCGCCGCTTCGACGAATGGGACGCGACGCCGCACGGGCAGGCGGTGGCGGCGCAGCCGCTCTTCACCATCGAGCGCATCGACGATGCGCCGCCGCGCGCGTTGCCGCCGCTGCGCGATGACCAGCGCCCGCTCGAAGGCCTGCGCGTGCTCGACCTCACACGCATCCTCGCGGGCCCGGTCGGCGGCCGGGCGCTGGCGGCGTACGGCGCCGACGTGATGCTGGTCAATTCGCCGAACCTGCCGAACATCGAATCCATCGCCGACACCAGCCGCGGCAAGCTCTCGACGCACGTGGACCTGTGCACGGATGAAGGTCGCGCCGTGCTGCACGGCCTCGTCGCCGACGCGCATGTCTTCGTGCAGGGCTACCGCCCCGGCGGCATCGCGGCGCTGGGCTTCGGCCCCGAGGCGCTGGCGCGCGAGCGGCCGGGCATCGTCTGCGTCTCGCTCACGGCCTACGGCACGCAGGGCCCGTGGGCCGGGCGGCGCGGCTTCGATTCGCTGGTGCAGACCGCCATGGGCTTCAACCATGCCGAGGGCGAGGCGGCGGGCGACGGCAAGCCGCGCCCGATGCCGATGCAGATCCTCGATGAAGCCAGCGGCTACCTGATCGCCCTGGGCGCCGCCGCGGCGCTGTGGCGCCAGCAGCAGGAGGGCGGCAGCTGGCATGTGCAGGTGTCGCTGGCGCAGACGGGGCAGTGGCTGCGCGGGTTGGGGCGCGTGCCCAACGGGTTGTCGATCGCGCGGCCCGGGGTCGAGCCGTATGCGGAGACTTCAGCGTCGGGCTTCGGCGAACTGGCAGCGGTGCGCCACAGCGCGCAGCTGTCGCGCACGCCGGCCGCCTGGCCGCGGCCGTCGATGCCGCCGGGCAGCCATCCGCCGGTGTGGCCCGCCGCCGCCGGGGAATGAGAAACTGGGAGCATGGCCTATCTAGACATCGACAACCTCCAGAGCATTTTTCTTGACGACGAGGCGCTGCGCGCACGGCATCTGCAGCGCCAGCCTTGCGGCGCTTTGCACCTCACCAGTGGCCGCATCGTGGCCTGCGATCCGCTGGTGCAGCCCGAGCGCGAGCCTTTCGTTCGCAGCGTGAGCGGGCGGGGCGCATTCCCCGTCGAGGTGCTGCAAGGCGGAGGCCGCCATGCGCTGGCCGTGCTGTGGCTGCGTGAGCGAGGCAGCCTGCAGGCGAACGATCTGCACTGGGAGGCGGCGCTGCTCGAAGGGCAGTCGCAGGACGAGCTCGGCAGCGACGAGTTCTATGGCTACCCCGTCGATGCTGGCGTTGGCTGCTTCATGGACGCCGACGGCGCCAAGGCCATGGCCGAGCGCGAGGCGCGCGAGTCCGCCACCAACCCCGAGTACGTGAGCTACTACGACGACGTGCTCGGCGCTGACCTGGCTTCGGCCGACATCGCCGACCACTACCCGCTGAGCACGGGCAGCGCGAACAACGTGCTGATCTTCAGCGCCGGCTGGGGCGACGGCAGCTACCCGAGCTTCTGGGCGCTCGACGCGGCGGGCGAGCCCGTGGCGCTCGTGACCGACTTCATGGTCATGCAGGGCGGCGACGCGCGCGACGAGGACGACAAGCGCAGCGACGCCTATGTGGCCAGTCTCTCACCGGAGAAACTGGCAGCGCTCGAGGCGTTGGGCGCGGCGGTGGTTCAAGGCGATGCGGCGGCGATCCAGCCCCTGCTCGACGGCGGGCTCGCGCAGCCCAACGAGATCATTCCCTCGCTCGGCGAGACCGCGATCATGAGCGCCATCCGCATGAACCAGCTGGACGCGCTGCGCGTGCTGCTGGCGGTGGTGCAGGGCCAACTGCCAATGCCGCCTCAGTTCTATCGCATGGACGAGGAAGAGAGCTACATCGACTACGCGCGCCGGCTCAAGAAGCCGCGCGTGGAAGGGCTGATCGAGCTGCTGGAAAAGGCGGCGGCGCCGGCGCCGGCGGCCAAGCCTGGGTTCCTGAAGCGCCTGTTTTCCTGAGCGAGCGAACGTTCCGGTATAGGGCAGGCATGAGGGCCGTCCGGCTTGCAGCTCGTCAACTGTTGCTGGATACCTGTTGGGCAAAAGCTCGGTGCCGGAATCTGGTGGTCTGCAGACTTCGCGAGCGTCGTTGTCAACCGCGTAGGAGCCGATATTGCCTGCCATCGACACCGAGACTTCTAACCGGCCGATGAGAGGCCTGCGCTAGGCCGTTCTCGCGACGTCAGCGAGGTAGACCGCTGCATCGTTCGCACTGACAAAACGACGAGCGACTACGTTGCGTTGGCTCGCTTCGTTGGCAACAAAGTCCCATGATTCGTGCAGGGCGTCGTGTTGGCGTCTTGTGTATGTATCGCCGGGATCGCGATAGCCAATGAGGATCTCCGTCCGGTGAAACTGCATGGGGCGTTCACGTCGCAGTACCTCTAGGTCGAACAGCTTCAACTTCAGCGCACGCACGTCTGCGGACACGCTGCGTCCTGGTCGCAGAACGCCAAATTGCGCTACATAGTCGCCGTACACGAAACCCAAGCGTGCCTTCTTTCGATGAGTCAACGGGACAGCAACGTTGAACGCGCTGGAGAGCTGATCGATTTGAGTCGCCATGAGAACGCCGCTTTGGACCTTCTCTGCCCACTCCTCGAAGGCTTTTCTTGCTTCAGCGTCAGGCGGCTCATTGGCCGTGGCTCCGAAATTGGAGATCGAGAAAGCAGATGACAGACGAAGTGCAATTCCGAAAACCTCGTTCAGGTCACGCGCAACGCAATCGCGTTCGTGCCCGAGTGCCATTCCGCCGAAAGGCAACTCGAGCTGTGAGACCGGTACGGCCTCATCGAGTTGTCGGCGAATTTCAAGCACAGTTTGCCCCACGATGAGCAGCATTCCTTTGCCCGCGCTGCCGAAGAGGCTGGCGAGCATCGCAGGCTGAATTGCCTGGCGCACTGTGGCTTGCCCGCTTGAGGCGCGCACAACCACAGCGACGGTGAGGGTCTCGCCGGAACCAGGAACAGTTTCCAGCATGACTGGCCACCAGTGCGCCTCAAATAGAGGTAGTTCCGCTGGAGTCATTGGATGTCGAATTGGGGCTTGAGTGTTGCTGCAAGTGTGCTTGCTCTGGCAGGACACGGTGACTCAGAAGATAGTCGAGATGCTGCAGTCTGTCCCGCAAAAACTGTATCACCTCACTGTAGAGGCGTTGACCATCCTGGACAGCTCCGAGCTCTGGAGGCACGCGACCGAGGTGCGCGCGTTGGGCTGGTTGCGCGCGTGCGCGCAGTGCTTTCAAGAGTTCTGCTCGCTCACCCAGTGAAAGGGTTTCGGCGAGCCGCATCGCGAGCCAGTTTGTTGCCGATGCGTCGGCAGCGATACCACCTTCCAGGGCGGCTTCATGGTCAATAAGCCAGACACCGCCCTCCGGGTCAAATACAACATCTCCAGGCCCACGCACACTATTGACAATCCACTCGTCAAGTACCGCCGCACCTTCTGCGCATTTCGCCTTCTTCAGCATCTCCAACATGATGTTCAAGCTGTGCACGGGGCGTGCAAGACCGCGCGGTCCGACCTGCTCGCATCCAAACCGCAACGCGACTGGACCTCTCGCACCACCGACGTGATGGGGGGCAACGGAGACTAAGTAGGGCTGAGGACAAGGGAGTCCCATGCAGATACCAACTTGCGCGGCAACAAGCTCGGCGACCATTTGCCGAACGGTCAGCGCTGGCTTCACGTAGAGCATCACGTCCTTCGATCCACTGAAGGCCGGGCAGAGCCAGACCTCGTTTCGCGATCCCCCAAATCGGACACCTGGCGAGTGCACTGACGCCGCCAGAATTTCGGGGAAATCGAGACTGGGAAACGGGACTACGTTGGTGGCTTTTGCCATGTCGCCTCGGTTTTTTGGGTCGCCTACGTATTCTTACATGTGGGGCTGGGCTTCGGGGACACCCCCTCCTTGCATCGGCAGGCTGTAGAGCAGGGTGCTGCGGCGGACTTGGCGCGCCCCTTCGTTTTGAACAGTCAAGGATTCCTTGACTGTTGCTTCCATCGTCAATTCCTGTTCCGCCAGGATGTTCTTTGCATGGAGGCTGACGTTCTGCTTCGTGGTGGCAAAGAGCTCGGCAATTTCCACCTGCGTAAGCCAGACGTTGCCATCAAGTGCGCGCAGCTGAATTCGGGTCAGGCCGTCATCGGTCTGATAAAGGATCAATTCACTGCGCATGCTGTGAGTTCTTTCTGCACGAAGGATTCGAGTTCTTGATGGACTCGCAGCAGATGCTGCGTGCGGGTGAGGCGGTCATTTTGTGTCCACTGCGCCATCAGGCAAGAGGAACGGCTGTCGCGCCGTGGCAGTTTCGCGCAGGAATTCCCACACAACCCGCATGCGTGCCAAGTGCTTGGTTTCCGCGGGCATCGACATCCAGAAAGTCCGTGTGAAATTTGCCTGCGCGGGGAGCACCGTACGCAACCCTTTGTCGCCCTCGGCAATGAACGCCGGCAGCACTGCAATCCCCGCACCCGCCGCCACCGCCCGGTGCTGCGCCAGCACGCTGGTGCTGCGCAGCGCAAAGCTGTCGGGGCGGTGCAGTTCGTCCAGGTACTGCAGCTCCTTGCTGAACAGCAGGTCGTCCACGTAGCTGATGAAGGTGTGGCCGCGCAGGTCTTCGCGGGTCTTGATGGGCTTGTGCGCGGCCAGGTACTGCTTGGACGCGTAGAGGCGCAGCGTGTAGTCGGTGAGCTTGGTCACCACCACCGGCCCGCGCGCCGGCCGTTCGAGCGAGATCACGATGTCGGCCTCGCGCCGCGACAGGTGCACCAGCCGCGGCATCGCGAGCAGGTCGATCGTGAGCTTCGGGTGCTGCACCGCGAACAGCGCGAGTTGCGGCGCCAGCACCACGGTGCCGAAGCCCTCCGTGGCACCGATGCGCACCAGCCCCGACAGCCCTTCCTGCGACGCCGGCGCGGTGCTCTCCACGGCCTGGAAGGCGCTCTCCATCGCCTCGACCTGGGGCTGCAACCGGCGGCCCGCCTCGGTGAGCCGGTGGCCGCCGGCCTCGCGCGAAAAGAGGGGTGCGCCCACCTCCTTTTCGAGCGCCTGGATGCGCCGCGCGACAGTGGTGTGGTCGACCTCCAGCCGGCGCGCCGCGCTCATCAGCGTGCCCGAGCGGGCGAGTTCGAGAAAGTAGCGCAGGTTGTCCCAGTCCATGTGCGTGCGGCCTCGTGCGGGGTGGCGTGCGGTGCTTTGCATTTTTGCAAAGCGATGACGCATATTTGTCTATTGTCATGGCAAATCTGCAAAGCTAGGATGCAGGCTGCACCGGCCCACACCGGCACCGTATTCACAGGAGACAAACCCCCATGGACGCCACCACCACCCCCTCGACCCAGGTCGCCACCGTCAAGCTGCTCATCGGCGGCAAGTTCGTCGAATCGAAGACCACCGAATGGCGCGACGTCGTCAACCCGGCCACGCAGCAGGTGCTGGCCCGCGTGCCCTTCGCCACGCAAGCCGAGCTCGACGCTGCCGTGGCC
This sequence comes from Variovorax sp. FW301-JW7, assembly GCF_058788795.1. Lineage (NCBI taxonomy): Bacteria > Pseudomonadati > Pseudomonadota > Betaproteobacteria > Burkholderiales > Comamonadaceae > Variovorax > Variovorax sp. FW301-JW7. The sequence goes on from NZ_JBYTBC010000003.1 coordinate 298,624, forward strand.
TCTGCCAAGGAAGCCTTCAAGACCTGGCGCAAGACCCCCCTCGGCGCGCGCGCCCGCATCTTCCTGAAGCTGCAGCAGCTCATCCGCGAGAACATGGGTGAACTCGCCGCGATCCTCACGGCCGAGCAGGGCAAGACGCTGCCGGACGCCGAAGGCGATGTGTTCCGCGGCCTCGAAGTGGTCGAGCACGCCTCGAACATCGGCAACCTGCAACTGGGCGAGCTGGCCAACAACGTGGCCAACGGCGTCGACACCTACACGCTGCTGCAGCCGCTGGGCGTGTGCGCCGGCATCACGCCGTTCAACTTCCCGGCCATGATTCCGCTGTGGATGTTCCCGATGGCCATCGTCACCGGCAACACCTTCGTGCTCAAGCCCTCCGAGCAGGACCCGATGGTCACGATGCGCCTGTGCGAACTGGCGCTCGAAGCCGGCGTGCCGCCCGGCGTGCTGAACGTGGTGCACGGCGGCGAAGCCGTCGTCAACGGCATCTGCGACCACAAGGACATCAAGGCGATCAGCTTCGTCGGCTCGACCAAGGTCGGCACGCACGTCTACAACCGCGCCACGCTGGCCGGCAAGCGCGCGCAATGCATGATGGGCGCGAAGAACCACGCCATCGTGATGCCCGACGCCAACAAGGAACAGACGCTCAACGCACTGGCCGGCGCGAGCTTCGGTGCCGCCGGTCAGCGCTGCATGGCCGTGTCGGTCGCGGTGCTGGTGGGCGAGGCGCGCAACTGGGTGCCCGAACTCATCGAGAAGGCCAAGACGCTGAAGATCGGCGCGGGCAATGAAAAGGGCGTGGACGTGGGCCCGCTGGTCTCGTGCGCAGCGTACGACCGCGTGAACAGCCTGATCGAACGCGGCGAAGCCGATGGCGCCAAGCTCGTGCTCGACGGCCGCAAGCCCACCGTGCCCGGCTACGAGAAGGGCAACTTCGTCGGCCCGACGATCTTCACCGGCGTGAAGCCCGGCATGACGATCTACGAACAGGAAGTGTTCGGCCCCGTGCTGTGCATCGCCGACGCCGAGACCATCGACGAGGCCATCGACCTGATCAACAGCAACCCGAACGGCAACGGCACGGCGATCTTCACGCAGTCGGGCGCCGCGGCGCGTCGCTTCCAGGAAGACATCGACGTGGGCCAGGTCGGCATCAACGTGCCGATTCCGGTGCCGGTCCCGATGTTCTCGTTCACCGGTTCGCGCGCTTCGAAGCTCGGCGACCTGGGCCCGTACGGCAAGCAGGTCATCATGTTCTACACGCAGACCAAGACCGTGACGGCACGCTGGTTCGACGACAGCACCGTCTCGCACGGCGTCAACACCACGATCAGCCTCAAGTGAGGCAGGGGCTTCGCGTCGCAGCCTGGGCCGCCACGGCGGCGCTTGCCTTGCTGGCCGGCGGGGCGCAGGCGGCCGGCTCCGACGAGCCGCTCGACTGCAACCCCAACGGCAACCAGCAGCAGATGAACGACTGCGCGCTGCGCGATTTCCGCGCGGCCGACGCCGAGCTCAACATCCGCTACGGCGAGGTGATGAAGACGCTCTCGCCGCAGATGCGCGTCGCGCTGCGCACCGAGCAGCGGACCTGGCTCAAGGGCCGCGACCCCGGGTGCAAGCGGGCCGCGAAGGCGAACGAAGGCGGCTCGATCTGGCCGCTGGTGTTCAACGCGTGCCTGGAAAAATCGACCCGCAAACGCACCGCCGAACTGGACCTCTGGAAGGGTCGTCAACCATGAATTTCGAACTGTCCGAAGAACAGAACGCCTTTGCACAGACCGCGCGCGATTTCGCGCAGGCCGAGTTCGCACCGCACGCCGCGCAGTGGGACGCCGAGGCGGTCTTTCCGCGCGAGGCCATCGCCAAGGCCGGTGAGCTGGGCTTCTGCGGCCTGTACGCGCCCGAGCGCATCGGTGGCCTGGGCCTGCCGCGGCTCGACTCGGCGCTGGTGTTCGAGGAAATGGCCGCGGTCGACCCCTCGACCACCGCCTTCATCACGATCCACAACATGGCGACGTGGATGCTCGGCACCTGGGCCACCGACGCGGTGGCGCAGCAGTGGGGCGAAGACCTCACGAGCGGGCGCAAGCTGGCGTCGTACTGCCTGACCGAACCGGGCGCGGGCTCCGACGCGGGTTCGCTGAAGACGCGCGCCGAGCTGCAAGGTGCCGAGTACGTGATCAACGGCAACAAGGCCTTCATCTCCGGCGCCGGCTCGACCGACGTGCTGGTGCTCATGGCCCGCACGGGCGGCGCGGGCGCCAGCGGCATCTCGGCCTTCGCGGTGCCGGCCGACGCGCCCGGCGTGAGCTACGGCAAGAAGGAGCACAAGATGGGCTGGAACAGCCAGCCCACGCGCACCATCAACTTCGACAACGTGCGCGTGCCGGCGCAGAACCTGCTGGGCAAGGAAGGCGAGGGCTTTCGCATCGCCATGAAGGGCCTGGACGGCGGGCGCATCAACATCGCGACCTGCTCGGTGGGCGCGGCGCAGGGTGCGCTCGATGCGGCGCGCCGCTACCTGCACGAGCGCCAGCAGTTCGGCAAGCCGATCGCGAGCTTCCAGGCGCTGCAGTTCAAGCTGGCCGACATGGCGACCGAGCTGGTGGCCGCACGGCAGATGGTGCGGCTGGCCGCCAGCAAGCTCGATGCGGGCCATGTGGACGCGAGCACCTATTGCGCGATGGCCAAGCGCTTCGCGACCGATGCGGGCTTCAATGTCTGCAACGACGCGCTGCAGCTGCACGGCGGCTACGGCTACCTGAGCGAGTTCCCGCTCGAGCGCCTGGTGCGCGACACGCGCGTGCACCAGATCCTCGAAGGCACCAACGAAATCATGCGCGTCATCGTTGCGCGAAAATTGCTGGAAGGCGACAGCGACATCCGCTGACCCCGCCGCACCCAGGACCTGAAAACAATGACCGACAACGTAGTTCTCTTCAACGAAATCAAGACCGCCGGCGGCCAGCGTTTTGCTGTGGCCACGCTCAATGCGCCGGCTTCGCTCAACGCACTGTCCGTGGACATGGTGCGCCTGCTCACGCCCAAGCTGCGCGAATGGGCGGCCGACGCGGGCATCGTCGGCGTGCTGCTCGACGCGGCGGGCGAGAAGGCCTTCTGCGCCGGCGGCGACCTGCGCCAGCTGTATCAGACGCTGCTCGACTGCGGCCCCGCGCGCAACACCTACGCCGAAGACTTCTTCCGCGAGGAGTACGAGCTCGATCACCTGATCCACACCCTCCCCAAGCCCTTCCTGTGCTGGGGCCACGGCATCGTGATGGGCGGCGGCGTGGGCCTGCTGGCGGGCGCCTCGCACCGCGTGATGACGCTGCAAAGCCGCATCGCCATGCCCGAGATCAACATCGGCCTGTACCCCGACGTGGGCGGCAGCTGGTTCCTGCGCCGCACGCCGGGCCGCACGGGCCTGTTCCTGGCGCTCACGGCCGCCAACATCAACGCGCACGACACCATCTTCTGCGGCCTGGCCGACGTGCTGGTGCCGCAGGAGCGCAAGGGCGCGGTGATCGAGGCCATCGCGTCCACGCAGTGGGCCGGCGGCGACGCCAAGGCCGACCGTGCCACGCTGTCGCGCATCCTGGCCCAGGCGGGCGAGGGCGCCGAGATGCCCGCGTCGAAGGTGCGTGAGCACTACGACACCATCAACGCGCTGATGGCCGGCGACGACCTGCTCGACATCGCCAGGCGCCTGCGCGACGTGCAAAGCGACGACGCCTGGCTGCAGACTGCGTCGAAGACCTTCACCAAGGGTGCGCCGAGCTCCATCGCGCTGAGCTTCGAGCTCTGGCAGCGCGTGCCGCGCATGTCGCTGGCCGAGGTGTTCCGCCTCGAGTACTGGGCCTCGCTGGGCTTCTGCGCGAACAAGGATTTCGCCGAAGGCATCCGCGCCGTGCTGGTCGACAAGGACCGCAACCCGCGCTGGAACCCCGCCACGCTCGAAGAGATCACGCCGGCCTTCGTCGACGACCACCTGCGTCCGCGCGGCGAGATGCCGGCGGAGCTGGCCTCGCTGACCTGACCGGCCCCATTCCCTGCACAGAACAACGGAGACAAGACACATGAAGATCGCATTCATCGGCCTGGGCAACATGGGCGGCCCGATGGCCCTGAACCTGCACAAGGCAGGCCACACGCTCAGCGCCTTCGACCTCTCGGCCGAAGCCTGCAAGAAGTTCGCTGCGGAAGGCCTGCCGATCGCCAAGTCGGCGGCCGAGACCGTGGCCGGCGCCGAGGTGGTGATCAGCATGCTGCCCGCCAGCGCGCATGTCGAGGGCCTGTTTCTCGGCGGCGCCAGCAAGCCCGGCCTGCTCGAAAGCATCCAGGCCGGCACGCTCGTGATCGACAGCAGCACCATCGCCGCCGCCACCTCGCGCAAGGTGGCCGAGGCCGCCGCCGCCAAGGGCGTCGCGATGATCGATGCGCCCGTGTCGGGCGGCACCGGCGGCGCCATTGCCGGCACGCTGACCTTCATGGTCGGCGGCGACACCCAAGACCTGGAGCGCGCGCGCCCGGTGCTCGAGAAGATGGGCGCCAACATCTTCCACGCCGGCGCGGCCGGTGCGGGCCAGACCGCCAAGATCTGCAACAACATGCTGCTCGGCATCCTGATGATCGGCACCTCGGAAGCACTCGCGCTGGGCGTGGCCAACGGGCTCGACCCGAAGGTGCTGTCCGAGATCATGCGCCGCAGCTCGGGTGGCAACTGGGCGCTCGAGAAGTACAACCCGGTGCCCGGCGTGATGGAAGCCGCGCCAGCCTCGAAGAACTACGCCGGCGGCTTCGGCACCGACCTGATGCTCAAGGACCTGGGCCTGGCGCAGGAAAACGCCACCGCCGTGCGCGCGGCCACGCCGCTGGGCGGCCTGGCGCGCAGCCTGTACGCGGCGCACAGCCTCGCGGGCCACGGCGCGCTCGATTTCTCGAGCGTGCTGAAGCTGGTTCAGAAAGCCGGCTGAACGGCGCGCCGGCCGCGCCGCGCCATCGCGAGCAGCAGGCCGGCCGCCACGAGGTTGGCGCCGATCGCCACGAGGATCGGCAGCAGGTAGCTGCGCGTGAGGTCGAAGGCGAAGCCCGCGGCGCTCGGCCCGATGAGCGTGCCGATGGCCACGCTGGTGTACAGGATGCCGATGATCGCGCCGATGTGGCGCCCGCCGAACCAGTCCATCACCAGCGCGGGCAGCAGCGCCACGAAGCCGCCGTAGAACACGCCGTACGCAAAGGCGAACAGGGCCAGGCCCCAGAACCCGCCCGACACGGCCCACACCACCAACGACAGTGCCATGCCCGCCGACATCAGCGGCAGCGCATGGTCCCGGCCCATGCGGTCGGCCAGCCCGCCCAGGAAGAAGCGGCCCGCCGTGCTGCCGACGCCGATCGCGCCGAGCAGCAGCACCGCCGATGATGCGGCCACGCCGTGGTCGAGCGCGTAGGGCACCAGGTGCACGAAGGGCACGAACAAGCCGAACGAGCTGATGAGGCAGGCCGCGTACAGCCCCGCGAAACGGCCCGAACCCACGGCCTCGCGCACCGAGGCGCCGGGCGGCAGCGCGGTGGAAGCCTGCGCCTGCAGCGGATCGCCATCAGGCCCGAGGCCGCGTGCGCGCGGATCGTTCTCGACCAGGAGCGCCATGCCCACGCCCACCACGGCCGCGAGCACGCCGAGCGTCAGGTAGGCGTCGCGCCAGCCCAGCGTGTCGATGAGCCACGAGGCCAGTGGCGGCATCGCCAGCGTGCCCACGCCGATGCCGCTCACGGCGAGCCCCGAGGCGAAACCGCGCTGGCGCACGAACCAGCGCTGCACCGCGCCCAGCACGGGCACGTACGAGGCGCCCACGCCGAGACCGACACCAAGTCCGTAGGCCCAGAAGATCTGCGTCAGGCTGCGCGCCTGCCCCGCCAGCACCAGCCCGAGGCCGACCAGCACCATGCCCGCGACCGCCAGCCGCCGCGCGCCCCAGCGGTCGGCCAGCGGGCCGCTGAACACGCCGAGCCCGAAGTAGAGAAAGCCCGCGAGCGAGAACACCAGCGACACCTCGCCGCGCGAGGCGCCGAAGTCGCGCTGCAGCGCATCGAGGAAGGCGCTGAAGGTGTAGGCGCAGCCGAAGCCCACGAACATGACGGCGAAGGCGCCGGCGACCACGAGCCAGCCGTGGAAGAAGCGGGGGCGTGGCGCTGCAGGGGTGTCGGGCGTGTTCGGCGATGTCATGGGGCGGTCCGTGGTGGTGGTCGATCTTCAGGCCGTGCACCACCACGCACTGGCCGGATTCGGACGTGATCCTCCCGTCATCGGGCTCACAGGGTTCACAGCAATTCGATCCCCGGCAGGCTCTTGAAGCAGCTCTCGCGCGTGACGCGCACGAAGTCGTCCAGCCAGGGCCGCGCCGACGTCGCCTGCGTGCAGGCCATGTACAGCCGCCCCGTCAGGCCCCGGGCGCCCACGCGGCGCGCCGTGACGTAGCCGCGGTCGAGGTAATTCTGCACCGCCCACAGCGGCAGCGTGGCCACGCCGCGCCCGCTGGCCACCAGCTGCAGCATCGCCACCGTGAGCTCGGTGGTGCGCCGGTGCGCGGGCTCGACGCCGGCGGGCGCCAGCACCTGGCGCACGATGTCGAGCATTTCGTCGGGCACGGGGTAGGTGATGAGCGTCTGGTCGGCGAAGTGCCGGGCCGTGAGGTGCGGCTTGGCCGTCAGCGCATGGTCGTTGGCCAGCAGCGCCACGATCTCGAAGCGGAACAGCGCGTGGTAGTCGACCGTTTCATCGGGGTCCTGCTCGGAGACGATCGCCACCTCGGCGCGGTTCTGCATCACCAGCGCAATCGGGTCGGGGTGGAAGCCCGAGACGATGTCGAGCTCGATCTCGGGCCAGCGCTGGCGAAAGGCGTCCATGGCGGGCATCAGCCAGTCGAAGCAGGTGTGGCACTCGACCACGATGCGCAGCTGCCCGCTGCGCCCCAGCGCCAGCCGCGCCACGTCGCGCTCGGCCTCTTCGACGAGCGGCAGCGCGGTGTCGGCCAGCTGCAGCAGCCGCAGCCCCGTGGTGCTGAACTGCGGTGGCACCGACTTGCGCTCGAACAGCTGCGCGCCGTAGCGCTCTTCGAGCAGCTTGATCTGGTGCGACAGCGCCGACTGCGTGAGGTTGAGCAGCTGCGCTGCGCGCACCAGGCTGCCGGTGTCGCGCAACGCGGCCAGCGTGCGCAGGTGGCGGATCTCGAGGATGGACTGCATCATGAAAATGATTCAAGCGAACTGGCAAAAGGTTTCGTTTGAATCATATGCGCCAAACGCCGACGATCACCGGTTTCCAAGACCAGCGACCGGATTACCTGCAATGACCACCCGTACCCACATCCTCGGCTTTCCGCGCATGGGCGCCCACCGGGAACTCAAGTTCGCCCTCGAGAAGCACTGGCGCGGCGAAACCGGCCACGCCGCGCTCGAAGCCGTCGGCGAGGCACTGCGCGCGCGCCACTGGCAGGCGCAGCGCGACGCGGGGCTCGACTTCGTGACCGTGGGCGACTTCGCCTTCTACGACCACGTGGCCAACCACATCCAGCTGCTGGGCTGCGAGCCGGCGCGCTTCGGCTTCAGCGGCGACGAGCCCGAGCTGTCGCGCTACTTCAAGATGGCGCGCGGCGTGGAAGACGAGGCGGGTCACGTGCACGACGACAGCTGCACCCACGGCGCCGAAGGCACCTTTGCGCTCGAGATGACGAAGTGGTTCGACACCAACTACCACTACCTCGTGCCCGAGTTCGATGCGGCCACGCAGTTCAGGCTGGCGTCCACGCGCCTGTTCGACGAGGTCGCGCAGGCGCAGCAGGCCGGCCACGCGGTCAAGGCCGTGCTGCTCGGGCCGCTGAGCTTCCTGTACCTGGGCAAGGAAAAGGCGGCCGGCTTCGACCGCTTCTCGCTGCTCGAATCGCTGCTGCCCGTGTACGAGCAGGTGCTCGGCCGGCTCAAGCAGCAGGGCGTGGAATGGGTGCAGATCGACGAGCCGATCCTGGGCCTCGACCTCCCCGAGGCCTGGCGCAATGCCTTCGAACGCGTGTACTGGCAGATCGCGCGCAATGCGCCGAAGCTGCTGCTGGCGAGCTACTTCTCGCCGCTGTCCGAGAACCTGCGCCTGGCCTGCCAGCTGCCCGTGGCCGGCCTGCACGTCGACGCCGTGCGTGCGCCGCAGGAGCTGACCGGCGTGGCCGACTGGCTGCCGGCGCACAAGGTGCTGTCGGTCGGCGTGGTCGACGGCCGCAACATCTGGCGCACCGACGTCGATGTGGCGCTGGGCAAGCTCAGGCCCGTGGCCGAGAAGCACCAGGGCGAGCTGTGGATCGCGCCGTCGTGCTCGCTGCTGCATGTGCCGTTCAGCCTCGCGGCCGAGACGAAGCTCGACACCGAACTGAAATCGTGGCTCGCCTTCGCCATCGAGAAGCTCGATGAGTTGCGCGTGCTGCGCGCCGCTGTCGGTGGCAACGAAGCCTCGGTGGCCGCCGATCTCACAGCCGCCCGTGCCGCCGTGGCCGCGCGCCGCGCCAGCCCGCGCGTGCACCGCGCCGACGTGGCGCTGCGCCTGGCACGCAGCGTGGCCGGCGATGACCGCCGCGTGTCCGCTTTCCCGCAGCGCCAGCAGCTGCAGCGCACGCGCTTCGCATTGCCCGCGCTGCCGACCACCACCATCGGCTCGTTCCCGCAGACCGCCGAGATCCGCGCGGCCCGCGCCGCCTTCAAGCGCGGCGAGCTCGATGCCCCCGGCTATCGAGAAAAGATGCGCGCCGAGATCGCACTGGCCGTGCGCAAGCAGGAAGAACTCGGCATCGACGTGCTGGTGCATGGCGAGGCCGAGCGCAACGACATGGTCGAGTACTTCGGCGAGCAGCTCGACGGCTTCGCCTTCACGGCCAACGGCTGGGTGCAGTCGTACGGCTCGCGCTGCGTGAAGCCGCCGGTGATCTTCGGCGACGTGGCGCGCCCGGCCGCGATGACGGTCGAATGGACCGCGTACGCGCAGAGCCTCACGACGCTGCCGATGAAGGGCATGCTGACCGGCCCCGTGACCATCCTGCAGTGGTCCTTCGTGCGCGACGACCAGCCGCGCGCCACCACCTGCGAGCAGATCGCGTGGGCGATCCGCGACGAGGTGAACGACCTCGAGGGCGCGGGCATCGGCATCATCCAGATCGACGAACCCGCCATCCGCGAGGGCCTGCCGCTGCGCCGCGCGGGCTGGCCGGCCTACCTGAAGGCGGCCACGCGCGCCTTCCGGATCAGCGCCTCGGGCGTGCGCGACCAGACGCAGATCCACACGCACATGTGCTATTCGGAGTTCAACGACATCCTGCCGGAGATCGCCGCGATGGACGCCGACGTGATCACCATCGAGACCAGCCGCTCGGACATGGAGCTGCTGCGCGGCTTCGGCGGAGAGGGTGGCTTTCGCTACCCGAACGAGATCGGCCCCGGCGTGTACGACATCCACTCGCCGCGCGTGCCCTCGGTCGACGAGATGGTGCGCCTCATGCGCAAGGCCGCGCAGGTGGTGCCGGGCGAGAACCTCTGGATCAACCCCGACTGCGGCCTCAAGACCCGCGGCTGGCCCGAGACCGAGGCGGCGCTGTCGAACATGGTGGCGGCTGCGAAGCTGCTGCGCGGGGAGCTGGCGCAGGCCTGAGGAAGGGCGCGGGATCGCGGCGTGCCAATAATGCGGGATGTCCTTGCTGTCCCGCCTGTCGCCGTCCCGTTGCCTCTTGTTGCTGTCGTTGCTCCTTGCCCCCTTGACGGGGTGGACGCAGGACCGCGCGCAGGCCCTGCTCCAGTTCGAGGGCGTGCAGGCGCGCTACCAGAACGCCTACGGGCCCGGCGCCGTATCGCGCGGCGCGCGCGAGCTGCTGGAACCGCCCGACCTGGCCATTGCCGACAAGGCCCTGCAGTCGCTCGACGTGGCGGCCGGCCGCGCCTTCGACGTGAACGCCTCGGTGGCCGCGATCCGGCAGGACGTGGCGGCGGTCGGGCAGGGCGCCGCCGCGCCGGGCCCGCAGGTGCTGGAGGCCGTGGCGCGCCTGGCGAAGCTGCGCGCCGACTACGCCGCGATGGACGAGCCCGCCAAGGTGGCGTTCTTCCATCAGCAGCACGCGCGGCCGGCCGACCAGGCGCGCATCGAACTGCTGTCGCGCATGACGGTGGCCGAGGCGCGCGAGATCGATTTCTCGAGCCAGCTGCTCATGAGCGCGGTGGTCAAGCAGCTGGCGCGCGGGAATGCCGGACAGTTCAGTTCGCTGCCCGACCGCACGCTCGACACCGCGCTCGATTCGCTGTGGTCGCGCGGCGTGACCTCACCACGACCGCGCAACCTGATGACCGTGGCGCGCGAGTTCGAGAAGCTGGTCACGCAGGCGCTGCTGCTGGCGCTGCCCGACGCCGACGTGGCCGCCTTGCTGGCCTGGCGCAACGAACCGCAGGCCGCCGCCGAGCGTGAGGCGCTGCTCGGCAGCTACCGCGCCGAGGTCAAGGGCAGCGGCGCGGTCGCGATCCGCACGCTGGTGCGCACCTGGGGGCGACCCTGAGACTTGACGAAAGCGCGCCAAAGTTTGCAAACTCGGGGGCGTTTGTACGAAAAAGTTTCACGCGAACCCCGCATGTCGGAAAGTTCCCCGTGATTGTTTCAATTCCGTGAACACTGCGATTCAGATTGACTGGGGTTTACCCTAGGAATTTGGCGCACACTTCAGGGCATCCAAAGCCCAAGCAAGAAGGAATTGAAATGAAGACCTCGAACATCCTCGCCGCCGCCGCTCTCTCGCTGCTCGCCGCCGCTGGCGCCGCCCACGCAGAGACCTACGAAGGCGTTCACGCCGTGACCTCCGGCTACAGCCGTGCCGACGTGGCACCACAAGCCGTGGCCGCCGCCCGTGCCGGCAACGAATACAGCGACGCCGTGTCGGCCAGCGTGGCCCCCGTGCTGGCCTCGTCGGTGGACCGCGCTTCGGTCCGCGCCGAAGCCGTGGCAGCCGCCCACGCTCCCGGCCAGAACCTGCGCCGCGAATCCTTCGCCGGCAGCGTGATCCCTTCGCAGGCACGCAGCTTCACGCGCCAGGCTGGCCTGTGATCGACGGCGGCGCGAGCCGCCTCGGTTAGAAAGACCACCACCCGAAAGAACCGGACCGTGCAATAGCACCGTCCGGTTTTTTCATGCCTGTTCAGGCGCGGCGGTGGTCGCGGTGGCAGTGGCAGTCGGGCGCATGGTCGTCGACGATGCCCGTGGCCTGCATCCAGGCGTAGACGATCACCGGTCCGACGAACTTGAAGCCGCGTTGCTTCAGCGCCTTCGACATCGTTTCGGACAGCGGCGTCTGCGTGGGCACCGTGCCCGTGGTGTTGACGACCGGCTGGCCGCCCGCCAGGCCCCAGACGAAATCAGAGAAATCTTCGCCCGCCGCCTGCATGGCCAGGTAGGCCTTGGCGTTGCCGATGGCGGCCTCGATCTTGGCGCGCGAGCGCACGATGCCCGCGTCCTGCATGAGGCGCTCGACGTCGGCCGGCGTGAAGCGCGCCACCGTCTCGGGCACGAAGCCCTCGAAGGCCGCGCGGAAGGCGTCGCGCTTGCGCAGGATGGTGAGCCACGACAGGCCGGCCTGGAAGCCGTCGAGCATCAGCTTTTCCCACAGCGCGCGGCTGTCGCGTTCGGGCACGCCCCATTCGGCGTCGTGGTAGCTGGCCAGCAGCGGATCGGTGCGGGCCCAGGCGCATCGCGGGGGTGAGGAAAGGCTGTCGTCGTGAGGCATGGCTCGGCTATCGTCGGGGAATGTTTTCGAAATGAGGGGGTGACCCTGATGCAGCAGTCTCGTTTTTCATTGTCGGCGCTTTCGCTGGCTCTCATGGCGCTCGCCGTCGCTGTCCCGGCCGGTGCCGAGACCCTGAAGAAGCCAGCGCTCGACCAGCTCGCCGTCGCCTGGAAGGGCGGCCGCACGGCGCCCGATTTCAAGGCCTTCCTGGCGCAGGCCGCGCAGGCCCAACCCGTGCTGCAGCCCAGCGTGGCGGCCTACACCGGTGGCAAGGCGCTGGCGGGCGACGACCTCGTCAACATCGCGCGCCTGCTCGGCCTGTACAACCGGCTGCAGAACCAGCAGGCCGTGATCGCCAGCATCGGCACCATGGTCGCCTTGCCCACCGTGCGCAACGTGCAGGTGCCGCCGCACGAGAGCCCGCCGATGGTCGCGTTCGGCCAGCTGGTCGAGAAGATGGCGAAGGACTTCGGGCTGGGCTACCGCAACGTCGACGGCCGCATCTTCGAGGTGAGCCTGAAGGGCCGTGGCAGCGAGGAGTTCGGCATCCTCACGCACGCCGACGTGGTACCGGCCGTGCTGTCCGAATGGGTGCTCGACGACGGCACGCGCCTGGACCCCTTCGCGATGACGCGCGTGGGCGACTTCCTCTACGGGCGCGGCACCATCGACGACAAGGGCTCCATCGCCGCCGTGCTCTACGCCATGAAGGCCGTGAAAGACAGCGGCCTGCCGGTGGGGCGCGGCGTGCGCCTGATGATCGAGACCACCGAGGAAACCGGCGGTGACGCGATGCAGTACTACCGCGACAAGACGCCGCTGCCGGCCTACAACATCGTGCTCGACAGCAAGTACCCCGCGGTCGTGGCCGAGAAGGGCTCGGGCGCGCTCAAGGTGTTCTTCCCCGCGGAAGCGGCCGACCCCGCCGCGACCGCCATCACCGCGATGAGCGGCGCCGCCTCCGCCAACGCCATTCCGCAGACCGCGACCGCCACGCTCAAGGGCGGCGACCTCGCGGCCGTGGCCGCGAAGCTCGAGGCCGCCAAGGCCGCCTTCGTGCGCAAGTACGAAAGCCAGGGCGGCAAGTTCGCGATCGACATCGCGCGCGGCGCCGAGGCCGTCGAGCTGAAGGTCACGGGCACCTCGGCCCACGGCTCGCGGCCCGAAGAGGGCGTGAACCCCGTGCCGCGCCTGGCGCTGTTCCTGAAGGAGTCCGGCGTGCCGTTGGCCGCCAACCCCTACCTGCGGGCCGTGCAGTACATCGATGCGCTCTACGGCACCGGCTACCTCGGCGAGAAGATGGGCTTGGGCTACCAGGACGACTTCATGGGCCCGCTCACGATGTCGCCCACGCTGGTGCGCATGGGCGCCGACGGCCGCCTCGAGGTGACGGCCAACGTGCGCATGCCGCGCGGCCGCACGCCCGACGAGCTGAAGGCGCAGGTGGCGGCCAAGGTCAACGGCTGGGCCACGGCCAGCCAGGTGAAGCTGGAGCTGGCCTACGACCAGGGCAACTGGATGGCGCGCGACCCGAAGGGTGCGTGGCTCTCGACCCTGCTCAACATCTTTGGCGACACCACCGGCCTCGAGGCCAAGCCCGTGCCCACCGCCGGCAGCACCACGGCCAAGCTGATGCCCAATGCCATCAACTTCGGCCCCGCGATGCCCGGCAAGAAGTACACGGCACACAACGCCAAGGAATACAAGGAAGTGCCCGACCTCGACGCCGACATGCAGATGTTCACCGAGATGCTGGTGCGCATCGGCAACCTGCAGCAGATGCAGTAGCGGCCGGCGCTGCGCTGCTGCCGCGCGTCAGGATTTCGATGTCGCCAGGGGCACCAGGGGTGCCCCGTTTTTCTTCTTGGCCTGGATCTCCGCGATGGTGCGCCGCATCGCGACGAAGCGCTTGGCGGAGCTCGGCGGAGCGCTCATGAAGCCCTTCTTCTTCGCGCCGGCCGTGTGCACCCCGAGCTCGCGCCAGATCCGTTCGGCGCCGTCGATGTCGTAGCCCGCCGCGGCCACCATGTAGAGGCCGAGGTAGTCGGCCTCGGCGTCGAACTGTTGCGAGAACGGCGACGACAGCGCCTCTTCCGCCATCCCGGTGCCGCCCAGCGCGCCATCCACGAGGCTGGCCGCGATGCCCACTGCGCGGGTCTTCCCGCCATGGGACAGCACGCCGTTGGCCAGCTCGTGCCCCAGCACGATCGCGAGGTCGCGGTTGTCGGGAAAGAAGCGCATCAGCGCCGAGTTGACGAGGATCTCGTGCCCGTCGTTCTCCGCATGGACCTCGTTCTTCATCCGCGTGACGGCGGTGTAGTTGCACGCCGTGGTGTACGGCAGGCGCAGCGCCGTCGACTGGCCCTCGCGCTGCACCACGGCCTCCAGCCAGCCTTCGCGTTTGGCGGGCTTGGCGCGCGCGGCGTCGATCAACACGTCGTTGAGCCGGTCGATCCCTTTCTCACCGGCGGGCAGCGGCTTGCCGCCGACGGACAGCAGTACGTCCCCGGCGCGCAGCGGCGTGGCCGGCGCCTGCTTCCTGTCGAGCGTCCACAGCACGCTCAGCCGGTCGTCCAGGTGCAGGGTCTGCTTCGCCGCCGCGCGTTCTTCCTTCTCGAAGCTCCACAGGCTGGCGATGTGCGCGCCCAGGCTGGCCCGCACGTCGCCGCCGCAGAACGGCGCGCTGTGCTCCAGGAGCGGGATCGCCACGTCGTCGAGCCGGCGCTGCAGCGTCATGCGGTGGTTCAGCGACAGCGACTGCTGCAGGGATTGTTCCTGCACGACGTCGGGGTCGTCGCTGGCCGGCCGGATCGAGGCGGCGCAGGCCGTGAGGACAAAGGTGGCCGCGATCGACGCGCAGGCCGGGAAGAAGGACGGGCGAGGTGTGTTCATTCGCTCAAGAGGTGTTCGGCATCGGTCGCATCCAGGCCCGAACGCGATACCTGAATCCATGGGGAGGGGGATTTCCCGGTGGCGATGGCGACCAGAATTTCCAGGCAAGGCGAGGTGTCCCGCCCGCTGGAATTGTGGGAGCGCCAACGCGCCCCAAGCTGAAGATCAGATGAAGGCTCAGCCGGTCTTGCGCGCGCGCAGCGTGGCCGAAGGCAGCTCGCCGAAGCGCTGCTGGTAGGCCGCGGCGAACAGACCGAAGTTGGCGTAGCCCCACGCCTGTGCCACCGAGCGCACCGTCGCGCCGGCGTCGGCCATCAGCAGTTCGGCGCGCACGCCCTGCAGGCGCTGCTCGCGCAGTGCGCGCATCGGCGTGGCCTGGCGGTATTCGCGAAAGGCGCTGTTCAGCGTGCGCACGCTGACACCCGCCACGCTCGCCAGTTCGCCGAGCGTGGGCGCGTGCTGTGCGTGCTCGCGGATGTGGCGCTCGGCCGCCAGCACATGCCGCGGCGCCATGCGGTGCTGCACGGCTTCGGCAGGGTGCTCCAGCTGCGCGCGCCACTGGGTCAGCACGTGCACGCCGATCATCTCCTCGAGGTGCCGCCCCAGTGGGCCGGTGTCGACCGCCTCGGGCAGCTCGGTGACGCAGCGGCACGCATACGACAGCAACGCGATCCAGCTCGACTGGGCGCCGCCGAACTTGAACTTGCGCGTCCACAGCCGCTCGTCGGCGGGCGCGCCGAACCAGCGCGCATGCAGCGCGGCCAGCGCGTCGTGCGAGAAGCTGAGGTTCACCTGCAGGTGGTTGGCGTCGAAGTCCACCCAGTAGTGCGTGCGCGAGGTGTCGACCACGAAGGCGTCGCCCACGCCCGTGTCGGCATAGGCGTTGGCTTCGGACCAGTGGCGGCCCGCGCCGCGCACGGTCGTCAGCACCATGCCGACGCCGCTGTCGGGCGAGAAGTCCTTGATGTTCACCGGAATGCCGTAGTGGAATCGGCTCAGCGTGAAGTGCCCGATGCGCGTGGCGTCGAGCACCGAGTCGGGCGTGCGCGCCCGCCCGATGGGCGTGACGCGGTAGGGCATGTAGATGCGGTCCGACCAGCGCCGGATGTCGTCCCAGTCGTGCGAGGCCACCAGGCGGTGGCGCTCGCTCGGCTGCCCGCGGGCGTCGGTGACCAGCACGTTGCGGATCGCATCCATCGCGCACCTCGGTTCAGAAAGAAGAAGGTGCACGCCCCGGGGCGTGCACCGCTCGACGGCTCAGCGGTGATGGTAAACCGCGGTCTCGAAAGCCACGAAGCCCGGGTAGCTCGCGCAGTCCTGGAAGGGCAGGATCTGCGTCGCCCAGTAGCCGCCGATGCCGTTCTCGCGGTCGATCCAGAAGAAGCTGTTGGCCAGGCCCGCCCACATCAGCGAATTCGCCGGGCGACCGGTGGGCGCGCGCTCGCGGTTGGTCATGAAGGTGTAGGCCCAGCCCTTGTCGGTGCCGGGCAGGAACTCGCCCGTGTTGCTCAGCGACGGAACCGACGTGCGCCAGCCACCCACCGACAGGTCCATCGCGGCCAGGCCGTCCTGCGCCATGCGCTGCACCGTGTCGGCCTTCAGCACGCGCCCGTGCGGCCCGGCGCCGTCGTTCAGCACCATGCGGATGAACTTCATGTACTCGCCCACGGTGGCATACAGGCCGTGACCGCCCATGTCCATCGGCGGCGGCTCGGGCAGCACCAGCTCGGGCAGCGGCGTGAGCCGGCCGTCGGCCGCGCGGTCGTGGATGGTGACGCGGCGCGCCTTCATCGACTCGGACATGCCGAAGCCGATGTCCTGCATGCCCAGCGGCTCGAAGACGCGCTCCTTCATCACTTCGCCCAGGCGCTTGCCGCGCTGCCGTTCGACGATGCGGCCCAGCCAGTCGATGTTGGCGCCGTAGGTCCAGGCCGCGCCCGGCTCGTGCAGCAGCACTGTGCGAATCGATTCGAAGCTGCCCGACACCACCGTGGGAATGTTCAGCGCGGCGCGGTACTTCAGGTCGTCTTCGCTGAAGAACTCGTAGCCCAGGCCCGAGGTGTGCAGCATCAGGTCGTTGACCGTGATGCGCCGGCGCGGCGCGCGCGTGCGCGGCCGGCCGTCGGCGTCGAAGCCGTCGAGCACCTGCAGCTCGTCGAGCTCGGGCACGTAGGCGCCGGCCGGGTCGGTGAGCGCAATCTTGCCTTCCTCGACCAGTTGCATCACGCAGGTGCCCGTGATCGCCTTGGTGGTCGAGAAGATCGCGAACACGCTGTCGGTGGCCATCGGACGGTCGAGCCCGAGTTCGCGCGTGCCGGCGGCGCCTTCGTAGAAATTGCCCGTGCGGTCGGTCGCCATCGCGACGACGCCGGGGGCGCCGCCGTGGCGGTGAACGGTCTGGTGCAGCGTTGCGTCGAGCGCGGTCTTCAGCCTGTGCGAGGTCATGCCTTCTTGTCTCCTGTGTGAGGAGGCCGGGCGGTGTGTGAAGGGTTGCCTGCGCGCCGGCCTGCCATGCGAAATTCCGCAGGCAGCGGCAATCTAGGGCCGCGGGCTCACCGATCCTGTTCGCAAATGGCGGGGGGCTGTGCGGATCTGGCAGTCATTGCACGGCACGCCCGCAGCGACACGGCTACTCGTAGCTCAGCGTGAACGTGGCGCGTGCGTTGGCGCTGCCGGGCTGGATGGTGGGCGCGGTCTGGACGTAGCGGCCGATCAGCGGGACCTCGAACAGCCCGTTGCCGCTGGACCCGGCGCTCCACTGGTTCTGCGTGCCCGGCGCATTCGAGTCCGGCCCGTACGACAGCACCGTCGCGCCCTTCAGGATCTGCACCCCGACGCCCGAGGCGGTCGACGAGGGGCTCAGCGACAGCGTGTTGGACCGGTTCTCGGGATTCGTGGGGTCGGTCAGCGTGACGGAGATGGCCGTCGAGATGCCCGTGATGCCGCCCGCGCAGTTCAGGCCGATGTGGAAGGGCTCACCCGGCGAGGTCGATCCCACGCCCGTGAACTGGTTCTTCGAGACCTTGCCCAGCCGGACCGACACCGACTGCGTCGTCACGGCGCAGGTCGGGCGGCCGGGGTTGATCACGATGCTGCCGTTGATGCGGATCGATCCGATCTGGAAGCCGCCCAGGCTCGGGTAGGTCAGCGTGGCCACCTCGCCGGTGAGCGAGCCGCCGCGTGTGATGGGGCCGGTCTTGACCACGGCCATGGCGACGGTCCCGGTCCACGACGAGGCCGTCTTGAACGAGGCCGGTCCCGTCGTGGCAAAGGGGAGCGTGGTGCCGGCGTCCCAGAACAGCCGGATGCCCACGCCGGGGATGCTCGTGGCGTAGATGTTGTTGCCCAGGTAGGGACCGGCGCCGGTCCACTGGATGCTGACTTTCGTGGTTCCCTGCGCGGGGCAGGTGATGGTCGTCGGCGACGCGGCGTTGAATGGCGTGGTCGGCCGCACCAGCGTGACCCCCACGGCGACCGAGGGATCGACCGTCACCGGCCCGGTGACCGGAAACAGCACGATGCCGGGTTGCCCCGTGCTCGACGAGCAGGGGTCGGCCGCCTGGGCCGTATGCGAAGCGACGAGCGCGAGCGACGCCAGGCCGAGGCGTGTTGCGGGAGTCATGCGAGAGGGCCCTCCGAGCCATGCCGCCAAGCCACCGTCCAGGTGCTTGCGGGGCTCAAGATCAGATCGCCTGCCCTTGCTTGTGTCGCTGCCGCATCGGCAGCGGGCGCCCTGCGCGCGCCGGCCCATGGTACGGGCGACCGGCGCGCAGTTCAAGCGCGACGCGCGTGGCGCGCTTCAGCCCACGCCGTTGGCGCGCTTCAGCCCACGCCGTTGGCGCGCTTCAGCCCACGCCGTTGGTGCGCAGCACCGCCTTCAGGCGCCGCACCTCGTGCTGCAGATCGAGGATCAGCGCGGCGGCGTCCAGGTTCACGCCGAAGTCGCGTTCGAGCCGGCGCGCTTCGAGCGCGTGCTGCAGGTCGGTGCTGGAAAACTCCCAGCGCTCGGGCGGTGCGTCGGTCGTGGTGACCTGCACGATGCCCACTTCGACCAGTTGCACGACCCAGGCGGTGTCGGCGCCGCAGGCGTGCGCGAGTTCGTTGGCGGCCAGCGGGTGCGAGACGCCGATGGCCGTGGTGGTGACGGATGCGTAGTTCGCCATGCTCAGACTCCCAGGTGCTGGCGGGGGTTGAACGAGGAGGTCGCCTGCGCGAGTTGCGCGTAGGCGTTGCGTGCGGCCTCGCTGTCGGCGGGCGGCAGTGCGATCTCGAGCAGCAGGTACAGGTCGCCGGGCGTCTTGCCCGCGAAGCCGCGGCCCTTGAGCCGCAGCTTCATGCCGCCGCGCGCGTTGGGCGGCACGGTGACCTCGACCACGCCGCCGGTGGGCGTGGGCACCTGCACCTGCGCGCCCAGCGCGGCCTCGGCGGGGGTGATGGGCAGCGTCATGTACAGGTCGCGCTCTTCCACGCGGTACAGCTTGTGCGGCGCGATGCGCACCTCGAGGTACAGGTCGCCGGCCGGCTCGCCGCCGTGGCCGGGCATGCCCTGGCCCGCGAGGCGGATGAACTGGCCGGGGTGCACGCCGGGCGGGATCTTCACGGCGAGCGTGCGGTTCTCCCACTGCGGATGGCCCTGTGCGTCGATCGTCTGGGCGCGCAACGTGAGCTCGCGCTCGGCGCCGTTCAGCGCGTCTTCGAGCGTGATCTCGATCGCCGCGTGGTGGTCTTCGCCGCGCGCGCGGTAGTTCTGGCGCGTGGCGCCGCGGCGCTCGGCGTCGCCGAACATCGACGAGAAGAACTCGCTGAAGTCGGCGTGGTCGGCCGGGCCCTGGCGCGGGCCGCGGTGAAACTCGTAGCCGGTGTCCCAGCCGGGCGGCGGCTCGAAGCTGCCGTCGGGCCGGCCGCCGCGTGCGACACGGTCGGCCAGCGCGTCGTAGGCGGCGCGCTTGTCTTTGTCGCCGAGCACGTCCTTGGCCTCGTTGATGTCGCGCATGCGCTGCTCGGCGTCGGGCTCCTTGCTGACGTCGGGGTGGTACTTGCGGGCGAGCTTGCGGTAGGCCTTGCGCACCTCGTCGTCGGACGCGGTGCGTTCGACGCCCAGTGCGCTGTAGTAGTCCTTGAATTCCATGGTGGTGGTGATTCCTTTCGGTGGACGGCGTACAGGGCGACCGGGCGCTGGTTCAGGCCAGGGCGGCTCCGCCGTCGGCGTGCCGCTGTTGCAGCGGCGTCACGGCCCATGTGGGGCCGGCACGTGTGAAGCGCAAGGGTTGCGCGTTGCCGAAGATGCTCGCATCGACCGCCACGCCCAGCAGCGCGGCCAGCGCGTAGAGCGTGCCGCCGTGCGCCACCACCAGCACCGGCGCGGGCTGCGCGGCGAGCGCGGCGGCCAGCGCCTGGCGCTTGCGGTCGACGAACTGCGCCAGCGTCTCGCCGCCTTCGGGCTCGCAGGCCCAGTCGATGTTCGCCGACGAGGTGCCGATGAGCGCGCCGAAGTTGCGCTCGCGCAGGTTCTCGTGCGCGCTGGGCACGAGGCCCAGGGCGCGCGCCACGGTGTGGGCGGTGTCGAAGGCGCGGCGCGCGTCGCTGCACACGATGGCGCCGATCGGCTCGCCGGCCAGCAGCTCGGCCGCTTGTACCGCCTGCTGTTCGCCGAGTGCGCTCAGGGGCTCGTCGGGCGCCTGGAAGACGCGCAGCGCATTGCGCCCGGTCTGGCCGTGGCGCAGGAAGTAGAAGTGATCGCAGGCCGGGGCGAGCGGCTGCTCGGCGGCCAGGCGGTTCAGCAGGTCGATGCCCGTGGCGGCGTGGGCGGGAAAAGGAACGGTGCTCGAGGACATGGTTCAGTACGCCAGCTGCAGCGGCTTGCCTTCGCGCTGCGCCTGCACGTCGGCGGGGTGGAAGGGCAGCGGATGCCACTGCTTGGCCGCGAACAGCGGCAGTTGGTCGTAGGCGCGCGGCGAGGCCGGGTCGCTGCTCTGGCCATAGGTGAGCAGGCCTTGCGCCACGGGGCCGCGCGCGTCGAAGGTCACGACCTGCATGTAGCTGCTGCCGTAGTTGACGGCGTAGCCCTTCGGGTCGATCTGCGGCTGGCCCTGCGATTCGAGCTTGTTGAGCACGCCCTCGAACTCGTCGCCGCCGGGCAGCGCGATCTTCTGGCCGCGCACGGTGCGCGATTGCGGCACGCCCAGCGCCACGTCGGGGGCGAAGCCGGCGGTGCGCACGATGCCGACCGCGTCGCCCAGCGCCTTGAACACCGCCTCGCGCGTGGCGGGCGTGGCCATGTCCAGGCCGGTGGGCGTGGTCACGGGCTGCGCCGGGTCGAAGGGCACACGCCAGACCTTCGGCAGGTCCTTGGTCTTGCGCCAGAACTCGCGGAACAGCGCCGCGCCCTTCGATTCGGCGTTGCTGGTGCGGTCCCAGGCGGAGAGCACGCGGCAGCCCAGGGCCTGGTCGGCGCTCAGCGCGGCGCCGGTGGCGGTGCACGCGGCCTTCAGGTCGTCCATCACCAGCATGCCGGCGAGGTTCCTGTCGCGGAAGATCACGCTGCGCAGCTCGGCCGCGCCCATGCGGTTGCCCGGCAGGCCGTCGGTGCCCGCGAGGCGGCCGCGGATTTCCATGATGGCGCTGCGCGTGCGCAGCCGCTGCGGCACGCCGACCGGGCCGACCAGCGGTGAGACGCCCGCCATCGGTGCCGTCTCGGGGTTGCTGAGCCAGAAGCTGTCGTTGCTGTTCTGCACGTAGTCGGGCGTGATGACGACCGGCATGCGGGCCGGCGCGATGATGCCGGGCGCGGCGGCGCTGCTATCGCGATGCCAGGCGCAGGCGCTGCGCGAGCCGTCCAGCACGGGCAGGCCGGCGGCGTTGAGCAGCGCGGCGGCGGCCGGCGAGGGCGCGCAGGCCTTGAGCATCTCGGCCGACACGTCGGGCACCACCGACAGGTCGGCGTACATCGCGTTGCCCTCGCGGTCGGCCGCCAGGGTGTTGATCCATGGGATGCCCTGGTTGCCCATGGCGGCGCGCAGCTCGGCGACGTTGCGGGCGCGGCCCATCTTCATCCAGCTTTCGGCCGAGCGCACGTTGAGCGTGTTGGCGTCGCGGATCGCATAGGCCTTCTGAGCGGTCCAGCCCAGGCCGGCGCGCGGCAGCGAGATTACGGGGCCCCAGTCGGTGGCATAGAAGGTGTGCTGCACGGGCGCGCCGCCCGCCGTGGCGGCGGCTGGCAGTGCGACCGTGCGCGCGACCATCTTCTTCGGCTGGCCGTCGACCCAGTACACGGTCGGGTCGTTGGGGTCGAGCTTGAGTTCGTACAGCGTGAAGCGCTTGCCGGTCGACACGGTGTGGGTCCAGGCCACGTCCTTGTTGAAGCCGATCGACACCACCGGGCTCAGGCCGCCGGTGGCGCCCATCACGTCGAGCTGGCCGGGGATGGTCAGGTGCATCTGCCAGAAGCGGTTGGTGCCGTTCCAGGGGAAGTGCGGGTTGCCCAGCAGCAGGCCCTTGCCATCGGGCGTGGCGTTGCGCCCGAAGGCCCAGCCGTTGGAGCCCAGCTCGCCGCCTTCGGGGTTGGCGTTGAAGCTGTGGCGGCCGATCTCGGCCACGGCGTCCTGCAGCGCGACCGGCGCCGCGCCGGTCTTGGCGCCCGGGGCCGGCGGCACGGCGGCCAGCACCGCGCCGGCCAGCGCGCCCAGGCCGCCCTGGATCATCGATTGCTCGGTGGCGCGCGCCAGGTCGGCGGCCGTCATCGGGCGCACCCAGGGCTTGCCGCGGCAGGCTTCGGGCAGGCCATTGGGGCCCGCATCCTGCAGGTAGCGGTTGTAGCCCGCCACGTAGCCGCGCAGCGCGGCCTTCACCTCGTCGCTGGTGGTGGCCGCCGCGCGGGCCAGCGCCGCGTCGTCCATGTGGTAGCGCACGAACAGGTCGATCTGCGCGTTGGGCATGCGGCCCAGGCCGAAGTCGCCGGTGTTCTGCGCCCCGAGGAACTGTGCGCGGTCGCCGCGCAGCGTCAGCAGGTGCTCGGCGGTCTGGCAGACGTTGTCCTGCGCGTGCGCGTAGGCGGTGCCATAGGCCAGGCCTTCGTAGTCGAGCGCCGTGATGTGCGCGATGCCGAAGGTGGTGCGCTCGATGCTCACGCTGCGGCTGCCGGGCGGCGGCGTGCTGGCACAGGCCCCGAGCAGGGCGACCAGGCCCAGGGAGAGGGCCGTCAACGAGAACCGGGAGCGCGAGGTGTTCGAAGTCATGGGGCGGGCGTGAGGTGGAGAAAAGGGTCGAAAAAGAGGGACCGATTAGAGGATGAACCTCCGCCGCGCACTGTCGCCAGCGCGGCACGCCTTGCCGCTCAGTTCAACCGAACTTCATGCCCCTGGGGCGCGCCTGCAGCCGGTGGATGTAGGCATCGAGCTTCGGGCGGTTGCTGCGGCCGCCGAAGGCACGGTGCCAGATGAGCATCGAGCCGATCATCACGTCGGCGGCCGTGAACTGGGCGCCGAACAGGTAGGGGCCGTCGCCGAGCTCGCGTTCGACGGCGTCCTTGGCCCGCTCGAAATCGGTCCAGCCGCGCGCGCTGTTGTTGCTCCTGATCTTCAGCAGGCTGTCGCCCATCGAGGGCTCGAGCTGCGCGGTCGAATAGACCATGAGCGACAGGTAGCGCCCGCGCTCGGGCGTGCCCACGGCCGGTGCCAGGCGCTTGCCGGGGTACTTCTCGGCGATGTACATGCAGATGGCTGCGTTCTCGAAGATGCGCGTGCGGCCGTCGACCAGCGCGGGCAGCTTGCCGGCCGGGTTGATCTTCAGGAACTCGGGGCGCTTGTGGGCGCCTTCCCGGATGAGGGTGGGCACGATCTCGTAGTCGACCTCGGCCTCGTCGAGCATCCACCTGGCGACCTGCGCACGGCTGTGCGGGTCGAAATACAGCTTCATCGTCATGCGGGGTCTCCTTGGTGAGTGGGGAGAAGAGCGGTCAGAACTTTGGAATGCGCAGGGTCTTGCTGATCATCAGCGTGCCCGAGAGCGCGAACAGCAGCACCAGCGGGTGCAGCTGCCAGGGGCCGAGCGTCCAGGCGCCGCCCCACACGTTGGCGCCGAGGGCGCCTTTCGAGGCCGCGTAGGCCAGCACGCCCACCAGCACCACGCTGGTCGGGATCGGCGTGCCTTCGAAGTACTTCACCTTGTCGGCGCCGGCCGAGAGCGCCTCGGCCGTCACGTTGTAGCGCGCGAGCCGGCTCACGCCGCAGCCGACGAAGTAGATGAGCACGGCGCAGTCCCAGCCGCCGTCCAGGCCGGCGGCGAAGCCGAGCGCGGCGGGCAGCACGCCGAAGGAGATCACGTCGGCCAGCGAGTCGAGTTCGCGCCCGAGCGCCGACTGGGTCTGGCGCCAGCGTGCGATGCGGCCGTCGAGCACGTCGAAGATGAAGGCGGCCGGGGCGAGCGCCGCGGCCCAGTAGAAGTGCGCGAGCGACTGGCTGCGCATGAAGGCCATCGCGAAGAACACCGCCCCGACGCCGCAGGCCGCGTTGCCGAGGGTGAACACATCGGCCAGGTGAAAGCCGCGGATCATCGAGAAGTGCTTGCGGGCCGGCGGGGACGAAGGCGTGGTCATGAAGGCGGGGAAAGCTGCGAAAGGAACCGCACCTTAACCCAAGCGCGGCCCGCTTTTTGTAGTCGCGCGCCGACGCCCCGTCGGCGCCCCGTCGGCGCGCTCAGGCGGCTGGCTGCGCCTTGGCCTCGACGATGCGTGCGAAGCGCCCGAGCAGGCCCGCCGCCGCGTCGGTGGGGCGCACGCCTTCGCGCAGCGCCGCGGCATCGAGCCCGTCGGCGGCGAGGTCGCGGGCCAGCAGCTCGATGTAGCCGCCCATGGTTTTGGCGTCGAACTCGGGATGGAACTGCAGGCCCCAGGCCTGCGCGCCCACGCGGAAGGCGTGCACCGGCTCGTGCGCGCTGTGGGCCAGCTTCACAGCGCCCTCGGGCAGGCGCAGCGCGCTCTGCCAGTGGATCGCCTGCGCCGGGAACTGCGCGGGCAGGTCGCCCAGCAGCGCGTCACCGGCGGCGGCCGCGTCGAGCGTGACGGTGACCGTGCCGACCTCGGGCCCTTGCGGGTGGTGGCCGGCCTCGCCGCCAAGTGCGTGCGCGAGCAGCTGGTGGCCGTAGCAGATGCCGAGCACGGGCGTGTCGCGCGCGACCAGCTCGGCGAGCCAGGCGGCGGTGGTTTCGCTCCAGGGTTCGCGGTGCGACACCATCGCGTGCGAGCCGGTGACGACCACGCCGGCCACCTGGCCGGGCGCGGGCAGCGTGTCGCCGCGACGCGGGTCGACCACCACGAGGGGCAGGGTCTGCGTGCCGAGGCCGTCGGCGATCCAGTGCTCGAAGTCGCCGCGGCCTTCGCGCAGCGCGTCATGGGTGTCACCGACCTTGACGATGACCAGGGGATACGGGGGCGTGCTGTGCATGGCGTCGATCATGCCGCAGCGCAACGTGCGCCGGTCAGCGCCGGGACGATTCCCGACGGTGCAGCAGGTCCATGAAGGCGCGGCCCACGGGCGAGGGCGAGCGCCCCGCGCGCGTGACCAGCCCGATGGGCCGCGACATCAGCGGACGCTGCAACGGCACGGTGGCCAGCTCGTCGTTCTGCGACAGCTGCAGCGCAAGCCGGGGCAGGGCGGTGAGCCCCAGCCCGGCCGCCACCAGCGCGCCCGCCACGGCCACGCTCGGGTATTCGAGCGCGGGCTGCACCTGCAGGCCGCGCTGCAGGAAGGCGGCGTCGGTGATCGGCCGGATGCTGCTCTGGAAGCTGCTCGCAATGAAGGGCCGCGTCGCGAACACCGACCACGACACCGAGGCGCGCGCGGCCAGCGGGTCGTCGCGCCGGCACAGCAGCACGAAGGGGTCGTCGCGCAGGTGGCGGTACAGCAGGGGCTCGTGCGCGCCGGGGCGCACGCTGAGGCCGAAGTCGGCGCGGCCTTCGTCCACCGCGGCGCGCACCGCATCGGCCGGCCCTTCGATCAGCGAGAACTGCACCTGCGGATGTTGCTGGCGGAACTCGGCGATGGCGCCGGGCAACAGCGCCACGCCGGTCGAAGGCAGCGCCGCGATGGTGAGGTGGCCGCTGCGGCCTTCGAGGAACTGCGACAGCTCGCTGAACGAGCTGTTGAAGTTCTCCAGGATGCGCAGCGCGATCGGCAGCAGCTCGCGCCCCGCCGGCGTGAGCTCGACGTGCCGCGTGTCGCGGTCGAACAGGCGCGCGCCCACCAGGTCTTCGACGATGCGCACCGTGCGGCTCAGCGCCGGCTGCGACACGTGCAGGGCCTGCGCGGCGGCGCGGAAGTTGGTGGTCTTCGCGACTTCGACGAAGGCCTCGAGCTGCTGCAGCGTGATGTCGACTCGCACGGACGCGGCTCCCTCGGGGTGGCTGTGGATTGATCCATCCAAGTTATCACAGATATAGGAATATTGTTCTTCACAGATCAATGCGCGACGCCGAGACTGGCGCATTCGATACACGGAGACAAGGGGCCCGCGCGCCCCCGTGACATGGACACCAAAATTCTGGAAGGCATCCGGGTGCTCGAGCTCGGACAGGTGCTGGCGGGGCCCTTCGCGGGCGCGATCCTGGCCGACCTCGGCGCCGACGTCGTGAAGCTCGAGCGCGTCGAGGGCGGCGACGACGCGCGCCACATGGGCCCGGCCTTCCGCCACGGCGACGCGCTCAACTTCCACGTCTTCAACCGCGGCAAGCGCTCGGTCGCCATCGACCTGAAGAGCGAAGAGGGCATGGCCGCCTTCGAGACCCTGGCGGCCGGCGCCGACATCCTCATCCACAACCTGCGCCCGGGCGTCACGCAGTCGATGGGCATCGATGGCCCGTCGCTGTGCGCGCGCCATCCGCGGCTCATCTACTGCGAGATCTCGGCCTTCGGCCACACCGGCCCGCTGCGCATGCAACCGGGCTACGAGCCGCTGATCCAGGCCTTCAGCGGGCTGTCGAGCATCAACGGCGGGCCCGACGATCCGCCGATGCGCACCGGCGCCTCGGTCTGCGACCAGGGCACCGGCATGTGGGCCGTGATCGGCGCGCTGGCGCTGCTGCAGCGGCGCCACCTCACGGGCCGGGGCGGCGTGGTGAGCACCTCGCTGCTGGAAACTGCGCTGGTCTGGACGGGGCAGAAGGCCGACGCCTACGTCAACGAAGGCCGGCTGCCCGATCGGCACCGTTCGGGCCATCCGGGCTTCGTGCCCTACGAAGCCTTCGACACCGCCGATGCGCCGCTGCTGATCTGCTGCGGCAACGACCGGCTCTTCGCCAAGTTCGCGCACGAACTCGGGCGCGACGACTGGACCTCCGACGCGCGCTTTGCGGGCAACCGCCAGCGCCTGCAGCACAAGGCGGCGCTGTTCGACGAGATCGGCCCGCTGCTGCGCGCGCGCGCCCGCGCCGACTGGATGGCGCGCTTCACCGCCGCCGGCGTGCCCTGCGCGCCGGTGCACACCGTGCCCGAGGCCGTCGCGCACCCGCAGGTGGAGGCGCTGGGCATGCTGCAGCCCGTGCCGGGCGAAGACTTCCGGCTCACGGCGCTGCCGATGTCCGTCGATGGCGTGCGGCCCGCGCACCGCGCGGTCGCGCCCCGGCTGGGCGAGCACAACGCGGCGCTCGGCGCGCCGCCGGTGCCGCAGCGCGACAGCGCCTGAGCGACCGCACCTTTTCCTTCTCAAAAACTACATCCCACCGGAGACATCACCCATGCGCACTTCCATCTTCCGCCTCGGCGCGGTCCTGGCCTTCGCGGTCGCGGCGGCGGCACCTGCCCACGCGCAGGACTACCCCGCCAAGCCGCTCACCGTCGTCGTGCCCTTCGCGGCCGGCAGCGGCACCGACCAGCAGGCGCGCAGCATCGCGCAGGCGCTGACCACCGAGTACAAGGTGCCGGTGATCGTGGAGAACCGCGCCGGCGCCAGCGGCTTCCTGGCCGCGCAGTACGTCGCCAAGGCCGCGCCCGACGGCTACACGCTGCTGATGACCACCAACACCACGCACGCCGCCAACGAGCACCTGTACAAGAAGCTGCCCTACGATCCGGTGAAGGACTTCACGCCCGTCGCGCTGCTGTCCAAGGGCCACATGCTGCTGCTGGTGGGGGCCGATTCGCCGATCAAGTCGGTGGCCGACCTCGTGGCGGCGGCGAAGAAGTCGCCGGGCAAGCTCAACTTCGGCAGCGGTAGCTCGTCCAGCCGCGTGGCGAGCGAGCTGCTCAAGCAGATGGCCGGCATCGACATGGTGAACGTGCCCTACAAGAGCAACCCGATGGCCATCACCGACCTGCTGGGCGGGCAGGTCGACTTCATGTTCGCCGACGCGCCCACGGCGCTGCCGCACGTCAAGAGCGGCAAGCTGCGCGCGCTGGCCGTGAGCGGCGACAAGCGCCTGGCCGCCGTGCCCGCGCTGCCGACTGTGGCCGAGGCGGGCGTGAAGGGTTACGACATGTCGTACTGGACGGCCGTCTACCTGCCGCCGGGCGCGCCCGCGGCCGTCACGCGCAAGCTCAACGAGATGCTGGTGAAGGTGTCGGCCTCGCCGGCCATCGTCGCCTACCAGGCCATCTCCAGCGGAGAGGCCGCCACCGGCACGCCCGAGGCGCTTGCGAAGTTCCAGGCCGACGAGTCGCAGAAGTGGGGCCGCGTGATCCGCGCCGCCGGCATCGAGCCGGAGTGAGTCGTTGAGGACGCCGGCGCGGCGTGCCGGGATTTCCTTTGTGCCGTCTTCGACGG
The DNA here is from genome assembly GCF_058788795.1 of Variovorax sp. FW301-JW7. Classification (NCBI taxonomy): domain Bacteria; kingdom Pseudomonadati; phylum Pseudomonadota; class Betaproteobacteria; order Burkholderiales; family Comamonadaceae; genus Variovorax; species Variovorax sp. FW301-JW7. The sequence goes on from NZ_JBYTBC010000003.1 coordinate 327,066, forward strand.
CTTTGTTCTCGCTTTCAGCGCCGGCTCATCCCGCCGGGCTTTTCTTTCGGATTCGTCCGATGGCCGGCCGCGGCTGATTTTCCTAGAGTGCTTCGTTCCCTGCGCGCGGGCCGTTTGCCGGCCTGCCTGCGCTTCTTTCCCTTCGTTCGATGGCGGCCTTCTTTGAATGAAGGCGCCCGAAGCACTCCATGTCTTTGTCCCGATTCATTTCTTTCCCTCCGCGCCTGCGCGCGGGCCGCTGGGTGCTCGCCGCGACCATGGGGGTCGCGGGCTGCGGCCCGGTCGCGGTCACGCCTTCCGTGCCGCTGCCTCCTCTGCCACCGCCCTCCGAGCCGATGCACATGGTCGCGCCTGTCGCGGCGTCTTCTGCTGCGGTTGCACGCAAAGGGGGCGTGTACCGGACGACACCGGCCGTGGCGCCCGAGCTGGCGCAGGTCGTGTTCTTCCGCCCTGCGACGTCCACGCCCAGCGCGGGCGCCGCGCATGTGTACGTCGACGGCGAGTTCCACGCCGCATTGATGCCCAACGGCTTCACGCGCCTGTGCGTGGCGCCGGGCGCGCACTCGCTCGAGGCCTACATCGACGACGCGCCGCTGTACGCGGGCAAGTCGCAGCCGAAGACGCAGGCCGTGCTCGAAGGCGGGCGGACGGTGTTCGTGTCCGTGTCTGAAATGGGCGAGGGCGCGCCAGTGCCGCATGGGAAGCGCACCGCCGAGCGCATGCTCAAGGGCGCGCGCGAGCAGCGGCAGGTGATTAGCCGCGCAACCCGCGTGCAGCCCTGCCGCGAACCTTCCGAGCCCGCCCGCCGGGCCTGACGCGACCGACGGTCTTCATTCAGCGGATGTGCGTCGCGTAGGCCGCCTCGGCGGCCTCCAGCTGCGTCCAGAAGCCTTGCGGCGCGCGCCCGTGCAGCACCTCGTCGAGCACGCCCAGGTGCGCGTGCCAGCCGCTGGCCACGCTCAGCGTTTCCTTGCGGTCGGGCAGGCGGCGGTGCGTGAGCACCAGGTGCGTTGTTTGCGCACCCTGCGGCGACAGTTCGAAGCTGACCTCGGACGCGTCCTCGCGCTCGCTGTCCCAGCTGATGACCAGCAGGGTCGGCGGCTCGATGCGCAGCACGCGCGAGTGCTGCACGTGGGTCTCGCGGTAGGCCGCGAAGCGCTCGGGTGCGACTTCGCCCGACAGCTCGGTGTGCTGGAAGCGCAGCTCGAACACCGCACCCGGCGCCTGCGCCATGGTGCCGCCGGCCAGCCAGCTGCGGCGCTTCTCGGGGTCGACGAGGTAGGTCCACACGCGGTCGATGGGGCCGGGCAGGGTGCGCTCGATGCGCAGGGTGCCGGGCTCGGTCTGCGTGCCCAGGCTGTGCTTCAGGGTCGTGGTCATGGGTCGGTGCTCCTTGGGTGAATGAGGGGAGAGAAGGCGCTCACGCGCGGCCGTGGCCGTCGGCGTGGGCATCGCGCTGCAGCGCATCCGCCAGCGCGTCCAGGCGGTGGTTCCAGAAGACTTCGTACGCGCGCAGCCAGGCATCGGCCGTGGCGAGCGCCGCCGGTTCGAGCCGGCACACGTGCGCGCGGCCCTGCACGGTGCGCGACACCAGCCCCGCGCGCTCCAGCGTCTTGACGTGCTTGGAGGCGCCCGCGAAGGACATGCGAAACGGCGCGCCCAGCTCGCCCACGCTGCATTCGCCTTGCGCGAGCAGCTGCAGCATGGTGCGCCGCGTGCTGTCGGCCAGGGCGTGGAACACGGCGTCGAGCCGTTCGTCTTCGATTTCAAGTTCAACCATGAAGTTGAATATAGATTGGTTTCGAAGAAAATTCAACCCGAAGGTTGAATGATGAAGTGGCGTTACACCTGATACACCCGGGACGCCGTGCGCGCCCCGGGCGCTGGAAGCGCGGGGGCGGCGCTCCTACGATGCCTTTCATTCCATCCACTCGCGAAAAGAAAGACGCACGCACATGAACCCTCTGATCCAGCGCCGCACCCTGTTGCTCGCCGCCGCCGTGACCCCGCTCGCCGGCGCCTGCAGCGCATGGCCGAAGAAGGGCGCGCCGTCGGACGCCGAAACCCAGCTCGCCGAACTCGAGCGCGCCTGCGGCGGGCGCCTGGGCGTGTCGGGCTTGCACACCGGCAGCGGCGCGCGCCTGCAGCACCGCGCGCACGAGCGCTTTCCGCTGTGCAGCACCTTCAAGCTGGTGCTCGCCGCGGCGGTGCTCGAACGCAGCGCGACCGACGCCAGCCTGCTCGGGCGTCGCGTCAGTGTCGGCAAGGGCGACCTGGTGTCGCACTCGCCGGTCGCCGAGAAACACCTCGCCACCGGCATGACCGTGAACGAGATGTGCGCGGCCACCATGCAGTACAGCGACAACGCTGCCGCCAACCTGCTGCTGAAGGTGCTGGGCGGGCCGTCCGCCGTCACCGCGTTCGCGCGGCGCATCGGCGACACCACCTTCCGCCTCGACCGCACCGAGCCCGAGCTGAACACCTCCATTCCCGGCGACCCGCGCGACACGACCACGCCCGCGGCCATGAGCGACACCGTGCAGCGGCTCGCGCTGGGCGACGCGCTCGGCGCGCCGCAGCGCGAGCAGATGCGCGAATGGCTGCTCGGCAACACCACCAGCACCGAGCGCTTCCTGGCCGGCGTGCCCAAAGGCTGGCGTGTGGGCGACAAGACCGGCGCGGGTTCGTACGGCAGCACCAACGACGTCGGCGTGCTGTGGCCGCCGTCGGGCGCGCCGCTGGTGTTGTCGGTCTACCTGACCTTCCCCGACAAGGACGCGAAGAACCGCAACGACGTGGTCGCCGAGGCCACGCGCATCGCAGTGAAGGCCCTCGCGGGCTGAGGCGGCGACGGGGCCACAATGGGCGCCCCATCTTTCCCCGTCGCCCCATGGACCTGAGGTCTCTTCGCTATTTCATCGCGGTGCTCGAAGCCGGCAGCCTGTCGCGCGCGGCGGCGTCGCTGTACGTGGCGCAGCCCGCGCTGACCGCGCAGATCAAGAAGCTCGAGGCCGAACTCGGCACGCAGCTGTTCGACCGCTCGCACGTGGGCGTTACGCCCACGGCCGCCGGGCTGCAGCTGTACCAGGACGCGCGGCGCCTGCTGTCGGATGCCGCCGCCATGCGCGAGCGGCTGCAGCGCGCGCCCGACGGGCCCGAGGGCTCGGTCACGGTGGCGGTGCCGTTCCTGCTGGCCTCGCTGCTGCTCGGGCCGGTGCTGGCGCGGCTGAAGCAGTCGCATCCGCGCATCCGCGTGTTCGTGATCGACGACCTGAGCCTGATGGTGCGCAAGGCCATGGTCGATCGCCGCGCCGACATCGGCCTGCTGGTCGACACCCCGAGCGTCGAGGGGCTGGACGTGCGCCCCTTCGTGCGTGAAGGCATGTTCCTCTGCGGCTTCGATGCGAAGGGCGAGGTGGCGGCACTGCTCGGAAAAAGTGCGAAGGGTGGGCGCGCGAAGAAGGGCGCGCCGGTTCGCCCCACAGTGCCTTTCGCACGCGCCGCGAGCCTGCCGCTGGTGCTGCAGTCGCGGCGCTTCAGCATCCGCCAGCGCGTCGAGGCGGCGGCCGAGGCGGTGGGCGTGGAACTCAACGTGGTGCACGAGCACGACTCGGCGCGCGTGCTGCGCTCGCTCTACCTGGCGGGCGCGGGCTTCACGGTCACGCCGGCCTGCGCGCTCGCGGACGGACCGGGCGATCAGCCGAACTGGTTGATTGCCCGCATCGTCGAGCCCGAGCTGGCGCGCACCTACCACCTGGCCACGCCGGCCGGCAAGGTGCCCGACGCGGCCACGCAGGTCGTGAGGCAGGCGCTGGCCGACGAGGCGCGATCGATGATCGCCTCGGGCCGCTGGGACGCGCAGTTCCTGGGCGACGGCAAGGCGTAGCCATCGCGCACGGCGGTGCCGTGCGCCGGGGCCATCATCTTTTGTGATGGCCGCGCATCAGCAATCGGTATTTGTTGTGCAGCGGCGTTGTTTGCGAAAGTTCTCCCCACGGTGCACAGGCACCGGCCTCAAGGAGACAACTTGCCCTCACTTTCGTCCGAGGTCGCCAACGTCGGCGAACTCGCATCCCGCGCCGCCCGCCTGCATGCCCGGCAGATCGCCGTGACCAGCCCGCAGCGCGCCTGCACCTACGAACAGCTCGACCGGCGCGCCAACCGCCTGGCCAATGCCCTGCGCGGCCTCGGCCTGCAGCGCGGCGACCGCGTGGGCGTGTACCTGCCCAACTGCGTCGAGATCGTCGAGCTGGAGCTGGCCTGCTACAAGGCCGCGCTGGTGAAGGCGCCGATGAACGCGCGGCTCGCGCCGGTCGAGGTGTCCGAGGTCATCGAGAACAGCGACGCCGCGCTGATCGTCACCACCGCCGCGCGCGCCGAGACCTTCCTGCCGCTCTTGAAGGGCGCGGCCCCGAAGCTGCTGCTGCTCGACGCGGCCGAAGGCACGCCTGCTTCCTACGAAGGCCAGCTGGCACGCGCGAGCGACGCCTTCACCTGCGAGCGCGTGCGCGCCGACGAGCTGGCCGTGCTGCACTACACCTCGGGCTCCAGCGGCGTGCTCAAGGCCGCGATGCAGACCTTCGGCAACCGGCTGGCCCAGCTGCGCAAGTTCCTGTCGCGCAGCGAAGGCCTGCGCCCCGGCGACCTGCTGGGGCTGGTGGGGCCGATCACGCACGCCTCGGGCATGCAGATCGTGCCGGCGCTGTGCAGCGGCGCGACCATCCGCCTGTTCACCGGCTTCGAGCCCGCGCGCTTCCTGGACGACATGAAGAAGGAACGTGTGACCCACACCTTCATGGTGCCCACCATGATCAACATGCTGCTGGCCGAGCTGCAGGGCCGCTACCGGCCGCTGCCCGACCTGCAGCGCCTGGGCTACGGCGCCGCGCCGATGGCGCCCGCGCGGATCATGCAGGCGATGGACGTGTTCGGCCCCGTGCTGTCGCAGGGCTACGGCGCGGGCGAGACCACCTCGGGCGTGTGCGGTCTCTCGGTGGAAGACCACCTGTTCGCGCGCGCCGCCATGCCCGAGCGGCTGGCCTCGTGCGGCCGGCCCTTCCTCGAGTCGCTGGTGGAGATCGTCGACGACGAAGGCCGGCCGGTCGCGCCCGGCGAGGTGGGCGAGATCGTGGTGAGCGGCGAGGACATCTTCGCCGGCTACTGGCGCGCGCCCGAGCTCACGGCCGAGGTGCTCAAAGAGGGCCGCTACCACACGGGCGACCTCGCGCGCGCCGACGACGAGGGCTACATCTACATCGTCGATCGCAAGAAGGACATGGTCATCAGCGGCGGCTTCAACGTGTACCCCTCGGAGGTGGAGGCCGTGCTGTACCAGCACGCGGCGGTGGCCGAGGCCTGCGTGTTCAGCGTGCCCGACGACAAGTGGGGCGAGGCGGTGGCCGCGCACATCGTGCTGAAGCCGGGCGCCTCGCCCGACACGGCCGGGCTCGACGACTTCTGCGCCGCGCGGCTCGCGGGCTTCAAGCGGCCGCGCCGCATCGAGTTCGTCGAGTCGCTGCTGAAGAACGCCAACGGCAAGGTCGCGCGCAAGGCGATCCAGACGCCGTACTGGGCCGGCCACGCGCGGCGCGTCAATTGAAAGAGAACGACATGGATACCACGCTGACACCTTCAGCTGCACCCACCGAGGCTTCGGCCATCCGCGCGCCGCTCTTCGACGGCCCCTTCGAGGGCTCGCCGCGCGCGGCCGAGCTGATCGCCCGCATCGGCGATTTCCTGAACGGCGAGCTGGCCGAGCTGGTGCGCGAGAAGGGCATCGACCACGAGCACGGCCCCGACAAGGAGACGCTGCGCCACGTCTGGCGCCGCTCGCACGCGATGGGCTTCTACGGCATGACGCTGCCGCCGGCGATGGGCGGCCTGGGCCTGTCGCTGGTCGACCATGTGCTGGTGAAGGAATCGATCTACGCCAGCGGCTCGCCGCTCGCGCCGCATGTGTTCGGCGAGCTCAGCGGGCCGCCGCGCGTCGGCGCGCTCGCGAAGTTCGCGACGCCGGAGCAGATGGCGACGTTCATCCGTCCGGTGGCGCAGGCAGAGAGGGCGATCTGCTTCGCGCTCACCGAGGCCGAAGCCGGCTCCGACGCGGGCGCGGTGCAGACGCAGGCGCGGCGCGAGGGCGATGTGTATGTGCTGAACGGGCGCAAGCGCTTCATCTCGGGGTCGCCGTTTGCCGATCTCGCGGTGCTCATGGCGTCCACCTCGGACGATCCGGCGCGCCGCGAGGTGACGGCGTTCTTCGTCGACCTGACGCAGCCGGGCGTCGAGGTGCAGGCGGGCTACAAGACCATGGCGGGCCAGTCGACCACGGGCGACATCGTGCTCACCGATTGCCGCGTGCCGGCCGCGAACCTCATCGGCGAGCCCGGCAAGGGGTTGGCGCTGGCGCTGGGGCGCATCACGGTCAACCGGCTGCTGCACTGCCCGGGCATGGTGGGGCTGGCGACCGTGGCGCTGAAGGACGCACGCGACTACGCGCGCACGCGCCGCCAGTTCGGCCGCGCCATCGCGCAGTTCCAGGCGATCCAGCATTCGCTGGCCGACATGGCGACGCAGCTGTGCGCGGCGCGTGCGCTGATGCTGTCGACCGCACGGCAGATCGACGCCGGCGGCGACCCGCGCGCCGAGGCCTCGATGGCCAAGCTGTTCTGCTCGGAGGCCGCGTTCCGCGTGGCCGACGCGGCGGTGCAGATCCACGGCGGCGAAGGCATCGTGCAGGGGCGGCGCGTGGAGTTTTTGTTCCGCATGCTGCGCATGTACCGCGTGCTCACGGGCACGAGCGAGATCCAGAAGAACATCATCGCGCGCGAGCTGATCGGCGATGCGGCCTGAGACCGAACCAGACAATCAGGAGACAAGACAAACCATGACTATCAATGCCAATCGCCGCGCGCTGTGCGGCGCGATCGCGGCCTCGGCGCTGCTGCCGGCCGTTGCTCGCGCAGCTGGCGCGAACGCCTCCGCCTGGCGGCCGACCCGCCCGGTCAAGTGGGTCGTGCCGTACCTGGCCGGCACCGGCCCGGACAACGCCGCGCGCATCCTCGCGGAAGCGCTCGGGCCCTTGCTGGGGCAGCCGGTCGTCATCGAGAACCGGGGCGGCGCGGCCGGCAACATCGGCGCGCGCCAGGTCGCACGGGCCGCGCCCGACGGCTACACCTGGATCTACTCGAGCGCGCCCATGGCCGCCAACATGCGCATGCAGCAGAACCCGGGCTACGACGCGCTCAAGGACTTCCGCCACATCATGCGGCTCACCACCTCCGACGTGCTGCTGGTGGTGAATGCGGGCTCGGGCATCCAGACCCTGCAGGAGCTGGTGGCGCGTGCGCGCGCGAACCCCGGCAAGCTCGACTACGCCTCGGGCGGCGTCGGCACACCCTCGCACCTGGGCGTGGAGCTGTTCCTGCAGGCGGCGGGCGTGCAGGCCACGCACGTGCCGTACAAGGGCGCGTCGGAAATCGTCAACGCGGTGCTGGGCAACCAGGTGAACTTCGGCATGCCGATCTTCTCGGTGGCGCTGCCGCACGTGCAGGGCGGCAAGCTGCGCGCCCTGGGCGTGGCCGGCGCCAAGCGCAACGCGGCCTTGCCGCAGGTGCCGACGCTGGCCGAGCTGGGGCTGCGCGGCGTCGAGCTCACGTCGTGGGGCGGCGTCTCGGTGCCGGCGGGCACGCCTGACGCGATCGCTGCGCGCATCTACGAGGTGTTCGGCCAGGCGCTGAAGCAGCCGTCGGTGATCACCGCGCTGACCGAGCTGGGCAGCGAGGTGAGCCCGTCGACGACCGAGGCCTACGTGCAGGGCTTCGCAAGCGAGATGGAACTGACCGAGCGGATGATGAAGACCGCGAAGCTGCAGCCGTTGTAAGAAGCAGGCTTCAGAGCACGAACCAGCCCACGGCCACGTAGTGGCTCGCGGTGCCGGCCAGCACGAACAGGTGCCAGGCGCCGTGCGCGTGGCGCAGCCCCCGCCGGTTGCGATAGAACACCGTGCCCACTGTGTAGAGCACGCCGCCCGCGACCAGCCAGGCCAGGCCGGTGGCGTGCAGCTTGGCCGCCAGCGGCGCGGCGGCCAGAACGCCGAGCCAGCCCATGCCGATGTACAGCGGCAGCGAGGGCTTCTTCGCCGTGCCGGTCTCGGCGGGTTTCAGCTCGCGCCAGATGCCGAAGCACGCCGCGCTCCAGATCGCCGCGAGCAGCAGCCAGCCCCAGGGGCCTTGCAGCGTGACGAGCGCGAAGGGTGTGTAGGTGCCGGCGATGAGCAGGTAGATCGCGCAATGGTCGGCGCGCTCCCACAGGCGCTTGCTCCGGCCGCGCGTGCTGTGAAAGAGCGTGGAGGCCGCGTACAGCGCCACGGCCGAGAGCGAGAACACCAGCCCGCCCGCGATGCGCGCCGGATCGCCCGTGGGCAGCGTCTTGGCGAGCAGCAACGCGGCGGCCGGCAGCGCGAGCAGCAGGCCGAACAGGTGGCTGTAGCCGTTGAGTCGTTCGCCGGGGTACATGAGGTGCTGAGGTGCGGTGGGGAAGTGGGCGCGTCGGGCGCACGCGGATGCTAGGGAAGGGCCATGACTGCCCCGTGACCGGGCAAACCCTGTCTGGATTCCGGTTGCAAATGTTTACATTCAGCGGCCGGGATGCGTTCCCGACACCCGCCGCGTGCTTTGGCGCACCCGCGCCGGCGGGCCTTCTCACCGTGAGGGACTGCCGATGAAAAAAAGTTTGATGTCGTGGCGCCGGGCTGCTGTCCTGTGCGTCGCCATGGGGAGCGCCGCTGTCGCTTGTGCGCAAGTGCAGCAGTTCAAGTGGGGCCACATCTACGAGCCCGCGAGCATCTTTCACCAGCAGGCCGAACTGGCGGCGCGCAAGATCGCCGAGCAGTCCGAGGGCAAGATCAAGATCGAGGTGGTGCCCGCCTCGAAGCTGGGGCAGGAGCGCGACTACGCGCTGATGCTCGCCAACGATTCCATGCAGATCGCCTACGTCGGGCAGGCCACGCTGGCCGAGGGCTATCCGCCGCTGGGCCTGGGCAGCTACCCCTTCGCCTTCAAGGACCTGGACCACGTGCGCAAGTACCTCGCGAGCCCGCTGCTCGCGGACCTGATGAAGGGCTACAACGAGCGCAGCGGCAACCGCATGGTCGCGTCGGTCTACTACGGCGCGCGGCAGGTGACCTCGGGCAAGCCCCTGCAGCGCCCCGAGGACTTTCGCGACCTGCGCCTGTACGTGCCCGACGCCGCGGCCTACCAGCTCTTCGCCACGGCGCTCGACGCCAAGCCCGTGTCGCTGCCGTTCAACAGCCTGTACGGCGCGCTCAAGAAGAACGAGGTCGAGGCGCAGGAGCATCCGCTGGGCACGGTGCGCGCCAAGCAGCTGTACGAGGTGCAGAAGTACGTGCAGCTCACGGGCCACATCTACGACACGCTGGGCATCGTCATCGGCAAGGCGGCCTGGGCCCGGCTCACGCCGGCGCAGCAGGCGATGGTGGAGAAGACGCTGGCCGACACGGCCAAGTGGACCAACGTCGGCGTGATCGCCAGCGAGCTGGAAGACGAGCAGTTCCTGCGCGGCAAGGGCATGACGGTGCAGCCGGTCAACCGCCTGCCGTTGCTGGAGCGCGTGACGAAGCGCTCCACGCCCGAGCAGATGGGCGCACGGCCGGGCGACTTTGCCAAGCTGCAGGCGCTCGCCGGCGCGGCGAACTAACCCGCGCGCTGGCGGTAGCCGCGCGGCGTGCTGCCGGTCCACGTGCGAAATGCACGGTGGAAGGCCGGCGTGTTGTCGAAGCCGACCGAGGCGGCGATGCGGTCGATGGGCTCGCGCGTCTTCACGAGGCGCTGGATCGCGAGGTCGCGCCGCACCTCTTCCTTCAGCGCGCGAAAGCTCGTGCCCTCGGCCGCGAGCTGGCGCGACAGCGCGCGCTCCGACATGTGCACCGCGCGCGCCGCCGCGCCCAGCGTGGCGTCCGAGGCGAGGTGCGCGGCGACGAACTCGCGCACCGCGGCGCTGGTGGTGTCGTGGTCGAAGGTGACGAAGATCCAGTCGTCGGGCGCGCGGCGCACGAAGTCGAGCAGCTCGGCGCGCGTGCGCTGGAAGGTCTGGCGCAGCACGGGTTCGGCAAAGCGCACCGAAGACGTGTCTTGCTCGAACTGCAGCGGGCCCGGGAACAGGTTGGCGTACTCGTCGAAGCGTGCCGGGCGTGGGAACGCAAAGCCGACGCCCAGCACCGGCAGCTGCCGCCCCATGAGCCACGAGGCCACGCCGTGGATCAGCTTGACCATCAGCGCATGGCCGAAGGGCGTGGTGGGCCGCGCGGCGGCTTCCGGGTGCGGCGCGATGGCGATCGTGGCCACGCCGTGGGCACGCGTCATGCGCAGGCGGTGGTCGTCCAGCAGCAGGTTCCAGAAGCGCGTGAAGCGGTACATGGCGACCATGAGCGAGGGCGCATCGAGCAGGCTGAGCCCGAGGTACTTGAGCGCGCCCGCGCGGATCGGGCGCGACCACAGGCCCAGCATCTCGTCGCCCATGAAGAGCGACACGCACTCGTACATGCGAACGAACTGCTCGCGCGTGACGCGTGCGCCGTCCTGGCGCAGCAGCTGCGGCGAGAGGCCGGCCTGCGCGGCCAGCAGGTCGATGTCGCGCGGGCTGAGCTGGCGGCGCGCGCCGCTCAGCAGGTGCTGCAGGAAGCTGACGGCGACGGTGGCGCGCTCTGGCGGCATAGCGTGGGTGCGTGAAAAGACGGTTGGCGGAATATGCAAATGAATGGGCGCGATCTGCAAGCAATGGCGTGGCACGCAGGGCTATCGTAGCCCTGAAGCGCCCCATGCCGGTGGCGGAACCCGCAACAACCCAAGGAGCCCTGCCGTGATCGAACGGAACGTCACCCTGCACATGGACGAAGAGGTCGCCGTCGTGACCCTGAACCGTCCCGCCAAGCGCAACGCCATCGACGAGGCCACGCTGGCCGCGCTGGACGCCGTGTTCAGTGCGCTGCCGCGCGAGGCCAAGGCCGTGGTGCTGACCGGCGCGGGGCCGCATTTCTGTGCCGGGCTCGACCTCAAGGAGCACCACGACAAGGAACGCACCGCGGTCGACTTCATGCGCGTGTGCCAGCGCTGGCACAGCACCTTCGACAAGATCCAGTACGGCGGCATCCCGGTGGTCGCGGCGCTGCACGGCGCGGTGGTCGGCGGCGGGCTGGAGCTGGCGGCGGCCACGCACGTGCGCGTGGCTGACCCGTCGACCTACTTCGCGCTGCCCGAGGGGCAGAAGGGCATCTTCACCGGCGGCGGCGCGACGGTGCGCGTGGCGCGCATCATCACGCCGGGCCGCATGGTCGAGATGATGCTCACCGGCCGCGTGCTCGACGCCCGCGCCGGCAAGACGCTGGGCCTGGCGCACGAGATCGCCGCCCCCGGCGAGAGCCTGCGCGCCGCGATGGTGCTGGCCAAGCGCGTGGCGAAGAACGCGGCGCTGTCGAACTACGCGATGGTCACGTCGATCAGCCGCATCGCCGACATGTCGGCCACCGACGGCATGTTCGCCGAGTCGCTGATGGCGGCGGTGGTGCAGACCGGCGGGGAAGTGCAGACGCGGCTGGGGGCGTTCGTCGACAAGTCGCTGGCCAAAGTCACGCCAGAGCAAGTGGCGGGCTGAGGCCCGGTTTCAGGCGTCGAAGGCGCGCTGCAGTTCGAGCGACAGCGTGCCCGCCAGCGCCTCGCGCTGCGGCGCGGGGCGCCAGAAGCTGCGCGTGAGGGCACCGGTCGATTCCCACTCGGGATGGCTGCGCGCGGGCTGCACGGCGCGCACGGCACCGGCGGCGGCACGCATCAGCGTGTCGTCCTCGTCCGCCGACGGGGCCTCGGCCCGGATGCGTTCCACGGCCGCATGGCCGCGCTGCTCCAGCGCCTGCGCCAGCTGCAGCTGCCATGCCGCGAGCGTGAACAGCACGCTGTCTTCCACCGTGAGTTCGTGCATGTCGCGCAGCTTGTTGGCCAGCTTGCGGCCCAGCGGACCCCAGCCCTGCGACACCGCGCCGCCGATGGCGCCGCCCAGTGCCGCGCCTGCGCCCAGCGACAGCCCCGCCACCGCGAGGTCGGCCACCACGCCCACGGCCGCGCCGATGACCGCGCCCTTGCCCAGGCGCAGGCCCGCGTCCTTCATCGCCTCGGGGTTGAAGAAGTCGAGCGTCCAGCGGCCTTCGATGATCGGCAGCGGCGCTTCGTCGGCGTCGCCCTGGCGAAAGCCGTAGAGCGCGAGTAGGTCGTCGGTGCAGCGCTGGGCCTTGTCGAACACGTCCTTCTGCACGCCGGCGACCAGCGCCTGGCGGCGCGTGGCGTCGGCGAACTCGGCGGCGGGCACGGTGCGGCGGACGGCCGCGGCATCGACCAGCAGGTCCGCGATGCGCGTGCAGGCCGACTGGCGGCGCGCGTCGGCTTCGGCGTCGAGTGCGTCGACCACGCCGCGCAGCGCGTCGCGGCGGTCGCGCAGCAGGGTGGCCAGGTCGTTGTAGAGGTCGTGCTCGGCACCCACGAACGGCGCCGCCGCATCGAAGCGCACCTGCACGTGCAGGCCGTACGCCGAGAGCAGTTCCTTCCAGGCCGGCTCGCGGCTGGCAGCGTCGCGCACGAAGTTGAGCACCGGCAGCACCGGGCGCGCGCAGGAGTTCAGGAGCTCGATCTCGTCGCGAAACTTGGGCAGCACCGGCTCGCGCACGTCGATCACGAGAAAGGCGGCGTCGATGTCGAGCATCGCGCGCAGCACCTTGGCCTCCTGCTCGAACACGCCCTGTGCCTCGGGGCCCTGCAGGAAGCGGCGGATGCGCTCGGGCGGCGTGGCCTGCTGGGCGGCGTCGAGGCCGGCCAGGTGCTCGCGCAGCGCGACCGCGTCTTCCAGACCCGGCGTGTCGAGGAAGCGCACGGCCGGCTGGCCGTTCACCTCGAGATCCACCGACTCGACATGGCGCGTGGTGCCCGGGCGCTGCGACACCTCGCCGAAGTTCACGCGCCGCGTGAGCGTGCGCAGCAGCGAGGTCTTGCCCGCGTTGGTGTGGCCGACGACGGCAATGCGGATCGGGATCGGGGTGGTCATGCGGTGGCGGTGCCTTCCGTGAAGACGGCATCGAGCCGGTCGCTCGCGACCACGTGGGCGAGCCCGGCGTCGCGCAGCCAGTCGCGCCAGCGCTGCGTGGCGGCGGCGTTGGGCGCGTCGGCCAGCCAGAGGCGGCATTCGCCGCAATGTGTCAGCACCTCGCGCAGGAAACGCTCGGTGCCGCGGTCGGGGCTCGAGGCCGCGTGGCAGACCAGCAGCACGGTGCGCGGGTGGATCTGCGCGAGCTGATCGAGCAGTGCGCGGCGCGCCGGCGCGCTGCCGTCGATGCGGACCGCAGATGCCGGCAAGCCGGCGGGCGGCCAGGTCAGGTCGGGCGGCAGTTCGAAGCCGACGACGAAGAGGCCGTCGTGCTGCTCGGAGGCCGGCAGGCCCGTGGGTGCGGCGGGGTGCGCGCGGCCCGGGTCGGCATCGACGATGGCGGGCGGCGCCAGCGCGGCGAAACGGGCCAGCAGCTTGCGGTAGTAGGGCGCCTGCCAGTCGGGCTGCAGGGCGGGGCGGCGCTGGCGGCAGACGGCGGCGCTCAGCAGCACCAGCGCCAGGCGCGGCAGCAGGCCGTACACCGCGATGCAGCCGGTGAGCCACAGCGCCCAGGTGCGCTGGGCCGCTGCGATGGGGGCGGCGGATTGCACGGTGGTCGCATCGGGCACGGGAAAGCCGAGTTGCGCCGGCAGCCAGCCCAGCGCCTGCACCACGCGCACGAAGAAGGCGGGCTCGAGGATCGTCGTTTCCCAGCTCAGCGTGTAGCTGCGAAAGGCGAGGGCGAACAGCATCGCGGCCAGCACCACGGCGAACGACAGCGCCCAGATGCCGTGGCTCACGAGCCCGAAGGCCCAGGGCAGCAGACGCGCACGCGTCAAGAGCCCCGTGGCCGCGCGCACCAGTTGCGGTGCCTGCCCGCGCTGGCCGCCCGCCACACGCGCCGTGAGCGACAGCCACAGCCAGCCCAGCGAGGCCGTGCCGAAGGTGCCCGACGGCAGCCACAGGCCGGCCAGCCACAAGAGCAGCGTGAGCGCATGCAGGCCCAGCAAGCTCACGAGCGCGACGATCACGTTGATATGACGGTCGTTGCCGCCGACCACCTGGCCCGCCAGGCCCAGCCCCGCGATCACGACCAGCGCCACCAGCGCCAGCAGCACCCACGGTGCCCATTGCCGGCCGCGCGCGAGTTCGGCCTGCAGGCCCATGCGCTCGCCGAGCTGGCGGGCGCGTTCAACGATGCGGGTGGGGCCGTCGGCTGCGCGCGAGGCCGCGGTGCGAAGGGCCGACGCGTCGTCGAGCGGGCCGTTCTGTTCGGTCCATCGGACCGCCTCGGTGATCACCGCATCCGGGAAAGCAGGTTCGCGCAGTGCGGTGGTGGTCAACAGGGTCCCTTCTTCTTCGCCAGTGACGCCCCGGCGCAGGAATGCAGGGGCGGGGCGCGCAAATTATGCCCGGCGCTTCGCGGGGCCCGGCGCACGGTCAACGGGGCCGCGAACGGCCCCGTTGCGCTGCGCGTGCAGCAAAAGAAAGGACGCGCGGTCGGCGGGTTTCAGCGCAGGCCGAAGAACGACAGCACGGCCACGACGACCACGACCAGACCGACGATGTAGATGATGGAATTCACGCGAGGGCTCCTTGTGGTTGGCGATGACCCAGCATCGGCCGCCTATCGGCACGTGGGTGTCGGCGAGGGACGGTGCGTGCTGTAGGACTTGCGAAGCGTGAACGCGACGACAAATGCCCGGTGCGGGCGTGCGCGTGCGCGCCCGACCCGCTGTGTGACCATTGTTTGCAATGAGCGGCGGGCATCCACGCAAGACTCTGCCCCTTCCAGAAAAGGCAAGGTCATGCGGCTCACCGAGCATTCCCCGTTCACAGGTTCCCACCCCGCGCACCCCGGCGCCCGCGCCCCCCGCGGCCCCGATGCACCGGCCCCGCCGCGCGTCAACGCACAGCTGCTGCCCACGCTGTTCGACCGCTTGCGCGACGAGGCGCCCAGCCGCACCACCGAGCTGCCGTCGGAGTACACGGCCACGCCGGCCCGGATGCGCGAGATCATCCAGCGCGACCTGGCCCTGCTGTTCAACACCACCAACGCCGAAGACCTGATCGACCGCACGCGCCATGCCGATGCGGCGTCTTCCACCGTCAACTACGGCGTGCCGCCGCTGGCCGGCAGCTACCTGTCGGAGCGCAAGTGGGCGGACATCGAACGCATCATCCGCCGCGCCATCCATGACTACGAGCCGCGCCTGATTGCCGACAGCGTGCAGGTCGTGCCGCTCATGAAGGAAGACGGCGCGGCCGAGGCCTACAACGTGCTGCTGTTCGAGATCCGCGCGCTCATCCACCTGAAGCCGTACCCGCTGGCCTTCACGGTGCAGAGCGCGGTCGACCTCGAGACCAACCGCATGCGGATCGTCGGCGCGGCGGATTGACCTGCTGCCGCCCATCTCTCGTTTTTCTTTCACTTCACACCACGCCAGGGAAGGCTCACCGTCATGGACCCGCAACTCCTCGAGTACTACAACCGGGAACTCGTCTACATGCGCGAGGCGGCGAGCGAGTTCGCCGCCTCGCACCCCAAGATCGCACGCCGCCTGGGCATGCACGGCATCGAGGTGGCCGACCCGTACGTGGAGCGGCTCATCGAGTCGTTCAGCTTCATGTCGGCGCGCATGCAGATCAAGCTCGACGCCGAATTTCCGCGCTTCACGCAGCGCCTGCTCGAGGTGCTGTACCCCAACTACCTGAGCCCCACGCCGTCGATGGCCGTGGCGCAGCTGCATCCCAGCGTGAAGGAGGGCGACTTCACGCGCGGCTTCGTGGTGCCGCGCGGCACGGCCTTCCATGCACGCGTGCCCGCGGGCGAACAGACGCCGTGCGAGTTCCGCTCCAGCCAGGACGTGACGTTGTGGCCCTTCGAGATCGCCGAGGCGCGGCTCACCGGCGCACCGCCCGACATCCCGGCGCTGGAGCGCTACGTGCCGCCGCACGTGCAGGTGACGGGCGCGCTGCGCCTGCGGCTGCGCATCGTGGGCGAGATGGGCTTCTCGGCGCTGTCGGGGCTCGACCGGTTGCCGATCTACCTGCGCGGCAACGAGCAGGTGGCGTCGCACCTGTTCGAGCTGCTGCACACCTCGGCGGTCGCGACCTTCGTCGGCGAGCCCGGCCAGCTGATGGACCGCCCGCACGTCGTGACCGAAGGCGCGCTGGTGCATGAAGGGCTGGGGCCGGGCGAAGGCCTGCTGCCGCTGGCGTGGAACACCTTCCACGGCCACAACCTGCTGCACGAATACTTCGCGTGCCCCGAGCGCTTCTACTTCTTCACGCTCACGCAGCTCGCGCCGGGGCTGGCGCGCATTCCCGGCAAGGAGGTCGAGATCGTCGTGCTGCTGAGCAAGCCGCCCGGCGCGCTGGGGGCGCTGGTCGATGCGGCGCAGTTCGCGCTGTTCAGCACGCCGGTGGTCAACCTGTTCGAGCGGCGCACCGACCGCATCGAACTCGACAGCGCGCAGACCGAGTTCCACCTCGTGCCCGACCGTTCACGGCCGATGGATTTCGAGGTGTATTCGGTGCAGCGCATCGCAGGCCAACAGGCGCGCACCACGGCCGAGATCGACTTCCGACCGCTCTACCAGACGCTCAACGAAGACGAGGGCAACCACGGCCGCTACTTCTCGGTGCGGCGCGAGCCGCGGCTGGTCTCCGAGACGGCGCGCAAGTACGGCACGCGCACGCCCTACATCGGCACCGAGGTGTTCCTGTCGCTGGTCGACCAGCAGGAAGCGCCGTACCCCGAGAGCCTGCGCTACCTGTCGGTGAAGGCGATGCTCACCAACCGCGACCTGCCGTGCCTGGTGCCGCGCAACGGGCAGGCCGACCTCGCGGTGGCCGATTCGATCCCGGTGTCGGCCGTGGGCCTGATCCGTGCGCCGAGCACGCCCAAGTCGCCGTTCGCACAGCGCGAGATCGCGTGGCGGCTGATCCGCCAGCTGGGCTTCAACCACCTGCCGCTGGCCGACATGCCGCACCGCGAAGGCGCGCAGGCGCTGCGCGACATGCTGCGGCTGTTCGTCACGGCCGACAACGACGTGCTGCGCCGGCAGATCGATTGCCTCGTCGGCTCGCGCATCGAGCCCGTGACGCGGCGCCTGCCGGGCGCGGGGCCGCTGATCTACGGGCGCGGCGTGCAGTGCACGCTGAGCGTCGATGAAGAAGGCTTCTCGGGCACGAGCCCGTACCTGCTGGGGTTGGTGCTGGAGCACTACCTGGCGCGGCACGTGAGCATCAACGTGTTCACGCAGACCACGCTCGAATCGATGCAGCGCGGCACGGTGGCGAAGTGGCCCGTGCGCATGGGCGGTCGAGGCGCGGTCTAGTTCCTTTTGGGCGGGAGCGCCTGCTCCAGCAGCCACAGCATGGCGGCCCGCATCTTGGCGGCATCGGCGCCGGCATCGATCTCCAGGGCCGCGCGGTCGAAGGCGGCCGACAGCAGGCGGGCGAGGGCGTCGAGCGACACCTCGCCGCGGCCCATGCCGGCGCGCGCCAGCCCCTGGCGCAGCGAGTTCGCCGAGGTGGCGTCGTCCATCGACATCATTTCCGCCAGGCCCAGCACGGCCGGCCCGTCGATCAGCAGCAGTCGGGTGCGACCCGGCACCGTCATCGCCTTCAGGTAGGCCTCGCTGCCCACGAGCAGGGCGTCGCGCGGGCCGAGCTCGTCGGGCGTGGCCGCGTCGATGTCGGCCGCGACCGCCTGCGCCTCGAGCAGCAGCACCTGGCGGAACAGGTCCCGCTTGTCGTTGAAGTGGTGGTACAGCGCGCCGCGTGTGATGCCGGCGGCCATGGCGATCTCGGGCGTGGAGGTGTCGCCGTAGCCCTTGCTGACGAAGAGCGTGCGGGCCGCCTCGGTCAGCGCGAGGCGGGTGGTTTCGGTGCGTTCGCGGTTGGTGCGTGCCGGGGTTTTGGCCATGACCCTAATTTACATGCAGTCTGTTTGTGGATTAATATTTAACTTACATGCAGTTTGTATGTTTAATCCGCGAAGGAGCCACCCCATGAAAGTGACGAGCTATTACCCGGTGATCATGACGAGCGACGTGGCCGGCACCGCGGCCTTCTACCAGGCGCATTTCGGGTTCGTGTCGCTGTTCACGACCGACTGGTATGTGCACCTGCAGCTGGCGGACGATGCCTCGGTGAACCTCGCCGTGCTCGACGGCACGCACAAGACCATTCCCGCCGAAGCGCGCGGGCAGGTGGCGGGCGGGCTGCTGCTGAACTTCGAGGTGGAAGACCCCGACGCGGTGCACGAGCGCCTGAAGGCGGCCGGCCTGCCGATCCTGCTGTCGCTGCGCGACGAGGCCTTCGGCCAGCGCCACTTCATCACGCGCGACCCGAACGGCGTGCTGATCGACATCATCAAGCCGATCCCGCCGTCGGGTGAGTACGTCGCGCTGTACGAGGCCGGCACTTCACCGA
Organism: Variovorax sp. FW301-JW7; assembly: GCF_058788795.1. Lineage (NCBI taxonomy): Bacteria > Pseudomonadati > Pseudomonadota > Betaproteobacteria > Burkholderiales > Comamonadaceae > Variovorax > Variovorax sp. FW301-JW7. Next base: position 345,648 of record NZ_JBYTBC010000003.1, read on the forward strand.
CCTGACGCCCGCTCAGGCGCGCAGGGCTTCGTCTTCTTCGAGCCCGTCGCCCAGGAAGCCGCCGCTCTGGTGCGCCCACAGCCGCGCATACAGGCCGCCCTGGGCCATCAGCGTGCGGTGGTCGCCTTCTTCGACGACGCGGCCTTCGTCGAGCACGATCAGGCGGTCCATCGCCGCGATGGTCGACAGCCGGTGCGCGATGGCGATCACGGTCTTGCCTTCCATCAGCGTGTACAGGCTCTGCTGGATCGCGGCCTCGACCTCGGAGTCGAGCGCGCTCGTGGCTTCGTCGAGCAGCAGGATCGGCGCGTCCTTCAGCATCACGCGCGCAATGGCCACGCGCTGGCGCTGGCCGCCCGAGAGCTTCACGCCGCGCTCGCCCACATGCGCCTCGTAACCGCGCCGTCCGCCCGCGTCGCCCAGCGTCTGGATGAAGTCGTGCGCTTCGGCACGCTTCGCAGCCGCTTCGATCTGCGCCAGCGTGGCGTCGGGCCGGCCGTAGGCGATGTTGTCGGCCACGGAGCGGTGCATCAGCGACGTGTCTTGCGTGACCATGCCGATGTGCATGCGCAGCGAATCCTGCGTGACCTTCGAGATGTCCTGCCCGTCGATGAGGATGCGGCCGCTTTCCAGGTCATGGAAGCGCAGCAGCAGGTTCACCAGCGTCGACTTGCCGGCCCCCGAACGGCCGACCAGGCCGATCTTTTCGCCGGGCTTCACGACCAGGTTCAGGTCGTCGATCACGCGGCGGCCTGCGTCGCCGTAGCGGAAGCTGGCCTGCTCGAAGCGCACTTCGCCGTGCGGCACGTCGAGCACCGTGGCATGGGGCGCGTCGAGCACCGTGCGCGGGCGTGACAGCGTCTTCATGCCGTCCTGCACCGTGCCGATGTTCTCGAACAGGCTGGTCATCTCCCACATGATCCAGTGCGACATGCCCTGCAGCCGCAGCGCCATCGCCGTGGCGGCGGCCACCGCGCCCACGCCCACCGTGCCGTGCGACCACAGCCACAGCGCCATGCCCGCCATGCCGGCCGTGAGGCCCATGCTCAGCGTGTGGTTGACGATCTCGAAGGCGCTCACCAGCCGCATCTGGCCGTAGCCCGTCTTCATGAACTCGCGCATCGCGTCGCGCGCAAAGCCGGCTTCGCGCTGCGTGTGCGAGAACAGCTTGACGGTCGCGATGTTGGTGTAGGCGTCGGTCACGCGCCCGGTCATGAGCGCGCGCGCATCGGCCTGTGCCTTGCCGACCTTGCCCAGGCGCGGCACGAAGTACACCAGCGAGGCGATGTACAGCGCCAGCCAGATGACGAAGGGCCACACCAGCTGCGCGTCGAGCACGCCCACCAGGATGATCATGGTGGCCACGTACACGCCCATGGCCACGAGCACGTCGGCCAGCACGAACACGGTCTCGCGCACGGCCAGCGCGGTCTGCATCACCTTGGCCGTGATGCGGCCCGCGAACTCGTCCTGGTAGAAGGCCATGCTCTGGCCCAGCATCAGGCGGTGGAAGTTCCAGCGCAGGCGCATCGGCAGGTTCACCGCGAGCGTCTGGTGCTTCACGATGGTCTGCAGCGCCACCACGCCGATGCTGATCACCAGGAACGCGGCCAGCCACAGCAGCGTGTCGCCGCGCTCGGCCCACAGCTGCGAGGGCACCTGGCCGCCGAGCCAGTCGACGATGCGCCCGAGGATCGCGAACAGCGCGGCCTCGAAGGTCGACATCACCGCGGTGAGCACCGCCATCGCGGCGATCTTGCCGCGCACGCCGTGTGTGCAGGCCCACAAGAAGGCGAAGAAGCCTTGGGGCGGCAGCGCGGGTTCGGCGGCGGGATAAGGGGTAAGGAGTTTTTCGAAAAAGCGGAACAAGGAATCGGTCTCCAGGAGAGCCTTCGACTGTAGCCCTGCAGGCATGACCTTGCCCCGAAAAGGTGCGTTCGCGGCCGGTGCCTTCAGCAACCCTTCAGCTGCGGCGCACCTTGCTGTCGTCGGCCCGTGCTGCCTTTGTTTCCATGCCCCCGAGCCGTGCGCTCAGGAAGTCGATGAAAGTTCGCAGCTTGGGCGACATGTACTGCCGGCTCGTGTACACGGCGAACAGCGTGACCGGCGTGGCCTCGAACGCGGGCAGCAGCCGCACCAGCCGGCCCTGCGCCAGGTCGTCGTCGATGAGCCACACGGGCAGGTAGGCAATGCCCATGTCGGCGCGCACCGCGTGCAGCGTGAGCGTGGTGTCGTCCGAGCGCATCGCGGGCGTGAGCCGCAGCGGGAACATGCGCCCGCCCGGCCCCTTGAGCGCGAGGTTGTCCAGGTTCACGTAGCTGGGCACGATCGCGCCCAGCTTCGCCAGGTCGGCCGGCACCGCGGGCAGGGCGCCGTGGCGCTTCAGGTAGGCCGGCGTGCCCGCGAGGTGAAAGGGCACGCGGCACAGCGGCCGTGCGATGAGCGCGGGCGAGGGCTCCTGCGTGGCGCGCAAGGCCAGGTCGTAGCCGTCGGCCGCGAGATCGACCTTGCGGTTCTCCAGGTGCATGTCGACCAGCACCTCGGGGTACGCCGCGCGGTAGTCGGCCAGCACGCGCGCAAAGCGCGGCGTGGCGCACCACACGGGCGCGCTCACCTTGAGCTGGCCCCGCGGCGCGTCGCTGGTCTGGCCGATGGCGGCCTCGGCCGCGTCGAGCAGGTCGAGCGCGCGGCGGCTCTGCTCGTACCAGGCGGTGCCGGCCTCGGTCAGGCTCAGGTGGCGGCTGGAGCGGTGCAGCAGCCGCGCACCCAGGGATTTCTCGAGCTGCGCCACGTGCTTGCTGGCCATCGGCGCCGACAGGCCCAGGCGCTCCGCCGCCGCCACGAAACTGCCGGCCTCGACGACCTCGCGGAACACGCGCAGGCTGGTCATGCGGTCCATCGATGATTTCCTGTGAAGAAAGGATTCGATGCATCGTAGCCTGTCGATTTCCTCAAAGGAAATGTCTACAGTCGATCCAACGCCTTCAAGGAGCATCGACTTGACCCACGACACCCCCACGCTTTCCCGCCTGCCCACGTACTTCATCTCGCACGGCGGCGGCCCCTGGCCCTGGATGAAGAAGGAGATGGGCGCCACCTACGACCAGCTCGCCGCCTCGCTGGCCGACATGCCGCGCCAGATCGGCCGCGCGCCGGCCGCGATCCTCATGATTTCGGCGCACTGGGAGTCGCCCGTGTTCACGGTGCAGGGCAACCCGCGCCCGCCCATGATCTACGACTACGGCGGCTTTCCGGCCCACACCTACGAGGTGCGCTATGCCTCGCCCGGTTCGCCCGAACTCGCGCAGCGCGTGCAGTCGCTGATCGCCGCCGCCGGCCTGCCGGCGCAGATCGACCCCGAGCGCGGCTACGACCACGGCATGTTCTCGCCCATGGCCGCGATGTACCCGAACGCGGACGTGCCGGTGGTGCAGCTGTCGCTGCGGCGCGGGCTCGACCCGGCCGAGCACCTGGCATTGGGCCGTGCCATCGCGCCGCTGCGTGACGAGAACGTGCTCATCGTCGGCAGCGGCCTGAGCTATCACAACCTGCGCAACTTCGGCCCGCAGGCGCACGGCGTGTCCAAGGCCTTCGGCGACTGGCTCGACGAGACGGCTGTGCAGGCCACGCCGCAAGCGCGCGTGCAACGCCTGCAGGACTGGGCCTCGGCCCCGTCGGCGCGTGTGGCGCACCCGCGCGAGGAGCATCTGATTCCGCTGATGGTCGCGGTGGGCGCGGCCGAAGGCGAGGCCGGCGAGCGTGTGTACCACGAGGACGCCTTCATGGGCGGGCTCGTGGTGTCGAGCTACCGCTTCGGCGCGGCGTGAGGCTGCGGGCCGCGCGGCAGAATGAAGCCATGCCCACGCCCGCTCTTCCCACCCCCGACGAATCCGCCGAAGCCCGGCGCCAGATTGCCCGCATCGAAGCCCTGTCCACCTCGCACGACCCGGTGCACGACGGCATTCGCGTGCGCTGGCGCCGCTTCGGCAGCGACACGACGAAGCCACCCATCGTGCTGCTGCACGGCGGCCACGGCAGCTGGATGCACTGGCTGCGCAATGCCGAGGCGCTGTCGGCGCAGCGCACGCTGCTCCTGCCCGACATGCCCGGCTTCCACGATTCCGACGCGCTGCCGCGCGTGGCGCCCGGCGAAGACGCGCTGGTGCCGCTGCTGGCCGCGCTCGGCGGCACGCTCGACGCGCTCATCGGCGCCGGCACGCCCATCGACCTGGGCGGTTTCTCGTTCGGCGGACTCACGGCCGCGCGCTTCGCGGTGCGGCGCGGCGCCATCCGCCGGCTGGCGCTGATGGGCAGCGGCGGCCACGGCACCTTGCGCCGCATGACGGTCGAGATGATCAACTGGCGCGCCGCCCCCGACCGCGAGACCGAACGCGCCGCGCTCATGCACAACCTGGGCGCGCTGATGCTGCACGCGCCGGCCGCCATCGACCCGCTGGCCTTCGAGATCCACGACCTCTCGTGCCACGGCACGCGCTTTCGCAGCAAGGAGGTGTCGCTCTCGGGCGGGCTGCAGGCCGCGATCGACACGCTGGGTGTGCCGACGCTGCTGCTGTGGGGCGAGTTCGACGTCACTGCCGATTCGCGTCCGCTGGTGGCGCAACTGGCCAGCGAAGGCCCCGACCGCGAAGGCGTGGTGATCGACGGCGCGGGGCACTGGGTGCAGTACGAACGCGCCGACGAGACCAATGCGCGGCTGCTGAAGTTCTTCGGCTGAACTTCGCCGTCGCGACCCGTTACTGCTTCGTGAGGCCGAGCTTGCGGATGGTCTCGGCCCACTGGTCGTAGGTCGTGCGCGTGAGGTCGGCCAGCTGCTGCGGGGTCGACGATTCGGCTTCGTAGGCGCCCTGGCGGAAGAAGTCGCGCGTGGCCGGCATCGCCAGCACCTGCGCCAGCGCGGCATTGAGCTTGGCGACCACCGGTGCCGGCATGCGCGCCGGGCCGTAGAAGCCGAGCCAGCTCGCCATGTCGACGCCGCTCACGCCTTGCTCGCTCATCGTGGGCACGTCGGGCAGCATCGCGCTGCGTTTCGGCGCTGCCACCGCGAGCATGCGCACCTTGCCGGTGGCCGTGTTCTGGATGGCGTTGGGCGCCGCGTCGAAGTAGTACTGCACGCGGCCCGCGAGGAAGTCCTTCGCCGCATCGGCGCCGCCCTTGTAGGGCACGTGCACCACGTCGAGCCCGGCCTGCCGTGCGAAAGCTTCGCCGTAGATGTGCGACGAGGTGCCGGTGCCGAACGAGGCGTAGCTCATCTTTCCCGGGTTGGCCTTGATGTACGCGACCAGCTCCTGCACGTTGCGCGCCGGCACGCTCGTGTGCACCGTCAGCACCAGCGGGCCGCGTGCGCCGAGCGAGATCGGCGTCAAGTCCTTGAACGGGTCGTAGCGCACCTGTGCCAGCGTCTGCGGGTTCTGCGCGACCACGGAAGAGGGCGCGTACATGAAGGTGTAGCCGTCGGGCGCCGCGCGGATCACCTCCTCGGTCGCGAGGATGAAGCTCGCGCCCGGGCGGTTCTCCACGATGACCGGCGTCTGCAGCACCTCGCCGAGCTTGTTGGCGACGAAGCGCGCCTGCGCGTCGGAGGCGCCGCCGGCCGCCAGGCCGAGCACGATGCGGATGCTGCGGCCCTTGACCGGAAAGTCCGCCGGTGAGGCTGCGAATGACGACGGCGGCAGGGCGATCGCGCCCAGCGCAAGCCATGCGGCCGCGCTGCGTCGGGTGATGAAGGAAGAAGGACTCATTGCTTGGCCAAGCCTACCTGCTGCACCATCGCGCCCCAGCGTTCGTAGGTCGTGCGCGTGATGCCGGCGAATTCTTCCGGCGTCGTCGCGCCCGCTTCGTAGCCGCCCGTGCGATAGAACTCGCGCACCTGCGGCATCGCCAGCACCTGCGTGAGTGCCGCGTTGAGCTTGGCCACCACCGGCGCCGGCATGCGCGCCGGCCCGTAGAAGCCGAGCCAGCTCGGCAGGTCCAGCCCGGCGTAGCCTTGTTCGGCGAAGGTGGGCACGTCGGGCAGCGCCGGGATGCGTGCGTTCGCCGCGATGGCCAGCACCTTCACCTTGCCCGTGGCCGAGGTGATGATGGCTGACGAGGCCGAGTCGAACATGTACTGCACGCGTCCGCCGATCAGGTCCTTGGCCGCGTCCGAGCCGCCCTTGTAGGGGATGTGCACCGCATCGACGCCGGTCTTCTTCACGAAGGCCTCGCCGTAGATGTGCGACGAGGTGCCCGCACCGAACGAGGCGTAGCTCACCTTGCCGGGGTTGGCCTTCACGTAGGCCACCAGCTCCTTCACGTTGTTGGCGGGCACCGTGGTGCTCACCGACAGCACCAGCGGCCCGCGCCCGCCCATCGAGATGGCGGTGAAGTCCTTGAACGGGTCGTAGGGCACCTGCGCGAAGGTGTGCGGGTTCTGCGCCATCGTGGAAGAGGGCGCGTACAGCAGCGTGTAGCCGTCGGGCAAGGCGCGCGACACCTCGTTGGCCGCGAGCATGGTGCTCGCGCCGGGCTTGTTGTCGACGATCACGCTGGTGCCCAGCACCTCGCCGAGCTTCTGCGCCACGATGCGCGCCTGCGCGTCGGTGCCGCCGCCGGCCGTGAAGCCCACGACGATGCGGATCGGTTTGTTGCGCGCCGGAAAGTCCTGCGCGAACGCGTGCGGCGCCAGGCCCAGCAAAGCCGCGGCGCCGAGGGCCGTGCCGAATGCACGGCGGGTGCCGTTGAGTCTCTTCATCGATGTCTCCGTTGGAATGTTCTCCTGATATTGATTTAGAAAGTCATAAAAATCCATATCGACTAGGGAATACCCCGAACAAATGCCTTTTATTGGCTTTTGTGTTTGACAAAATGAACATTGAAATCAAAATACGACGAAACAGCCCATCCAAGACACCCATCCCATGAAAACTGTCGTCCGCACCGACGAGCGCATCCTGTCCTCCGACATCTTCGACCGCGACAGCCGCGTCAAGCGCCCTGACCACGGCAGCTGGGCCGAGCCCGGCAAGAACATTCCGGTCTATCACCGCTGCGGCGTGCTGGTGGTCGGCGGCGGCCCGTCGGGCACCGCCGCAGCCGCTGCCGCGGCCCGCGCCGGTGCCGACGTGGCGCTGCTCGAGCGCTACAACCACCTGGGCGGCCTGTCGACCGGCGGCCTCGTGATCTGGATCGACCGCATGACCGACTGGGAAGGCAAGCTGGTGATCCGCGGCTTCGCCGAAGAACTGTTCGACCGCCTGCCCGCCGACGCCATCGCCGGCCCGCAGCGCGCGGACTGGGGCTCGCAGGACGTGGCCAAGGCCGCGCACTGGTCGCAGCGCACGGCCGCCTACCACGGCATCGTCACCTGGTCGCCCACCATCGACCCCGAGCGCCTGAAGCTGCTCTCGCAGGAGATCGTGCTGGAGCGCAAGGTCAAGCTCATCTATCACTCGTGGGCCGCGATCCCGATCGTGCAGGACGGCGCCGTCAAGGGCGTGGTCTTCGAGAGCAAGGAAGGCCGCATGGCCATCATGGCCGACGTGGTGGTCGATGCCACCGGCGACGGCGACCTGTTCGCCCGCGCCGGCGCCGCCTATGTGAACGACATCGAAGAGGCCGACGTGCACCACTGCATGAACACCTCCTGGCTCTTCGGCGGCGTGGACATGAACCGCTGGATCGACTTCAAGGCCGGCCAGCCCGAGGCCTTCGCCGGCTTCATGGCGCGCGGACGCGAGCAGCTCGGCCTCTTCGAGCGGCCCTTCGTCTCGTGGCGCAACGACGTGGCGCTCTTCATGGGGCCGCGCCAGTCGGGTTACTCGGCGCTCGACGTGGACGACCTCACGGCCGTCGAAGTGCGCTCCCACCGCGCCATGGCCGCGCACCTCGACTACTTCAAGGCGCACGCGCCCGGCTTCGAGGACGCCTACCTGATGCTGAGCGCGCCACAGATCGGCGTGCGCCATGCGCGGCGCCTCACCGGCGTGGGTGCGGTGCTGCGCAGCCAGTGGCCCGACGGCGTGGCGCTGGCGGACGAGATCGGCGTGACGCCCGCGGTGTCGCCGAAATTCCCGAACATCTCCATCCCCTATGGCGCGCTGGTGCCGCAGCAGCTCGACGGCCTCGTGGCGTGCGGGCGCCACATCTCGTGCGACCGCAACTCGCACGGCTTCATGCGCGAGATTCCGCAGTGCTGGATCACGGGCCAGGCGGCGGGCGTAGCTGCGGCGCTGGCGTCGCAGGGCGGCATCGCGCCGCGCTTCGTCGACACCGGCGCGCTGCAGTCCGCACTGCTGGCGCAGGGCGTGTACCTGCGCACCGGGGGCGAGGCCGGGCAGGGCGCGGCCTCCGTCGCGGCCGAAGCCAGCGCCTGACCTGGCTCCTTTTTGCCATGAACCCGGACGACCTCCTTTCGCGAGCCTCTACATTGCAGAGTCTTGCAAAGCGTTCAAAGGGTCCTTCCATGTCCACCGATAAAAACGACAGCTCTCTTTCCGCGGCCGATGCCTCCGATTCGCGAGGCGAACGTTCCGACACCGTGAGCGCGCTGGAACGCGGCATCTCGGTGCTGCGCTGCTTCAGCGAAGACCGCCCCGTGCTCGGCCACGCCGACGTCGCGCGAATCACCGGCATTCCGCGCCCCACGGTCAACCGGCTGGTCGCGACGCTGCTCTCGCTGGGCATGCTCAAGCCCGCGCAGGCGCCCGACCGCTTCATGCTCGGGCCGGGCGTGGTATCGCTCTCGCGCGTGTTCCTCGGCAGCCTCGATGTGCGCGCCGCCGCGCGGCCCAGCATGCAGGCGATGGCGGAAGAGGTCGGTGCCTCCGTCTACCTCGCGGTGCGCGACGGCATGGAGATGGTGCTGATCGAAGCCTGCCGCCCGCGTTCGTCGATGCTCTCGGCGCGGCTGGACGTGGGCTCGCGCGCGCCGCTGCCGAACTCGGCGCTCGGTCGCGCGTACCTCTCGGCGCTGCCCGACGCGCAGCGCAACCAGCTGGTCGATTCGATGCGCCTGCTGCGCGGCCCCGAGTGGGACGGCATCGCCGCGCCCATGACGCGCGCCATCGGCGAAGCCAAGCGGCTGGGCTACTGCCTCTCGCTCGGCGAATTCCACCGCGAGATCAACTCGGTGTCGGTGCCGCTCATCGGCCCCGACGGCGAGGTGATGGCGCTCAACGGCGGCGGCGCCGCCTTCGTGTTCACCGAAGACAGATTGCGCAACGAACTCGCACCGCGCCTGCACGACATCGCGCTCACCATTGCGCGCGACATCGGCGGGCACGTGCCTTCACCCTCGCCGGGTTAGCAACCCGGCCGGGGACCCTTCCCCACGACGACAGAAGAACGGAGACACAGGTCATGCACCTGAGCGATGAAGAAAAAGCCATGTACGACGGCCGCGACGGACCGGCCGTGCAGAAGGCGATGGACCTGCTGATGCGCTATGGCGAAGCCCTCGGCGCCGAGCGACTGGTCGAGACGCGCAACGTCTGCGCCACCATCACCTCGACCACGCCTTTCCAGCGCGACTTCGCGCTCGCCAAGGGCGGCGGCATGGACGCGGTGTTCTCCGAATTCAGCCTCGACAGCCAGGAGACGGTCGAGATCCCGAAGTTCAAGGTCTTCACGAGCCACCTGCAGCTGGGCTTCGACCCCGGCCAGCCCGAGCGCATGGGCGTGAGCGAGGAGATCGTCCAGTTCTACAACAAGAGCGAGCGCCATGCGGCCGGCCTCGGCGCGCAGATCATGAACACCTGCACGCCCTACCAGGTGGGCAACATCCCGACGCGCGGCGAGCACTGCGCGTGGATGGAATCGTCGGCGGTGGTGTATTGCAACTCGGTGCTCGGCGCACGCACCAACACCGAGGGCCGCGAGAGCACGGGCGCGGCCATGCTCACCGGCCGCATTCCCTACTGGGGCTACCACCTCGAAGAGAACCGCCGCGCGACGCATGTGATCGAGCTCGACATCGAGGTCGAGTCGGTGCAGGACTGGGGCCTGCTCGGCTACTACATCGGCGAGCACGTGCAGGAGCGCGTGCCGGTGGTGCACAGCCGGCGCGGCATCGGCCGCGTGCCGAACTTGCCGCGGCTCAAGCACTTCGGCGCAGCGGCCTCGTCCTCGGGCGGCGTGGAGATGTACCACATCGCCGGCGTCACGCCCGAGGCGCTGACGCTGGCGCAGGCGCTCGGCGGCAAGACGCCCATCGAGGTGCTGCGCTACGGCGAGGCCGAGCGCCGCGCGACCTACGAGAAGATCAACGTCACCGGCAAGGACAGCGAAGTCCAGTACGTGATGCTCGGCTGCCCGCACTACACCATCGAGCAGATCTGGGAGGCCGCGCAGCTCATCGAAGGGCGCCGTGTGCACCCCGATTGCGAGCTGTGGATCTTCACGCCGCGCGCCATCAAGTCGCTGGCCGACCGCAACGGCTACACGAAGATCATCGAGGACGCGGGCGGCATCCTCATGACCGACAGCTGCTCGGCCATGAGCCGCGCCGTGCCCAAGGGCACGAAGACCGTGGCGCTCGATTCCGCCAAGCAGGCGCACTACCTGCCCGCCATCCTCGGCGTGCAGGCGTGGTTCGGCAGCACGGCCGAATGCATCGATGCGGCCTGCACGGGTCGCTGGAACGGGGGCTACGCATGAGCGATGCAGTCATCACAGAACAAACCATCGTCATCCGCGGCCGCAAGGTCGTGGGCGGCGTGGCCGAAGGCGAGGCGCTCGTCACGCGCGACCGCATCTCGGGCTGGGGCGGCATCGACCCGCGCACCGGCACCGTCATCGAGACGCGCCACGAACTGCGCGGCCAGAGCTTCGCGGGCAAGGTGCTGGTGTTCCCGGGCGCCAAGGGCTCGTCAGGCTGGTCCGCGATGTTCCACATGACGCGGCTCATGAACTCCGCGCCCGCGGCGTTCCTGTTCAACGAGATGACGACCAAGATGGCGCTCGGCGCCGTGGTGACGCACTCGTCCTCGATGACCGACTTCGAGCGCGACCCGCTCGCATGCATCGAGACCGGCGACTGGGTGCGCGTGGACGCCGACCGCGGCGTGATCGAGATCACCAAGAAGAACCACAAGACCGGAGACCGTTCATGACCCGTCCCTTGCGCAGCAACTTCCCGCGCGGCTCCTACCTCTGGTCGGTGCGCAATGCGCACTGGCGCGCGCTCGGCATTCCTGAAGAGGATTGCGAGAAGCCCAAGATCGCCATCGTCAACAGCTCCTCGGAACTGGCCGCGTGCTTCAGCCACCTCGACAAGGTGGCGGCGGAAATCAAGACAGCGATCCGCGCGGCGGGCGGCGTGCCGTTCGAGATCCGCACCGCCGCGCCCAGCGACTTCATCACCGGCGCGGGCGCACGCGGCGCCTACATGCTCGGCGCGCGCGACCTGGTGACCAACGACATCGAGGTCGCGGTCGAAGGCGCGCAGCTCGACGGCATGGTCTGCCTCACCTCGTGCGACAAGACGGTGCCGGGGCAGCTCATGGCGGCCGCGCGGCTCAACATCCCGACATTGCTCGTGCCCTGCGGCTACCAGCCCAGCGGCGAGTACCGCGGCAAGCACATGGACATCGAGGAGGTGTTCATCGGCGCGATGCACGCGGTCACCGGCCACCTGCCCGTGGAAGAACTCGTGGGCATGAGCCGCGAGGCGATCCGCGGGCCGGGCGTGTGCTCGGGCCTGGGCACGGCGAACTCGATGCACATCGTGTGCGAAGCGCTCGGCATGGCCTTGCCCGGCAGCGCGCCGGTCGCCGCGCTGAGCCCGAAGATGATGGACGACGTGCGCGCGGCCGGCACGCGCATCGTGCAGATGGTGCTGGACGACCTGAAACCGCGCGACATCCTCTCGGCCGGCGCTTTCGCCAACGCAGTGCGCGCGGTGCTCTCCGTCGGCGGTTCGCTCAACACGGCCAAGCACCTGCAGGCGATATCGACCGAAGGCGAGTGCGGCGTCGATGTGTACGGCCTCTTCGAAAGCCTCGGCCCGACGACACCGGTGCTGGCCGGCGTGCGCCCCATCGGCGAGCATTCGATCGAGGCCTTCGAGGCGGCGGGCGGTTGCCGTGCGTTGATGAAGCAGCTCGCGCCCTTGCTCGACACGGGCGCGCGCACGGTGACCGGCGGCACCGTCGCGGACAACCTGCGCCACGCCGAAGTGAGGGACGCCGAGGTGATCCGCCCCATCGACCGCCCGGTCGCGCCGCTGCCGGCCATCGTGCTCTTGCGCGGCAACCTCGCGCCCGAGTCGGGCCTCATCAAGACCGGCATCGCCGAGCGCAAGGTGCGGCGCTTCACCGGGCCGGCCGTGTGCTTCTGGACTTCGGACGCTGCCATCGCCGCGATCAAGAACCACGAGATCGTGCCTGGCCAGGTGGTCGTGATGCGCGGCGCCGGCGCGTGCGGCGGGCCGGCCATGGGCGGCGGTGCATCGCGCGTGGTCTTCGCGGTCGATGGCGCGGGGCTGGGCGACCAGGTCGCGCTGCTGACCGACGGGCATCTCTCGGGCCTGGTCTGCAAGGGGCTCGTGGTGGCCGAGGTGTCGCCCGAGGCGGCACTGGGCGGCCCGCTCGGGCTGGTGCGCGACGGCGACGTGATCACCATCGACCTGGACGCGCGCCGCCTCGACATCGCCTTGACCGACGCCGAACTCGCCGCGCGCCGCGCCGACTGGCAGGCGCCGCCGCCGGCCTTCGACACCGGCTGGCTGCAGCAGTACCGGCGCAACGTGAGCCCGCTGTCCAAGGGGGCAGTGCTCGTGCGCACGGAGCGCCCGCAGCCCGCCAGCTAGACCTTTTTCACCCCGGCCTTCGCCAACCGGTGCGCACCCCCGTGCGCACCCGGTGGCGCAGCCCTGCGCGCGATTCCAGAGTTTTTCAACCAAAGAGAAGAAGCAGGAGACAAAAAACCATGAAGAGAATCTTGATGTGGTCGGCCATCGGCCTTGCCAGCAGCGGCGCGGCGCACGCGCAATCCAGCGTCACCGTGTTCGGCGTGATGGACCTTGGCGTCCAGTACACGAAAGGCGAGGGCGGCGGTTCGGTCAAGGCGCTGTCGAACGGCGGTCTCTCGACCAGCCGGATCGGCTTTCGCGGCACCGAAGACCTGGGCGGGGGCCTGCGCGCGGGCTTCTGGCTCGAAGGCAGCCTGAACCCCGACCTGGGCACCGGCCGGCCGAGCAACACCAACAACCAGACGAGCGGCGCGGGCCCGGCGGGACCGATCACCTTCGACCGCATGTCCTTCGTGAGCCTGTCGCACGATTCGCTGGGCGAAGTGCGGCTGGGCCACGACTTCATTCCCACGCACTACAACAGCATCTACTTCGACCCCTTCAACGCCAACGGCGTGGCGCGCGCGGGCAACCTCACCTTCGCGGGCGCGGGCACCGGGCCGCTGCCCACGGCCATCACCGGCAGCAACACGGTGAGCTACTGGCTGCCGGCCAAGCTGGGCGGCTTCTACGGCATGGCGATGATCGGCACCGGCGAGAACAACTCCACCGCGCCGAACCGCGACGACGGCAACTTCGGCGGCGCGCGCTTCGGTTTCGCCTCGGGCGCATTCGACATCGCGGCGGCCGTGACGCGCTCGCACTTCAACGCCACCTCCACCATCGGCAACTACACGCACGCCAACATCGGCGGCTCGTGGGATGCGGGCTTCGCGAAGTTCTTCGCGCTCTACAACAAGGTGACGGTGAAGCTCGCGGCCGGCACGGTGCGCAAGAACACCGTCGAGATCGGCGCGCACATCCCGGCCTTCGAGGTCGGGCGCATCCGCGTGAGCTACGCCTACCTGGACGACCGCAGCGACGAGAGCCTGCGCAACGCCAACGGCATGCCGCGCAACCGCGACGACGCGCGCCAGTTCGGCATCGGCTACGTGCACAACCTCTCCCGGCGCACCGCGCTGTACGGCACCTACGCGCGGCTGATGAACAGCGGGCAGGCGCGCTACGTGGTGAGCGGCGGCGTGGCGCCGGCGGGCGGGATGCGCTCGTCGGGCTGGGAGTTCGGCGTGCGGCACCTCTTCTGAACAAGGAGGCTTTCATGCGACGCAGAACCTTGACTCTCGCGGCCCTCGCCGCCACGGCACTGCCCGGCGCGGCGGCCTGGAGCGCCGACGTGTACCCGAACAAGCCGCTGAAGCTGATCGTCGGCTTCGCCGCGGGCGGCGGTGCCGATTCGCTCACGCGGATCATTGCGGAGGGGCTGTCGAAGCAGCTCGGCCAGCAGGTGATCGTGGAGAACCGCCCCGGCGCCGACGGCGTGCTCGCGGCGCAGGCCACCTCGTCGGCCAAGCCCGACGGCTACACGCTGCTGATGGGCACCAACACCGCGATGGTCGCCGCGCCCACGCTGCGGCCGACCTCGCCCTACGACCCGTTCAAGGCCTTCACGCCGATCAGCTCGGCGGGGCAGTTCTCGATGTTCCTCGTGGTGCCCTCGAGCCTGCCGGTCAAGAGTGTGAACGAGCTGCTGGCGCTCGTGGCGTCGAAGCCCGGCGCGCTCAACTCGGCATCGAGCAACAGCGCCTCGGAGCTCGCGATGCTGCAGCTGCTGGGCGAGCGCAAGGTGGTCAACGCGCGCTACAAGGGCGACATGCAGGCCATGACCGACCTGCTGGGCGGGCAGATCCACATGATGTTCACCACCGGCACGCTGGCGCCGGGCTTCGTGAAGGAGGGGCGCATCCGCGCGCTGGTCACGCTGCTGCCGCAGCGCAGCGGCTTGCTGCCCGATGTGCCGACGGGCGGCGAGCTGGGGCTGGGCAAGCTCACGATCACGCCGTGGGCCGGCTTCTTCGGGCCGCCGGGGCTGCCGAAGGAGATCACCGACAGGCTCTCGCAGGAGTTGCAGAACACGCTCAAGCGGCCCGACGTGCATGCACAGCTGGTGCAGCAGGGCTTCGAGGGCTACGGCATGAGCCCCGCGAAGTTCGCCGAGTTCTTCCGCACGCAGTACGACGCCTTCGGCGCGACCGTGCGGGAGCACAACGTCAAGTTCGAATAGAAGAGGCCTCGCGGCGCCAGAAGGCGGCGTCGGGGAAGGTGCCTGTCCCGACCCCGGCCGCGGCGTTGTCCGTCATGTGCTCCGCACGGCCCGTGCCCGGGATCGTGCAGGTCACGGCCGGATGGCTCAGCACGAACTTCAGCAGCACCTGCGCCCAACTCGTGCAGCCGATCTCGCCGGCCCAGGCGGGCAGCGGCCTGTCGCGCAGGCGCCGGAGCAAGCCGCCGCCGCCGAAGGGCATGTTGACGATCACCGCCACGCCGCGCTCGGCCGCGAGCGGCAGCAGGCGCTGTTCGGCATCGCGCGCATCGAGCGAGTAGTTGATCTGCACAAAGTCGAGCTGCTCGGCGCGCAGCACGGCTTCGACCTCGTCGTAGGCCGAGGCGGTGTAGTGGGTGATGCCGATGTAGCGCACGCGGCCTTTGTCTTTCCAGCCGCGCAGCGTGGCGAGGTGGGTGCGCCAGTCGACGAGGTTGTGCACCTGCATCAGGTCGATCTGCGGCGTGCGAAGCCGAGTGAACGACTGTTCCATCTGCGCGATGCCGGCCTCGCGGCCCGAGGTCCAGACCTTGGTGGCGAGGAAGGGCCTGGCGCCCGGCCTGGCGGCGGCCAGCAGCTCGCCGGTGGTTTCCTCGGAGCGGCCGTACATCGGCGAGCTGTCGATCAGCTTGCCGCCGGCCGCGAAGAGCGCATCGAGCACACCGGGCAGGCGCTGGTATTCGTCGGTGCCGGGGCGCTGGTCGAATCCGATCCAGGTGCCGCAGCCGACGACCGGCAGGGCTTCCTTCGTGGCGGGAATGGGGCGGGTGGTCATCTGCATCGCGGGCCTGCCGGGTTGCTGCTGGGCGAAGGGGGGGAGCGCGGCACCTGCGCACAGGGCTGCGCCCAGTCGGAGCAACCGGGCGCGCGTGAGGGCGTAAGGGTGTGCGTTCGTGAGGGGCGTCGTCACGAACGAAATTCTGCGCCCGCCATGCCGGCGAGCGAAAGGCCTCAGCGCAGGTAGCGCCCGTCGGCCTTGAGCATCGACAGCTCCGAGAAGGTCAGCCCGCGGTGCTCGCCGGGCCGGTACGACACGGCGATGCCGCCGAGGTCGAGCGTCTTGAACGACTCCAGGCCCTTCTGCAGCGACTCGGGCGTCGGGTTGGCGCCTGCGCGCTTCAGGCCTTCGACCATGACCTTGGCCGTGACGTAGCCCTCCAGGCTCGCGTAGCTGAACTCGGTCATGCCGATCTTCTTCATCGCCGCCTGGTACTCGGCAATCACCGGCATCGCGCTGTTCCACGGATAGGGCACGACCTGCGAGATGACCACGCCGGCCGCGTCCTTCTTGATGTCCTGGAACAGCTTCTGGCCGTTCAGGAAGGAGAACGAATAGAAGGCCGTCTCGCCGCCGGTCGCGCGGTAGGCCGCGATGAACTTCGCCGCCACGTCGTTGGTGGCCGACAGCACCACGGCCTTGGGCTTGAGCTTGGCCAGCTCGGCGGCGCGCTCGGCCGCGTCGGAGCCGTCGTTCTTGATGGCCACGCTGCCGACCATCTTGTCGCCGCGTTCGGCAATGAACTTCTGTGTGCTCTCCATCGCCGAGCGTGCGCCGGGGTTGTCGTTGTGCGCGAAGGCGATGCGCGACAGGCCGATGGTGAACAGGTGGTTCACGATGCGGCTGTATTCCTCGTCGAAGCTGATGCGCACCGGAAAGCCGAACTCGCTGAACTTCACCACCGGGCCCGCGCCCGTGTACGGGCCGACGACGGGAATCTTCAGCTCGTTGGCCGCCTTCAGCGCGCCGACCGCTGACGAGGTGCCGATGGGCATCAGCACGCCGATGGCGCCGTCTTTCGCGAAGGTCTTGACGTTCTCGGCGCCCTTGGCGGGGTCGTAGGCGTCGTCGAGCTGGCGCAGCTCGACCGGGCGGCCGTTGACGCCGCCGCTCGCGTTCAGCGCGGTGAACATGGCGCGGATGCCCACCAGCGGCTCGGTCGACAGCGACGCGAGCGGGCCGGTCTGCACGTAGGTCTGGCCGATCAGGAGCGGCTTGGCGGGCTGGGCCGAGGCGGGCGCCGCGGCAAAGACGAGGGTGGCGAGCGCGGCGAGGGCCAGAAGCCGCAGATGAATCTTTTTGTGTCTCATGGTCACTAATTGTTAATAAACCGATCTTAAGGCGCGGGCCTTCGCAGGTAAATCGATCGCTGGTTGCGACCCGGGAAATGCTGTATAAAAATACAGTTAACAACTGCAATCATGGGCCTCCCTTTCCTCGACTCCTTTTCCACCGCCGCGGGTCGCGGCGTCTGGCACGCCGACGAACTCGGCCTGGCCGACGCGCAGGTCGTCGCCACCGGGCATGCCGCGCTCGACGCCGAGCTGCCCGGCGGCGGCTGGCCCGTGGGCGCGATGACGGAGCTGCTGCAGGCCACGCCCGAGGCCCATGTCTGGCGCCTGCTGCTGCCCGCGCTGGCGCAGGCCGTGGAAGCGCGCGGCGGGCCGGTGGTGCTGGTCGGTGCGCCCTACGAACCCTGCGGCACCGCGCTGGCGGCGCAGGGCTTGCCGGTGGAGGCGCTGATGTGCGTGCGCAGCGACGCCCCGGCCGCGCGGCTGTGGGCCTGCGAGCAGGCGCTGCGCTGCGCCGAGATCGCCGCCGTCGTCGCCTGGCTGCCGCAGGCCCGCGTGGGCGAGTTGCGGCGGCTGCAGCTGGCGGCCGCGCAGCACGAGGTGCTGCTGTTCGTGTGCCGGCCCGAGTCGGTGGCGCTGTCGGCTTCGCCCGCGCGGCTGCGCCTGCGCGCCGAGCGCTGCGCGGGCGACCCGGCGCAGATCGCGCTGCACCTGCTCAAGCGCCGGGGGCCGCCGCTGGCCGCGCCGGTGCGGGTGCCGGCGCGCAACGCCCGCATGAGCGCGCTGCTGGCCGCCGCCCGCGTGCGGCGCCAGCTGCGCCTGCAGCCGCCCGTGGCGCCGGCCGCCGCGCCGTCGGCCACGGTGGTGCGCATCGACGCATGGAAAGGAGGCCCGGATGCACTGGATCGCCTTGCAGTGGTCGTCTGAGTCCGAAGAAGCCGACGCCCCCGACATGCCCCCGCCCGAGGCCCTGGGCTGGTGGGCGCTGCAGTTCACGCCGCACGTCGCTTGGCAGGACGAGGCGCTGATGCTCGAGGTCTCGGCCTGCGAACGCCTGTGGGGCGGGCGCGCGCCGCTGATGCGCCAGCTGCTGGCCCTCAACCCCGCACCCGACGCGCGCATGCGCGGCGCGCAGGGCGCCACCAGCCTGATCGCGCTGGCGCGGCTGCGCCTGTTCGCGCGCAACGAGCACCGGCCAGCCGAAGTGCCGGCCGGCCTGCCGCTGGACACGCTGACGGCCGCGCATGGCCACCTCGACCTGCTCGCGCGCCTGGGCTGCCGCACCTGGGGCGATGTGGCCGCCTTGCCGCGTGGCGGCCTCACGCGGCGCTTCGGCACCGGGCTGCGCGAGGCGCTCGACATCGCCTGGGGCCTGCGCCCCGAAACCCACGCCTGGCTCACGCTGCCCGACGTGTTCGAGCAGAAGCTCGAACTGCCCGCGCTGGCCGAGACCGGGCCCGAACTCATGTGGTCGGCCAACCGCCTGCTCTCGGCGCTGCAGATCTGGCTGCGCGCGCGCCAGCGCGGCGCGCGTGCGCTCGAACTGCAGTGGACGCTCGACCTGCGGCGCCTCAACGGCGTGACCCTGCCGCCGCACCAGCAGCTCACCGTGCGCACGGCCGAGCCCACGCAGGACATGGCGCACCTGCGCCGCCTGCTGTCCGAAAAACTCGCGCTCACCACGCTGGCTGCGCCCGCGAGCTGGCTGAAGCTGCGCACGCTCGAGACCGATCCGCTGGCCGGCGCCAGCACCAGCTTCCTGCCGGAAGACAACCGCAAGGGCGACAAGCTGCACGAGATGGTCGAACGGCTCAGCGTGCGGCTCGGCGCAGACCAGGTGGTGGTGCCGCTCGCGCAGGCCGACCACCGGCCCGAGCGCCAGCAGCGGTGGCGGCCCGCGCTGCAAAAAGAGAAAACGCCTGTGCCCGACAAGGCCCGCAAGGAAGCCGCCTCGCAGCCCGATGCGATCTACCCGCCCTGGCTGCTGCCCGAGCCCTTGCGGCTCGAGATGGACGGCGAGCGCCCGTGCTACTGCGGCCCGCTGCGCAAGCTGGTCGGGCCGCAGCGCGTGGAGGCCGGCTGGTGGGGCGGCGAGGAAGACGGCGGCCAGCCCGCGATGCGCGACTACTACGTGGCCGAAAGCCCCGAGGCCGGCCTGGTGTGGATCTTTCGCGAGCGACCCGCCACGCGCTTTTCTTCGGGCGAGGTGCGCTGGTACCTGCAAGGCTTCTATGCCTGACCTGAGCGGCAAGGAAGAGCGCAAGCGCCAGCCCGCCAAGGTGCATGTGCTGCCGCAGCGGCAGAAGCCGGTGCCGGGGTTGCCCGACTACGCCGAGCTGCACTGCCTCACGAACTTCAGCTTCCAGCGCGGCGCATCGATGCCCGAGGACATGGTGGAGCGCGCCTATCACCTGGGCTACTCGGCGCTGGCGATCACCGATGAATGCTCGGTGGCGGGCATCGTGCGTGCCTATGTCGCATTGCGTGATCTGCCTGCGAAGCTCGACGCGTACGAGCGCGAGCACCCGGACGAACCACCGATCCCGCGCAACCCCGCCTTCCGCCTGCTGTTCGGCAGCGAGTTCCGCTTCGAGCGCTTCAAGCTCGTGGTGATCGCGAACGACACCGAGGGCTGGGGCAACCTCTGCGAGTTCATCACCGCCGCGCGCAACACCGAGCTGCCCAAGGGCGAGTACCGCGTGAGCTGGGAGGGCAGCGACGTGGCTTCGCTGCAAGACTGCCAGGTGCTCTTCGTGCCGCACCGTCCGCCGGGTGGTATGCCGGATGCAGCCTCCTTGCAGGAAGACCTGGCAGCGGCCAAGGCGCTGTACGGCGACAGCCTCTGGCTGGCCGTGGAGCTGTTCAACGAGTTCGACGACGACCTGTGGTTCGTCACGCTGATGCAGGCGGGCGAGCAGACGGGCGTGCCGCTCGTGGCGGCCGGCGACGTGCACATGCACGTGCGTGCCTGCAAGCCGCTGCACGACGTGTTGACGGCCGTGCGCGAGGGCAAGACCGTCGCCGAGTGCGGCTTTGCGCTGCAGTCGAATGCGGAGCGGCACCTGCGGCAGCGGGTGCGGCTGGCGGCGCTTTATCTGCCCGGCATGCTGGCGAACACGCTGGTGGTGGCGCAGCGGTGCCGTTTCGATCCCGAGGTGATCCGTGAGACCTACAAGTACCCGTTGGAGACTGTGGGCAGCAGCGAGACGGCGGCACAGACCTTGGTGCGCAAGACGTGGGAGGGCGCGCGGGTGCGCTACCCCGACGGCATTCCCGAGAAGGTGCGCACGCAGGTCCAGAAAGAGCTCGACCTGATCACCGAGCTCGAATACGAGATGTTCTTCCTCACGGTGGAAGACATCGTGCGCTTCGCTCGCTCTCAAGACATCCTCTGCCAGGGCCGCGGTTCGTCGGCCAACTCGGCGGTCTGCTACTGCCTCGGCATCACCGCGATCAACCCCGAAAAGGGCCACTTGCTGTTCGAGCGCTTCCTGAGCCGCCATCGCAAGGAGCCGCCCGACATCGACGTCGACTTCGAGCACCAGCGGCGCGAAGAGGTCATCCAGTACATCTACGAAAAGTACGGCCGCGAGCGCGCCGCCATCGCCGCCGTCGTCATCTGCTACCGCTCGCGCAGCGCCTTGCGCGACGTCGGCAAGGCCATCGGCATCGACGAGCGGCTGGTCGACGAGTTCGCCAAGGACCACTACTGGTTCGACGACACTGCGCTCGGCGAACAGCTCGACAAGGCCGCCGCGCGCGTCGGCGTGAAGGAAGACCGGCTCAAGCTGGTGCAATGGATCGAGATGACGCAGCGGCTCAAGGGCTTTCCGCGCCACCTGAGCCAGCACGTGGGCGGCTTCGTGCTCACGCACACGAAGCTCACGCGGCTGGTGCCGGTCGAGAAGGCGTCGATGGTGAATCGCTCCGTCATCCAGTGGGAAAAAGACGACCTCGAGGCCATGGGCATGCTCAAGGTCGACGTGCTCGCGCTGGGCATGCTCAGTGCGATTCGGCGCGGGCTTGACCACATGAACCGCTGGCGGGGCTCGATGGTGCAGATGCATCACATCCCCAACGACGACCCCAACGTGTTCGACATGATCTGCGACGCCGACACCATCGGCGTGTTCCAGATCGAGAGCCGCGCGCAGATGTCGATGCTGCCGCGCCTGAAGCCGCGCACTTATGAAGACCTGGTGATCGAGGTCGCGATCGTGCGGCCCGGGCCCATCCAGGGCGGCATGGTGCATCCGTATCTCAAGCAGCGTGAGCGGGTGGCAAAGAAGCTGCCAATCATTTATGAGGATGACGAACTTCGCCCCGCACTCGAACGCACGCTCGGCATTCCGATCTTCCAGGAGCAGGTGATGCAGATCGCGATGATCGCGGCCAAGTTCACGGCAGACGAGGCCGATCAGCTGCGCCGCGCGATGGCGGCATGGAAGCGCAAGGGCGGTCTCGGGAAGTTTCACGACAAGCTCGTCAAAGGCATGACCGGAAACGGCTATAAGGAGGCCTTCGCCGAAGCCATCTTCAAGCAGATCATGGGCTTTGGTGATTACGGCTTCCCCGAAAGCCACGCCGCGAGCTTCGCGCTGCTGGTCACCATCAGCAGCTGGCTCAAGAACTACGAGCCCGCCTGCTTCCTCGCCGCCTTGCTCGACTCGCAGCCGATGGGCTTCTACAGCCCTTCGCAGCTGGTGCAGGACGCGCGCCGCCATGGCGTCGAGGTGCGGCCGGTCGACGTCACGTGCAGCGAGATCGACACCACGCTCGAAGCCCGCGCACCCGATGCGCCGCGCATGCCCGCGGGCACCGAAACGCGCTACGCCGAACGCCTGGGCAACGAGAACCAACCCGCCGTGCGGCTGGGCCTGAACCGGGTCCTGAGCCTCAGCGAAGCCGGCGCCAAGCGCCTGCTCGCAGCGCGTGCACAAGCGCCTTTCACCAGCACCGAAGACCTGGCCCTGCGCGCCGAACTCGAAGGCAAGGACATGGCCGCGCTCGCGGCGGCCGATGCATTGATGTCGCTCTCGGGCCATCGGCGTCAGCAGGTGTGGGATGCCACGGCGCAGCATCGCTCGTCGGCCCTGCTCAAGGGCGTGCCGATCCACGAACAGGCGCTGCTGCTGCCGGCCGCGCCCGAGGGCGAAGAGATCGTCGGCGACTACGCGGCGCTGGGCCTCACGCTGCGCCGCCATCCGCTCGCGCTGCTGCGCCCGCGCCTGGCGCGCATGAATCTCATGAGCGCGGTGGAGCTGCGCGCCGCGCGCAGCGGCCAGACCGTGCGCGCCTGCGGCATCGTCAAGGGCCGGCAGCGGCCCGGCACCGCCAACGGCACCATCTTCGTCACGCTGGAGGACGAGACCGGCAACGTCAACGTGATCGTGTGGAGCCACGTCATCGAGGCCTGGCGCGAGCCGCTGCTCAAGTCGCACCTGCTCGCGGTGCAGGGCACCTGGCAGCGCGACGACGACAGCGGCGGCAAGGTGCAGCACCTGATCGCCACCGGCTTCAAGGACCTCACGCCGCTGCTGGGCCGGCTGGCACAGAGCAACACCAGCCGCGACTTCCACTGAGGCATTGCGAATGCAACCGATCGTTCCATGCCTCGCGCCGCTCCTCACTTTTCGCTAACCTGTTCCTCCCATGTCCGCACTCGCCGCAACCGCCGGATTTGCCCTTGTCGATGAGGTCGTCGCCACGCCGATCGGCCCGCCGCCGCCCGCGCCCGATGTGCCCATGCCGCCACCGCCGCCGCCCGTGCGGCCGCCCGAAGGCGATCCGCCGCCCGTCGTGCCCCCGGTGACGGACCCCGGTTTTCCGCCGCCGGTGAGCGACCCGCCGCCCCTGCAGACCGCCGTGCCCTTCGGCAAGCCGCACGCACGGCGCCTGCGCGAGATCTACCGCTCGGCCGGCTGGCCCTGCTGCGACACCATCGAGGTCGAGCTGCTCGCGGGCGGTTTTCTCGAACGCGTGCGCGGCGCGCTGGGCCACGAGACGCTGCGCGTGACCGACGCGGGCATTGCGCGCATCGCCACCACGCTCACGGTCAACCGCGCGGCGCTGTCGCCGCACGAGGCGCTGGTGGAACGCGTGGCGCGCGAGATGACGCGCGGCGGCCGCATCGCCTGGCGCGGCCTGGGCCTGCGCGCCCGGCTGCCGCCGCTGGAGGAGGATGGCAAGCCGCGCTGGTGCATGGCGCGGCCCGACGTGTTCTCGATCCGCAACACCAGCGTCGAGGCCTATGCGCATCCCATCGTGCACGAGGTGAAGGTCAGCCGCGCCGACCTGCTGGGCGACCTGCGCAAGCCCGACAAGCGCGCGGCGTATCTCGACCTGGGCGGCGAGTGCTGGTACGTGCTGGGCAACGACGCCAAGGGCCGCTGCATCGCGTCGCCCGACGAGATCCCGGCCGAATGCGGCGTGATGGTGCTCGAGGGCGAACGCCTCGTGGTGGCGCGCGCCGCGGTGCACCGTGCCTTCGAGCGCATTCCTTTTTCGGTCTGGCTGGCGCTGGCCAAGGCGCAGCCCGTGGCGGGCTTCGAGGACGACGCGCAGGATCTGCTGATCTGAGCGGCGCCCTTCAGGTGCTTCAGGTGATGGCGTCGTAGTCGCGGTGCGCGACGGCGACCACGTTGCCCGGCTCGAACTGGCTCGCCATCTGGCGCAGGCCTTCCTCGCGGTCTTCGCGGCTGGCCTGCGGGTCGAACATCTGGTCGCAGAACTCGAGCAGGTCGCGCACGATGCGTTCGTGGCGGTAGTAGGCGAGGGCGAGCGTGTCGACCGCCTCGCTCGTGCCGTAGCCCTGGAAGAACAGCGCTTCTTCGCGCGGCTGGTTCCACACGCCGCCGACCCCGCCGCCGATGAACATCAGGTCGCGCTCCTTCGGCGCGAGGATGAGCGTGTCCCAGTCGACGATGCACAGGCGGTCGTCGTCGCCCAGCAGCACGTTGCCTGCATGCAGGTCGGCATGGCACAGCACCTGCGGCAGCGACTTCTCGAGCAGGATCGAGGCGAGCTGTTCGCTGCGGTAGACGATCGAATCGATCTCTTCGTCGTGCGCGTCCCAGAAGGCGAGGAAGCGCTTCACCAGATCGTCGCCCGCCACGCCGTTGATGAAGCGGCGCTGGTAGCGGCGCACGCCTTCGCGCCAGTGGTGCGAATAGCTTTCGCGCGGCAGGCCCGCCCACAGCGATTCGGGCAGCTCGGTGCGGTGGATGGCGTTCAGCGCGGTGCCGAGCAAGGTCCATTGCCGGTCGGTCGGCGCGCGCGTGAAACCGTCGACGCCATCGAAGAAGGGGTAGAGCGCCCAGTCGAAGCCATGGTCCTGCACGCTGAGCCGCCGCGTGCGCGTGAGCAGCGGGGCCATCACGGCGTCGATGTCACAGGTGTGGTGCAGCACGGCCGGCACGTCGACCACGGCGGGCGTGAAGCCGCCTCGGCGCAGCTTGAGGAAGTACGCGTGGCCGTCCGATGCCTCGATGCGGAACGCGGCCGAATCGACGTCGGCGCCCAGCGGGAGGAATTCGGTGCGGGAATCTTGCAGGCCCCAGTGGCTGGCGAGGCAGGCGGCGATGGCATCGTTCGACAAGGCGGGCGGCGTCAGCATGCGGGGTAGGCGTCCAGGAGTTCGTGGCGAAAGGGATGCGTGAAGTGCGAGCGGACCAGCCGAAACTCGCGCACCGTCCAGTGGATCGGTGGCAACTGCCCAGGACACGCGGCACGCTCGCTTTTTCGCGCAATTGTGACGTGAGGCGTCCAGCCGCGAGCGTAGGAAATGAAGCCGGCTTGCTGCAGCGCGCACGTCAGCGCGTCGTGGAATTCGCGCAGCCCGTCGTGTGCGGCGGGACGAACCACGGAGACGTCGTTGGGCCAGGTGCCGGAGCTGTCGAGCGTAAGTTCCAGTGGTGGCATCGGCACGCGGGCCAGCGTGTCGCGCAGGCGTTGCTCGGCGTCTCCCTGGTGATCGGGCAGGTAGTACAGCGTGAGGTGCAGCCCCCGCGCCGCAGACAGGGTGCAGCCACGCGGCCACCACCAGTCTTCGCGGTGCGCCAGGATTTCGGCGCGCACGTTCGCCGTGGGAAAGAGGCCGATGAGGAGCTGGCGGCGGACGGCCACGGCATCACCTTCAGGCCTCGGGCGGCCACCAGTGCGCGGCCGTGGTCTGGAGCACACGCGCGGCCTGGGCGCGAATGTCCAGGCCATCGCCATGGCCCTTGTCGCGTGTGACCTTGAAGGGCCAGGTCGACAGCCGGCCTGTCTTGCCGGTTGCGTGTGAGCGCGACTGCAACGGATGCTGTCGCGAGGAAAAAAAGAGCACCTGCGCCGAGGGCGCAGGCGGGTTGGCGGTGGTCATGGCGTCGCCTCGAATGTTGTTCTTGGAGACGAGCCATTCTAAAGAAAAGACTGTATTTATGTACAGTATATTTGCAGTCTATCGAGGATCGTTGCCCAGCAAGGCGTCGAGGTCGATGGCCGCCGCCATCGCCCGGTAGCCGGCGTCGCCGGGATGCAGGTGATCGCCCGAATCCATGGCGGCCTTCAGCCGCGCAGGCCGGGCCGGGTCGCGCAGCAGGGCGTCGACATCAACCACCGCGTCGAAGGCGCCGCCTTCGCGGATCCAGCGGTTGACGGCCTGGCGCACGGTGTCTTTCTCGGGCGAGTGGTGGCCGGCCAGCGGCGTGCCTTCGAGCGCACGTTCATTGGGCGGAATGGTGGCGCCCACGATGCGCACGTTGTGGGCATGGGCCATCTCGATCAGCTGGCGAAAGCCCTGGATCACGGCCTCGGCGCGCACCGCGGGCTCCTGCGGCGCAAAGGGACCACCGGGCCAGCCGATGTCGTTGGTGCCCAGCAGCACGACCATCGCGCGCACGCCGGGCTGCGCGAACACGTCGCGGCCCGCGCGCTCGAGCGCCGCGCGGCCCATGCCGTCCTTCAGCAGCCGGCCGCCCGAGATGCCCGCGTTGAGCACACCCACGCCGCGCGGTGCGAGCCGTTCGGCCAGCGCGTCGGGCCAGCGCGTGTGGGCGCCGGGTGTCGAGCCGTTGCCGTCCGTGATCGAGTCGCCCAGCGCGACGACGGTGACGGGCGCTTGCGGCGTCTCGACGATCAGGCCGCTCACGTAGACGCGGGTGCTCCACGAGGTGGCGGCGGCCGGGAGCCGCGCAGTGGCGCTCAGGTCGCCGTCGGCGACGTACAGCGTCTGCCGCGCGTCGAAGTGAAAGCCCGCGGGCTGGCTGGGTTCCGGCAGGTACAGCGACACGGCCACCTCGCTCAGTGCGGGCAACGGCAGGTCGACCGGGTCGCTCACGAGGCGCGCGCCGGGCGGCAGCGTCACGTCGCTGCGGCCACCGAAGCGCAGCGCGCGGTCGCTGCCTTCGACGACCGCCGAGCCGTTCGCATGGCGGGCCACGCGCGCCGCGCCGATGTGCAGCGGCGCGTTGCCGCCTTCGTTGCTGATCACCACGCGCAGCCGCGTGCCGCCGATGCTCAGGCGCGCCACCTGGCGCAGCGTCTGCCGCTCGAAGCGGGCGGGAATGCCCAGGGGCAGCACGAAGCTTTCGTCCCACAGCGGCTGGGTGGCGGCCATCCAGCTGGGGCTCCAGTGCGTGGGCGCGGCAACGGAGACGGTGGCGGCGCCCGCGAGGGAAAGCGCGAGCGCGCCCTGGCGCAGGAGGGAGGTGAGTCGCGAAGCGGTCATGTGAATGTCCTCAGGTGAAAGAAGTGTCGATGGGCGAACTTTCTTCCATTCGAATCGCGAGGGGTAGAAGGCAGAATGGCATGCATCGCATTCCTGATTCGAATGACCCCATGGACACCCTTCGCGCACTCTCCGCCTTCGTGCACAGCGTCGAACTCGGCAGCCTCTCGGGCGCGGCCCGCGCGCTCGACACCACGCAGCCCACCGTGAGCAAGCTGGTCGCGGGGCTGGAGCGATCGCTGGGCGTGCGGCTGCTGCGGCGCGCGGCCACGGGCCTGAGCCTCACGGAGGAGGGCCAGCGCTTTCACGAACGCGCACGCCGCATGCTCGAGGACTACGGCGACGCCGTGGCCGATGCGCGCGCGCAGGTGCAGCAGCCGCGCGGCCTGCTGCGCCTGAGCGCGCCGGTCACGCTGGGGCAGCGGCACCTCAACGCGATGGCGGTCGAGTTCCTGCGGCTGTACCCCGACATCGAACTGGAGCTGGTGCTCGACGACCGCTTCGTCGACCCGCGCGAGGAGCGCATCGACGTCTCGCTGCGCGTCGGCGGCGCGCTGCCGCCCGACCTCGTCGCGCGCCACCTCGGCAGCTGGCCGCGCGTGCTCGTCGCCTCGCCGGACTACCTGGCCGCACGCGGCAAGCCGCGCACGCCGCAGGACCTGCTGGCGCACGACTACCTGCGCTACGCGGCGGGCGACGACGGCGTGCTGCTCACGGGCCCCGACGGCGCGGTGACCGTGCCGGTGCGCAGCCGCTACCGCGTCAACAACGCCGTGGCGTTGCTCGACAGCGTGCTGGCGGGCGCGGGCGTGTCGCTGCAACCCACATGGATGGTCGCGGAACTGCTCGCGCAAGGGCGGCTGGTGCGCGTGCTCGCGCGGCACACGGGGCCGGCGCAGGAGCTGCATCTGCTCTATGCGCCGCGCCGCCAGTTGCCGCTTCGGGTGCAGGTGCTGGTCGACTTTCTGGCGCAGCGTGTGGCGGCGCTGCCGGGGGCGGCGCGAGGGCGGGCGAACAGCGGTCGATGAACGCACCCATGAGAGCACTCGGGCAGAACTGCGGTGCGTTGTCGTGCGAAAGTTCTCGCTCGCGATGACCTGTCGAATTGGTTACAAAGCAACCCGTCCGCACTGCATTTCCGGGGTCACTACGACCTAGACTGCGCCTCGTTTCCTGAGGAGCTTTCCCATGCCCATGGACTTTCTGGAGCGCATCGAAGATGCGTCGTTCCCGATGGCCGTCCGCGACGAAGCCGACATCCACTGCGCGACCCTGCTGGTCGCTGCGCACCTCATCGAAGCCGTGCTGCCACCGGCCGCCAGCGGCGCGGGTGGGCGCGTCGCGGTCCTCCTGCTCATCACGCCGAAGGGGCGGGCGGCGCTGCGGCTGCGACGGGACGAACTGCAGACCTGAGTCCGGGCAGGGCACCAGGGAACTGACGGTAGAATCCGCGCCTGCTGCGGGTGTAGTTCAATGGTAGAACGGCAGCTTCCCAAGCTTCATACGAGGGTTCGATTCCCTTCACCCGCTCCAGCTCCCATTCCCAGGCATTCCTTGCGGCCTCCATGAAGGTCCACGCGAAGGAAGCCTGCGCGATCTGGCCAAAGCCGGCGCCTCCACGGGGCACGGCACCGGGAACACCGGTGTTTCTGGTTGGACTCAAGCCGCCTCGCTCACCAACTGCACCCGCACATCCGCCAGCGGCGCGCAGCCACGGCATGCACCACCGTGCGCACCGGACTGGGCGCCAAGTTCACACGTGCACGTCGAGGCGTTGCCACGCGCGCGCAGGCTGTCGTTCTTCGACGCGGTGGACTGACCCGACCCCGTGCGTGCAAGAAGCGATTCAGGTCACTGCACCTCGTCGCACCACACCCTGAACCCGTCCAGCTCGTTGGGCCCGAAGGTGCTGGACAGCGCGACGTCGCTGGCGTCGCGCCCTTGCGCGATCAGCACGCGGCCGATGCGGGGCACGTTGTTGCGCGCATCGAAGGTGTACCAGCGGTCGCCCAGGAAGGCCTCGAACCAGCCTGCGAAGTCCATCGTGCCGTACGGCGGCAGGGTGCCGACATCGCCGAGGTAGCCGGTGCAATAGCGGGCCGGAATGTTCAGGCAGCGGCACAGCGTGAGCGCCAGGTGCGCATAGTCGCGGCACACGCCTTGCCCTTCGTTGAAGGCCTCAAAGGCTGAGCGGGTGCGCCGTGCGTGCTGGTAGCCGAACTCGATGTGGTGGTGCACGAAATCGCACACCGCCTGCACGCGGCCCCAGCCGGTCGGGCCGTTGCCGAAGCGCTGCCAGGCGAAGTCGGACAGCAGGTCGGTCTCGCAGTAGCGGCTGCCCAGGAGGTAAAGCAGGGTGGATTCGGGCAGATACTCCACCGGCACCTGCGGCGCCGAGGGCACGACGACGTCGGGTGCGCCGCTGTCGCGGACCACGGTGTCGGTGCTCAGCACAAAGCGGCCCGCGGGCGCGACCAGGCGTGTGCACCAGTTCCCGAACAGGTCGCGGTAGGCGGTGGTGGCGACGGAAGGGTTGGTGAGCAGGTGGTCGGGGCGCTGCAGATCCGAGGCGCGCGAGTAGTGGATGCTGAGGGTCAGGATCATCGGCGTCGGCCGGGGAAACTGGTACGCGATCTCGAAGCCGAGGTGGATGTTCATCGGCCCATGATGCGCCTTCGTTCGCGGGTGCGCGGGAATTCGCGGCGGGTTTCAAGCTGCACGGATCGTCGGCGCTCCTTGCGCAGGATGGCTTCCAGCGCTTTCATGGCTTGCGAAGCCCGACAGACGCAGGGATCGCCGGGACATGCCCGGCTGCTAGAGTGGGCCGCACCATCAAGGGCGCAAGAATGGGCTTGTCGGGCATCCTCGTCGCACTCCTGCTGCTGATCTGGCTGGCGTTTCGCAGCTGGAGCGTGCTGCTGCTGGCACCGGCCGCCGCGGCGCTGGTGGCGCTGCTGAGCGGCGAACCCGTGCTCGCGCACTGGACCCACACCTTCATGGGCAGTGCGGCGCATTTCCTGGCGCAGTACTTTCCGCTGTTCCTGCTCGGCGCCGTGTTCGGCAAGCTCATGGAAGACAGCGGCTCGATCACCGTCATCGCCGATGTGCTGATGCGGCGCCTCGGGCCGCGCCACGCGGTGCTGGCCGTGGTGCTTGCCGGCGCGCTCGTGACCTACGGCGGGGTGAGCCTGTTCGTCGCCTTCTTCGTGCTCGCGCCGATGGCGCAGCAGCTGTTTCGCGAGGCGGGCGTGCCGCGCCGGCTGATGCCCGCCGCCATCGCGCTGGGCACCTCGACCTTCACGATGTCGGCGTTGCCCGGCACGCCGGCGATCCAGAACGCGATCCCGATGCCGTTCTTCGGCACCACGCCGTTCGCCGCGCCGGGGCTGGGGCTCATCGCGTCGGCGGTGATGCTGGCCTTCGGCCTCGGATGGCTGCGGCGCCAGGAGGCGAGGGCGCGCCGCGCGAACGAGGGCTTCGGTGCCGATGGCGCACGCGCGGCGCCGGCCGCGCTCGAGAACGACGCCACGCTGCGCGAACGCGCCAGCGCCGCGCGGGAGTTCGATCCGGCCGAGATGGCGCACAGCCGGCGCGCCGAAGTGGCACCGCGTGCGCTGCTGGCCTTCCTGCCGCTGGCGGTGGTCATCGGCGTGAACCTGCTGATGTCGCTGGTCGTGCTGCCGCGCGCGAACCTGGCGTACCTGGCCGCGCCCGAATGGGGCGGGCTGTCGCTGTCGGCGGTAGGCGGGGTCTGGTCGGTGCTGGTCGCGCTGGCCTGCGCCATCGCGGTGGTGATCGCGACCCAGTGGCGCCGGCTCGATTCGCTGCGCGCCACGCTCGGTGCAGGCGCCAATGCCGCCGCGCTGCCGGTGCTCAGCGTGGCGAGCCTGGTCGGCTTCGGTGCGGTGGTGGCGGCGATGCCGGCCTTCGGCCTGGTGCGCGATGCCGTGCTGGGCATCGGCGGCGGGCCGCTGGTGTCGCTGGCGGTGTCGACCAACGTGCTGGCCGCGCTCACGGGCTCGGCCTCGGGCGGCCTGACGATTGCGCTCGATGCGCTGGGCGGCACCTACCTGGCGCGGGCCGCGGCCATCGGGCTCGACCCGGCCTTGTTGCACCGCGTGGCGGTGATCGCCTCGGGCACGCTCGACAGCCTGCCGCACAACGGCGCGGTCGTCACGATGCTGACGGTCTGCGGCTGCACGCACCGCGAAAGCTACCGCGACATCGTGATGGTCAGCATCGTCAGCGCCTTGCTGGCGCTGGTGGCGGTGATCGGGCTGGGGACGGTGTTCGGCTCGTTCTGAGCCGTTGGAAGTGTGGCGAAAACGCCGAGAAAAATATTTCTCCGGGTTTTTCAGCGTCGCTGCCTGTTTCGCAGGCACCGTGTTGCAGGCCCCGCCAGTCAACGGTTTCGCGCGCTGCACACACGGTTTTCCACAACATTGTCCCCATCGGATTGGGAAAACCCGTCACTTCGGTGTGCTAGGGCCCTGCGCTGGGCAGAGGGAGCAGCAGCCAGACGGTCGTGCCGACGCCGGGCGTGCTCTGCGCGCCGAGGGTGCCTTGGTGTTTCTGGACCACCGCGCGCACGACCGAAAAGCCCAGGCCCATGCGCCGCGTGCCCGTTCCCTTCGTGTCGCCGGCGGCGGTGTCCGCGGTACTCGGGGTGCGTCGGCCGCGCGGTGCGTGGAGCAGGGTGTCGAGTTGTTCGGGCGTCATGCCCGAGCCCTGGTCGCCCACGGAAATTCGCACGCGGGCCGCGTCGGTGGCTGCGGCGCCGGGCGCGAGGTCCATGCGCAGTTCCACGCTGCGGCCGGACGGGCTGTGGCGGATGGCGTTGTTCAGCAGGTTGACGATGGCGCGGGTCAGCAGGGCGCCGTCGGCGTGCAGCAGGGTGTCGCCGGCGGCGTCGTCGACGCGGGCTTCGACGCGCACGCCGTGGGCCTGCGCGTAGTGCCAGACCTGGTCTCTTGCATCGAGCAGCACGGCGCCGACGTGCGTGTCCGCAAAGCGGTAGTCGTCCGATTCGGCGAGCGCGAAATCCATGAAGCCTTCGGCCATCGCGAGGGTGCGCTCGGCTTCGCGGCGGATCGCCGTGCGCATCGACGCATCGCCGGCTTCGTTCATCGCGAGGATGCTGAGGATCGTGACCTGCGGGCTGCGCAGGTCGTGCGACAGGAACTGGCGCCACTCGTCGCGCTGGCGCTGCGCCTCGCGCTCGGCCGTGAGCTCGGGCAGCATCACGACCCAGCCGCGGTCCTCGGGCGCGTCGCCGCTGAAGGCCGCGGCCTCCGGGCGGAACACGCGCGCGTCGGGTGTCACGTACTCGCCATGCAGCCGATCGGTCCAGTGGTCGGCGTCCGTGCGGGCCGGCGCGCCGTTGGCAGGCGGCACGGCCAGGGGCGCGATCAGCTCGGGCAGCCGCATGCCGCGCAACGCGGCCGGGGTCGGGTCGTCGCCGTGCGATGGCATCGCACCGACGCCCAGCAGCCGGAAAGCCGCCGCGTTGCCCGACCCGATGCGTCCCTCTTCGTCGCAGATCAGCATGGCCACGGGCATCGCCTGCAGGGCCTTGTCCATGAGTTGCTGCATGCGCCGCAGGCGTGCAATGGCGCGGTCGAGTGCCTGCTTGGGATGCTCCGCCGGGTCCGCAGGCTCGGGCGCACGGGCCGGCACGACTTCGAAGGTGCCGCCCGGGAGCGCATCGAGCACCTGCGCGCGCTTGCGCAGGTAGATGAACTGCGACTCCAGGCGGCGCCAGCTCCACAGCAGGTAGAGGATGGCCAGGCCGAGCATCGGCGCGGCGGGCGGCAGCCAGTGGTGGCACGCCAGCATGGCAACGCCGCTGATCAGCAGGCAGGTGCTCGCCAGGCCGACGGCGATCGGCAGCGCATGCCGGCCCCTGCGCAGCAGCAGCCACAGCGCGATCCACAGCGGCACGACGGTCCAGGCCGCATGCCACAGCGGGGGCGACACGCTCACATTGCGCCCGTGCATCAGGTTGTCGATGGCATTGGCGTGCACTTCCACGCCGGGCAGCACGCCGCGAATGCCGGCATTGGGCGTGAGCGTCTGGTCGCCGAGGCCGGGCGCGGTGGCGCCCACGAGCAGCAGCTTGTCGCGCAGCAGCTCGACGGGCACTTCGCCGCGCAGCACGCTCACGTAGGGCACGGTGCGGTAGCTGCCGCGCGGGCCGGCGAACAGCAGGCGCAGCGGGCTCTGGCGCAGCCAGTCGACCGGCGTCGCGTCGGGGTCGGCCACGGCCTGCGGGACGCGCTGCGCCATCAGCGCGCCCACGTAGGGCTGCAGCTGGTTCGGATAGCCCTCGAGCAGGTACAGCGTGCGCGCCACGCCGTCGCTGTCGGGCGCCAGGCCGGCATGCCCCACGCCGCGGGCCTGGGCGGCAAAGTCCGGCAGCGGCGGCAGGAAGCCCGGCCATTCGTGGCTGGTGAAGGCCAGGGGGCTCGCGTGCAGCAGCGGCAGGTACACGGGCAGCAGGCCCATGGCCTGCGCCAGGCGCGCGTCTTCGCGCGGGTCGGCGCTCGGCTCGGTCAGGAAGAGATCGAGCAGCACCGCGCGCGGCGCCGCCGGCGCGAGCCGTTCGAGCAGGCGCGCGTGGGTTTCGCGGCTCCAGGGCCAGCGCCCGAGCTCGCGCAGGCTGTGCTCGTCGATGGCGATGATCAGGATGTCGGGCGACGCCCGGTGCGAGGCAAGGATCAGGAGGCGGTCGTGGATGTACGCATCCAGCTGCAGCAGGCCCGGGCGGTGCGCCAGGCCGAGCATGGCCAGCGGCAGCAGCAGCGCCATCAGCAACCGTTCGAGGACGAGGCGCATGCGCGTGCCCCGCTTCAGCGCACCGGAATGTCGAAGCTTCCGCCGAAACCGGTCGCTGCGGACGCAGCACCGTCGGGGGTGGCCTGGCGCGCACGCCAGTGGTAGCGCCCGCCGAGCGCGAAGGGGCCGACCGTCATGCCGGTGGCGTAGACCGCAGGCTCGTTGACCAGCAACACGGCGAAGTCAGGGCTGCGCGAGAGTTCGAAGGTGTAGCGTTGGCCCGCGATGCCCGGCCAGCGGACCTCCACGCGCCCGTCCGAAAGCGCGGACGATGTGCCCGGGCCGCCCGCGCCGCCTTCGACCGTGGGCAGGTAGACCGCGCCGTCGCCCGGCAGCCCTTCGAGCCGGGCGGCGTCGAAGGCCGTGAGGCGCAACTGGTAGAGGCCCGATGGCAGTTCTGCCGGCACCGTGAAAGAAGGTCCCGGGCCGCGTTGTTCGTACACCGGCAGCAGGAAGCGCTCGTCGCGCGCCAGTTGCAGGCGGTAGGTTTGCGCGCCCGCAACGGGCGTGAAGCGGAACGTGCGGTCGTTGCGCGCCGTTGTTTCAGGCACCAGCTGGGGCGCCGGCAGCAGGCCCTGCGCCTGCGACGGGCCGCTCTCCAGCAGCACCGCGCCGCGGCCTTCGCGCAGCACGAGCGGCGGTTCGGACTGCGCCGCTCCCTGCACGACCACTTCGCCCGAAATCACTTCGCCGGTCAGCACGCCGTCTTCGTCGCGCACGCGGAAGTGCGTGCCCCGCACGCCCAGGCCCATCGACCGCGCGCGAATCTCGAACTGCTGGTTCGGCTGCTGCTTGTGCACCTGCGATTCGACGCGACCCTCGATCAGCCGCAGCCGCACCGTGTTGGCGTCGATGGCCAGCACCTCGAGCGCGCTGCGCGAGGGCAGCACGACGCGGCTGCCGCCCGTCACCCCGAGGGTCACGAAGGCGTCGGTGCCGGTGATGAGCGTGTCGCCGGCCTGGATCGGCAGGCCGGGCGTGAGGACCTGTTCAGGCACACCCGCGCGCTTGCGCGAGGCCCGGCCTTCGACCGCGGTGACCACCGCGGCGCCCTCGGGCACCAGCCGGCCGTCGGCAAAGTACAGCACCGTGCCCGGCTGCAGCAGGCGCGGCTCGCCCACCTGGTTGCGCTGCTGCACTTCGGGCCAGCGCAGCGGCGTGTCCAGCTGCTGGCCCGAGATGCCCCACAAGGTCTCGCCGGGCTTGACCACATGCGGCGACTGCGCGTTCGCGGCCATCGCGGCGACGAGCAGTGCGGCACCGGCCACGAGGCGATGCAGGCGAAGCTTGCTGCTGCGCGTCGCCATCACGCATCCACCTGCGGTTGTTGCGTGGATTCGAGCCGGTAGCCGCGGCCATAGACCGTGCGCAAGCTCAGCCCGCTTTCGGCTTCGAGGCCGAGCTTGCTGCGCAGCCGGTAGATGTGGCTGTCCAGCGTGCGCGAAGGCAGCTCTTCGGTGCTGTAGCCGGCGCTTTCGAGCAGATGGGCGCGCGACACCACGTCGCCCATGTGCTGGAACAGCGTCAGCGCCAGCTTGAATTCACGGTCGGTGAGGGCATGCCGCTGCGGCGGGGCGTCGTCGCCCGGCGCGGGATGGATCAAGACGCTTTGCGACACCCGTTCGAACTCCCAGCGGCCGAAGCGCTCGCCATCGGACGGCGCCACCGGCACGCGCCGGGCCATGAGGCGCTGCACGCGCGCACGCAATTCGAGCGGTCGGAAGGGTTTGACGATGTAGTCGTCGGCGCCGAGGGTCAGGGCCTCCACCACGTCGTGCTCGGAGGCTCGCGAACTCAGCATGAGCACCGGCACCTTGTCGGTCTGCCACTTGCGCAGCCACTGCAGCAATTCGACGCCGGCCAGGCCGGGCACGTTCCAGTCGAGCACCAGCAGGTCGAAGCTCTCGCGCCGCAGCGCCTGTTGCAAGGTCGACCCGTTCGAAAACGTGATGCAGGTCACATTCGTCTCGCCAATTGTTAACAGCTGCTCGAGTGTCCGCACGAGATGCGAGAGCTGGTTCGGGTCGTCTTCAAGGATGGCGATGCGCATGGACTCCAGGGGTGGCGGTGGCAATTTTGACAGTGAATCCACGCCCGAAATCTGACGAATTCCGTAGCGTAAACGTTAGCAACATTGTTGGCGATGGTTATGAAGTAGTAAAGAAATTCACAAATGCAGACTAAAGCTGGCTGCAAATCTGACCAAACCTCACGCGGGCCCCTTGGCCTTCGGAGGCCCCCGACATCATCCGCCCCCTGTAGCGCCACCCGGCGCTCCGATCACTCCACATCTCCGGTTATCTCCGCTCGCCATGTCGCGATCCTGCGGGGTGCGGCCGGCTTGCATTTGAGGAACAGGGGAAATGAACAAGTCTTATCGGTCCATCTGGAATGAGGCGCTGGGCGCCTGGGTTGCTGCGTCGGAGACGACCCGGGCGCGCGGCAAGCGCGGCAGCGTGGTGCGCGCGGCGGTGACGGCCGGGGTGATGGGCGCGGCGCTGCTGAGCGGTGGCCAGGGCTGGTCGCAGACGATGATCAACGAAGCCGTCCCCACGGGGCACCCGGGTCCTGACGCGGTGCCGGGAGCCATCCTCGACATCAACTCGTACACCCGCGGCGTGATGATGCCGCGCGTGGCGCTCACCGATGCCACCACCTGGGGCCTGCCCGGCGGCGTGCCGGCCGACGGGATGATGCTCTTCAACACCACCGCCGGCACCACCACCAATGGCCTCACGCAGGGCTTGGTGACCTGGAAGGGCGGGCGCTGGGTGAGCGTCGACGAGACACCGTACCTGCACGTGAACTCGACGGCGGTCGGCAATTCGACGCAAGCCAACTCGGGCGCCATCGGCGCCAACAGCGTGGCGATCGGGCCCGATGCGAAGGCGCAGGCGGCCAATACGGTGGCGATGGGCAATGGCGCCCAGGCGCTCATGGACGGCGCGATTGCCATCGGCCAGGGCGCCAATACCGGACGGCAAACGGCCGCGAAGGACGCCATTGCCATCGGCACAGGCGCCAGCACGGGGGAGTACGCGCAAGCCGCCATCGCCATCGGCGCCAAAGCCGTCGCGGGCTCGGGCCGACCGGGCGCCATCGCCATCGGCGAAGGGGCGCAGGCGATCGGGGGCAATGCCATCGCCATGGGCAATGGCGCCGTTGTCAACGGAGCGTCGTTTGCCGTCGCCGTGGGTGATGCCGCGAAGGTGACCGGCGAATACGGTGTGGCAGTCGGTTCGGGCGCGCAGGCCGGCGGTTCCTACGCAACGGCGGTCGGCCCTGGAGCCGGCACCTCTGCCACGGGCGAGAGCAGTGTCGCCATCGGTCATGCAGCCGGCTATTCCGTGACCGGTGCCACGAACGTCGCCATCGGTCGCAGTTCGGGGCGAGGCCTCACGGGCGAGGGCAATATCTCCATCGGTGCGGATGCGGGCAACAGCGCAACCGCACGCAACCACAGCGTGGCCATCGGCACCAACAGCGTGGTGCAGGCCGACTCGGCCATCGGCATCGGTCAAGGGACCATCGCCGGCGGCGCCAACGCCGTGGCCATCGGCGGCGACGCGACGCAGGGCGCCAACGGCGTCGCGGGCGCCGCCCGTGCCGAAGGCGCTCGCAGCGTGGCGCTGGGCTACGGTGCCATGACCAACAGCGCCGACAGCATTGCGCTGGGCGACAGCACGACCAACGGCACCGACACCATCGCGGCAGGACGCGGCGCGCTGGCGCAGGGCACCTTCGCCACGACCATCGGCGCCAACACACAGGCCACGGCCGTCAATGCAACGGCGGTGGGTGCTGCGGCAAGCACCGCCGACGCCGCACAGGCCACGGCCGCGCGCGCCACCGCGTTGGGCTACGGCAGTCTGGCCAGCGGCACGGACAGCGTGGCCATCGGCGACAGCACCGCCAGCGGCGCCAAGGCGATCGCCTTCGGCAGCGGCGCGCAGGCCAAGGGCACGCAGTCGATCAGCATCGGCACGGGCAACGTCGTCAACGGCAACAACAGCGGGGCCATCGGCGACCCGACCGTGATCGACGGCGCCAACAGCTACAGCGTGGGCAACAACAACACGCTGGGTGCGGCGGCGAGCAACACCTTCGTGCTGGGCAACAACGTCAACGTCAACGTGGCCAATGCCACGGCGCTTGGCGACTCGACCAGCGTGACCGTGGCCGACGGCGTGGCGCTGGGCAGCAAGTCGGTGGCGAGCACGGACAAGGGCGTGGCGGGCTTCGACCCGGCCACGGGCCTGGCCTCGACGGACACCTCGGCCACGTGGAAGAGCACGCTGGGCGCGGTGAGCGTGGGCGGCAATGGCCAGACACGCCAGATCACGAACGTGGCAGCGGGCACGCAAGCCACCGACGCAGTGAACGTGGCGCAACTTCAGGCGGCGCAGGCCGCGGCGACCACGCACTACTACAGCGTGAACGATGACGGCAAGCAAGGCGGCAACTACAACAACGATGGCGCCAGCGGCAAGAACGCGATGGCTGCCGGTGTCGGCGCCCAAGCCTTGAAGCGAGGCGACGTCGCGATGGGCTTCCAGGCCGTCGCCAGCGGGGCAGACGTCCTGAACGGGCCGACCGAGAACTGGAGTTCGGTGGCGGTCGGCACCTATGCCACCGCCACCGAAGGCAACTCCGTCGCCCTGGGCGGCTCGGCCAAGGCCGAGGGACGCGGCACGGCGCTGGGTTCGCGCGCCGAAGCCGGCTACGACACCGTCGCGATCGGCACGTTCGCGGGCATGGGCCGCCCCGCCAAGGCCGACCCCAACGATTTCAGCAATTCGCTCAACACCTTCGTCGGCAGCGGCTCGGGCGTGGCCGGCAATGGCGCGCGCAATTCCTACGTCGGCAACCAGGCGGGCCTGTCCGTGCAGGGCGACGAGAACGCCGGCATGGGCTACGGCGCGGGCGGGCTCTCGGCCGGCAACCGCAACGTCGCGGTGGGCCAGCGCGCCGGCCAGTTCGTGACGGGCGACCAGAACATCAACCAGGGCACGATGGCGGGCTTGCAGTCCAAGGGCAGCAACAACATCGCGCTCGGCACCCTGGCGAGCGCCAACCTGGCGCTCGCCGCGCAGGACCCGAACGCCCCGATCTCCCAGGCCGCCGTGCAGGCGGCGAACCTGGCGGCGCAGACCGAGTACATGGGCTTTCTGGCCAAGCGCGGCGTGACCGAGGCCGGCCTGGCCGACGGCACCTACACCCTGGACGCCAACGGCAACGTCATCGAGGCCAGCAGCGGTAACGTGCTGGTCACCGCCGCCGAACTGCAGACCTCGGTCACCCAGGCGTTCCAGCGCAACGGCGTGGCCGGCATCGACGCCAGCCGCACGACGGCCATCGGCCACCTGTCGCGCGCCACCGGCGACGACGCCGTGGCGCTGGGCTCGTCGGCGGTCGCCGGCGACAAGGCCGCCGTGGCCGTCGGCACGGCGAGCAAGGCCTTCGGTGTGTCCAGCGTGGCCGTGGGCGACAGCGCCTTCGCACAGGACGAAACCTCCATCGCCATCGGCAAGGGCGCGCAGGCCATCGGCATCAGCACGACCGCCATCGGCACGGAAGCGGGCAAGGGATCGGCGGCGGGCAACCAGTACAACACCGCCGTCGGCGTGCTCTCCGGCCAGAACGTGAGCGGCAACAACAACACCGCCACGGGCTCGGAAGCCGGGACCGACGTCACCGGCAACCTGAACACCGCCAGCGGCAACCAGGCCGGTCGCCACGTCGTGGGCAACGCGAATGCCGCCGTCGGCCAGGCCGCGGGCTTCGACGTGACCGGCAGCAACAACAGCGCCATGGGGCAGGGCGCCGGCTTCGGCGTGACGGGCGACAAGAACATCGCCAGCGGCCAGGGCGCCGGTGCGCAGCTGGAAGGCAGCCGCAACACGGCCAGCGGCACCTTTGCAGGCACCCACCTCAAGGGCAACGACAACGTGGCGTTCGGCACGGGCGCGGGCAGCGGCATCCAGCTGGACGCCAATGGCAACCCGGTCAGCGCGACGCCGACCCCCTTGAGCGTGAGCCAGACCGTGGCGGTGGGCACCGCCGCGAAGGTCGGACAAGACAAGGCCATCGCCATCGGCGATCACGCCACCGCGCTCAGCTTTGCCGACGTGGCGATCGGCGCGAAGGCCGGCTTCACCAAGGGCCCGGGCCAGTACAACACCGCGTTGGGTGCAGACGCGGGCATGAACGCGTCGGGCGACCACGCCACGGCCGTGGGCAATGGCGCGTTGTCGAATTCGAGCGGCATGCTCAACACGGCGCTGGGCACGGCTGCCGGCAACGGCGTCACGGGCGACGGCAACGTCGCGCTCGGTGCGCTCGCCGGGCGGGGCATCACGGCCAGCGAAACCGTCAGCATCGGCGCGGCTGCAACGGCGGCCTACGACAAGGCCGTGGCGCTGGGGGCGGGCAGCACGACGCAGGCCGATCTGGCCAGCCTGACGGCGACCGCGGCCTACGTGCCGGCCGGCGCGAAGGCCGCCAGCATCCAGGGGATCGTGCCCGTGGGCGAAGTCTCGGTGGGCAGCGCGGGCAACGAACGGCGCATCACCAACGTGGCGGCCGGCGGTGCCGGCACCGATGCGGTCAATGTCAGCCAGCTCCAGGCGGCGCAGACGCATTACTACAGCGTGAACGACAACGGCACGCCGGGTGGCAACTACGCCAACGACGGCGCCACCGGCATCAACGCACTGGCGGCGGGCGTAGGCGCGCAGGCCAACGGCGAGCGCAGCGTGTCCATCGGCTATCTGGCCGGCGTGGGCGCCAGCGCCGGGCTGGCCGGCCAGAACAACGTGGGCATCGGCACCGAAGCAGGTGGTGGTGTCGTGGGTTCCAGCAATACCGCCGTGGGTTCGGCCGCGGGCAAGGACGTGGCCGGCAGCTCGAACGCGGCGTTCGGCATCGCAGCGGGCCAGGGCGTCCAGGGCGACTACAACCTGGCGATGGGTGTCTACAGCGGCATCGGGACCAAGGGCACCTACAACACCGCGATCGGCGGCAGTGCGGGCCAGGCCGTGAACGGCAACGACAACATCGCCATGGGCGACCTGTCGGGCGCCTCGGTCGTCGGCGATACGAACGTCGGCATCGGCGCGGCGGCGGGCGCCGGAACCAAGGGCAACAGCAACGTCGCCATCGGCACCCTGGCGGGCGTGGTCGATCCTGCAACGTTGAGTGGCATCACCGCCGACAACACGGTGAGCATCGGCAACAGCGCCGTGGCCAGCAAGAACGACGGCGTTGCCATCGGCCGCCAGGCGCAGGCCAGTGCGGCCAACGGTGTCGCGCTCGGCGCGGATTCGAAGGCGACGCAGGACGCAGCGGCGCTGGCGCTCAAGAACGCCTATGTGCCGGCAGGCGCGACGGCCGTGGCCGGCGCCGTGCCGGTGGGCGAGGTGTCGGTGGGCAGCGCGGGCAAGGAGCGGCGCATCACCAACGTGGCGGCCGGTTCGGACGATACCGATGCCGTCAACGTGAGCCAGCTCAAGGGCGCGCAGACGCACTACTACAGCGTCAAGTCGGCGAACCAGGCGACGGGCTCGAACTACAACAACGACGGCGCCACCGGCGTGGACAGCCTGGCCGCCGGCGTGAATGCCGCTGCCGGAGGAAACAGCGCCATTGCCATCGGCAACAGCAACGCCGCAGGCGCACGCGCCATCGCCATGGGTTCGAAGGCGTCCGCGCCAGAGGCGGATACGGTCGCCATCGGAACCGGCGCCGCGGCGCTGACCAGCAATGCGACCGCGCTGGGGGCCGGTGCGCTCGTCAGCGCGTCGGGCTCGGGCTCCACAGCGCTGGGCGCAGGCAGCAAGGTCACGGGCGCACGGTCGCTCGCGGTGGGAAGCAGTTCGGTGTCTGCCGGGCAAAGCAGCGCCATGGGCTACCTCAACAACGTCGACAACACGGGCGGTGACGGCGCAGCGTTCGGCTCCTTCAACACGGTGTCCGGCACGGGCCGCGGCTCCCTGGCGCTCGGCTTTGTCAACACGGCCTCCGCAGATGCCGCCACTGCCGTGGGGCAGCGCAACGTGGCCTCCGGCAGCAAGAGCGTGGCCCTGGGCCACGGCAACAAGGCCGCCGGCGCCAACAGCATCAGCATCGGCACCGGCAACACCGTCAACGGCGACAACAGCGGCGCCATCGGCGACCCGAGCGTGATCGACGGCGCCAACAGCTACAGCGTGGGCAACAACAACACGCTGGGTGCTGCGGCGAGCAACACCTTCGTGCTGGGCAACAACGTCAACGTCAACGTGGCCAATGCCACGGCGCTTGGCGACTCGACCAGCGTGACCGTGGCCGACGGCGTGGCGCTGGGCAGCAAGTCGGTGGCCGACAGGGCCGCCGGCGAGCCCGGCTTCGACCCGCGCACCGGCACGTTCAGCACGGCCTCCACCCCGACCTGGAAGAGCACCCTGGGCGCGGTCAGCGTGGGCAACGGCACCGACACCCGACAGATCACCGGCGTGGCAGCGGGCACCGCCGAGACCGATGCGGTGAACGTGGCGCAGCTCACCGCCGCGCAGACGCATTACTACAGCGTGAACGACAACGGCACGCAGGGCGGCAACTACGACAACAAGGGCGCGACCGGCATCAATGCGATCGCGTCAGGCGTGGATGCAGTGGCCGCGGGCGTGGGCACCGTGGCGGTCGGCAATTTGGCCGGCTCGGGCAGCACGGCGGCTGGCAACTCGCACAACACCTTCGTCGGGTACGCCGCGGGCCGGCAGGTCGTGGGAGCGGACAACACGGCCGTCGGCAACAGTGCCGGTGTGTCGGTGACGGGCGGGACCAACACCGCGCTCGGGGCGAGCGCGGGCGCCCGCGTCACCGGTGACTCCAACATCGGCATCGGCGTGAACGGCGGGGCGGTCACGACCGGTTTCTCCAACGTGGGCATCGGAAGTTCCGCGGGGCAGGGCACCAACGGCGCCTTCAACGTGGCGCTGGGTGGTCTTTCCGGCGGCGGGGTCCAGGGCAGCGCCAACGTCGCGGTCGGCTTGAACGCGGGCCAGAGCGTCAGCGCCAGCAACACCGTCGCCATCGGCACCCGTGCCAAGGCCACGGGCGACAGCGGCGTCAGCATCGGCACCGATGCCAGTGCCACCTACGCGAACGCGGTGGCACTGGGGGCGAACAGCACCACGGCCACGGACCTGGCGACGTTGAACGCGAACGCGGCCTATGTGCCGCCGGGCGCCACGTCGGTCGCCGGCGCGACGCCGGTGGGCGAGGTGTCGGTAGGCGGCGTGGGTGCCGAGCGGCGCATCACCAACGTGGCGGCCGGCGCGGTCGATACGGATGCGGTGAACGTGAGCCAGCTCAAGGCCGTCGATGCGACCGCCAACGCGGGATGGAATGTGGCGGCCAACGGCGAAGCCACAGGGGGCAATGTTGCACCGGGCGCCAAGGTCGACTTCAGCAATTCGGACAGCAACATCGCGATCACGCGCACCGGCACCAATCTCGACTTCAAGCTCGCTGACGATGTGAAGGTCAACAACAGCGTGACGGTGGGGCAGAGCGTGCTCAACACCACGGGCCTGACGGTGAACGACGGCGCGGGCAATGTCACGAAGACGACGGCAGCGGGCACCACGGTGACCAACGGCACGACGACCACGGCCGTCGCGGCCGGTGGCGTGACCAGCGGCAGCGTGAATCTCAGTGGTGTCACCAACGACATCCAGGGCCTGAGCAACAAGACGCTGACTGATCCGAGCTTTGCGACGGTGGGGCGCGCAGCGACCGAAGAGCAACTCAAGATCGTCAACGACACGGCCAGCGCAGGCTGGAACGCGGCAGCGAACGGCGAAGCCACGGGCAGCAACGTGGCGCCGGGCGGCAAGGTCGACTTCAGCAACTCGGACAGCAATGTCACGATCACGCGAAGCGGTACGAACCTCGACTTCAAGCTGGCTGACGATGTGAAGGTCAACAACAGCGTGACCGTGGGGCAGAGTGTGCTCAACACCACGGGCCTCACGGTCAACAACGGCACAACCACCACGGCGGTCGCCGCCGGCGGCGTGACCAGCGGGACGGTCAACCTGAGCGGCGTGACGAACGACATCCAGGGCCTGAGCAACAAGACGCTGACCGATCCAAGCTTTGCGACGGTGGGTCGTGGGGCTACGGAAGAGCAGCTCAAGATCGTCAACGACACGGCCAGCGCAGGTTGGAATGTCGCAGCCAACGGCGAAGCCACGGGGAGCAATGTCGCCCCGGGCGGCAAGGTGGACTTCAGCAATTCGGACAGCAACATCGCGATCACGCGCACGGGCACGAATCTCGACTTCAGGCTGGCTGACGACGTCAAGGTCAACAACAGCGTGACGGTGGGGCAGAGCGTGCTCAACACCACGGGACTGACGGTCAACAACGGCACGACCACGACGGCGGTTGCCGCCGGCGGCGTGACCAGCGGCACCGTCAACCTGAGTGGCGTGACGAACGACATCAAGGGCCTGAGCAACAAGACACTGACCGACCCGAGCTTCGCGACGGTGGGCCGTGGGGCCACGGAAGAACAGCTCAAGCTCGTCAACGACACGGCCAGCGCGGGCTGGAACGTGGCAGCCAACGGTGAGGCCACGGGTGGCAATGTCGCGCCGGGCGGCAAGGTCGACTTCAGCAATTCGGACAGCAACATCGCGATCACGCGAAGCGGCACGAACCTCGACTTCAAGCTGGCTGACGACGTCAAGGTCAACAACAGCGTGACCGTGGGCCAGAGCGTGCTCAACACCACGGGCCTGACCGTGAACGACGGCGCGGGCAATGTCACGACGACGTCGGCGACGGGCACCACCGTGACCAACGGCACGACCACGACGGCGATGGCTGCCGGCGGCGTGACCAGCGGAACGGTCAACCTGAGTGGCGTGACGAACGACATCCAGGGCCTGAGCAACAAGACGTTGACCGATCCGAGC
Organism: Variovorax sp. FW301-JW7; assembly: GCF_058788795.1. Lineage (NCBI taxonomy): Bacteria > Pseudomonadati > Pseudomonadota > Betaproteobacteria > Burkholderiales > Comamonadaceae > Variovorax > Variovorax sp. FW301-JW7. Next base: position 390,293 of record NZ_JBYTBC010000003.1, read on the forward strand.
TTCGCGACGGTGGGCCGCGCAGCGACCGAAGAGCAGCTCAAGATCGTCAACGACACGGCCAGCGCAGGCTGGAATGTCGCGGCCAACGGTGAAGCCACGGGTGGCAATGTGGCGCCGGGCGGCAAGGTCGACTTCAGCAACTCCGACAGCAACATCGCGATTACCCGCACGGGCACGAATCTCGATTTCAAGCTCGCTGACGACGTGAAGGTCAACAACAGCGTGACCGTGGGCCAGAGCGTGCTGAACACCACCGGCCTGACGGTGAACAACGGCACCACGACCACCGCGGTGGCTGCAGGCGGCGTGACCAGCGGCAGCGTGAACCTCAGCGGTGTCACCAACGACATCCAGGGTCTCAGCAACACGACGCTGACTGACCCGAGCTTTGCGACGGTGGGGCGTGCGGCCACCGAAGAGCAACTGAAGAAGGTCAACGACACGGCCGGCGCAGGCTGGAATGTCGCAGCCAACGGCGAAGCCACGGGCAGCAATGTCGCCCCGGGCGGCAAGGTGGACTTCAGCAATTCGGACAGCAACATCGCGATCACGCGCACGGGCACGAATCTCGACTTCAAGCTGGCTGACGACGTCAAGGTCAACAACAGCGTGACGGTGGGGCAGAGCGTGCTCAACACCACGGGACTGACGGTCAACAACGGCACCACGACCACCGCAGTGGCCGCAGGCGGCGTGACCAGCGGCAGCGTGAACCTCAGCGGTGTCACCAACGACATCAAGGGTCTCAGCAACACGACGTTGACCGATCCGAGCTTCGCGACGGTGGGGCGTGCAGCCACCGAAGAGCAGCTGAAGAAGGTCAACGACACCGCCAGCGCAGGCTGGAATGTCGCGGCCAACGGCGAAGCCACGGGCGGCAATGTCGCGCCGGGCGGCAAGGTCGACTTCAGCAACTCCGACAGCAACATCGCGATCACCCGCACCGGCACGAACCTCGACTTCAAGCTGGCTGACGATGTGAAGGTCAACAACAGCGTGACCGTAGGCCAGAGCGTGCTCAACACCACCGGTCTGACGGTCAACAACGGCACGACGACCACGGCGGTTGCCGCCGGCGGCGTGACCAGCGGAACGGTCAACCTGAGCGGCGTCAGCAATGACATCCAGGGCCTGAGCAACAAGACGCTGACCGACCCGAGCTTTGCAACGGTGGGCCGTGGGGCCACGGAAGAGCAGCTCAAGATCGTCAACGACACGGCCAGCGCGGGTTGGAACGTGGCAGCCAACGGCGAAGCCACGGGTGGCAATGTCGCGCCAGGCGGCAAGGTCGACTTCAGCAACTCGGACAGCAACATCGCGATCACGCGCACCGGCACGAACCTGGACTTCAAGCTGGCCAACGACGTGAAGGTCAACAACAGCGTGACCGTGGGCCAGAGCGTGCTCAACACCACGGGCCTGACCGTGAACGACGGCACGACCACCACGGCTGTTGCGGCTGGTGGTGTCACCAGCGGCACCGTCAAGCTCAGCGGCGTCAGCAATGACATCCAGGGTCTGAGCAACAAGACGCTGACTGATCCAAGCTTTGCGACCGTGGGCCGCGCTGCGACGGAAGAGCAACTGAAGAAGGTCAACGACACCGCCAGCGCAGGCTGGAATGTCGCGGCCAACGGCGAAGCCACCGGCGGCAACGTCGCACCGGGCAGCAAGGTCGATTTCAGCAACTCGGACAGCAACATCGCGATCACGCGCACGGGCACGAACCTGGACTTCAAGCTCGCCGACGACGTGAAGGTCAACAACAGCGTGACCGTGGGCCAGAGCGTGCTGAACACCACGGGCCTGACGGTGAACGACGGCACGACCACCACGGCCGTCGCCGCTGGCGGCGTGACCAGCGGCACCGTCAAGCTCAGCGGCGTCAGCAACGACATCCAGGGCCTGAGCAACAAGACGCTGACCGATCCGAGCTTCGCGACCGTGGGCCGCGCGGCCACCGAAGAGCAGCTCAAGCTGGTCGACGCCACGGCCAGCAAGGGCTGGAACCTGAGCGCGAACGGCGAGGCGACGCCGCAGAACATCGCACCGGGCGGCACGGCCAACTTCGCCAACGGCGACAACATGGTGGTCACCCGCAACGGCAACACGCTGACCGTGGCGACCGCCAAGGACGTGAAGTTCGACAGCGTGACCACCGGCGACACGGTGATGAACAACGCCGGCGTGACCGTCGGCCCGAACGTCACCCTCGGTGCGACCGGCCTGACCATCGTCGGCGGTCCGAGCGTGACCACGGCGGGCGTCAACGCGGGCGGCAAGGTGATCACGAACGTGGCGCCTGGCGTGGCCAACACCGATGCGGTGAACGTCAGCCAGCTCAAGGACACGGTCGCCGAGAGCAAGACCAAGTACTACAGCGTGAACTCGACCGGTGGCGGCAACGAGAACAACGACGGTGCCACGGGCGTCGACGCGATCGCCGCGGGCAAGGACGCACAGGCAACGGCCGTCAACGCGGTGGCCATGGGGACTGCGGCGCAAGCCGCGGGCGTCAGCGCCACGTCGATCGGCAATGCCGCCTGGGCGATGGGCGACCGCAGCACGGCGGTGGGTTACTTCTCGACCGCCGACGGCATCGACAGCGCGGCCTTCGGCGCCTGGGCGCGGGCTGCGGGCAACGGCAGCGTGGCCGCGGGCGCGGCCTCGAACGCCTCGGGCGTGGCAAGCGTCGCGATGGGCGCGGCGAGCGCCGCTGTCGGCGATGTGAGCGTGGCAGTGGGTGCAGGCAGCACGGCCACCGCGACCGGTGGTGCGGCATTGGGCGCAGGCTCGGTGGCAGACCGCGCAGCGGGCGTGAAGGGCTATGTGCCGCCGGAGGCAACCAGCGCGCAGGCGGATGCCATCGCCGCAACCACCAGCACCACGGGCGCGGTGGGCGTGGGCGACGCGGCCAACGGCGTGTTCCGCCAGATCACCGGCGTGGCCGCCGGCAGTGCACCGAGCGACGCCGTGAACGTGGCGCAGCTGCAGGCGGTGGCCAGCCAGGCCGCGGCGGCGGGCAGCAAGTGGATCACCGGCTCGCCGACGACCTACGTGGCACCCACGTCCACGGGCACCGACAGCACGGCGGTGGGCTCGGGCGCGGCCGTCAAGGCCGACCGGGGCGTGGCCATCGGCACGGGCGCCGTGGTCACCACGAAGAACAGCGTCGCGCTGGGCAACGACTCGACCACGGCGGAGGCCAAGCCCACCAAGGAGGTCACGCTCCAGGGCACGACCTACCAGTTCGCCGGCACCAAGCCGGTGGGCGTGGTGAGCGTCGGCTCGAAGGACGCGGAGCGCCAGATCACCAACGTCGCGGCCGGCGAGATCAGCGCCACCAGCACCGATGCGGTGAACGGCAGCCAGCTGTACGCGACGAACCAGGCGATCAACAACATGACCACCGGTGGCGGCGGCATCAAGTACTTCCACGCCAACTCGAAGGCGGCCGACTCGAACGCCGCCGGCGCCGAGAGCGTGGCCATCGGGCCGAACGCGGTGGCGCTGGGCAACAACGCCATTGCCACCGGCAACGGCGCGCAGGCCAAGGCGGCCGGCAGCATCGCGCTGGGTGCCAACAGCACGGCCAGCTCGGCCAACAGCGTGGCGCTGGGTGACGGCTCGGTGGCCAACCGCGCGGGCATGAACGGCCAGCGCGAGATGTTCTCGAACACCGTGGTGCAGTCGGCGCAGGGCGCGGTGTCGGTCGGTTCGGCCGGCAACGAACGCCAGATCACCAACGTGGCCGGCGGCACGCAGGCCACCGACGCGGTGAACGTGCGCCAGCTGCAGGCCGTGCAGCAAAGCGCCGTGCGCTACGACACGAACGTGGACGGCAGCGTCAACTACAACAGCGTGACCATGGGCAACGGCGCCTCCACCGGCCCGGTGACGGTGCAGAACGTGGCACCGGGCGTGGCACCGACCGACGCGGTCAACGTGCAGCAGCTCAACCAGGCCGGCGCGGCCAACATGGCCTACACCGATGCGCGTGCCAACGCGCTGGGCGGCGAGATCCGCAACGTGGCGAAGAACGCGTATGCCGGCGTGGCCGCCGCCATGGCCGTGCAGATGCCGGGCACCTCGGTGCCGGGCAAGACGGTGATGCGTGTGGGTTACGGCACCTTCAAGGGCGAGAGCGCGGTGGGCATCAGCTTCCGTCGCACGGCCGAGAACAACGGCTGGAGCATGACCGGCGGCGTGGGCATGAGCCGCGCCGGGGCGGCGGCCACGGTCGGCGCCGAGTGGGTCTTCAATTGAAGCGGGAGAGAAAAAGAATGAAGCAGATGAATCGAACCCTGTCCGCCGTCGCCCTGGCGGCGGTGCTTGCGGCCCTTCAAGGCTGCGCCTCGCCCGGCGCCGCCATCGACAAGGACGCGCAGGCGCGCGCCGCGGCCGAGAAGCCGGCGCCGCCCAAGCCCGAGGAGTTTCCCGACCTGGGCAGCGCCAAGTGGAAGCAGGGCGCCTTCCCCGGCGTCGACAAGTTCCAGCGCGTGCGCCCGGGTATGGGCAAGGACCAGCTGCGCGAGCTGCTGGGCTGGCCGCACTTCAGCGAAGGCCTGTGGGGCGTGCGCGAGTGGAACTACATCTTTCACTTCTACACAGGCAAGGGCAGCGACTACACCACCTGCCAGTACATGGTCCGTTTCAACGGCAGCGAGCTGATGACCGGCGGCTGGTGGAAGAACCCCGACTGCGCCTTGCTCGCGCAACCGCCGCTGGCCACGCCGATCCCGGCCAGCACGAAGCTGGCACCGCCGCAGAAGGTCACGCTCAGCGCCGACGGGCTGTTCCGCTTCGACGGCGCCTCGCTCACCGACCTGCAGCCCGCAGGGCGCGCGCGGCTGGAGCACCTGGCCATCGAGCTGCGCAACAACTTCCGGTCGCTGCACTACATCGTGGTGACGGGCCACACCGACCGGCTGGGCGGCGACGCCTACAACGAGGCGCTGTCGCTGGAGCGCGCCAACACCGTGCGCGATCTGCTGGTGCAGCAGGGCCTGGACCGCAAGCTGATCCGCACCGCGGGCATGGGCAAGCGCCAGCCGGTGGTGTCGGATTGCGAAGGCACCCAACGCACGCCGGCGCTGCTGCAATGCCTGCAGCCCAACCGACGGGTCGAGCTCGACATCGCAGGGGAGCAGTGACGATGAACGCGCCCGCTCCTTCGGGGTACCGGATCGCGCTGGTCGATTCCGACGCCCTGCAGCGCGCCTGCACCGGCAACTCGTTGACCGCATTGGGGGCCGACTTCATCCCGTTCGTGCGCATCGGCGACCTGATCCAGGCGCTGGAGGTGGGCCAGCGTTTCGACGGGGTGATCGTGGGGCTGCATGCCGATGCGCAGAAGACGGTGGCGCGCGTGCCCGCCATGCACCAGGCGGCCGACTGGATGCTGCCGCTGCTGTACCTCACGCACCGCTCGGAGCTGGAGAGCGTGGAGTCGGTGCCCGTCGCGGTGCGCGCGCAGCGTTCTTTCGAGCTGCTGCTGACGCCCGTGTCGAACGAGGATCTGGGCGTCTGGCTGGGGTCGCTGGACGGCCGGCTGAAGCCGGCGCGGCTGATTCGCGTGGGGGCGGACGCCTGACGGGCGCCCGGGGCCCGGCCCGATGCAGGGCCGGGCCTGTCAGAAATTCACGGCAAGGGCGGCATGGCGTGGCCGGCCTCGTCGCGTGAACTCCCTCTCCTTGACGGGTTTGGACACGGGCCACACCGGCACCAGCCGGTAGCCCTGCTTGTAGACCGCGCGCAGCTCGTACCCGTTCTCGGCGCACAGGTCCAGGCGCTTGCGGATGTTGGCCGCGCACACGTCGAGCACGCGCGTGCCTTCATAGGGCGTGGTCTTGTCCCAGATCGATTGCCACAGCCAGTCGCGCGTGATCACCTGCCCGGCATTGCGGAACAGGGTGACGGCGAAGGCGTACTGGCGCGGCTGCAGGCGGATGCGCCGGTCGTGCAGCAGCACGGTGTGGGCCATGTCGAGAAAGCGGTAGGGCCCCCAGGTCGGCGGGCCGAGGCTGGCGCTCTGTGCGGCATGCCGGGCGCGCAGCAGCAGGGTGCGCATGCGCCAGGCCAGCTCGTTCATGGCGTCGTCGATGCCGCCGCCGTGCAGCTCGATGAAGTCGTCCCAGCCCGGCGCGTCGCGCCAGGGCATGAGCTGTTCCCACCGCTTGTCGCGCACGATGAGCAGCGTCGGGATGTTCAGCGCCCGGCAGGCGGCAAAGAGGCTGCGGGAGGCCAGTTCGTTGTCGACCACCACGAGCAGCAGATCGACCTGTCGGCCGCTGTCCAGCGACGCAAAGAACTCGGCCAGGCTTGAGAACTGGAAGGTGTCGTAGCCCAGGAGGGGCAGGTTGTGCAGCAGCTGCCCGCCGGTCACGCCCTGTTCGTCGAGCAAGGCCACGCGCGTGGTGAGCGGCATGGCTCAGGACGCCTTCTTGCCGTCCCGGGCCGCCAGGACGACGGTGCCCACGGCGCACACCGCGAACAGGATGCCGGTCGGAACGGCGCCGATGCTGCCCAGCAGCCCGCTGTACAGGTCGGTCAGCATGGCAATGAGCCGGTTGCCGCTGGACTGGCGGCTCAGGTCGTTGGCAATGAATGCGTTGAACGACAGCACGGCGAACACCAGTGCCACAAAGCCAGCCACGATCCACTTCACGATGTTTTGCTCCCTTTTCCCCCGGCGCGGCGCAGGCTGGCCGCCCGGGTCTTTCGATGCTAGTGGCGGCTTCGAGGGAGGAGTCTGATGAATTCTTTCAGCGCGGTTCGCGGCGGCGGGCGGCAGGCGGGCGGCTTGGGGCGGTGGGAAACAGCCCGGAAAAATATTTTTCCGAATTTTTCCGCCCGCTGCCTGTTTCGCAGGCACTGCGTTGCAGGCCCCGCCAGGCAACGGTTTCGCGCGCTGCACACACGGTTTTCCACAACGTTGTCCCCATCGGATTGGGAAAACGCGTCATTTCGATGTGGTAGGGCCGCTGGAGGGGGCGCGGCGGACAAAAAAATACCCGCCGGGGCGGGTATTTCGAGGGGCCCCCGAAGGGGCGCGCTCTAAGGCAAACAGAGAGCTCTTCTTCTGCGGCCCTGTTGCGTGACAGCAAGCTCATCCTCGGTGACGAAGGGCCTGCGGCCTGTCAGCGGAAAAATGTCGTAACCGTAGGACAAGTTAAAAAGTGTGAAGAATTTGGCACTTTTTCGAGCTTCCGGGGATACCCTCGGTCCGAACGATCGTGCAGAACTGTCGGTGTTGTCCGACAAGCCGGGGGCGGCCCGGGCCCTAAATTTTGTGGACTCGCTTCAAGTGCGGGTTCTCTGTGCGTGACAGCAATCCAGAGATTCAGCCCAGCATCGTGCTGGGTTTTTTTTGCCCGTTTTGGGGTGCTTTGGGCCCGTCAGCGCAGGAAGACGTGCTCCATGAACTGCCGGATCGGGTACTGGATCACTGTCTGCACCCGCGCCGGCAGTTCCAGCGGGCGCATCAGCATCTTGAGCGTGGCGCCGGGGCTCAGGTTGTTGCGGATCGTGCTGTTCATGCGCGCGCTGAGCTGCTGCACATAGGCCGCGTCGCCGGCGCGGTGCGGGGCGCGGGCCTTCAACACGTGGCGGACGGCGCAGTCGGCGTCCTCGCTTTTCAGCTCCAGCGTGCGCCGGCCGATGGTGCCCATCACGCGGAAGCGGTTCAGCCGCTCCTGCGCGCGGTAGCGGCGGAAGAACCGGTAGAAGTGCTTGTAGTGGTTGACCTCGTCGGTCGCGATGCGCGTGGCCAGGTCGCGCAGCACCGGCTCGGTGGTGCTGCGGGCCATGGCGCGGTAGTAGGTGGCGGTGCCGGTCTCGACCACGCAGCGGGCGGTCATCTCCAGGGCGCGGGTCGGGGCCAGCAGCTCGACCTTGCAGTAGGTGGCGTACTCGTCGAGGAAGCCGCGGTAGGCGCTTTCCCAGGGAAATTCGGGCCAGACGTGTTCCACGTAGGCGCGCAGGGCCTGGCCGTGCTGCAGCTCTTCCTGCTCCCAGTGGTTCGACAGCCACTCGGTGACCTCGTCGTCGCCGCGGAAGAAATCGACCAGGTTCTGCGTGTACAGGTCGGAGCCGCTCTCGATGAAGGAGGCCGACGCCACCAGGTAGAAGAGGTTTTCGTCCGAGCGCACCTGCTCGCGTGCGATGCGGGAGAAATCGAGGTCTTCGATCTTCCAGTGTTCCGACGCCTGACCCGCCATGCGTGCTCCTTGATTCATGTTGCCGATGAAAACAGGGAAGAAACAGGCTGCAGCCGGGGAGGGCGCGCACCGCTTCAGCCGTCCATATTAGCCCCGGCTTGCGGATCGCGCGTGCGCATGGCCCGCGGCGGGCCCGGGCACCATGCGCAAACCTATAATCGATTGTTCAAGCAAATCAAGCAGTTAGGCCGGTTCAACGCAGTGGTTTCGACGCAGGGTCGCCATCGCCAGGCCGCCCCCGACCGCAGACGAAATCCAAAGATGAGCCAGCCCACATTCACGGTCGCGGACATCCGCAAGACCTTTCTCGATTTCTTCGCCTCCAAGGGCCACACGGTGGTGCCTTCGAGCTCGCTGGTGCCGGGCAACGACCCGACGCTCATGTTCACGAACTCGGGCATGGTCCAGTTCAAGGACGTGTTCCTGGGCGAAGACAAGCGCCCCTACGTGCGCGCCGCCTCGGTGCAGGCCTGCCTGCGTGCCGGCGGCAAGCACAACGACCTCGAGAACGTGGGCTACACCGCGCGCCACCACACCTTCTTCGAGATGCTGGGCAACTGGAGCTTCGGCGACTACTTCAAGCGCGACTCGCTGAAGTGGGCCTTCGAGCTGCTGACCCAGGTCTACAAGCTGCCGGCCGAAAAACTCTGGGCCACCGTCTACATCGAGGACGACGAGGCCTACGACATCTGGACCAAGGAAATCGGCCTGCCGCCCGAGCGCGTCGTGCGCATCGGCGACAACAAGGGCGGCCGCTACATGTCCGACAACTTCTGGATGATGGCCGACACGGGCCCGTGCGGCCCGTGCTCCGAAATCTTCTACGACCACGGCCCCGAGATCCCCGGCGGCCCGCCCGGCTCGCCCGATGAAGACGGCGACCGCTACATCGAGATCTGGAACAACGTGTTCATGCAGTTCGACATGCAGCCCGACGGCTCGGTCAAGAAACTGCCCGCACCCTGCGTCGACACCGGCATGGGCCTGGAGCGCCTGGCGGCGATCCTGCAGCACGTGCACAGCAACTACGAAATCGACATCTTCGACGCGCTCATCAAGGCCGCCGGCCGCGAGACCGGCACGCAAGACCTGTCGAACAACTCGCTGCGCGTGATCGCCGACCACATCCGCGCCACCTCCTTCCTGGTGGCCGACGGCGTCATTCCGTCGAACGAAGGCCGCGGCTACGTGCAGCGGCGCATCGTGCGCCGCGCCATCCGCCACGGCTACAAGCTGGGCCAGAAGAAGCCCTTCTTCCACAAGCTGGTGCCCGACCTCGTGAAGCTCATGGGCGACGCCTACCCCAAGCTGGTGGCCGACGAGAAACGCATCATCGACACGCTGAAGGCCGAAGAAGAACGCTTCTTCGAGACGCTGGCCAACGGCATGGAAATCCTCGACGCGGCGCTGGCCGGCGACGCCAAGGTGCTGCCGGGCGACGTCGCCTTCAAGCTGCACGACACCTACGGCTTCCCGCTCGACCTGTCGGCCGATGTGTGCCGCGAGCGCGGTCTGAGCGTCGACGAAGCCGGCTTCCACGCCGCCATGGAAAAGCAGAAGGCCGCAGGCCGTGCCGCCGGCAAGTTCAAGATGGACCGCAACGTCGAGTACGCCGGCGCGGGCAACACCTTCACCGGCTACGACCACCTGGAAGAAAACGCCAAGGTCGTCGCGCTGTACCTCGACGGCGTGGCCGTCGACGCGCTGAAGGAAGGCCAGAGCGGCATCGTGGTGCTCGACACCACGCCGTTCTATTCGGAGAGCGGCGGCCAGGTCGGCGACCAGGGCGTGCTCGTGGCCGAAGGCGTGCAGTTCGGCGTCGACGACACGCAGAAGATCAAGGCCGACGTGTTCGGCCACCACGGCACGCAAACGCAAGGCACGCTGAAGGTCGGCGACGCGGTCAAGGCCGCGGTCGACACCGCGCGCCGCGCCGCCACCATGCGCAACCACTCGGTCACCCACCTGATGCACAAGGCCCTGCGCGAAGTGCTGGGCGACCACGTGCAGCAGAAGGGTTCGCTGGTCGACGCCGACAAGACCCGCTTCGACTTCGCGCACAACGCCCCCGTCACGCGCGAGCAGATCCTCGAGATCGAAAAGCGCGTCAACGCCGAGATCCTGGACAACGCGCCCACGCAGGCGCGCGTGATGGACCTCGAATCGGCCCAGAAGACCGGCGCCATGATGCTGTTCGGCGAGAAGTACGGCGAGACCGTGCGCGTGCTCGACATCGGCACCAGCCGCGAACTGTGCGGCGGCACCCACGTGGGCCGCACGGGTGACATCGGCCTGTTCAAGATCGTCAGCGAAGGCGGCGTGGCCGCCGGCGTGCGCCGCATCGAAGCCGTCACGGGCGCCAACGCGCTGTCGTACCTGCAGGACCTCGAATCGACCGTGCACAGCGTGGCCGCCACGCTCAAGTCGCCGGCCGCCGAGCTGCAGGGCCGCCTCTCGCAGGTGCTCGAGCAGGTCAAGACGCTCGAACGCGAAGTGGGCGCGCTCAAGGGCAAGCTCGCGTCGTCCAAGGGCGACGAGCTCATCGCGCAGGCGGTGGACGTCAACGGCATCAAGGTGCTCGCGGCCAAGCTCGACGGCGCCGACGCCAAGACGCTGCGCGACACCATGGACAAGCTCAAGGACAAGCTGAAGACCGCCGCCATCGTGCTGGCCGCCGTCGATGGCGACAAGGTGCAGATCGCCGCCGGCGTCACGGCCGACAGCATCGCCAAGGTCAAGGCCGGCGAGCTGGTCAACTTCGTGGCCCAGCAGGTCGGTGGCAAGGGCGGCGGCAAGCCCGACATGGCCATGGCCGGCGGCACCGATGCCGCGGGCCTGCCGGCCGCGCTGCAATCGGTGCAGGCCTGGGTCGCCCAACGGACCTGAGGTCCTTTCCGCTCACTACCCACACAGCACTTCATGTCCGACGCGATCCCCGGTGAAGTGCTCGTGATGGGGGCGGGCACCATCGGTTGCTTCATCGGCGGCAGCCTGGCGGCGGCGGGCGTGCCCGTCACCTTCGTCGGCCGCCCGCGCGTGCTCGACAAGCTCGCGCGCCACGGCCTCACGCTCACCGACCTCGACGGCGCCCGGCACAAGCTGGCGGCGCCCACGCTGCGCCTGTGCGAGCAGGTGCCGGTGGGTGCGCGGCCCGCGCTGGTGCTGCTGTGCGTGAAGAGCGGCGCCACGGCCGAGGCGGCGCGCGAACTGGCCTTTGCGTTGCCGGCCGGCACCACGGTGGTTTCGCTGCAGAACGGCATCTCGAACTGCGCCGCCGCGGGGCAGGCCGGCCCCTCGCTCAATATCCGCGCCGGCATGGTGCCGTACAACGTGGCGGAGATCGACGACGGCGCCTTCCATCGCGGCACCCCCGGCCGTCTGGCCGCGGAAGACGACCCTGCGCTGCGCGACTGGCTGCCCGTGTTCGAGCGCGCCGGCGTGCCGCTCGACCTGCATGCCGACCTGCTGCCGGTGCAGTGGGGCAAGCTGCTGCTCAACCTCAACAACCCGGTCAACGCGCTGTCGGGCCTGCCGCTGCGCGACGAGCTCATGCAGCGCGGCTACCGTCGCTGCTTCGCGGCGCTCATCGATGAAACGCTGGGCGTGCTGCGCACCGGCGGCATCGTGCCCGCGCAGGTGGCGGCCGTGCCGGCGCGGCGCTTGCCGGGCCTGCTGCGCTTGCCCGACTGGCTGTTTCGCATCGTCGCGGCGCGCATGCTGCGCATCGACGCCAAGGCGCGCTCCAGCATGGCCGACGACCTCGCATTGGGCCGCCGCACCGAGATCGACGCACTGAGCGGCGAGGTGGTGCGGCTCGCGCAGGAGCACGGCCTGAGCGCGCCGCGCAACGCGCGCATGGTCGCGCTGCTCGAGGCCTGGCCGCAACAGCCGAAGCGCTGGACGGCGCGCGAACTGCAGGACTCGCTGGGTCTCTAGAGCCCGTTCATCCGCACATTCACTCTGCCGGAGCCATCCGATGCCCCACCATTTCGACGACCCCGAAGAGGGCCTCGCCCGCGAGACCAGTCACCCGCGCTTCGTGACGCTTGCCGCGGACGATTTCTACTACGACCAGGCCGACGACTTCAGCCCCTTCGGCAGCGATGACGGCAACGACACGCTCTCGTCGCTCGAAGACTGGTACCGCGACGGCGGCAAGAACGGCAAGGTCGCGGGCTTCCTCAAGGCGATGCTCGCCGACTGGGACTTCGGCGTGCCGGAATCCATGCACCGGGCCGATGCCGACGTGCGCGAGACATGGCTGGCCGAGGAAGACATGCACGAGACCTTCCTGCAGTCCGAATGCCGCGCGCGCGTCGCGACGGCCTTCGGGCAGCTCAAGATCACGGGCGAGGTCGATCCAGCGATGCGCGACGAGGCACTGGCCGCCATCGCATGCCAACTGACGCTGAACGAGCGCGCCCGTGTGCACCATCCCGGCTGGCCGCACGCCCACGAGAACGAAGCGCGCCTGACCTCGATGCAGGCCGTGTTGAACGCCCTCTGACGGGCGCATCCGCCGAAGCTACCGGGCCGTCGACGAGGCCTGGGTGCTGCGCTTCCTTGCGCAAGACCAGCGAGATGTCGCGCGCAGCAGGTCGCCAAGCCTGTACCCTCGGCCCATGGCGGCTTTCAAGAGGGAGGGGTTGTCATGCAGGTCCTGATTCTCGGCAGCGGTGTCATCGGCACCTCGGTGGCGTACTACCTGGCGCGCGCCGGGCACGCAGTGACGGTGCTGGAGCGCCAGCCGGCGCCCGCGCTCGAAACCAGCTTCGGCAATGCGGGCGAGGTCTCGCCCGGCTACTCGGCGCCCTGGGCCGGGCCCGGCGTGCCGGTGAAGGCGATCAAGTGGATGCTCATGCAGCACAGCCCGCTGGTCATCAAGCCGATGCTCGACCCGGCGATGTGGCGGTGGGGCTTGTCGATGCTGCGCAACTGCACGCAGGCGCGCTACGAACTCAACAAGGGCCGCATGGTGCGGCTGGCCGAATACAGCCGCGACTGCCTGAAGGCGCTGCGCGCCGACACCGGCATCCGCTACGACGAGCGCATGCAGGGCACGCTGCAGCTCTTTCGCACGCAGGCACAGCTCGACGGCACCGCCAAGGACGTCGAGGTGCTGAAGGTATCGGGCGTGCCCTACCAGGTGCTCGACCGCGACGGCTGCGTGTTGCATGAGCCCGCGCTCGGCGCCGTGAAGGACAAGTTCGTCGGCGGCCTGCGCCTGCCGGGCGACGAGACCGGCGACTGCTTCAAGTTCACGCAGGCGCTGGCCAAGCTCGCTGAGGCCGAGGGCGTGCAATTCCGCTTCGGCGTGAACATCCAGGCCCTCGAACACGAAGTGGGGAAGGGCGTGACCGGCGTGCGCACCGACCAGGGTGTGTTCACCGCCGACCGCTACGTGGTCGCGCTCGGCAGCTACTCGCCCGCGCTGGTGCGGCCCTTGGGCATCGACCTGCCGGTGTACCCGGTCAAGGGCTTCTCGATCACGGTGCCCATCACCGACGCGAGCGGTGCACCCGAATCCACCGTGATGGACGAGACCTTCAAGGTCGCCGTCACGCGCCTGGGCGATCGCATCCGCGTGGGCGGCACGGCGCAGCTCTCGGGCTTCGACCTGGCGCTCGATGCGCGGCGGCGCGACACGCTCGAGCACGTCGTGACCGACCTGTTCCCGCGCGGCGGCCCGGTGCGCGACGCCTCCTTCTGGACCGGCCTGCGCCCCATGACGCCCGACGGCACGCCGGTGATCGGCGCCACCCGCGTGCCCAACCTGCTGCTGAGCACCGGCCACGGCACGCTCGGCTGGACCATGGCGGCCGGCACCGGCCGCGTGATGGCCGACCTGGTCGCGGGCAGGGCGCCCGAGATCGACATGGAAGGCCTGACCGTCGCGCGCTACGGCGGGTAGCCCAACCCCGCTTTCCCCCTCGAAGGGCGGCCCGAAACGGCCGCCCTTTTTCGTGGGGCGCGCACCCTGGCGTCACCTCAACTAGGGTTTTTACCTAGTCATGAAGTTGTCTTCGTCGGTATTCTCGCGGTGTTCCATTAATAAATCGTTGTTTCTTTAGTGAAACAAACCACCGATTCCACGGACCCCCGATGACACACACTCGCCGCCTCGCCATCGCCGCTGCCGTCTCCCTGGCCGCCGCTTGCGCTTCCGGACTCGCCTGGGCAGACACCTACCCCAGCAAGCCGATCACGCTGGTCGTTGCCTATCCGGCGGGTGGCGACACCGACGCCCTGGCGCGCCTGTACGCCGAGAAGCTCTCGGCCCGCGTCGGCCAGCCCGTGGTGGTCGATAACCGGCCCGGCGCCAGCGGCATCATCGGCAGCGCTTTCGTGTCCAAGGCCGCGCCCGACGGCTACACGCTGCTGCTTGCGCCCAGCACCTTCTCGATCGCGCAGCTGGTGCTCAAGACCGGCAGCACCTCGGGCTACGACGTGCTCAACGGCTTCACGCCGATCGTGCAGACCGGCAACCTGCCGCTGTTCCTCGTGGCCAGCGGCGCCAAGGGCTACACCGGCCTGAAGGACGCGGTGGCCGCGGCCAAGGGCGGCAAGTCGCTGAGCTACGCCAGCCCGGGCAGCGGCTCGCCGATGCACATCCTGGGCGAGATGTTCGCCCGCGCCTCGGGCACCAGCCTGGCGCACGTGCCGTACAAGGGCGTGGCGCCCGCCGTCAACGACGTGCTCGGTGGCCACGTGCCGGTGACCTTCATCACGCTGGGCCCGGTGGCGCCGTACATGCCCAACGGCAAGATGGTCCCGCTGGCCGTGGCCTCGCGCGAGCGCTCGCCGCTCGCGCCCAAGGTGCCGACCTTCGCCGAGCTGGGCTACAAGGACGTTGAGCTCACCGCCTGGAACGGCCTGTGGGGCCCGCGCAACCTGCCGCCCGAGATCGTGAAGACGCTCAACGGCCACTTCAACGAGATCCTGAAGATGCCTGACATCGTCGCGCGCATGGCCGTGCTGGGCACCACGCCCGTGGGCGGCGACGCCGACGTGCTGGCCAAGACCAACGCCGCCGACTTCGCGCGCTTCGGCAAGGTCATCAAGGAACTCGGCATCCAGGCCGACTGAACCTCACCCCACCCGACGTGACGCCCGCCATGACCGACCTCAAAGCCATCGCCGATCCCTCCAGCCTGCAGGCCCTGCTGGCCGAGATGCCCGCCAACCTGCTGGCCGGCCGCCGCGTGCTCGTGACCGGCGGTGCGCGCGGCCTGGGCCTGGCGTTCGCGCAGTGCGTGGCCGCGGCGGGTGCGAGCGTGGTGCTGGCCGACATCCTCGGCGAGCTGGCCGAGACGGAAGCCCAGGCGCTGCGCGAGGCCGGCCGCACGGCGCACGCGCTGGCCATCGACCTGTCGGACCCGGCCTCCATCGAGGCGGGCGCGGCCGAGGCGGTGCGCCTGCTGGGCGGCCTGGACGGCCTCGTCAACAACGCCGCCATCACCAACTCGGGCGGGCGCGATGCGCACCAGCTCGAGATCGACATGTGGGACCGCGTGATGAACGTCAACGTGCGCGGCAGCTGGCTCATGGGCCGCGCTTGCCGCCCCGCGCTGGCGGCCAGCGGCCGTGGCGCCATCGTCAACCTCGCGTCGGACACGGCGCTGTGGGGCGCGCCCAACCTGCTGGCCTATGCCTCGAGCAAGGGCGCCGTCATTTCCATGACGCGCTCGCTGGCGCGCGAATGGGGCGGCGACAACATCACGGTGAATGCCGTGGCGCCCGGCCTCACGCTGGTCGAGGCCACCGAGTACGTGCCGATGGCGCGCCACCAGAAGTACCTCGAAGGCCGCGCCATCCCGCGCGAGCAGCAGGCGGCCGACGTCTGCGGCGCGACCGTGTTCCTGCTGTCCGGCCTGGCGCGCTTCGTCACCGGCCAGCTGCTCGCCGTCAACGGCGGCTTCGCGATGCACTGAACCCGTCACCACCGACCGAATTTCCCGACCAAGGAGTACACCCATGAGCGATTTGTCCGAACAGCAGAAGATCAACACCGCCGCCACGAACACCCTGGCGCAGCCCGAGGGCAGCAGCCTGGCCGAGTGGATGAACACCCGCATCGCCCGCTACGAAACCCGCAAGTACGACTGGGACGCGCTGAAGTTCCAGGCCGACTTCGACCCCAAGTTCCGCCGCGCGCAGATGCGCTACGTGGGCACCGGCGGCACCGGTGTCGCGGCCGACACCAACACCGTGCCCTCGGAGCACTTCACCTTCTCGACCATGGTGATCCCGGCCGGCCACGAAGGCCCGCCGCACATCCACACCGACGTGGAAGAGGTGTTCTTCCTGATCCGCGGCAAGCTCAAGGTCGTGATCGAGAAGGACGGCGAGCGCTTCGAAACCATCATGACCGACCGCGACCTGATCTCGGTGCCGCCCGGCGTGTACCGCGAAGAGATCAACATCGGCGACGAGGACGCGCTGATGTGCGTGATGCTCGGCGCCAAGAAGCCGGTCACGCCGACGTACCCCGCCGACCACCCGCTGGCCAAGATCAAGCGCTGAGCGAGCGAGCGAGCAAGCAAGCGAGCGAACAGGCCATGAGCACCGTCGACATCTCCGCGCAGACCCTGCCGGCTTCCGAGCTGGCGCGGCTCGACGCGCGCTTTCCGGCCCGCGACGTCGCGGTGGGTGGCGGCGCGATGGTGTCGGTGCGCGAATGCGGGCAGGGCCCCGTGATCGTGTGCCTGCACGGCATCGGTTCGGGCGCGGCCTCGTGGCTCGACACCGCGGCGCTGCTGGCGCCGCAGGCCTGCCTCATCGCGTGGGACGCACCGGGCTATGGCCGCTCGACGCCGCTGGCCTCGGCCGCGCCGACCGCCGCCGACTACGCCGCACGCCTTGAAGAAATGCTCGATGCGCTGTCGATCCGTTCCTGCGTGCTCGTCGGCCATTCGCTGGGCGCCATCGTGGCCGCGTCGGCCGCGCGCAGCGATGCGAGCGCCAGTGCCCGCATCCGCCGCCTCGTGCTCGTGAGCCCTGCCATCGGCTACGGCGCTGCCGCGCGCATCGACGCCCGCGCCAAGGTGCGCGCCGAACGCCTGGCCACGCTCGATGACCTCGGCATCGCCGGCATGGCCGCCAAGCGCGCGGGCCGGCTCGTGTCCGACGGTGCCTCCGAGCACGCCCGCCAGTGGGTGCGCTGGAACATGGCGCGGCTGAACGACCACGGCTACCGCCAGGCCGTCGAGCTGCTGTGCAACGCCGATCTGCTGGCCGACCTGCCGCCGCCGATGCCCGTGCGCGTGGCCTGCGGTGCGCTCGACGTCGTCACGCCGCCCGTCGCCTGCGAAGAAGTCGCGCGCCGCTGCGGCGTGCCCCTCGAATTGGTGGACGATGCGGGTCACGCCGGCTATGTGGAACAACCGCAGGCCGTCGCCGCCTTGCTGCGCGAATCGCTCGCCGGCTGACCCGACACGAACAAGACAACCGAGAGGAATTCCAAGATGGCCACCGACAACGAAGTGATGGAAGAGGGCGCAGACCGCTACAACGTGCCCGCGCTGGAGCGCGGCCTGCGCGTGCTGTGCGAGTTCAGCCGCGAGAGCCGCACGCTCTCCGCGCCCGAGCTGGCGCGCCGCTTCGACCTGCCGCGCTCGACCGTCTTCCGCCTGCTGACCACGCTGGAGAACATGGGCTTCCTCGAGCGCGCCGAGGGCGGGCGCGACTACCGCCTGGGCCTGGCCGTGCTGCGCCTGGGCTTCGAATACCTGGCCTCGCTGGAGCTCACGCAGCTGGGCACGCCGCTGCTCAACCGCCTGTGCGACGAGCTGCGCACGCCCTGCAACCTGGTGGTGCGCGACGGCCGCTCGATCGTCTACGTCGCCAAGGTGGCGCCGGCCACGCCCTTCGCCAGCTCGGTCACGGTGGGCACGCGCCTGCCGGCCCATGCCACGGTGCTGGGCCGCATCCTGCTCGAAGACCTCACGCTGCCGCAGCTGCGCGCGCTGTACCCCGAAGACAAGCTCGAGACCTTCTCGCCGAGCACGCCCAAGACCGTGAACGAACTGTTCGACATGGTGCAGGCCGACCGTCAGCGCGGCTATGTGCTGGGCGAGGGCTTCTTCGAATCGAACATCTCGACCATCGCCGCGCCGGTGCGCGACCACAGCGGCCACATCGTGGCGGCGCTGGGCGCCACCATCACCTCGGGCCACATCGACGAGAACCGCATGGACGAGATGGTGCAGCGCGTGCGCGGCACCGCCGACGAGATCTCGGGCCTGCTCAATTACTCGCCCGCGCGCACCAGCAAGGTGGTGCCGCTGCGCAGCGCCTGACGACTGATTTCCGTTTGACCATGACGACCTCCGCCCCTTCCTCCTCCTTCTTCTTCGCCGCCGACGCACTGGCCGGCCGCGTGGCCGTGGTCACGGGCGGGTCGTCGGGCATCGGCCTGGCCACCGTCGAGCTGCTGCTGGGCTGCGGCGCCGCCGTGGCGCTGTGCGGACGCAACGCCGAACGGCTCGATACCGCCGTGGCCGGCCTGCGCGCGCAGTACCCCGACGCCAAGCTGTTCGCGCAGACCTGCGACGTGCTCGACGCCGCCTCGGTGCGCGCCTTCGCCGCCGCCAGCGAGGCCGCGCTCGGCCCGGCGTCGATGCTGGTCAACAACGCAGGGCAGGGGCGTGTCTCCACCTTCGCCGACACCGACGACGCGGCCTGGATGCAAGAGCTTCACCTGAAGTTCTTCTCGGTCATCCACCCGACGCGCGCCTTCCTGCCGCAGCTCACGGCGCAGCGCGCCGTGCTGGGCGATGCCGCCATCGTCTGCGCCAACTCGCTGCTGGCACGCCAGCCCGAGCCGCACATGGTCGCCACCTCGGCCGCGCGTGCGGGCCTGTTGAACCTCGTGCGCTCCATGGCCACCGAGTTCGCGCCGCAGGGCGTGCGCGTCAACGGCATCCTGATCGGCCTGGTCGAGTCGGGCCAGTGGCGCCGCCGCTTCGAGGCGCGCGAAGACAAGTCGCAGGACTGGGCCGCCTGGAGCCGCCAGCTCGCCACCACCAAACACATCCCGCTGGGTCGCCTGGGGCTTCCGACCGAAGCCGCGCGCGCGATCCTTTTCCTTGCTTCACCGCTCGCTTCCTATACGACGGGCAGCCACATCGACATTTCCGGAGGCCATTCCCGCCATGCATAACCCCAACAACACCGTCACGGTCGGCGCCGTCGTCGCCGCGTTCCTCGAGCAGTGCGGCGTCAAGGCAGCCTTCGGCGTGATCTCGATCCACAACATGCCGATCCTCGATGCCTTCGCGCAGCGCGGCACGGTGCGCTTCATCTCGGCACGCGGCGAAGCCGGCGCGGGCAACATGGCGGACGCCTATGCGCGCTCCACCGCCAGCCTGGGCGTGTGCATCACCAGCACCGGCCCGGCCGCGGGCAACATCGCGGGCAGCATGGTCGAGGCACTGACGGCCGGTGCGCCGCTGTTGCACATCACGGGCCAGATCGAGACGCCGTACCTGGACAAGGGCATGTCGTACATCCACGAAGCGCCCGACCAGCTCACCATGCTCAAGGCCGTGTCGAAGGCCGCGCTGCGCGTGCGCAGCGTCGAGACGGTGCTGGGCACGCTCAAGCGCGCGGTGCAGCTCGCCATGACGGCGCCGACCGGCCCGGTGAGCGTGGAGATCCCGATCGACATCCAGTCGGCGCTCACGACCATGCCGGCCGACCTGTCGCCGCTGCCCATCGAGCGTCCCGTGCCTTCGGCCGCCGGGCTCGATGCACTGGCCGCGCGCCTGGCCACGGCCAAGCGTCCGCTGCTGTGGGTCGGCGGCGGTGCCCGCCATGCGCGCAGCGCGATCCAGCGCCTGCAGAAGCTGGGCTTCGGCGTGGTCACGACCACGCAGGGCCGCGGCACGGTGCCCGAGGACGACGCCGGCTCGCTCGGCGCCTACAACATCCAGAAACCCGTCGAGGCCTTCTACCAGACCTGCGATGCGATGCTCGTGGTCGGTTCGCGCCTGCGCGGCAACGAGACGCTCAAGTACGAACTGAAGCTGCCGCGCCCGCTGTACCGCATTGATGCCGATGCCGCCGCCGAAGGCCGCTGCTACGCATCCGAGGCCTTTGTCTGCGGCGATTCCGCGCTGGCCCTCGACGGCCTGGCCGACCGCCTCGAAGCCGCGAAGTACCAGGCCGACCCGCAGCTGCTGGTCGACCTGCGCGCCGCGCACGACCAGGCCGTGGCCACGCTGCGCGACGGCCTCGGCCCGTACGCCGAACTCGTGCGCCAGCTGCAGTCGGTGGCCGGCCGCAAGTTCAACTGGGTGCGCGACGTCACGGTGTCCAACAGCACCTGGGGCAACCGCGAGCTGCGCGTGTTCGAGCCCAGCGCCGGCGTGCACGCCACGGGCGGCGGCATCGGCCAGGGCATGCCCATGGCCATCGGCGCGGCCATCGGCGCGGCGGTGACGGGCTCGGGCCGCAAGACCTTCTGCCTGGCCGGCGACGGCGGCTTCATCCTGAACCTGGGCGAGCTGGCCTGCATGGTGCAGGAGAAGGCGCCCATGGTCATCGTGCTCATGAACGACAAGAGCTACGGCGTGATCAAGAACATCCAGGACGCACAGTACGGCGGCCGCCAGTGCTACGCCGAGCTGCACACGCCCGACTACGACCTGCTGTGCAAGTCGATCGCGCTGTCGCACGCCCGCGTGAAAGACCTGGCCGACCTGCCGGCGCAACTGGACCAGGCGCTGGCCGCCAACGGCCCGTTCCTGCTGGAGATCGACATGCTGTCGATCGGCGGTTTCAAGACCAGCTTCGCGGGCCCGCCGACCAACACGGTCACGCAGATTCCCGCGCTCGGCGCGGCCAAGTGAGCGAACGCGGAGCCCCACGCATGACCACTGCCATCACGCGCATCGCCCTTGTCGGCTGCGGAGCCATCGGCACCTCGGTGCTCGAACTGCTGCGCGGCGATCCCGCCCTGAAGGTGGTGGCCATCGTCGTGCCGGCCGAAGGCGTTGCCGCCGCGCAGAAGGCCGCCCCTGGCGCGCAGGTGGGCAGCGCCGTGCCCGCCGACGGCATCGACCTCGTGGTCGAGACCGCCGGCCACGCAGCCATCGAGGAACACGTGCTGCCCGCGCTGGCACGCGGCACGCCCTGCGTGGTGGCCTCGGTGGGCGCGCTGTCGGCCACGGGCTTCGCCGAGAAGCTCGAAGCCGCCGCCGTCGCCGGCCGCACGCAGGTGCAACTGATTCCCGGCGCCATCGGCGGCATCGACGCGCTCGCCGCGGCCCGCATCGGCGGCCTGGACAGCGTGCGCTACACGGGCCGCAAGCCGCCGCAGGCCTGGAAGGGCACGCCGGCCGAGCAGGGCCGCAACCTGGACACGCTGGCGCACGAAACCGTGATCTTCGAAGGCAGCGCGCGCGAAGCCGCCTTGCTCTACCCGAAGAACGCCAACGTGGCGGCCACCGTCTCGCTCGCGGGCCTGGGCCTGGACCAGACGCTGGTGCGCCTCATTGCCGACCCGGCCACCACCGAGAACGTGCACACCGTCGAAGCCGAAGGCGCCTTCGGCAGCTTCGCGCTGACCATGCGCAACAAGCCGCTCGCGGCCAACCCCAAGACCTCGGCCCTGACCGTGTACAGCGCCGTGCGCGCGCTGCGCAACCGCGTCGCGGCCCTTGCCATCTGAGCCACCCCATGATCTCCACCGAACTCCTTCCGATCTGCATCGCCGGCGAATGGCGCCTGGGCGGCGGCGACGTCTACGAAAGCCTGTACCCGGCCACCGGCGAGCCCATCGCGCGCCTGAAGGCCGCGAGCCTGGCCGACGTCGAAGAAGCCATCACGCGCGCCGACCACGCCTTTCGCACCAGCGGCTGGGCCCAGCGCCTGCCGCACGAGCGCGCCGCCGTGCTGCACCGCGTGGCCCAGCTGATCCGCCAAGAGGGCGAGTCTCTGGCGCAGAAGCAGCGCCTGGACAACGGCAAGCCGATCAGCGAAACCCGCAACCTCGTGGCCAGCGCCGCGGGCACCTTCCAGTTCTTCGCCGCCGCGCTCGAGACGCTCGAAGAAACCATCACCCCCTCGCGCGGCGCCTTCGTCACGATGAGCGTGCACGAGCCCATGGGCGTGGTCGCGGCCATCACGCCGTGGAACTCGCCCATCGCCAGCGAAGCCCAAAAGCTGGCGCCCGCGCTGGCGGCCGGCAACGCGGTGGTCGTGAAGCCCGCCGAAGTCACGCCGCTCATGGCGCTGGAGCTGGCGCGCATCTGCGAGCAGGCCGGCGTGCCCAAGGGCATCGTGAGCGTGCTGCCGGGCAAGGGCTCGGTGATCGGCGACGCGATCACCAAGCACCCGCTGGTCAAGCGCGTGTCGTTCACCGGTGGCACCACCACCGGCAAGCACATCGCCCACATCGCGGCCGACAAGATGATGCCGGTGTCGCTCGAGCTCGGCGGCAAGTCGCCCACCATGGTGCTCGACGACGCCGACCTCGACCATGCGGTGAACGGCGTGCTGTACGGCATCTTCAGTTCGTCGGGCGAGTCGTGCATCGCGGGCTCGCGCCTGTTCGTGGCCCGCAGCATCTACGACGAGTTCCTCACGCGGCTGGCCGAAGGCGCCAATGCGCTGCGCGTGGGCGACCCGGCGTCGGAGCGCACGCAGATGGGGCCGCTCATCACGGCCAAGCATCGCGAGGGCATCGAGCGCTACGTGGACCTGGGCGTGTCCGAGGGCGGGCGTATCCGCACGGGCGGCGTGCGTCCGCACGGCGCCGACTACGACAAGGGCTACTTCTACCAGCCGACGATCCTCGAAGGCCTGACCAACAACGCCCGCATCAGCCAGGAAGAAATCTTCGGCCCGGTGCTGGTCGCGATGCCCTTCGACAACGAGGAAGAACTGATCGCACAGGCCAACGACAGCGTCTACGCGCTGGCCGCGGGCGTGTGGAGCCGCGACTTCAAGCGCGCCTGGAAGCTGGGCCGCGCGGTGCAGGCCGGTACGGTCTGGGTCAACACCTACAAGCAGTTCTCGGTCTCGACGCCGTTCGGCGGCTGGCGCGACAGCGGCCTGGGCCGCGAGAAGGGCCGCGAAGGCATCTTCCAGTACATGGAACAGAAGAGCATGTACTGGGGCACCAACGAACAACCGCTCCCGTGGGCGAACTGAACAGGAGCACACGATGAGCGTACTTGGCATCGACCAGATCACCTACGGCGCGGACGACCTGCCCGCCTGCCGCCAGTTCTTCCAGGACTGGGGCCTTTCACTCGTGTCCGAAGCCGCCGACGAACTCGTCTTCGAGTGCCTCAACGGCTGCAAGGTGGTCGTTGCGGCGTGGGACAAGCCCGGCCTGCCGCCCGCGATGGAAGAGGGCCCGACGCTGCGCGAAGTGGTGTGGGGCGTGGAAAGCGACGCCGACCTGGACCGCTACGCCGCCGCCATCGCGCAAGACCCGCACTTCACCGACACCACGGTCGACGGCGCGCGCCGCATCGGCTGCACCGACCCCAACGGCCTGGCCGTGCGCCTGCAGGTCAGCCGCAAGCGCGCGGTCGAGGTCGATTGCGGCGCCATGAACACCTGGAACGCCAAGCCGCGCGTGAACCAGCCCGCACCGATCTACGAACGCGCCACGCCGATCGAAGTCGGCCACGTCGTGTTCTTCGTGAGCGACGTGAAGGGCACGAGCGCGTTCTACGCGCAGCGCTTCGGCTTCGTGTCGTCCGACGGCTATCCGAACCGCGGCGCCTTCATGCGCTGCGCACCCGAGGGCGGCCACCACGACCTGTTCCTGCTGCAGATTCCGTCGGGCAAGCGCGGGCTCAACCACGTGGCCTTCACCGTGCGCGACATCCACGAGGTGTTCGGCGGCGGCCTGCATTTCTCGCGCTGCGGCTGGGACACCCAGCTGGGCCCGGGCCGCCACCCGGTGTCGTCGGCGTACTTCTGGTACTTCAAGAACCCGGCCGGCGGCCTCATCGAGTACTACGCCGACGAAGACCAGCTCACCGCCGACTGGCAGCCGCGCGAGTTCGAACCCGGCCCGACCGTGTTCGCCGAATGGGCGGTCGATGGCGGCCTCGATGGCCACACCCGCCGCCAGAAGAACGCCGAAGGCCCGAAAGGTGCTTTCCTGACCGAGAAGAAATGAATCCGGTGACCCTCATGCAACGACGTTTTTCTTTCTCCCTGCTGGCCGCCGCGGCGTTGGCCATCGCCTTGCCCGCGCACGCCCAGAGCGACGCGCACAAGCAGCTGTCGAGCGACCGCTTCACCATCGTCTCGCCGTTCCCGCCCGGCGGCCCGGTCGACACGCTGGCGCGCATCCTGTCCGACGGCCTGGCCAAGCGCTACGGCCAGGCGGCCGTGGTCGAGAACATGGTGGGCGCGGCCGGCAACATCGGCATCGACAAGGTCAAGCGCGCCAAGGGCGACGGCCACACGCTGCTCGTGGTGCCGGCCGGCAACCTCACGATCAACCCGACGCTGATGCCGAACTTCCCGTTCAACATCGAGAAGGACTTCGTGCCCGTCACCATGCTCGCCAAGGCGCCCAACGTGCTGGTGGCGTCGCCGGCCTCGGGCATCAAGAGCGCGAAGGAACTGGTGGCGATGGCCAAGGCCAAGCCCAACACGCTGTCGTACGCCTCGCCCGGTGTGGGCAGCGGCCTGCACCTGGCGGGCGAGCTGTTCAAGCAGCAGGCCGGCATCGACCTGCTGCACGTGCCCTACAAGGGCACGGCGCCCGCGCTCAACGACGTGCTCGGCGGCTCGGTGCCGCTGATGTTCAGCAACCTGCCCGCGACCATGCCCTTCATCAAGAACGGCAAGCTCATCGCGCTGGGCGTGACCGAGGCCAAGCGCAGCGCCGCCGCGCCCGACATCCCCACGCTGGCGGAGCAGGGCATCCAGGGCGTGGCCGTGACCTCGTGGTACGGCCTCTTGGCCCCCAAGGGCACGCCGCCCGCCGTGGTCGAGCAGCTCGCCAAGGATGCGGCCGAGATGCTGGCCCAGCCCGACGTGCGCGAACGCCTGAAGGCGCAGGGCATGACCGACGCGGCCATGAAGCCCGCCGAGTTCGCTGCCCACATTCGCGATGAGACGGCCGTCTGGGCCCGGATCATCAAGGCTCGCAACATCGTGGCCGAGTGAGCCACCCCCAAGAACAAAGAGAGACACAGACCATGCAGACAAGTGAATCCACCATCGGCATCGTCGGTGCCGGCATCGGCGGCCTGGTCGCCGCCATCGCACTGCGCCGCGCGGGGCACGACGTGGTCGTGTTAGAGCAGGCCAAGCAGTTCGCCCGCGTCGGCGCCGACATCAACCTCACGCCGAACGCCGTGCGCGCACTCGACGGCCTGGGCGTGGGCGACGCCGCCCGTGTGACGGCGGCCCGCCCGTCGCACCGCATCAGCCGCACCTACGACAGCGGCGAAGAAACCTCGCGCCTCGAAATGGCCGACTCGGCCGAGCAGCGCTACGGCGCGCCGCAGCTCACCATCCATCGCGCCGACCTGCTGGCTGCGCTGGCCGACATGTTCCCGGCCGAGCGCGTGGCGCTGGGCAAGCGCGCCGAGACCATTGCGGCTGACAACAACGGCGTGACCCTGTCGTTCAGCGACGGCACCAGCGCCCGCGTGGGGGCACTCATTGGTGCCGACGGCATCCATTCGGGCGTGCGCACCGCGATGTTCGGCGCCGAGAGCCCGCGCTTCACGGGCATCGTCGCCTACCGCGCCGTGGTGCCCGCCGAGCGCGTGGCCGGCGTGCCCAACCTGGGCGCCTTCACCAAGTGGTGGGGCCCGAACCCGCAGAGCCAGATCGTCACCTTCCCGCTGAACCGCGGCAAGGACATCTTCATCTTCGCCACCACGCCGCAGGACACCTGGCACCTCGAATCGTGGACCGCGCCGGGCAGCGTCGACGAGCTGCGCGAGCAGTACGTGGCCTACCACCCCGAGGCGCGCGCGCTGCTCGACGCCTGCGACACGGTGCTGAAGACCGCGCTGTACGAGCGCGACCCTATGCCCGCTTGGGCGCAGGGCCGCATGGCGCTGCTGGGCGATGCCGCGCACCCGATGCTGCCCTTCATGGCGCAGGGCGCCGGCATGGCCATCGAAGACGCCGTGGTGCTGTCGCGCCACCTCGACGGCGTGGCCATGGCCGGCATTCCCGCCGCATTGCAGGCCTACCAGACCGCGCGTATCGAGCGCGCCAGCCAGGTGCAGCTCGGCTCGCGCGGCAACAACTGGCTGCGCGAAGGCGGCAACGCCGACTGGGTGTACGCCTACGACGCCTGGGCCGTGCCGCTGGGCGTGCCGGCACAGGGCGCCGTCGCTGCCGCTGCCTGAAATTTTTCCCCTCGCTTACGGAGGCTCACGATGCAACAAGACCGCTTTCTCCAACCGCACCAGGCGCGCCAGCGCCCCGCGACCACCTACGAAGACCTGCTGGGCGACGTGATCGAACGCGCCTACGCCGACGGCATCCACGACCTGCCGGGCCTGGTGCAACGCCTGAACGACAGCGGCCTGGCCACGCCGGGCGGCCTCGCATGGACCGAGGCGCTGTACCGCAAGGAAATGGCCACGCTGGCCGCCTGAGGAGAACCACCATGACCATCGCCATCCATCCCGTTCCCGCCGATCCGGTCGACCACCTGCTCGAGATCGGCCTGAAAGACCTCTGGTACCCGATCTGCCCGTCGCATTTCATCAAGGAGAACCCCATCTCCCTGCGCCGCCTCGGCCGCAAGATCGCGCTGTGGCGTGACGGCGAAGGCGTGCTGCACGCACTCGAAGACCGCTGCCCGCACCGCGGCGCGCCGTTGTCGCAGGGCGTGATCCTGGGCGACCGGCTCTCGTGCCCGTACCACGGCGTCGAAGTGCGCCACGACGGCGTGGTCACGCGCGTGCCCGGCAGCCCGGGCTGCAAGCTCGAAGGCTCACGCGCCACGCGCCACTTCCATGTGCAGGAGCGCGCGGGCGCCGTGTTCCTCTACAACTCGAAGGAACCGGTCGACGTGCCGCCGCCGCTGGTGCTGCCCGAGCAGCTGACCGACGAGGCCGAGTACTCCAACTTCCTGTGCTACACGGAGTGGAAGGGCGACTACCGCTACGTGCTGGACAACGTGATGGACCCGATGCACGGCACGTACCTGCACAAGCAGTCGCACTCGATGGCCGAGGGCGACTCGAGCGCCAAGTTCGGTGTGCGCCCGACCGACATCGGCTTCGTGTTCGAGAAGGAAGGCCAGCGCAACGTCAACTTCGACTGGACCGAGTGGGCCGACACCGGCATCCACTGGATGCGCCTGGAAATTCCGTACCCGAAGACCGGCGGCCCTGGCGGCAACTTCATCATCATCGGCGCCTTCTCGCCGATGGCCAACGGCATGACCGCCACCTTCTTCTGGCGCGCACGCAAGCTGGCGCCGGGCTGGGAGCGCGACACCTGGCGCTTCCTCTACAAGAACCGCCTCGAGGCGCGCCACTGGCACGTGCTGGAACAAGACCGCGTGATGCTCGAAGAGATGGAAGCCGACGCCAACCAGCACGAGAACCTGTACCAGCACGACCTGGGCATCGTCCGCCTGCGTCGCCACATGCGCAACCTCGCGCAAGCGCAGCTGGCGCAAGCCGAGGCCACCACGGCCTGAACTGCAAGCAAGTAAGCAAGCGAGCATCGCCATGTCTTCTCCCACGCTGAACGCCCTCGTGCACACCATGCGCTACGAGGCCGACGGCATCGTCAGCGTCGAGTTCCGGCCGGCCACGCCGGCGGTGGACTTTCCCGCCTTCGAGGCCGGCTCCCACATCGACCTGCACCTGCCCAACGGGCTGGTGCGCAGCTACTCGCTGTGCAACCCGGCCAGCGACCGCCAGCGCTACGTGGTGGGCGTGCTCAACGACCGCAAGAGCCGCGGCGGCTCGCGCTACGTGCACCAGCAGCTGCGCGTGGGCATGACGCTGCCCATCTCGGCGCCGCGCAACAACTTCAAGCTGGAAGAGGGCGCCGAGCGCTCGGTGCTCGTGGCCGGCGGCATCGGCGTGACGCCCATCTGGTGCATGCTGCAGCGGCTCATCGCCATCGGCCAACCGGTCGAAATCGTGTACTGCGCGCGCACCCGCAAGGAAGCCGCCTTCTGCGACGCCATCGAGGCGCTGGCCACCGAGAAATCGGTGCAGCTCACCTGGCACTTCGACGACGAGAAGGGCGCGCCGCCCGACCTCGCATCGATGCTGGCCGGCAAGGGCGCCACCAGCCACTACTACTGCTGCGGCCCCACGCCGATGCTCGACGCCTTCGAAAAGAGCTGCGAGCAACTGGGTTATGCCAACGCCCACATCGAACGCTTCGCCGCCGTGCATGTGGAGGCGCCCAGCGCCACGCAGACCTGCGTGGTGCAGTGCGCAAAGAGCGGCAAGAGCGTCGAGGTGCCCCCGGGCAAGTCGATTCTCGACAGCCTGATCGACGCTGGCCTCAACCCCGACCACAGCTGCAAGGAAGGCGTCTGCGGCGCCTGCGAAACGGCGGTGCTCGAGGGCGAAGTCGATCACCACGACGGCATCCTCACCAAGATCGAACGTGCGTCCAACAAGACCATGATGATCTGCGTCTCTCGCTGCAAGGGCGAGCGCTTGGTGCTGGACATCTGAACGAGAAGGCCACAACCCCAAAAGACGGCCGAGAGAAGAAAACCAACCGAGACATTCAATGAAAAAGTACTGGATCGCGATGGCTGCGGCCACCGCGGCTGGCGGAGCGCTGGCCCAATCTTCCGTGACGCTGTTCGGCGTCGTCGATGCCTCCGTGGTCTACACGCGCGGCAGCGGCAACGGATCGGCCCACAAGACGCAGCTGGGCAACAGCGGCAACATGTTCAGCCGCCTCGGTTTTCGCGGCACCGAAGACCTCGGCGGCGGCTACTCGGCCAACTTCTGGCTCGAGATGGGCCTGCAGAACGACAGCGGCACGGGCTTTCCGTCGAATTCGAACAACCAGGCCAGCGGCAACGGTACGCCCGGCGTGCTGAGCTTCAACCGCCGCTCGACCGTGAGCCTGGCCGGGCCCTTCGGCGAAGTGCGCCTGGGCCGCGACTACGTGCCCGCCTTCTGGAACACCGCGATCTTCGACCCCTTCGGCACGGGCGGCGGCATCGGCGCCAACCAGATCTACTTCTCGGGCCTGGGCGGCCTGGTGGCGCCCACCGGCACGCGCGCCTCGAACAGCATCGGCTACTTCCTGCCGGCCAGCCTGGGCGGCTTCTACGGCCAGGTGATGTACGCGATGGGCGAGAACGATTCGACCTCGGTGCTGCCCGGCAGCCAGGTGTCGAACAAGCGCGACGGCCAGCACACCGGCGCGCGCTTCGGCTACCAGAGCGGCGGCCTCAATGTGGCCATTGCCACCGGCCGCACGCGCTACGCCGCCGGCGACCTGCGCGTGACCAACCTCGGCGCGTCCTACACCTTCGACGCCGCGCTCATGAACCTCAAGCTCACGAGCGAGCTGTACAAGGAATCGAAGGGCAGCACCGACGCCAAGGGCGTGCTGGTCGGCTTCCAGCTGCCCATCGGGCCGGGCGAGATCAAGGCCTCGTACGCACGCTACAAGCTGGAGCCCCTCAACGCGGTGCGCGAGCCCACGTCGTCGAAGCTGGCCATCGGCTACGTGCACAACCTGTCCAAGCGCACGGCGGTGTACGGCACCATCGCGCGCATCAGCAACAAGAACGGTGCGACGCAGGCCCTGGCCGGCGCCATCACCATGCCCAACCGCGCCTCCAGCGGCGTCGAGTTCGGCATGCGGCACATGTTCTGACGCGAAGGGGCCGGCATGCGCGCAACCCCCGTCTGGCCGCAGGTGCGGCGCCTCGCGGCGCTGGCCGTCGGATCGCTGCTCGTGGCCGGCTGCGCCGGCATGTCGCCGACCGCGCCGCCCGCGCCCGGCCAGCTGCTGCTGGCCAGCCCCGACAAGCTGCACGGCCTGCCCGACGCAGGGCGCAACTGGGTCATGTCGTACGCGTCCACCGCCTTCGACGGCGCCAACGCGGTGGTCGTCGGCCAGGTGGCGCTGCCGCGCACGCCCGCGCCCGCCGGCGGTTATCCGGTGATCGCCTGGGCCAACGGCTCGACCGGGCTCGCGCCCCAGTGCGCGCCTTCGCTGGTCGTGAACCGCGAGCGCGATGCCTACCTCAACGCCTGGGTGCAGCAGGGCTATGCCGTGGTGCGCACCGACTACGCGGGGTGGGGCGCCTTCGGGCCCGTGCCCGACCTGCACAGCCGCAGCAATGCCGAGAACCTGGCCGACGCCGTGGCGGCTGCGCATGCGCTCGACGGCGTGAAGCTGCGCCCCGACTGGATCGCCGTGGGCCACAGCAAGGGCGGCGGCGCCGTGCTGTGGGCCGCCGGCCTGCCGGACCGCAGCGCCGGCCGCTACCCGCTGCGGGCGGCCATCGCCATCGCGCCCACGGGGCCCGGCGTGCTGCGGTTCATGGACAGCGTGATGCGCGGCGAAGCGGTGGCCGTCCCGGCGCTGCCCTTCGTGTCGCTGACCGTGATGAGCGCCAAGGCGATGAACCCGGCCATCGACGTGCAGGCCATGACTTCGCCCGCGCTGCGCCCGCACCTCGACGCGATGAGCTCGGCCTGCCTCTCGGGGCTGTTCGCGATGCCGCCGCTGCCGCCGGGGCCGTACCTGAAGCCCGGCGCGGCGTACGACGCGATGGCCCGGCTGCTGGCCGCGCAGGATGCGTCGTCGCTCACGATGCGGGTGCCTGTGTCGGTCATCCAGGGCGAGAAGGACGAGACGACGGTCACGCCCGACACCACGGCGGCGATGGTGCGCAGCCTGTGTGCGCGCGGCGCGACCGTGCAACTGAAGCAGTACGCCGGACAGACCCATCGGTCGGTCATCGGCGCCTCGCAATCCGACACGTTCGGATTCGCCCGAACGGTCCTCGACGCAGGCAGGCCGGCGAGCGACTGCCCCTGACGCCGCGCCGGCCCCCGTGCAACCCACCTGAGAAGAATCCCATGTCGTCCAAGGCCATGCGCTGGTACGGGGTCGTCACCCTGTTCGTGATCGTCGCGATCTCCTACGTCGACCGCATCAACATCGCGGTGCTGATCACCGATGCGGCGTTTCTGAAGCACGTGGGCATCGACGCCTCCGACCGCGTGAGCCAGGGCCTGCTGGCCACGGCCTTCATGCTGGGCTACGGCATCTCGGCCTTCTTGCTCACGCCGTTCTGCTCGGCGCTGTTCGGCGTGCGGCGCAGCCTGATCTACGGTCTCGTGCTGTGGGGCGTGGTGACCTGGGCCTCGCCGATGTTCCACAGCTACGGCATGCTGCTGGCGTCGCGCGTGCTGCTGGGCGTGTCGGAAGGGCCGCTGTTCTCGCTGGCTTCGTCGTACATCAAGGCGCACTTCCAGAGCCACGAGAACGGCAAGCCGAACGCGCTGGTGAACATGGGCACGGGCCTGGGCCTGGCGGTGGGCTATCCGCTGGTGGGCTACCTGCTCACGCAATTCGAATGGGACAGCTCGTTCCACGTGCTGGGCGTGCTCAACATCGTGCTGGGCATTCCGCTGGTGCTGGCCTTCGTGCGCATGCCCGCGGGACACGGCGACGGCATCAAGCCTTCGTCGCTGGGCGATGCGATGTCGCGCGTGGCGGGCATCGTGAAGGGCGCGTTGCACACACGGCACCTGTTCCTCATCACGCTGCTGACCTCGGCGGCGCTGGCCTACCTCTGGGGCAGCAGCAACTGGCTGCCGACCTACCTGCGCGAGGCGCGCGGCTTCTCGCTGCGCGAGATGGGCTGGATCGCTTCGCTGCCGCAGTACGCCACGGTGCTCGCGGTGTTCACGGGCGGCGTGCTCATCGACAAGCTGGGACGCGACCGCGTGCCCTTCATCTTCATGGGCGCGAGCGCAGGCGTGGCACTGTCGGTGCTGCTGGCCATCAATGCGCGCGACCCGTACATGGCCGCGACCTGCCTCGTGGCGGCGAACTTCTTCTGGGGCCTGCAAAGCCCGGCCATTCCAAGCACCGTGCAGCACTGCTCGCGGCCCGAGCACACGGCCAGTGCCTTCGGCGTGACCAACGGCGTGGGCAGCCTCGTGGCGGGCTTCATGCCGGCGCTGATGGGCGGCGTGATCACCGCGGTGTCGCACGGTGGTGGCGCAGCGCACACAGCGGTCACCGCGGCCTCGTCGGCGGCGGGTTTCTTCGCGGGCTTTGCGCTGCTCATCGGCACGCAGGTCGTCGTGTTCGCGTGTGGCTTTCTGCTGTGGTGGCGCGAGCGCGCGCAACGCACTGCTGCAGTCTCTGGTTCACAGCTTTCGTAGCCTTCGCCGTGGCTTGAACCTTCGTACTGTGGCCGCTTCGTCACAGTGAAGGGCCCGTGTTTTTGTCATCTGCGTGAGCAGGTGTTTCGGCCGCAGAACCATCTTCGTAGTGCATGGCATGCGTCGCGTGCCATGACGCCATTCGGCCTATCGCGCGCGAACAATTGGAGAGAGAAAAGTTCCGCGGATCGTTGAGCTCATTGCATCGATCAGCTACAACTGCGTGCACTTCAACGGACGAGGGAATGCGCGTGAAATCAACCACAAGAGCCGCAGCCAGTCTTGCCGTCGCCATCGCTTTCGCCATGGCCCCGGCCGTTCACCTGACGGGTGAACGCATCGCGTCGATGCACGGGCACTGAGCCCGGCCCGCGACACCCCACCGCGTTCACACGCTCCCCCCCACACCCCGCATCTTGACGGGAATGGCGCCGCTCGCCCCGCGCATTCTGGGACCACCGCAGCACACGCGGTGCGGTCCGGCCTGAGCCTGCGTTCCTGACGAACTGCTTGTTCGCCGGGAGGGCGCTGTGCTGCCCGCATCTCCTGTTGATCTGTCGTTCCACTCATCCCGCGCGCGTCACGCGCATCGCCGGCTATCCGCCGGTGCCTGCGGTGCGGCGCATGTTCCTTACCAAGAGTACCCAGAGGCGATCATGAAATCACTGAATACACCTGTCGTTCATTGCCTGGCCCTCACGGCCGTGACCCTTGCCGCGCTGACGGCCTGTGGCGGCGGCGGAGACAGCGGCGGTGGCGCATCGTTCGGCGGCTCCGGCCTGAATGCGCCGTCGCTGGCCAACGCGCCCGCGGCCGACGGCGGCGACACCACCAAGAAGACCCCCGACGACGGCGTGCCCACCGCACGCGATTCGGCGGCGGCCGCGGTCGATCGTTCGGCCCGGCCGATGGAGCTGCCCGACACGGTCTGGCCCGTGAACTACAAGCTGTGGTTCCGCCCCGATGCGGCGCTCAAGACCTTCGTGGGCCGCGCCGACGTGGAGATCGACGTGCTGCAGCCGGTCGATGCCATCGTCGTCGCCG
Organism: Variovorax sp. FW301-JW7; assembly: GCF_058788795.1. NCBI lineage: Bacteria > Pseudomonadati > Pseudomonadota > Betaproteobacteria > Burkholderiales > Comamonadaceae > Variovorax > Variovorax sp. FW301-JW7. The sequence goes on from NZ_JBYTBC010000003.1 coordinate 423,903, forward strand.
CACACGACCTCAACTTTGCGCGCGGGCGCACCACGCTGCGCAAGGTGTCCAAGCCGGGCGAGGCGATCCCGCTGATTCCCACGCCGCAGACGCGCGGCGACTTCGTGCAGCTGCGCCTGAACGACGGCCAGATCGCCAAGGGCAAGTACCTGCTGCACATGGAGTGGGACGGCAAGATCCAGTTCTCCGACGCCGAGTACTGCACGCCGGAGGTGATGGCGAAGAACCCGCTGTGCTCGGCCGCGTCGGGCATCTTCAAGGTGGGCCTGTCCACGCCCGAGGGCGTGAGCAGCGATGCCATCGTGACGCAGGGCGAAACCAACTTCGCACGCCAGTGGTTCCCGGGCTGGGACGAGCCGGCCTTCCGCCACACCTTCGAGATCTCGGCCGAGGTGCCGGGCGACTGGAAGACCGTGTCCAACGGCGCGCAGACCGAGGCCGTGAAACTGCCCGACGGCTACCAGCGCGTGGCCTTCGAGAAGACGCCCTCGATGCCGATGTACCTGGCCTTCTTCGGCGGCGGCAAGTTCGACATCCTGGCCGACACCTTCAAGAACCCGCTCGACGGCAGCGACATGGCGCTGCGCTGGTTCACGCCGCCGGGCCGCTCCGACTGGGCCAAGTTCGCGATGGAGTGGACCAAGGTGTCGATGGACTACTACTACAAGTACACCGGCATCCCGCTGCCCTTCAAGAAGTTCGACACCGTGGCCGCCAACGACAGCTACGACAACAAGCCCAACACCGGCTTCGGCGGCATGGAGAACTGGGGCTCCATCTTCGAGTTTGCCGACGCGGTGCTCACCAAGCCCGGCGACAAGCCCACGCTGTACTCGGTGACCGTGGTCACGCACGAGGTGGCGCACCAGTGGTTCGGCGACCTCGTCACGCTCGACTGGTGGGACAACGTGTGGCTCAACGAATCGTTCGCGCGCTGGTTCGAACGGCGCACCACGATCAAGTTCCACCCCGAGTACTACAGCTTCTCCGACTACGTGCTGGACAAGCACAACGTGATCGTGGCCGACCTGAAGCCTTCGGCCGTGCCGGTGCAGCGTAACCTGAACGACGCGGGTTCGTTCGGCTTCATCAGCCCGTCGATCTTCGTCTACAACAAGGGCAGCCACGTGCTGGAGACGATCCAGAACTACATCGGCGAAGAGGCGATGCAGAAGGGCCTGCAGATCTACCTGAAGGACTACGCCTTCGGCAACGTCACGCCCACGCGCCTGTGGACCTCGCTCGAAAAAGCCACCAACAAGAAGGTCAGCGACATCGGCGACAGCCTCATCCGCCAGACGGGCGTGCCGCTGCTCACCGTGGATGCGCAGTGCGCCGGCAACCGCACCTACGTGAACATCACGCAGGAGTCGTTCCCCAACCAGAACCAGTTCCCGGCCTCGACGTGGACCATCCCCGTCACGCTGGCGTACGGCGACGCGATGGAAAGGCGCGAGACCTTCGTGATGTCGAACAACGCCACGCAGGTCGAGCTGCCGGGCTGCACCGCGGTGCTGGCCGGGCCGACGGGGCAGGACTACTACGTGAGCAACTACAGCGCGCAGTCCTGGAGCAACCTGCTGGCCAAGGTGCAGAACTTCGCGGGCAACAAGCCGCTGCTGCTGAACATCGAGCGCGATGCCTTCCGCCTGCTGGGCGTGGGGCGCATCACGCAGGCGCAGTACGACCAGATCAAGGGCGTGCTCAACCTGCCGGCGCCGCTGCTCGCCAAGACGCAGCTGAGCCAGCAGAAGATGGCGGCGGTGGAAGCGGGCGGCAAGGAAGAGTACCCGCACGCGCTGCGCTTCCAGGGCAACCTGACGCTGCGCGAGAACCAGAAGCGTTGAGTCGGAGGGCGCCGAGCCTTCTTTCGTGAACCTCGCATGCGCCGCCCGGCGGCGCATGCGTCACCACTTCATTCGAACCTCATGAAAACTCTTCTGAATTTCTTTTTGGCAGTGGCCTGCGTGTCACTGCTCTCGGCCTGCGGCGCACGCGGCGGGCCCGAGACTGAACTGGTCGGCGTCTACGCCGTCGAACGCAACGGCGTGCTCAAGGAGGTCGTCAAGATCGAGCGCGACGGCGACCGCTACGTCCTGCGCGACAAGGTGCGCACGCCCGAATGGAGCGAACCCAAGATGCAGTTGCAGCCGGTGACGCGCGAGCGCTGGAGCCGCATCACCACCGACACGGAGAACACGTCCTTCGTCGGCATCTCGAGCGACCAGCTCGGCATCTTCAAGGTGCCGCCCGGTTGGCAGAAGAACGGCTTCAAGACCCAGACGGGCTACTTCTTGTTCTATTCGCAGGGGCCGGTGGAGGCGCACAAGCTCTGATCGGCCATCACCACCACGACGCGCCCTGAACAAGAGCGCTTAGTTACGGCGCAACGATCGCGCCTTCGATGCGATGGCGTTTCAACGCATCGGCCACAAAGCCTGATGCCTTCATCTCTTCGACAAAGGAAGAGAGCAGCGCCTGCGCTTCGGCCCCGCGACTGGCCGGCGTCCCCATCGCCTGCTGGATCACCATGAAGCGCCCCGGCAGCACACGCACCCCCGGTGCACGGGCCGCCTCGCCTTCGAGCAGCTGGCGAATGCCCGCCGCCACCTCGACCTGGCCCGCACGCAATGCAGCGAGCGCAGGCCCCGCGCCCTGAAGGCGCACGATCTCGGCCGCCTTGATCTCGCGCGTGAGGAACAGGTCGTAGGCGCTCCCAGAGCCTACCGAGATGCGGTGGCCTTGGGCATCGACCTGCGCGTTGTCTGTCAGCGTCGACGATTCGGGCACGAGGTAGCTGCCCTCGATCAGCACATAAGGCGCCGTGAAGCGCAGCCCTTCGCTGCGCGCCGGATCGACTGCGAAGAAGCCGATGTCGGCCTTCTCGTTCTTCACCGCGTCCACCGAGGCCGCGGCCTTCTCGAACACCACCAGTTCGATGCCCACGCCAAGGCGCCGCGCGAACTCGCGGGCCAGGTCGATCGACACGCTGACCGGCTCGCCCGTGGTGGCGTCCTTGTTGGCCAGGATCGGGTTGCCGAGGTTGATCGAGGCGCGCAGCGTGCCGCTGGGCGCGAAGGCGGTCACGAGGGCGGAAGAGGGCGATGTGGTCATGGCGTCCGTTCGTCGGGAAGGCGGAAGGAGGGGGTGAAGGCCGCCAGTTTACGAGCCGTGAGGCCGCTGCCTCAGCGCGCGGACAGTGGCTCCAGCCCCGTCTTCGCGATGGTCGGTGCTGCCGCCGGCGCGTTGAGGTAGCGGATCAACTGGCGCGCCGCCTCGGGCTGCTTCGACGCCGTGGCCACGCCGGCCGAGAACACCGTCACGCGCTGCACCTCGGCGGGCAGCGGGCCGATGTAGTCGATGCCTTCGATGGGCAGCAGCTCGCTCACCTGTTGCAGGCCGAGGGCCGCGTCGCCGCGCGCCACCACCGTGCCCACGCGCTCGCTGAGGATGCGCTTGCTCTTGGGCTTCACCTGGTCCTCGATGCCCAGTTTCTTGAGCAGCTCGGTTTCGTAGTACGTGCCGCTCGCGCTCGCCGAGTAGGCGATCGACGGCGCCGCGAGCAGCGTGCGCTTGAGCGCATCGACCGTGCCGATGTCCGGCTTGGGCGCGCCCTTGCGCACCGCGAAGCCGATCGACGAACGCACCAGGTCGACCTGGCTGCCCGCCACCACCTGGCCCTGCGCCACCAGCGCATCGAGCGCGGGGCGCGCCAGGATCACGACGTCGGCGGGTTCGTTGCGGCCGAGGCGGCTGGGAATCGAGTCGGTGGCATTGCCCATCGACGCGCCGTAGGCCGTCTTCACGCTGCGCCCGGTGCTGCGCTCGAAGCCGGGGCGCAGCTCGTTGTAGGCGGCGGTGAAGCCGCCGGAGGTCATGACGTGGATGTCGCCTGTCGCGGCAGGTGGGGTGCTGACGCAACCGGCGAGCGCGAAGGAGGCGGCCAGCGCCAGGGCGGCGCGGCGATTGAGGGAGGAAAGGGAAAGGGGCTTCACGATGTCTCCTGGGAAAGAGGTGCGGCAGCGTGGTCGCTGCCTGCCGGAGCCATCCTAGGGTGCGGGGCTGTCAATCAGCCTTCATGGATTTCGGGGTTACTACCGAAGTAAGCATGTCGATCCAGCCGGGTTGCAGGTTCCGTGCAGTTTTGCAACGAGGGCCGAGATTTCTGACACGGGGACATAAAACAAATGGAAGCATTTGTTGTCCTTTGACATCGAACTTTGTATCGTCGTGTTGGATTTCCGTTCAATGAAAAGACGATGAAGCTTCACACACGAATCTCCCTGCGCGCGGTTGGTGCCGTCGCGATCATGGCGGTCACGGGTCTTCTGGGCGCCTGTACGACGGTCTACCAACCGAAGGGCCCGACCGGTGGCTACACCGACACCCGCCTCACCGACAACAGCTACGTCGTCGAGTTCTCCGGCAACGGGAACACGTCGAAGGAAGCGGTCTGGAACTACTGGATCTATCGGTGTGCCGACCTGACGGTGCAAAAGGGGTACGCCTACTTCGCCATGCTGCCGAAGGCGGGGGCCGCGGTCTCGGACGACGAGGCGGACTTTCGCTTCGCCCAGAACGATGCCAACGCGCCCGAGTGGGTCGAACTCAAGGGGGGCGGTGGTGGCGGGACCACCTACATCTACGTGCCCGGCGGTGGAGGAACCATCACCACATGGCACAGCAAGGCCACGATCCTGATGTTCAAGACATCGACGGAGCGCGGCGCGCAGTACTCGCTGCGGGCCAGTGCGGTGATGGAAGCGCTGAAGCCCTTCATCGCCAGTCAGGGGCGCAGCGGCGCGTTGACCACGGAAGAAATCGCCCGGCGCGCCATGGTTTTTCCGGAACCGACGGGACAGGTCCAGCCTGCCGCGCTGCCCTGGTCGGGCGGCAGCGGGGGGCGTGTCGAGCTGAAGGATCTCGACGGCCTGTTGCCGAAGTAGGGCGTTCATTTCTCGCGGAGCTTTCATTGAAGAAAAAGACAACAACAGTCCTGGCCGCGGTGACGGCCCTGGGCGCCTTGCTGCCGGGACTGGCCGCGGCGCTGACGCCCGAGGAGCTTTTCCGCAAGGTCTCGCCGGCCGTATGGGTCGTGATTCCGCGCGACGACCAAGGGCGCTCGCTCGGCAGCGGCAGTGCCGTTGCCGTGAGCCCCGGGCGCCTCATCACGAATTGCCACGTGCTGCGCAAGGCCACATCGATCACCCTGCGGCGCGAACGCGAGGAGTGGCCGGCGCGCCTCGAGTACCCGGACGCGGAGCGCGATCTTTGCCAGCTCAGGGCGGACAACCTGCCGCCAGCCACGCTGAGCATCGCGCCCACGGCCGCCTTGCAGATCGGGCAGAAGGCGTATGCGATCGGCGCGCCGCGCGGCCTGGAGCAGACGCTGAGCGACGGCCTGGTTTCCGCGCTGCGGCGCAATGCCGCGGGCGTGGTGGAGTTCATCCAGGTCACGGCGCCGATCTCTCCCGGCTCCAGCGGCGGTGGGCTCTTCGATGACCAGGGCCGCCTGATCGGCATCACCACCGCTGCCATCGGCGGCACCGCGCAGAACCTGAACTTCGCGCGGCCTGCCCAATGGATCGACGAGGTGCCGGTGCGTGCTCGCGCGGCCGTGGCCGAGTACCGGCGCTCCGAGAAGCCCACCGCGTCGTCGACACCGACGCTGGCGGCTGTGGTGGTCCCGTCGAATCCAACGGTGCAGCCCGTCGTGTCGGCTGCCCCGATGCCGGTGCAGACATCTGCACCGGCGCAAGTCCCGCGCCCGGCAGGCCAGAACGTCCTCGACGCGGAGCGGCTGGCAAGAACGCAGCGTTGCAGCACCGAGCCGCGCGCATCGCTGGTCGGCAAGGACGCCAGCGTGGAGACGTACAGCGTGGACTGTGCGGACGGCTATGCCCTGATCGTGAAGTGCGAAGCCGGCAGTTGCCAGGAGCTGAAGTGACGGCGGCGCCGGTGCATCGCGCCTGCGGCATCAAGAGCCTGGCGCGCGGCGGGATCGTCGCGGCAGGACTGCTGCTGCGCTCTGCGTCCGTCGGCGTGTGGGTGTGGGGAGCCAGCACAGCGCAGGCGCAGACCCTGGCGCAAAACGTCGACTGGGATCGGCTCGATCAGGCGTTCGAGAGCTACTACGCGGCCGGGAAGATCGGCGAGGCGGCCGACATGGGCCGGCGGCTGGTCGATCTGTCGAAGCGGACGCTCCCGCCGTTTCATCCGAGGCAGGCCGCGAGTCTCTGGAAGCTGGGTGCGTTCTACCTGGACACGGGGCAGCCAAGGCTGGCGGAACCGTTGCTGCGACGGGCCCTTGCCATCGCCGAGCACATGGCTGCGCCGCCCGCCGGGGCGATGGCGTCGCTGCTTGCGTCGCTGGCCCGGTTGTGCGCGGTGAGCGGGCGCACCGACGAGGCCGAGCGGCTCTATGCGCGGGCCACCGTGCTGCTGACCCCACCGGCGGAGAAAGACCGGGCCTTGCTGGCCGACGTGCAGTACGGCCAGGGCGTGATGTATGCCGTGCAGGGCCAGCCGGCACGCGCCGAGCCCTTGCTGCAGAAATCGCTAGCGACACGGGAGGCGCTCGCGGGGCCGCAGGGCTCCCTCGAGGTTGCACATGCGCTGCGGGTGCTGGGCATCTCTCGCCGGGCCGCCAAGGACTACGCGGGCTCCGTCGCGTTCCTGGAGCGCGCGCTCGAGATGGTGGAGCGGCAGACCCCGCCCAGCGATGCGTCCCTTGCGCTGACACTGAACGACCTGGCGGCCACCCAGGTGGCGAGCGGGCAGCCCGCCAAGGGCGAGGCGGCCGCGAAGCGGGCGGTGCAGATCCTCAAGGCGCCGACCTCTTCCAACAACGCGGAGCTGGCGCGTGCGCTGTTCACGCTCGGCACCATCCTGGATGCGACGGGCGACCTCGACGGCGCAGAGGCCGCCGCGAACCGGGCGCTCGAACTGCGGCAGATGCTGTACTACCGCACCGATCCCGCCATCGCGGAGTCGCTCGTGCTGTTGAGCGGCATCGAGGAGCGGCGCGGCCGTGCGGAGCGGGCTGCCACGCTACGAGCCCGCCTGCAGCAGGTCAACGAGGCCATCGAGCAGGAGCGCCAGGACCCGGTGGGCAAGGCGCCGAGCTACGCGGCAGCGCCCGAGGTCGTGTACCCCGACGTGGCACGCCGCGAGGGCTACGAAGGCAAGGTGGTGCTGCGCGTGATGGTCGGCGCCGAAGGTGTTCCGGCGTTCGTCACCGTGGTCGAGAGTTCGGGTCACGCGGTGCTCGACGAGGCCGCGACCGAGTCGGTGTTCCGAATGAAGTTCAGTCCCGCGCAAACACGCAGCGGGCGCGCCATGATGGCGCCGATCCAGGTGCCGATCGATTTCCGGCTGAGCCCGGCGAGCGCCGCGGCGGGAGGCTGATCACATGCTCGGACAGATCGGCGAGGTGGTCATGCCTGCCGCGGCGCGCGCACGCTGCAACCGGTTCATCCAGGTGTCCCATGACATCAATGAAGACGCGCAGGGAAAGTACTTCCGCTGCGACATCACCTTGATGCGGCTGGCGCCGACTTCGAAGCCCCGCACGCCGGCCGGCACGCCCGTCGTGACCGTTGCCGAATTCGAAAAGTCGTACCGCTGCGCACGCGCCGCGATGAGGATTTCGGCGTTCTCCGTGAGCAGCTTTGCCGGCACCGTGGCCTCGGACCTCCAGGCCAGCGGGAAACTCGAGAACGCCAGGGAGGCGCGATGAGCCTGGCTGCGTCATGGCGGCGCTGGGCTGCGGTGGCCCTGGGCATGGCCGTCACGGCGTGCGCAACGGCGCCGTCGGTGCCAGGGCCTGGTGTCCAGGCGAAGAAGCTCGCCGTGGGTGTCTTCGAGGGCGAGGATGCCAGCGCGCAGGTGATTGCCAGCGTGCTTCAGGCGGACCTGCGCCGGGGCGGCGTCGTGCCTGTCGTCGAAGGTGAAGGGGCATGGCTGGGGGCCATGCAGATGCCGAACTGGGAGGCCTGGCAGGCACGCGGTGCCGAAGCGGTCGGTGGAGGGCGTGTGCAGCGCCTGCTCAACGGCAAGTTGCGCGTCGATTTCCGATTGTGGGACGTGCCCGCACGCAAGGAGATCGGCGGCATCCAATTCGACGCCGAGCCGCGCGACGCACGCCGGCTCGGACATGCGCTAGCGGACTTTGCGCAGGAGAAGCTGGCAGGACGCAAGGGCGCGTACACCGAACGCCGGGCCAGGGTCGGCATGCAGAACGAGCGCTATGCGCTGTCGGTCATGGACAGCGACGGTGCCGACCCCCAGGTGGCATTGACCGCGCGCAAGCCCATGGTGCTGCCCACGTGGACACCGGACCGCCAGTTCCTGGCCTACGTTTCGCTCGAGACGCCGATGCCGACCGTCTGGCTGCAGGATGTCGAATCGGGGATGCGCCAGCCGGCGGCACCTGCGACATCGCTCGTCGATGCCTGCCCCTCCTATGCGACCTTCCTGGTGCCGGGGCCGAGCGCCGTTCCGCCGCCGCAGATGCTCGACGATGCATGGGACAAGGAGGCCGGCGCGGCCTGCAAGGCCGCGCTGCTGTCGCTGGCCGGGCGCGCCGATGCGGCCATTGCCCGCCTGCGACTCGGTTTGCCGGCACGCCCGGTCGCACGGCCCGACACTGAAACGAGCTGGGCCGCCCGCATCGCCAAGGCGATCCGGCAGAACGTGGTCTTTCCCACCGACGGGGAGGCCGCCTTGTCGGGCAATCCGGCCGCCGAGTTCGACGTGCAACTGGCCCCCGACGGCATGATCAAGGGCGCCGTGCTCAAGAAATCGAGCGGCGTGCGTGACTGGGACAACGCGGCGCTGCGAGGCATCCTCAAGACGGAGCGCTTGCCGCTGGACGTCGATGGCCGCGTTCCGCCTGTTCTGGTCATGAGCATGCGCCCCTTCCGCTAGGCGCGAACGGGAGCCCGCTTGCGGGAAGGCCTGGCGATGGCTATCGGGTGGGCGGCTTGCCGCTGTCCTTGGCGGGCGCAACCGCCGCCGGCAGGCGCCCCCGCTTCGCGAGCCCTTCGCGCAGCAGGAACTCGACCTGCGCGTTCGCGCTGCGCAGCTCCTGGGCCGCCAGCCGCTCGATCTCGGCCCACAGGGCCGGATCGATGCGCAGCGGGTAGGACTTCTTACCGGGACTGGCCATCAGGGAACAACGACGTGGCGGCGGTGAACGGGAGCCGTGGATGCATCAGGTGTAGAGCGTGCCCGTGTTGACCACGGGCTGGGTTTCGCGGTCCGAGCACAGTACCACCAACAGGTTCGACACCATCGAGGCCTTGCGCTCGTCGTCGAGCACGACGAGGTTGCGCTCCGACAGCCCCTTGAGGGCGGCCTCGACCATGCCCACCGCGCCCGCCACGATCTGGTGCCGCGCGCTCACGATGGCCACGGCCTGCTGACGCCGCAGCATCACCTGGGCGATCTCGGGCGCGTAGGCCAGGTGCGTGAGCTTGGCGTCGAGCACCTCGACGCCGGCGCTGGCAAAGCGCTGGTTCAGCTCGGCCTTGAGGGCGTCGGCCACCACGTCGAGCCCTGCGCGCAGCGTGACCTCGTCGCTTTGCAGGTCGTCGCCGCTGTCGTAGGCGTAGAGCGTGGCCAGGTGGCGGATGGCGGCTTCGGACTGGATGGCGACGAACTTGTTGTAGTCGTCGATCTCGAACACGGCCTGCGCCGTGTCGTGCACGCGCCAGACCACGGCCGCGCCGATCTCCACCGGGTTGCCGCGCTTGTCGTTCACCTTCAGCGGCGGCGTGTTGAGGTTGCGCGCGCGCAGCGAGATCTTCTGGCCCGACTGGAACGGGTTGGTCCAGCACAGGCCCTCGCTGCGGTCGGTGCCCTGGTACTTGCCGAAGAGCGTGAGGATGATGCCCTCGTTGGGCTTGAGCATGTACAGGCCCGGCAGCAGCGTGACGCCGACGACGATCAGCAAGATGCTCAGGGGCAGCGGCATCATCCGCCGCACGAGAACCCAGGCGCCGACCGCAAGGATCAGCAGCGCCACGGCGACGATGCCGTATCCGTTGACGGACCGGTACGGCCGCTCCCTGCGGACCGGGCGAGGGATGGACGGGGTCTGCTCGTGCATGAAGGCCTCCTGTTGAAAGTGATATCACTTTAATATCTTTTTGGAGGTCGTCAAGGCTTTCTTTCGCCCAGCCTTCGCAGGTTCGGTCGCGTCCCGCAGGCACTGCGCAAACTGCGCGACGAGGGGCGGGCTGGCGCGTGGCTTGCGCTGCAGGAGGCCGATCTCGCGATGGAACGTGGCCTCGCCGAGGGACAGCATGCGCACGCCCGGCGGCAGCGGCAGGTGGGCCTCGACCCACGGCACGAGCGCAACGCCCAGGCCCTTGGAGGCCAGGTGGATGAGCCCGGAGATTTCGTCGACCTCGATGGCGTCGCTGACCACGAGGCCTTCGCGCTGGAGGAATCGTTCGACCATGCGCCCGCCGAACGATGCGCGGTCGTAGCGCAGGAACGGCTGTTCGTGCAGCAGGGTGCGCCAGTTCCTGCCCGGCACGCTCGCGGGGGCAATGAGCACATAGGGCTCGCGCACCAGGGTCTGCCACGTCAGCTCGGGAAGAATGCCGAAAGGCGGCCGGATGATCACGGCCGCATCGATGCTGCCGGCGTCCAGGTCGTCCATGAGCCGCATCGACACGCCGGGCGAGATGTGCACGCGCAGCAGGGGGAAGCCGGCGCGCAGTTTTTCGAGCGCCCGCGCCACCAGTGTCGGCTGCGCGGACGCGATGGCGCCGATGCGCAGCAGCCCGGCGTTCGCAGCGTCGTCGGGCAACTCGCCGAGCTTGGCGTAGAGGCCGCAGATTTCTTCCGCCCGCCCCAGCGTGGTCTCGCCCGCCGCATTCAAGGTGGCAGAGCGGCCCGTGCGGTCGAAGAGCGGGAACCCCAGGGATTCCTCGAGGCGCTTGATCTGGCTGCTGACGGCCGATTGCGTGAGGCCGATGCGCTCTCCCGCCGCGGCGAATGTGCCGTGGCGACACACGGCGATGAAGGTTCGAAGCTCGGTGATCATTTGGGATTCATCGAAATGGGTGGTGCTCAGCGATGAAATATATCGTTTTCGGTTATGTGGCCCGCTGCTTAGAGTTTGCTCACCCTGAACTCCTTGATCGATGAACCCCATGAGCACCCCCACTGCACGCATCCCGTTCCACCTGGCCTTTCCCGTGCGCGACATCGCCGAGGCGCGCGCCTTCTACGGCGAGTTGCTCGAATGTCCCGAAGGCCGCAGCTCGACCGAGTGGGTCGACTTCAACTTCCACGGCCACCAGATCGTGGCGCACCTGGCGCCCGACGAATGCGGCCACAAGACGCACAGCGCCGTGGACGGCCACGACGTGCCCGTGCGTCACTTCGGCGCCGTGCTGCCGATGGACCTGTGGCAGGCAATGGCCGACAAGCTCATCGCACGCCAGACGAAATTCGTGATCGAGCCCTACATCCGGTTCAAGGGCGAGCCCGGCGAACAGGCGACGATGTTCTTTCTCGACCCGTCGGGCAACGCCATCGAGCTGAAGTCCTTTGCGGACCTGGATTCGCTGTTCGCCGTCTGAAAGCGCCGACGTGAAAACAACCCACTGCCTTCTGGCTGCCGCAACGGCCGCGGCGCTCCTGCTGAGCGCCGGGCGTGCATCCGCCCAAACCGACGTGCTGAAGAAGATCAGGGAGTCCGGCGCCATCACCATGGGCGTGCGCGACGCCTCGGGCGCCATGTCCTTCACCCTGGGGCCCGGCGGCTACACGGGCTTTCACGTCGAGGTCTGCGAACGTGTCATTGCCGACATCGGGAAGGCGTTGCAGATCGGCAAGATCCACGTGAAGTACCAGCTCGTCACGCCGCAGAACCGCATGCCGCTCGTGCAGAACGGAACGGTCGACATCGAGTGCGGCACCACGACCAACAATGCGGCGCGCCAGAAAGACGTCGCGTTCGCCCCGACGCTCTATGTCGAGGGGGTTCGCATCGCGGTCAAGGCGACATCCGGCGTTGCTTCGGCGGCTCAGCTCGCCGGCAAGGCGGTGGCCGTCACGACGGGGAGCACCTCCGTCCAGCTGCTGAGAAAACTCAAGCGCGACAACGCCCCTGAGATCGCGCAGGTGTACGCCAAGGACAACAGCGAAGGGTTCCTGCTGCTCGAATCGGGCCGCGCGGAGGGCTTCGTCGCCGACGGGCAGATCCTTGCCACCTTGATTTCCAGGAGCAAGGAGCCCGCGCAGTACCGCTTGCTCGACCAGGTGCTCAGCGTCGAGCCGATCGCGATCATGATTCCCAAGGGCGATGCCGCGTTCAAGAAGCTGGTCGATCAAAGCGTCCTGGCGTTGGCAAGGAGCGGGGAGGCCGCGCGAATCTACGACAAGTGGTTCATGCAACCCATTGCGCCGCACGGCGCGAAGGTGGGGCTGCCGGCCAGCGCCCTGACCAGGGCCGCCTGGGCCAACCCCAGCGACAAGCCGATGGAAGACTACGAGGTGCGATAGGGTCGCACCCGCAAGGCGACGAGGTCGAATCAGGCGATCAGGTCGAAGCAACAGCCCGCGTAGTACGGCTTGTCGCCGCCATCGACGAAGGGCACCTCGATCGGCTTGCCCTCGTTGCGCCACACGTCGCGCTTGCGGTAGCCGGCGCGTGCCAGGTCGGCCAGCAGCTCGTCGTGGTGCTGGATGCGGTAGGCGCACACGGCCACGCCGATGCTGTTGAGCGTGTAGATCGTGCGCTCGGGGTGCACGGCCGTGGTGTTCATGACGATGCGCCGGGGCTTCACGGCGAGCGCGGAAAGAATCGCGTCCATGCGCATCGGCAGGTACTGCAGGCTGCCCGACACATACAGCACGTCGCAGCCGCTCGCATCGCGGTAGTCGGTGGTGAAGCCGAGCTGCGCGGTCGCCTCGCGCTTGACGGCCATCGCGCGGCCGCTCTCGACCACGCCGGGCACGTCGCACACCGTCCAGCGCAGGGTGTCGGGGTAGCTCAGCACGCGCCGGAAGGCGTAGTACTTGATGCCGACGTGCCCGCCCAGGTCGAACACGCGCGTCAGGCCCGCGTCGATGGAGCGGCCCAGCCAGAAGAGGCCGGGGTAGTCGTAGAAATAGATCTGCGGGCTGTAGAGCTCGCCCGCGTCGGCGTTGGCGTAGCCGACGGCCTTGGTGGGTGGCGCGCCGGCCTCGGCCGCCTCGAAGCTCTCGAACGACCCCATGAAGAGGTTCTCGTCCGTGTTGTTCAGGAACTTGCGCCGGTAGGCGCTTTCGCGGGGCGGGAAGGTCAGCAGGCTTGAAAGCATGTCTCTCTCCTGTGGCTTTCGCATTCTGAGCGCAACCGGCGCCTTTGGGGGGCGATAGCCCAGCGCCGCGGGGGCGGTTACCCCGTGGGGGTTTACATGCCGCTCGCCAGTGCCGCAGCCGCCGCGCGGGTCTCCACGCCCAGCTTCTCGAAGATGTGCTCCAGGTGCTTGTTCACCGTGCGTGGGCTGGTGCCCAGGATCTCGCCGATGTCGCGGTTGGTCTTGCCCTTGGCGAGCCAGGACAGCACCTCGGTCTCGCGCGGCGTGAGGGCCGCGTCGGCCAGGCGCGCGGCCGGGCCTTCGCGCTGGAGGGCGAACAGCAGCATGGTCTCGCCCAGCGCCGCCGCGCCCAGGTTGCGCACCGACAGGCGCATGCCCGTGGCGGTGCCGATGGCGATCGACGCACCGGGCGCCAGCGCGGGCTCCACCGAGGCAGGCAGGCGCCCCGGCGCCACCGGGTCTTCGAGCGCATGCAGCCACAGCGCGGCCTGCGGCGAGCGCCAGGCGATGCGCCCGCGCGTGTCGACGAACACCACGCCCATGCCCGCCACGTCGACCGCGTCGCGTGCCATGCGCGTGATGCGGGCGTTGCGCGTGTGGGTGTGCAGCCGCGCCAGCACCTCCTGCGCGCGGATCGGCTTCACCACGTAGTCGACGCCGCCGCACTCGAAGCCCTCGACCACGTGCGCGGTTTCCGACAGGCCGGTCATGAACAGCACCGGAATGTGCGCCAGCGCCGCGTTGGCCTTGATGCGCCGGCAGGTCTCGAAGCCCGAGAGGCCGGGCATCAGGCCGTCGAGCAATATCGCGTCGGGCACCACCAGCTCGAGCCGCTGCAGCGCGGCCTCGCCGTCGGCCGCCACCAGCACGGTGTAGCCGCTGGCCTCGAGCGTGTCGCACAGCATGCCCAGGCTGCTGGGGGCGTCGTCCACCACCAGCACGACGGGGCGTTCGGATTCATGACCGGGCGAGGGGAGTGTCTGCATCTTCTGCCAGTGCGTTGCGGAGGGTGTCGAGTTCGAAGCGCGCGACCATGCCGCGCAGCCAGGTGCAGGTGGCTGCCGCGGCGGGCGAGGCCGCGGCCAGCCGGTCGAGCGCGGTGTGCAGGCCGCGCACATGGCCCATCTGCACCAGGCGCATCAGGTTGGCGCGGTCGTCTTCGCCGAGTGCGAGCAGGGGCGGGCGCACCGGGTTCGTGTCGGGGTCGGCGGGCGGCGGCAGGGCGTCGCCGATGGCCAGCCATTCGAGGCCCAGGTGCCGCTCCAGTGTGGCGATGAGTTCCGACTCGATCACCGGCTTGCCCACGAAGGCCTGGCAGCCCGCGGCGCGCAGCCGGTCGGCCTGGTTCTCGAACATGTTGGCCGAGACGATGATGATCGGCAGCTCGGCGAAGCCCGAGGCCCGCACCGAGCGCGCGGTCTGCCAGCCGTCCATGTCGTCCATCGTCAGGTCCAGCAGGATGGCCGAGGGCAGCTCTTCGCGCAGGCTGTCCAGGCACTCGGTGCCGCTGGCCGCCTCGCGCACCGTGAAGCCCAGCGGCGCGAGCATGCCGGCGAGCATCTGGCGCTGCACCGGCTGGTCGTCCACCACCAGCAGCGTGCGGCGCTCGCCCAGGTAGCCCGACACCGGCTCGCGTGAGCCCGCCTGCGGGCCGGGGTCAGCCACCTCACGCAGGTACACGCGCACGCTGAAGGTGCTGCCCGCCGACGAGGTGGACGCCAGCTTGAGCTCGCCGCCCATGAGCGAGGTGAGCAACCCCGTGATGGTCAAACCCAACCCCGTGCCCGGCTCGCCGCGCCGGCGGCCCGCGGCGCCGCGCTCGAAGGGCAAAAAGATGCGCTGGCGGTCCTGCGGTGCCACGCCGATGCCGGTGTCGACCACGTCGAAGCGCAGCACCTCGCGCCGCGCGTCCACATGCAGCGTGACCGTTCCGCTGTCGGTGAAGCGCACGGCGTTGGTCAGCAGGTTGATGAGGATCTGGCGCAACCACTTCACGTCGGCATGCACCCACGGCGGCAGCTGGCCCGCATGCGTGTAGACGAACGCCAGGCCCTTGGCCTCGGCCTGCGGGCGCACCATTTGCACCACCTGGTCGAGAAAGGCCGGCAGCGCCAGCGGCGAGGGCTCCAGCTGCAGCCGGCCGGCCTCGATGCGCGCCAGGTCGAGCAGCCCGTCGATGAGGCCCAGCATGTGCTCGCCGCTGCGGTGGATGGTCTGCACCGCCTCGCGGGGTGGCAGGGCCGCGTCGCCGCCCTTGAGCAGGATCTGCGAGTAGCCCAGGATGCTGTTGAGCGGCGTGCGCAGTTCGTGCGTCATGCCGGCCACGTAGCGCGTCTTGGCCTGGTTGGCGGCTTCGGCGGCCTCCTTGGCGGTCTGCAGCGCGGCGTCGGTGCGGCGGTGCGCCTCGATTTCGAGCGCGAGCAGGTTGTTGTGGCGGTTCGATTCCTCCTGCGCCATCTGCCGGCTCTCGCTGCCCAGCACCACCCACCACGCGGCCACCGCCGCCACCACCGAGAGCAGCGCGAACACTTTCAAAAAGGCTGTCGCCATCGCTGAATCGATGGTGCCCGCGATGGCCTCCTGCGCGTAGACCACGCCCACCACCGTGGCCAAGAGCGCGATCAGCGAGGTGGCGACCAGCAGGTAGTGCGCGACGCGGAAGTTCAGCCGCGCCGACAGCGCCGGTGGCAGCAGCGCCTGCAGCCAGCCGCTCATCTGCTCGGCGGCGCGCGAGTCGGTCTTGCAGCGGTCGTGGCAGCGCGATTCGAGCGTGCAGCACAGCGAGCAGATCGGTGCGCTATAGGCCGGGCAGTGCGCCATGTCTTCCGACTCGAAGCTGTTGTCGCACACCGAGCACTTCACGCTCTGGCCGGGCGTCCAGCGGTCGATGTCGGTGCGTGCCAGGTAGTAGCGCCCGCGCGTCTTCCAGGCCAGCAGCGGGGACACAGCCATGGCGGTCGCCAGCGCAATGAAGGGCGAGAAGGCCCGCGCCCACTGACCGAGCGCGCCCGAATAGGCCAGCATCGCCAGCGCCGCCGCCACCAGCATCGCGACCAGGCCCACGGGGTTGATGTCGTACAGGTGCGCGCGCTTGAACTCGATGGTCTTCGGGCTCCACCCCAGCGGCTTGTTGATGACGAGGTCGGCCACCAGTGCGCCGACCCAGGCGATGGCGATGTTGCTGTAGAAGCCCAGCACGTGTTCCAGCGCGGCGAACACGCCCAGCGCCATCAGCAGGATCGCGATGGCCACGTTGAACACCAGCCACACCACGCGCCCCGGATGGCTGTGCGTGAGCCGCGCGAAGAAGTTCGACCACGCCAGCGAGCCCGCATAGGCGTTGGTCAGGTTGATCTTCATCTGCGACACGACCACGAACAGCACCGTGATGCCCAGCACCCAGGCCGGGTCGCGCAGCACGTACGAGAAGCCCGTGAGGTACATCTGCGTCGGCTCGATCGCGTGGTTGGCCGGTATCTCGTGCTGCAGCGCCAGGAAGGCCAGGAACGCGCCGCCCATCATCTTCAGCATGCCCGGCACGATCCAGCCCGGCCCGGCGACCAGCACCGCGGTCCACCAGCGGCCGCGGTTGGCGGCGGTCTTCTCGGGCAGGAAGCGCAGGTAGTCGACCTGCTCGCCGATCTGCACCACGAGCGAGAAGGCCACCGTGGCGGCCGCGCCGAACATCAGCGGATCGAAGCCGCTGCTGTCGGAGGTGCGGCCCACGAGGCTGGTGAAGTCGGCATACAGCTCGGGCTTCTTCACCATCACCGCGATGAAGGGGCAGACGAACAGCACGATCCAGATCGGCTGCGTCCACAGCTGCAGCCCCGAGATGAGCGTGATGCCGCGTGCCACCAGCGGAATGATCACGATCGACGACACCAGGTAGAGCAGCCACAGCGGCCAGTCCAGGTACATCTGCAGCGCCAGCGCGAGGATGGCGGCCTCGAGCGCGAAGAAGATGAAGGTGAAGCTCGCGTAGATCAGCGAGGTGAGCGTGGAGCCCAGGTAGCCGAAGCCCGCGCCGCGCGTGAGCAGGTCCATGTCCACGCCGTGGCGCGCCGCGTAGTACGAGATCGGCAGGCCCGTGAGGAAGGTGATGAGCCCCACCACCAGGATCGCCCACAGCGCGTTCGAGAAGCCGTAGCTCAGTGCGATGGCGCCGCCGATGGCCTCCAGCGCCAGGAACGAGGTGGCGCCGAAGGCCGCGTTGGCCACGCGGAACTCCGACCACTTGCGAAAGCTGCGCGGCGTGTAGCGCAGCGCGTAGTCCTCCAGCGTTTCGTTCGCGACCCAGGCGTTGTAGTCGCGGCGGATGCGAAAGATCTTCTGTCCGGAGACGGATGTCATGGCGGGTTCTCGCGGCGGCGGCAACGGTGGCATGCGGCAGGTACAGCAAGAAGCGCTCCCTGCTGTCCCGTGCCTTGTCTGCTCGCGAGTCTGCGGCCCGGGCAGGGGCGCATCGCTACGTTGAATGACGTATTCGCGAGTACGCAAGTGATTTCTAAAGTACCAGCCATGGTGCTCGCAGCACCGTCCGATGCACTGCGATGGTGCGCGGCTCACTCTTCTTTCAACCTGCCTGGAGTTCCTGATGTCGCGTGATTCCGATCCTTCTTCCCTCGATGCCATGGCACTGCGCCGCCGCCGCCTGCTGCAGGGCGCCGCCGCGTTGCCCGTGATGGGCCTGAGCGGCCTGAGCTTCGGCCAGGGTCAGTTCCCCACGGCCAAGGTCAACACCACCAAGCTCGCGGTGACCGACACCGAGGTCACGGTAGGCCAGCTGCATTCGTCCACCGGCACCATGGCCATTTCGGAGACCGGCTCGATCCAGGCCGAGCAACTCGCCATCGACCAGATCAACGCCATGGGCGGCATCCTGGGCCGCAAGATCAAGGTCATCAAGGAAGACGGCGCCTCCGACTGGCCCACCTTCGCCGAGAAGTCGAAGAAGCTGCTGGTCAACGACAAGGTCGCGGCCGTGTTCGGCTGCTGGACCAGCGCCTCGCGCAAGGCCGTGCTGCCGGTGTTCGAGAAAGAGAACGGCCTCCTGTACTACCCGACCTTCTACGAAGGCCTGGAGCAGAGCAAGAACGTGATCTACACGGGGCAGGAGGCCACGCAGCAGATCATCTGGGGGCTCGATTGGGGCGCGAAGGAGAAGAAGGCCAAGACCTTCTTCCTGGTCGGCTCCGACTACATCTGGCCGCGCACCTCGATGAAGATCGCACGCAAGCACATCGAGAACTTCCAGAAGGGTTCGGTCAAGGGCGAGGAGTACTACCCGCTGGGCCACACCAACTTCAACTCGCTGATCAACAAGATCAAGGTCGCCAAGCCCGACTGCATCTTCGCGGCGGTGGTGGGCGGCTCGAACGTGGCCTTCTACAAGCAGCTCAAGGCCGCGGGCATCACGGGCGACAAGCAGTTCCTGCTGACGCTGGCCGTGACCGAAGACGAGATGACCGGCGTGGGCGGCGAGAACTTCGCGGGCTTCTACTCGTCGATGAAGTACTTCCAGACGCTGGACAACGAGAACAACAAGAAGTTCGTGGCCGCCTTCAAGGCCAAGTACGGCAAGGACGCGGTGATCGGCGACGTGACGCAGGCGGGCTACCTGGGCCCGTGGCTGTGGAAGGCCGCGGTGGAGAAGGCCGGCAGCTTCGACATCGACAAGGTGGTGGCGGCGTCGCCGGGCATCGAGCTGAAGACGGCGCCGGAAGGCTACGTGAAGCTGGATGCGAACCACCACCTGTGGAGCAAGGCGCGCATCGGGCAGGGGCAGCTGGATGGCAGCTTCAAGGTGGTCGCTGAATCGGGCGAACTGATCAAGCCCGATCCGTTCCCGAAGGGCTACCAGTAACGCTTGCATTTCTCCCTCCCCCTCTGGGGGAGGGCAGGGGTGGGGGCAAGCGGCCGTTGATGAAGCCTTGCGCATGCCAGTGCCGCTGAGCCCCCATCCCAACCTTCCCCCAGAGGGGGAAGGGGCCAACACCCAACACCGGAACACGTTGCCATGACTCTGTCGGACATGATGAACATCGGCCTCATGCAGGGCTTCGCGGGGCTGAGCCTCTTCGCGGTGCTGCTGCTCATGGGCCTCGGGCTCGCGATCATCTTCGGGCAAATGGGCGTGATCAACATGGCGCATGGCGAGTTCATGACCATCGGCGCCTACTCGATCTTCCTGGCCGCGCAGGTGACCGAACGCATGGCGCCTTCGCTCATGCCGTATTACTTTCCGATCGCGATCGGGCTGGCCTTCGTGTTCGCCTTCATCGCCGGCTGGCTCGTGGAGTGGGCGCTGATCCGCCACCTCTACAAGCGACCGCTCGACACGCTGCTCGCCACCTGGGGCGTGAGCCTGGGCCTGCAGCAGATCTTCCGCACCTTCATCGGCCCGAAGGAAGTGAGCCCCACGCTGCCCGAGTGGCTCATGGGCTCGTGGACGCCGCACGAAGGCCTGGACATTCCGATCAACGGCCTCTTCGTGCTGGCGCTCACCGCGCTGGTCACGGGCGGCGTGCTCATCGCCTTGCACAAGAGCCGCTGGGGCCTGCGGGTGCGCGCCACCGTGGCCAACCGCACCATGGCCAACGCCACCGGCATCGACACCAAGAAGACCGACCGCCTCACCTTCGCCATCGGCTGCGGCATCGCCGGCGTGGCCGGCGCGGCCTTCACCACCATCGGCTCGACCGGGCCGACCTCGGGGTCGCTGTACATCGTCGACGCCTTCCTGGTCGTCACCTTCGGCGGCGCGGCCAGCCTGCTGGGCACCGTGGTCTCGGCCTTCGGCATTGCGCAGACGCAGTCGATCTCGGAGTTCTTCATGACCGGCTCGATGGCCAAGGTGCTGACGCTGTCTTTGATCGTGCTGATCCTGATGATGCGCCCCCAAGGCTTGTTCGCAGTCAAGGTGCGTCGCTGAACCCGATTCCTTCCCGGAGAACCTCCCGATGAATTTCCTCAAGGCCTCGATCCGGCGCTACCAGCTCGGCAGCCTCCTGCTGCTGCTGGTGCTGCTCGCGGTGGTGCTGCCGCTGTCGCTCGACATCTTCCGCCTCAACCTCGTGGGCAAGTACCTCAGCTATGCCTTCGTGGCCGTGGGGCTCGTCATGGTGTGGGGCTACGGCGGCGTGCTGAGCCTGGGGCAGGGCGTGTTCTTCGGCATCGGCGGCTATGCGATGGCGATGTTCCTCAAGCTCGAAGCCTCCGACCCCATCACCACCAAGATCCAGTCGACGCCCGGCATCCCGGATTTCATGGACTGGAACCAGATCACCGAGCTGCCCGCGCTGTGGCTGCCGTTCAAGAGCCTGCCGCTAAGCCTCGCTCTCGTGGTGCTCGCGCCGATGGCGCTGGCCTGGCTCATCAGCTTCGCGATGTTCAAGCGCCGCGTGGGCGGCGTGTACTTCGCGATCATCACGCAGGCGGTGGCGCTCATCTGCACCGTGCTCATCATCGGCCAGCAGGGCTACACGGGCGGCGTGAACGGCATGACCGATCTGAAGACGCTGCTGGGCTGGGACACGCGCACCGACAGCGCCAAGTACATCCTCTACTACGTATGCGTGGGCCTGCTGGTGGCCAGCATCCTGCTGTGCCGCTGGGTGCAGACCAGCAAGCTGGGCACGCTGCTGCTGGCGATGCGCGACAAGGAAGACCGCGTGCGCTTCTCGGGCTACGACGTGTCGAACTTCAAGGTCTTCACCTTCTGCCTGGCGGCCGGGCTCTCGGGCATCGGCGGCGCGATGTTCGCGCTGCAGGTGGGCTTCATGTCGCCGAGCTTCGTGGGCATCGTGCCCTCGATCGAGATGGTGATCTTCTGCGCCGTCGGCGGCCGCATGAGCCTGGTGGGCGCGGTGTACGGCGCGCTGCTGGTGAACGCGGGCAAGACGCTGTTCTCCGAGAGCTTTCCAGACCTGTGGCTGTTCCTGATGGCCGCGCTCTTCATCGGCGTGACCATGGCCTTCCCGATGGGCCTGGCGGGCCTGTGGGAAGACACGATCAAGCCGTGGTGGGCCTCGCGCCGCCAGGCCCTGCGCGACGCTGCGACGAAGCCGCCGCCCGCCGCCGTGTCAGCGCCTTCACCCGTCGCCGCGCCGCAGGCCGAGCCCGCGCTGCCCGAAGGCATCGGCCGCCAGCGCGCCTGACCGACACCGGAGCCCCCACCCCATGAGCAACACCGACTTCGCCCTCGCCGTGGAAGACCTCAGCGTCTCCTTCGACGGCTTCAAGGCCATCGACGACCTGACGCTGTACATCGACCGCAACGAGCTGCGCGTGATCATCGGCCCCAACGGCGCCGGCAAGACCACGCTGCTCGACCTGATCTGCGGCAAGACGCGCGCCAGCGCCGGCAGCATCAAGTTCAAGAACACCGAGCTCACGAAGATGGCCGAGCACAAGCGCGTGCGGCTGGGCATCGGCCGCAAGTTCCAGACGCCGTCGATCTACGAGAACCTGAGCGTGTTCCAGAACCTGGAGGTGTCCTTTCCGAAAGGGCGCTCGGTGTTCGGCGCGCTGGCCTTCCAGTGCGACGACGAGGTCAAGGGCAAGGTGCAGGCCATCGCCACGGAGATCGGCCTGGCCGACAAGCTCGGCACCGAAGCGGGCCTCCTGAGCCACGGCCAGAAGCAGTGGCTGGAGATCGGCATGCTGCTGATGCAGGAGCCCGAGCTGCTGATGCTCGACGAGCCCATTGCCGGCATGAGCGCGCGCGAACGCGAGCTCACGGCCGACCTGCTCCAGCGCATCTGCCGCAACCGCGCCGTGATCGTCATCGAGCACGACATGGCCTTCGTCAAGCAGATCGCACACAAGGTCACCGTGATGCACCAGGGAAAGATCCTCGCCGAAGGGCCGATGGAGAAGGTGCAGGCCGACCCGAAGGTCATCGACGTTTATCTGGGTCACTGAACCATGAGCACCATCATGCTGAAGGTCGACGACCTGCACACCGCCTACGGCCAGAGCGAGGCGCTGCACGGCATCTCGTTCGTGGGCCATGCCAACGAAACCATCGCCATCATGGGCCGCAACGGCATGGGCAAGACCACGCTGTTCAAGAGCCTCATGGGCGTGCTGCCGATCAAGAGCGGGCGCATCGAGGTCGCGGGGCAGGACGTGTCGCGCGACGAGAGCTTTCGCCGCGTGGCCAAGGGCATCGCCTACGTGCCGCAGGGCCGCATGATCTTCCCGACGCTGACGGTGGAAGAGAACATCCAGACCGGCCTGGAGAACTCGAAGACCCGCCGCATCCCCGAAGAAATCTACGCGCTCTTCCCCGTGCTGTGGGACATGAAGAGCCGCAAGGGCGGCAACCTCTCCGGCGGCCAGCAGCAGCAGCTCGCCATTGCGCGCGCCCTCGTCACCGACCCCAAGGTGCTGCTGCTCGACGAGCCCACCGAAGGCATCCAGCCTTCGATCATCAAGGACATCGCCAAGGCGCTCAACGAGATCCGCAAGCTGCGCGGCATCACCATCGTCGTGTCCGAGCAGGTGCTGAGCTTCGCGATGGACGTGGCCGACCGGCTGTTCGTCATCGAAGGCGGCCGCCTCGTGCACGAGACCGCGCGCGACAAGACCGATGTCGATCACATCAAGGCCTATCTCTCTGTCTAACCACCCACCAACCAGGAGCCACTGCACATGACGGACACGCTGATCAAGGTCGACCTGACCAAGCCGCCCACAGAGAACGAGAACATCCACAACCGCTGGCACCCGGACATTCCGATGGCCTGCTGGGTCAACCCGGGCGACGACTTCATCCTCGAAACCTTCGACTGGACCGGTGGCTTCATCAAGAACAACGACAGCGCCGACGACGTGCGCGACATCGACCTGAGCACGGTGCACTACCTCTCGGGCCCGGTGGGCGTGAAGGGTGCCCAGCCCGGCGACCTGCTGGTGGTCGACCTGCTCGACATCGGTGCCAAGCAGGACAGCCTGTGGGGCTTCAACGGCTTCTTCTCGAAGAAGAACGGCGGCGGTTTCCTCACCGATCACTTCCCCGAAGCGCAGAAATCGATCTGGGACTTCAAGGGCATGTTCACGAGTTCACGCCACATCCCGGGCGTCAACTTCGCGGGCCTGATCCACCCCGGCCTGATCGGCTGCCTGCCCGACAAGCCGATGCTCGACATGTGGAACGAGCGCGAGAAAGCACTCATCGCCACCGACCCGGACCGCGTGCCCGGCCTGGCCAACCCGCCGTTCGCCGGCACCGCCCACATGGGCAAGATGACGGGCGAGGCGAGGGCGAAGGCCGCAGCGGAAGGCGCGCGCACCGTGCCGCCGCGCGAGCATGGCGGCAACTGCGACATCAAGGACCTGTCGCGCGGCTCGAAGGTGTTCTTCCCCGTGTACGTCGACGGCGCGGGCCTGAGCGTGGGCGACCTGCACTTCAGCCAGGGCGATGGCGAGATCACCTTCTGCGGCGCCATCGAAATGGCCGGCTGGGTGCACATGAAGGTCACGCTCATCAAGGGCGGCATGGCCAAGTACGGCATCAAGAACCCGATCTTCAAGCCCAGCCCGATCACGCCGCAGTACAACGATTACCTGATCTTCGAGGGCATCTCCGTCGACGAGAGCGGCAAGCAGCACTACCTGGACGTGAACGTGGCCTACCGCCAGGCGTGCCTCAATGCCATCGAGTACCTGAAGAAGTTCGGCTACTCGGGCGCGCAGGCCTATTCGATCCTGGGCACCGCGCCCGTGCAGGGCCACATCAGCGGCGTGGTCGACGTGCCCAATTCGTGCGCCACGCTGTGGCTGCCCACGGGCATCTTCGACTTCGACATCAACCCGAACGCCTCGGGCCCGGTGAAGTTCATCGACGGCAGCATTGACATGCCGCTGTCGCACGACCTGCGTTGAAGCCATGCCGACCTACGACTACGCCTGCGGGCAGTGCGGCGGCTTCGAATCGCTGCGGCCTTCGGGCCAACGCGACGAGCCCGCTGCCTGCCCCGATTGCGGCACGGCCTCGCCGCGCGTGTTCACGGCCGCGCCGCGCCTGGCGCTCATGGCCGCCGACACGCGCCATGCGATGGCCACCAACGAACGCGCGCGGCACGAGCCCGCGAGCTCGCGCGACTACGCGCGGCTGCGGCATCCCTCGGGCTGCGGTTGCTGTTCGGTATCGTCGCGGCGCAGTGCCACGCAGACCGCGTCGAACGGTGCGAAATCGGCCCCGTCGCGGCGGCCCTGGATGATCTCGCACTGAAGGTCCGGCGTGCATTCCTTGCATGCGCGAGGCGCATGCAAGGAATGCCGGCAGCGAGAACTTTCTCGCGCGTTCCCTCTGGAGGAGAGGGTTCCAGTCGCCGCATCGCATGCGCGGGCGGCGCGCGATTGTTTCAATCCCGTGAACGCCGCGATTCCTTTTGCTGCGGTTTTTTGGGGCGCTTCAGGTTCAAACTTCATCCCATCAACACACCACCTGAAGGAGATTGAAATGAATGCCTCGAAGACCCTCGCTGCCGTTGCGCTCTCGCTCCTGGCTGTTGCCGGTGCCCACGCCGAAACCTATGACGGCGTGCACACCGTGCACTCGACCCTCTCGCGTTCGGACGTCGCGTCGCAAGCCGTGGCTGCCGCCCGTGCCGGCAACGAGTACAGCGACGGCGCCACCGCCGGCGCACAGACCTTCACCTCGACCGCCGACCGCTCGACGATCCGCGCTGAAGCCGTCGCCAAGGCCCACGACCCGCTCGCCAGCCTCGACCGCCGCGCGTTCTACCGCGACGAAGTGCCGGCCGCTTACAAGAAGCCCAGCGTGTCGTTCACGCGCCAGGCTGGCCTGTAATCAGGCGACTGTGGCAAGCCGATGCCTCATCGGCTGCCTGAAGAACGAACGGGCCCTTGGGGCCCGTTTTTTCGTTGGGACGTCGCGTGTCAGGCTGCGTGGGCAAGGACGTTGACAAGCTTCCCGAACGGATCGCGGACATAGAAACGGCGTACACCCCAGGGTTCGTCGACCGGGCCGTATTCGATGGCAAAACCGGCAGCCCGCATGCGCGCCAGCGCCGTGTCGACATCGTCGACTTCGATGGAAAGGTCAGGCACCGGCGTGCCCGAACCGCCTTCAGACGCAAAGCTGACCTGCACGCTCATCTCGGCCTGCGAACCGTAGGTGCGTATCCAGCCGTGGTCCATCAGCAGATCGAGGCCGAGCACGTCGGCGTAGAAGACCTGTGCGCGTGCCACATCCTGCGTCGCGAAGTTGGCGACCAGTCGTTTGACTTTCATTGTTTGGAACTCTCTTCGGCGGTTTCGGGTGCGATGCGGAAAGCCTTGGGCTTGCCGCCGGATTCGGCATGGAGCAGGTCGCCTTCGATGCGGATGCGGGTCCACGTGTCGATGATGCCGTCGGCGCCGATCAGCTCGATGCTGTCGCCAGAAAGCACCCGGTAGCGAAACGATGGCGCGCACTGCGGGCCATCGTGCGTGCCCAGCACCGCGCGAAGGAATCCGTTCGATGCGAACCAGTAGATCTCGACCCGGGTGTCGGAGATGAGTTGCAGCCGGCGGTCGATGGGGAGGGCGGTGGTCATGAGAGATGAGGGGGCGGCGGGTCACCACAAGGCAGCCAACTCCGAATGAGGAACGGCCGAATATAGAAGACCCCGCATGAGCCTGGCCAGCCGCGTGCGTGAAACCGCCATCGAGGGCGGGTAAGCTCGCGGCCCATGAAGCGCAACAGCACTCCCCGCACGTCCAAGTCCACCGGCGGCAAGGCTGCCGCGGCGCCCGCCGCCGAGGCACCCGACGTCCCGGTGTCCGCCGTGCTGGCGCGCATCGAAACCCTCTGGTCGTCGCTGGGCCCCGTGGGCCAGCGCATCGCCGACTTCATCGTGAAGAACCCGCGCGAGGTGGTCCACATGTCGGTGAGCGAGGTGGCGGAGCGCACCGGTTCCAGCGAAGGCAGCATCGTCGGCCTGTGCAAGAACCTGGGCGCCACGGGCTTCCAGCAGATCAAGATCGCGCTGGCGCAGGAGATCGTGCGGCCGGTGCAGTTCATCCACGAAGACCTCGACCCGCAGGACAAGGCCGACGCGGTGATCCGCAAGATCTTCCAGAGCAACGTGCAGACGCTGCACGACACGCAGTCGATGCTCGATGCCAAGGCGATGGAGCGCGCGGTGCAGCTGTTTCGCAAGGCCGAGCGCATCGAGATCTACGGCATCGGCAGCTCGGCCACCATCGCCGAGGACGCGCACTACCGCATGCTGCGCATCGGCCTCAATGCCAAGGTGGTGGTCGATTCGCACGTGCAGGCCATCAGCGCCTCGCTCACGAATGCGAAGACGGCGGTGCTGACGATTTCGCATTCGGGCAGCACGCACGAGACGGTGACGGCCACGCGCCTCGCGAAGGAGGCGGGCGCGGCCACAGTGTGCATCACCAACTTCGGCAAGTCGCCGATCCAGGCCTTTGCCGACGTGCTGCTGTTCACCATGGCGCGCGAAACCAACTTCCGCACCGAGGCGATGACGAGCCGGCTCGCGCAGCTGGCGATCATCGACGTGCTGATCGCCTGCCTGGCGTTGTCGGACTACGACACCTCGGTGCGCACGCTGCGCCAGACCTTCGACGTGCTCTCGCTCAAGCGGTACTGAGGCGCGGGTTCCACTGCTTCTGAGACGGGCGGCACGAGCAGCCCGGCCACCGTGGGCGCCACCGCCCCCGGCGATTCACCCACCAGCACGCAGACCAGGCCGAGCCGCGCGGCGCCTTCGCCGTCGGTCAGCGGGTTGTCGCCGACCACCACCGTGCGCTCGGCGTGCGCGCCGAGGCGGCGCAGGCCTTCCTCGAACAGCAGCGGCGCGGGCTTGCCGACCACGCACCACGGCTGCACGCCGCTGGCCGCGACCACGGCCGCCAGCAGCGCGCCCGTCTCGGGCACCACGCGCCCGTGCGGGCCCGGGTGCGTGGCGTCGGCATTGGTCACCATCAGCCTGGCGCCGCGCCGCAGTGCGTTCGCGATGACCGACAGGCGCGTGTGGCTGAAGTGCATGTCGAGCGCGAGCAGCACGACGTCGGCCTCGGCCTCCGCAGACACCAGCCGGCAGCCCTGCGCGCGCGCGTAGCGCTGCAGGGCAGGGCTGGCGGCCAGCAGCACGCGCGCCTGCGGATGCTGCTGCGCCAGCTGGCGCACCGCGAGTTCGCCGGCCAGCACGATGCGCTCGGGCGGCACGCGCAGGCCCAGCTTGCGCAGCCGCACCGACAGGCCCTGCGCCGTGTGCGTGGAGTTG
The DNA here is from genome assembly GCF_058788795.1 of Variovorax sp. FW301-JW7. Taxonomy (NCBI): domain Bacteria; kingdom Pseudomonadati; phylum Pseudomonadota; class Betaproteobacteria; order Burkholderiales; family Comamonadaceae; genus Variovorax; species Variovorax sp. FW301-JW7. The sequence goes on from NZ_JBYTBC010000003.1 coordinate 451,495, forward strand.
TTGGACACGATGGCGTAGCGGTCGTGAAAGTGCGCCAGCAGGCGGGCCGCGCCGTCGATGGCTTCCTGCTGGCGCACCAGCGTGCCGTCGAGGTCGACCAGCAGGTGGCGGGCCTGCGCCAGCGCCTGGATGCCGCTGCCGTTCAGGGTCCCTGTTGTCGTGTGATGCGTGCTCATGGATCTCCGGGAGTGGGGCCGTCTTGAGGGGCTCGGCCGTGGCGGCGGATTCTATTGAATATTGCTCAGTGAGATTTGAATTTTGAAATGAGCTTATTTCATTTCCCTGTCATCTGCGGCTCCTAAAGTTCTCTTCATCGGGGCGTTGCAACCGCATGCCCACTGCTTTCCAAACGAAGGAACCGACCATGAAAAAGCTCCTGGCCCTTGCGGCTGCCGCCCTCTCGCTGACTGCCGCGCTGCCGCTGGCCGCGCAGGCCCAATCGGCGGCCGACGGCTCGCGCGAGCGGCCGCTGCGCGTGCTGCTGATCCCGGCCGACGGCGGCACCGAGTCGGGCACCAAGGCCGACTACGCGCCGGTGTTCAACGCCATCACGCGCAGCACCGGCCTGAACTTCGACCTCAAGGTCGGCCAGTCGTACGGCGCGGTGGTCGAGGGCATGTGCAACCAGCTCGCCGACATCGCCTTCTTCGGCCCGGTGTCGTACGTGCAGGCGAACAAGCGCGGCTGCGCGCAGCTGCTGGCCGTGGGCGTGGAGAAGGGCGCCTCGGTGTACTACGCGGGCATGTTCGCCAAGGCCAACGCGCCCATCGCCTCGGTCAAGGACCTCAAGGGCAAGCGCGTGGCCTTCGGCGACGTCAACTCGGCCTCGAGCTTCACCTTCCAGGTCGCGATGCTGCTCGACGCCGGCATGGACCCGGCCAAGGACCTCGGCGCCATCCGCATGACCGGCAGCCACGCCAGCAGCCTGGCCGCGCTGGTGCAGGACCAGGTCGACGTGGCCTCGCTCTCGTTCGACTCCTACGAGAAGGCCGTGAAGCAGGGCGTCGTCGACCCGAAGACGGTGAAGGTGGTGGCGCGCAGCATGGCCATTCCGTACCCGCCGCTGGCGCTCAACTCGAAGCTGCCCGAGCCGCTGAAGGCAAAGCTCAAGGACGCCTTCCAGACCGTGAACAAGGCCCCCGGCGTCACGCCCGACATGATCCGCGGCTACGGCGGCGGCAAGATCGACGGCTACGACACGAAGTTCTCGGAAGCCGAGTTCAACGTCGCCGCCGAAAAGCTCGGCCTGCTGACCGACGAGCTCAAGGGGCGCATCCTCGCCAAGTCCGCCGAGCGTTGAGCGTCGCCATGCTGAATTTCGAATCGGTCGCCATGCACTACGCCGACGGCACGCGCGCGCTCGACGGCGTGTCGCTGCAGGTGCCGGCGGGGCAGTTCTGCGTGGTGCTGGGCGCCTCGGGCGCGGGCAAGTCGACGCTGCTGCGCATGGCCAACGGGCTGGTCAAGCCCACGCAGGGCGCGGTGCAGGTCGAGGGCGTGCAGATCGCCGCCCATTCGCTGGCCCGCATCCGCCCGCGCATCGGCATGATCCACCAGCAGTTCAACCTGGTGCTGCGTTCCACGGTGGCCGACAACGTGCTGGCCGGCGCGCTGCCCGCGGTGCCGACCTGGCGCGCGTTGCTCGGCCTGTTCACCGACGCGCAGCGTGCCAAGGCCTGCGCGTTGATCGAATCGGTCGGCCTGCAGGAGCAGCACCTGCTGCGCCGCGTGAGCGAGCTGTCGGGCGGGCAGCAGCAGCGCGTGGGCATCGCGCGCGCCTTCATGCTCGAGCCGCCGCTGGTGCTGGCCGACGAACCGGTGGCCAGCCTCGACCCGCAGACCAGCCACGATGTGCTGTCGCTGCTGCGCACGCAGGCGCGCGAGCGCGGCACCACGGTGCTGTGCAGCCTGCACCAGATCGAGCTGGCCTGCGAGTTCGCGGACCGCATCGTGGCGCTGCGCCACGGCGCGGTGGTGTTCGACGGCGCGCCCGCGGCCTTCGACCCGAAGGTGTTCGATGCGGTCTACGGCCGCACGCCGGTGCCCGCGCGGACCGCGCCCGAAGCACCGTTGCCGCTGCATGCCGGCGCGCTGGAGCTGGTGCCATGAGCCGCCCCGCATCCGCCTGGGACCTGCCGCGCCCCTTCGGCGCGCGCAGCCTCGCCGTGCTGTTGCTCGTGGTGGTGGTCGGCTTCTTTGCCGGCCAGCGCGTGGAGATGGGCCGCATGCTGTCGCTCACAGGCGAGGGCGTGCTCGCGGCCGTCGGCCTGCGCGAGCAGTCGCAGGTGCTGTCGGGCCTGGGCACCATCGCCAGGTCGCTCTTTCCGCCGCAGGTGTCGGAGCGCACCGAGGTGTCGCGCATCGAGGGCTTCGACCGCGAACGGCTGCCGTGGTTCTCGCATGTCGAGATGGAGGAGTCGCGCCAGCCCAAGCTCAACCCGCAGACGCTGCAGATGGAAGAGGTGGTCGACCGGCGCGAGGTGCTGGTCGAGCCCTTCGGCTACCTCTGGCATGTGGCGGTGAAGATGCTGGAGACCTTCGAGATCGCCATCTGGGCGACGCTGCTGGCCATCGTGCTGAGCGCGCCGCTGGCCTGGTGCAGCGCGAAGAACTACACGCCGAACCGCGCCGTCTACACGCTGGCGCGCGGCGTGGTCGGCATGTTCCGCGCGGTGCCCGAGCTGGTGAGTGCGCTGTTCCTGGTGCTCGCCTACGGCTTCGGTCCCATCGCCGGCGTGCTCGCATTGGCGCTGCATTCGGCGGGCTTCCTCGGCAAGTTCTACGCCGAAGACATCGAGACCGCCGACGACAAGCCGCAGGAGGCGCTGCGTGCCATCGGCGCCAGCAAGTTGAAGGTGATGCGCTTCGCGGTGCTGCCGCAGGTGATGCCGCAGTTCATCGCCTACACGCTGTACATCCTCGACCGCAACGTGCGCATGGCCACCGTGGTGGGGCTGGTGGGCGCGGGCGGCATCGGCCAGGAGCTGAAGGGCCGCTACGACATGTACAACTACGCGCACGTCGGAACGATCCTGATCGCGATCTTCCTCACGGTGCTCGTGCTCGACAGGGTCGCAGCCCGGCTGCGCAGCCGCTATGCCTGAGCGCTGACACCCACCCATCCGCCCACTTCGGGCACCCGAGTTCATTCCGTTTCTTCCCGTTCCGGTGCAAGCCCTTCGAGGCCTGCACGGCCCGGCTTCGCCCTGCTTTTCCTTCCACGCCCCTTCGATCCAGAAAAGGACACCTTCATGACCTCACGTTCTTCCCGGTATGGCCTCGCTGCGGCGGGCTTTCTCCTGTGCCTGAGCCTTGCCGCGTGCGGCGGCGGAAGCGGTGGTGGCGGCGGCCTGCCGGTGCTGCCGCCCACCGGCCCCACGCCCCCGACCACCACGCCGGAGCAGCCCGGCCCGACGCCGGCGCTGAAGTGCGCGCCCTGAGCCGCGCGCGGCCTTCATCCACACGCCTTCCATTTCTTCTGTTTTTGTCCTCGCGTTGAAAGACTCCCCATGAACCCCTCCAACCGTCGCGATTTCTTCCGCAAGTCGGCCGGCGCCGTCGGCGCGGCTTCGGCCCTCACCCTGCTGCCGCCCACGATCCGCAAGGCGCTCGCCGTCGAGGCCGCCGTCGACACCGGCACCATCAAGGACATCAAGCACGTCGTGATCCTGATGCAGGAGAACCGCAGCTTCGACCACTACTTCGGCACGCTGCGTGGCGTGCGCGGTTTCGGCGACCGCTTTCCGATTCCGCTGGCCAACGGCAAGTCGGTCTACTTCCAGTCGAACCCCGCGGGCGGCGCGGAGATTCCGCCCTTCCGCCGCGATTCGACGATTGCCAATGCGCTGATCGGCTCGGGCACGCCGCACAACTTTCCCGACCAGCAAGCCGCATGGAACCAGGGAAAGATGGACCGCTGGATCCAGTTCAAGAACCAGGCCACGATGGGCTACTACCTGCGCGAAGACATCCCGTTCCAGTTCGCGCTGGCCGATGCCTTCACGGTGTGCGATGGCTACCACTGCTCCATCCTCACCGGCACCGACCCCAACCGCATCGTGTTCTGGTCGGGCTCCAACTTCAACCCGGAGCTGCGCAAGAAGGGCATCAACAGCACCGACACCGACTCGGAGCCCGTGAACTCGCGCTGCTGGCCCAACCCGTCCAACTGGGTGGCGGGCCGGCCGCAGCAGGCCGACGGCTCGGGCCAGAAAGACCCGATCAAGGGCGACTACAACTACAAGTACGTCAACAACGCCTTCAAGTGGGACACGCTGCCCGACGTGCTGCAGAAGAAGGGCGTCAGCTGGCACATCTACCAGAACATGAACAACAACTGGACGGGCGCCATGCACGGCTGCCTGGCCTTCGAGAGCTTCCGCACCGCGCAGCCGGGCTCGCCGATCTATGAGCACGGCCTCACGGGCGGCCCCGACACGGCCGACGGCGCCACCAACTTCCTGGCCCAGCTCAAGCAGGACGTGATGACGGGCAAATTGCCGGACGTCTCGTGGGTGCTGCCCACGCAGGCGCTGGCCGAGCACCCCGGCAGCAGCGAAGGCACGGCCGGCGCCGCCGACTTCATCGCCGACGTGCTGGACGCGCTCACGTCCAACCCGGCCGTGTGGAGCAAGACCGCGCTGTTCGTGACCTTCGACGAGAACGACGGCTTCTTCGATCACCTGGCCATGCCGGCCGTGCCCTCGTACGACGCCAACGGCACGCTCATGGGCAAGTCGACCGTGCCGCTGGAGGGCGAGTACTTCGACGCCTCGGTGGGCAGCTACCTGGCCGCCGCCGACAACACCACCACCGGCAAGATCCGCCCCTGGGGCCTGAGCTCGCGCGTGCCGATGTACGTGGTGTCGCCGTGGAGCAAGGGCGGCTGGGTCAACTCGCAGGTGTTCGACCACACCTCGGTGGGTCGCTTCCTCGAGAAGCGCTTCGACATCACCGTGGATGCGATCAGCCCGTGGCACCGCGCCGTGTGCGGCGACCTCACGACCTGCTTCGACTTCGTGAGCCCGAACGATCCCGTCGTTCCCAAGCTGCCCGACACGAGCAACTTCCCCGCGATCAATGCGGCGCAGCGGCTGCTGCCCACGGCCCCCGTGAGGAACGCCCCCGCCACGCCGCAGCCGCTGTACCAGGAGACCGGCACGCGCTTCTCGCGCGCGCTGCCCTACGAACTGCACACCAGCGCACGCGTCGAGGCGCGCGGCCTCGTGCAACTGGTGTTCGCGAACTCCGGCACGCAGGGCGCCGTGTTCCATGTGTACGACAAGCTGCACCTGGACCGCATCCCGCGTCGCTACACGGTCGAGGCCGGCAAGCAGCTGGCCGACTACTGGAACACCGGCGCCAGCGACAGCGGCAAGTACGACCTGTGGGTGTACAGCACCAACGGCTACGTGCGCAGCTTCCAGGGCGACGCACTGGCCTTCGACACCGCCGGCTTCAAGCCCGAGGTGCAGGTCTGCTACGAGCCGGTCGACGGGCAGGTCTACCTGAAGGTGCACAACACGGGCAAGGCGGCCGGCAAGGTCACGGTGACGGCCAACGCGTACCGCAACGACGGCCCCTGGACGCTCGAGGTCGCGCCGGGCGCCACCGGCATGCTGCACTGGAGCCTGGACAAGAGTGGTTACTGGTACGACTTCACCGTCAGCGCCGGGCACACCGAGCGCCGCTTCGCGGGCCGCGTCGAGACCGGCAAGCCCGGCGTGAGCGATCCGGCCATGGCCCTGCACCTGAAGGCCTGAGCGTCATGAAGCGCAAGACCAACAGCACGCAGACCCTGCTCGGGCTGGCCGTGGCCCTCGGCTCGGTGGCCGGCATGGGCATCGTCTCGGCCCAGCCGATCACCTGGGACCCGGCCAAGGGCAACCTGGGCATCGGCGACAAGGCCGGCAGCACCGGTGTCACGGGCAGCAACGACCTGGCCTTTGGCAAGGGCGCGGGCAACAACGTCAGCACCAACTGGAACCTGGCCATCGGCGAGGGCGCCGGCACCGGCGTGTCGGGCAAGAACGCCAACCAGGCCATCGGCTACTACGCGGGCACCAACGTGGTCGGCGGCTGGAACCAGTCGATGGGCCGCAGCGCGGGCCAGAACGTGACCGGCGACTACAACAACGCCGTCGGCTTCTGGGCCGGCACCGACGTGAAGGGCAACGGCAACGAGGCCTATGGCAGCAACGCCGGGCGCAACGTGACCGGCAACGCCAACCAGGCCTACGGCGGCGATGCGGGCCGCAACGTGACCGGCAGCAACAACCTGGCCACGGGGCAGGGCGCGGGCAGCGGCGTCACCGGCTCGGGTAACCAGGCCTCGGGCCAGATGGCCGGCGCGCAGGTGGCGGGTAGCAACAACGTGGCCATGGGCCAGGCCGCGGGTGGCGGCGTGCAGGGCAACCAGAACCTGGCGCTGGGCACGGCGGCCGGCCAGGGCGTGGTGGGCAGCCACAACATCGCGCAGGGCAGCGGCGCGGGCCAGAACGTCATGGGCACCGGCAACATCGCCATCGGTGCCGACGCCGGCGTGTACGTGAACGCGAACCAGGCGATCTCGCTGGGCAGCGCCGCGCGCGCGAGCGCCGACAACGCCATCGCCCTCGGCAGCAACGCATCGGCCTCGCACGCCAACAGCGTGGCGCTCGGCGCGGGCAGCACGACCACGCGCGGCGCGCAGTCGAACTACGTGGCCGTCGGCATGAGCGGGCTGCAGTCGTCGGCTGGCGAGGTGGCGCTGGGCAACCGCCAGCTCACCGGCGTGGCGCCCGGCAGCGCGCCCGACGACGCGACCAACGTGGGCCAGGTGCAGGGCATGGTGCAGCAGGGCGTGAGCACTGCCAACGCCTACACCGACAGCGTCGCCGCGCAGGGCCTGCCGCTGGGCAAGGCCTACACCGACTTCACGGCCGCGCGCCTGCAAAGCCAGATGGACGAGAACGCGCGGCGTGCCTATGCCGGTATTGCAGGTGTCGCCGCGATGGAAGCTGCGCCTGTCGTACCGGGGAAGATCAGCTACGCCGTGGGGCTGGGCAACTTCCGCAGCGAAAGTGCGATGGGGGGATCGATCCGTCGCACCTCGCAGGATGGGCGCTACAGCGTGACGCTGGGGGTGGGTGCGAGCAGCTCGGGCGTGGTGAGTCGGGTGGCGTTCACCGGGGTGTTCGACTGATCTTGTTCAGGGCGACGATCACGCCGACGGGGCACCTTGCTCCGCGAATGTCCCCCGCCCTTCGGGCTCCTCCTTGATTTCGCTGCGCAAGGCACCCCATCGACGTGATCGTCATCAGCGCGGTCGTTGATCGGCGAGCACCCACAGCGTGCCTTCGTGCACAGGGCATCGGGTGCTCCCCGCAGCGAAATCAAGGAGGAGGGCGAAGCCCGGGGGACATTCGCGGAGGGGAGTACCCGGTGTCCTTTGCACGCGTCCCGAAGAACTCACTCCCGCGTGAGCACGAAGCGCTTGCGAATCCCGTCAGCCGCCGAAGGCGCCACCCACAGATCGATCTCACCCGGCTCGATCACGGGCTTCATGTCCCGCCCCAGAAACTGCAGGTCGTCATTGCCGACAGCGAACTCGACCACCTCCGAAGCACCCGGCGCAATCCGCACCTTGCGGAAATTCTTCAGCTCGCGCACCGGCCGCGTCACGCTCGCGGCGCGCTGCGCCAGATACAGCTGCACCACTTCTTCCGCCTCGCGCGTCCCCGTGTTCGTGACGGTGGCGCGCACGCGCAAGGTCTTGCCCATGGCGAGGCGGTCCGTGCTCAGCTCGACCTGGTCGTAGCGCACCGGCGCATAGCCGATGCCGAAACCGAAGGGGTACAGCGCCTCGTTCGTCGCGTCCAGGTAGCGGGTCTTGAAGGCCGTGCCCGGCGCGCTTTCGGGCGAGGGGCGGCCGGTGCGCTTGTGGGCGTAGTAGTAGGGCACCTGGCCGGCGGTCTGTGGAAAGCTCACGGGCAGGCGGCCCGAGGGGTTGGCGTCGCCGAACACCACGTCGGCGATCGCGTGGCCGGTCTGCACGCCGAGGAACCAGGTCACGAGGATGGCACGCGCGTTGCGCACCGCGCCCTTGAGCGCCATCGCGCGGCCGTTGCTCAGCAGCACGACCACCGGCTTGCCCGTGGCGGCCACGGCCTCGGCCAGGTCCTGCTGGGCCTGCGGCAGGCCGATGTCGCTGCGCGAGCGCGACTCGCCCGACATCTTCTGGCTCTCGCCGATGGCCAGCACCACCACGTCGGCCTCGCGCGCGGCGGCCACGGCGGCGTCGATGCCGCCAGGCAGCGGCGACTCGACGTTCGCACCGCGCGTGACGGTCAGCCGCGAGGCCTCGGCGCTCAGCGCGGCGCGCAGGCCCTCGTCGATGCCCACGGGCGCGGACTGGCCCGGGAACAGGCTCCAGGAGCCCATCAGGTCCTTCGTGCCTTCGGCGAAGGGGCCGATCAGCGCGATCTTCTGCGGGCCGGTTTTCGCGAGCGGCAGCAGCTGGCCCTCGTTCTTCAGCATCACGACGGAGCGGCGCGCGCTCTCGCGGGCCAGCGCGATGAACGCGGGGTTCTCCACGCGCTGCGCGGCCGGCGGGCCGTCGAGGCCGCGCATCGGGTCGTCGAAGAGGCCGAGCTTGAGCTTGACCCGCAGCACGCGCCGCACGGCCTCGTCGAGCCGCGCCATCGGCACTTCGCCCGAGGCCACGAGGTCGGGCAGGTGGCGGATGTACAGGCCGCTTTGCATGCTCACGTCGGTGCCCGCCATGAAGGCCAGCTTGGCGGCCTCGCGGCCGTTGGCGGCATGGCCGTGCTCGATGAGCTCTTCGTCGGCCGTGTAGTCCGACACCACGAAGCCCTTGAACTTCCACTCGTCGCGCAGCACGCCGGTGAGCAGCGCGGGGTTGGCGGTCGAGGGCACGCCGCCGATCTCGTTGAAGGCGCTCATGACCGAGAGCGCGCCCGCATCGAGCGCCGCGCGAAACGGCGGCAGGTAGACCTCGCGCAGCGTGCGCTCGGAGATCTCGCTCGTGTTGTAGTCGAGCCCGCCCTCGGCGGCGCCGTAGGCCGCGAAGTGCTTGGGCGTGGCCAGCATCGAGTCGGCGTTCGCGAGGTTGCTGCCCTGGAAGCCGCGCACGCGCGCCGCCGCGAACTGGCGCGCCAGGTACGGGTCTTCGCCCACGCCTTCGAGGCCGCGGCCCCAGCGCGCATCGCGCGCGATGTCGACCATCGGTGCGAAGGTCCAGCGAAAGCCGTCGGCCGTGGCCTCGACCGCCGCCGCGCGCGCGGTGCGCTCGGCCAGCGCGGGCTCCCAGCTCGAGGCCTCGGCCAGCGGCATCGGGAAGATCGTGCGAAAGCCGTGGATCACGTCGGCGCCGAAGATCAGCGGAATGCCCAGCCGCGATTCGCGCACCGCCACCTGCTGCAGCCGCCGCTTGCCTTCGAGGCCGGCGTTGTTGAAGAGGCCCGTGAGGCGCCCGTTGCGCACGTCCTCCGTCTCCTGCTGCCCATTGCGCCACCCGGCCTGCGGGTTGTTCGGCGTGTTGATGTCGGCCGGGCCGTAGAGGCTGAGCTGGCCGGCCTTTTCCTGCAGCGTCATGCGCGCGATGAGCGATTCGATGCGGGCTTCGGCGGCATCGGAGGGCTTCAGGTCTTTGGGAATGGACGCCGCGGTGGCTGAGAGGGAGAGGGCGGACAGGACGAGGGCGAGGGCGAGAACGGCGGCTTTTCGAACATGCATGGCCGCCTATTCTGCAGACAACCCCCGCCCGCCCCGGCCAGCGGGTTTCCGCCCTGGGCGTAGGGCCTTGTCCGACCCTGGCCGCTTCAGGCCATGCCAGTCAGTCCGCACCCAGCCGCAACCGGCTGGGCAGTCGCTTCTCGATGGCGAACTTCAGCAGCGCCGCGCAGCGGAAGATGCCGTGCGCGAACTTGCCGTAGGGCAGCGTGAGAAAGAGCGCCATCACCACGCCCAGGTGCGCCGCCAGCAGCAGCGCCATGAAGCGGGTGTCGCGCCAGGCCAGCAGGGCCAAGCCCGTGAGGCTCGTGAGCAACAGCAGTGCGATGAAGCCGCGGTCCATCGGCCGCTGCGCCGCGTCGCCGTGCGCCGCATGGCGCCGCAGGTTGAGCCACAGCAGGCCGACGGGGCCGATCACGAGGCCGATGCCGCCCGTGGTGCCCAGCAGCACGGGCAGGCTCGTGAGCGCATAGGGCGCATGGAGGTCGAACAGGTAGTGGTAGAGCGTCGCCACGCAGGTGGAGGCGAAACACAGCATGAAGCCGTAGAAGGTGAAGTGATGGAAGCGCCGGCGCCAGAGCGTGAAGCGGTCGTCGGCGTTGTTGCAGCCTTCGCCATGGCCGCCATCGAGATACTTGAGGCGCAGCGCGTCGTGCGCGGCTTCGGCGCTGGCTGCGCGGCGCACGCCCGGCAGGTCGGGCGCGTTGCCCGGGTCGTTCGCGGGCGAGACCTCGCGCCAGAAGCGGCGCGTGCCCATGGCCAGCGCGAACACCACGAACAGAAACACCGCGCCGAACACCAGTGCCAGGAAGTTGTGCGGAAAGATCGCATAGAAGTTGCCCGCGAGCGGCGCGTGCACGAGCGAACCCGCCATCGCCACGGCCAGCACGAGGAACAGCGCGAGCCCGCCCGCCAGCGCCAGCGCGACAGTGAGCCCAGCCCGTTTGTAGAGCGCACCCATCGCGGGCGGCCAGGCGTAGTCGTGGTAGGTCTGCAGGCGCACCTGCGCCATCGCCTGCGGCACGTTCACGGCGAATTCGTGCAGCGGCGCGTACTGGCAGGCATGCAGGCAGGCGCCGCAGTTGTGGCACAGGTTGGCGAGGTAGTGCGTGTCGGCCTTGCCGAATTCGAGCCGGCGCGTCATGGCGGGGAACACGGCGCAGAAGCCCTCGCAGTAGCGGCAGGCGTTGCAGATCTGCAGGATGCGCGCGACCTCGCCCTCGGAAGCAGTGAGCGGCAGGGCGGGCTGGATCGGGATGACGCGCGACGGGTTGCTGCCGATGCCATCGGCATCCGCACGGGCGCGTGCGACGAGGTCAGTGAGCTGCTGCAAGGGTGGTCTCCGGGGAATTCTTCGAATGGTTCTTTGCCGCACGCGCAGCCTGTGTGCCAGCGATGCGGCCGAAGGCCGTGCCGATGCTCATGCCGACGCCGGCCGTGTAGCCCTGGCCCAGCACGTTGCCGGCCATCATCTCGCCGGCCACGAAGAGGTTGGGGCTCGGCCGGCCGCCGAAGCGCACGGCCGCGGTCTCGTCCACCTTCAGGCCCAGGTACGTGAAGGTGATGCCGGGGCGCAGCGGATACGCATGGAAGGGCGCCGTGTCGATCGGGCGCGCCCAGTGCGTCTTGGCGGGCGCGAGGCCCTCGGTGTGGCAGTCGTCCAGCGCCGTGTGATCGAAGCGGCCGACGCGGCAGGCGGCGTTGTAGTCCTGCACGGTGCGCACGAAGGCGGCTTCGTCCAGGCCGATCTTCTGCGCCAGTTCGCCGAGCGTGCCGGCCTGCGTGCCGGGGAACACGGGCGGCATGAAGCGCCCGACCGCCTGCTGGTCGATGACCGACCACGCGATCTGCCCCGGCTGCTGAGCCACGAGCCGGCCCCAGATCGCATAGCGCTTGGGCCAGAAGTCCTCGCCCTCGTCGTAGAAGCGCTGCGCGTCGCGGTTCACCACCACGCCGAGCGACACGCAGTCGATGCGCGTGCAGATGCCGCCGTCGTACAGCGGCGCACGCGCATCGATGGCCACCATGTGGCCTTGCGAGGGATCGCCGATGCTGTCGGCGCCCGCGTCGATCATGTACTTCAGCAGCACGCCCTGGTTGAAGCGCGTGCCGCGGATGAGGAAGTTGTCGGCCGGCCATTCGCCGCGTTCGTTGCGACCCCAGGCTTCGCGCAGCCATTCGCGGTTCGATTCGAAGCCGCCCGAGGCGAGCACGCAGCTCCTGGCTTCGATGCGCTCGCCGGCCTCGGTGCGCACGGCCACGAAGCGCTCGCCCTCGAGCTCGACCGAGGCCACGGGTGTGTCGTAGCGGATCTGCACGCCGAGCGCTTCGGCGCTGCGGTAGTAGGCGTTGACGAGCGCCTTGCCGCCGCCCATGAAGAAGGCGTTGGTGCGCGCCACGTGCAGCGCGCCCGACAGCGGCGGCTGAAAGCGCACGCCGTGGCGGCGCATCCAGTCGCGGCAGTTCGACGAGGCGCGGATCACGAGGCGCGCCAGGTGCTCGTCGGTGAGGCCGCCGGTCACCTTCAGCAGGTCTTGCCAGTACTCCTCTTCAGGGTAGGCCTCGACCAGCACGTCCTGCGGCGCGTCGTGCATGCAGCGCAGGTTGCGGGTGTGCTGCGAATTGCCCCCGCGCCACTCTTTGGGCGAGGCCTCCAGCAGCAGCACCGAGGCGCCGGCCTCGCGCGCCATCAGCGCGGCGCACAGCGCGGCATTGCCGCCACCGACAACCAGTACGTCTATCACTCGTGGGTCTCCTTGGAATGCAGGGGACTTTAGGGAGCATGGCCTTCACGCGAAAGGCCAATCAAGGCAACAGGTGTTCAGCTTTCGAGAAGACTTGCGCCGACCCAGCGGCCTTCGCTGACCAGTGTGCGGGCCGTTTCGGCGACCACCACACGCGCGGCCAGCGCGGCGGGCGAGAGCTCATCGTCCGACAGGCTCACGAGCAGGTTGCGGCGCCCCACGTGCGCGTCGGCAATCTGCGTGAGTTCGAGGTCGTCACGGTCGTGCCGCGCGGTGGCGGCGCCGGGCTGGATGGTGGCGCCGTGGCCGGCGCGCACCGCGTCCATCAGCAGTGCCAGGCCGTCGACCTCGGCCACGATGCGCGGCGCCACGCGCGCCCGCGCAAAGGCGGCCATCAGCGTGGCGCGCAGGCCGTGGCTGTCGCTGGGCAGGATCAGCGGCACCTCGGCCAGCTGCGACAGGCGCACCTTCTTGCCCGTGGGGCGCGGCGTGAGTCCGGGCGAGGCGATCACGAAGAGCTTTTCGGCCAGCAGCGGCGACAAGCTCCAGCGCCGCGGCGTGTCGGTCTGGAACAGCACGGCGAGGTCGAGCTGGCGCGCATGCAGCATGGTCGTGAGGTGGCCCGACAGCGCCTCGACCATGTGCAGCCGCACCTCGGGGTAGCGCGCCTGCATGGCCTGCATCAACGGCACGCCCAGCACGGTGGCGGTGGTGGGCGCCAGGCCCACGCTCACATGGCCCGACAGCCGCGCCTGCTGCGCCGCGCGCACCGCGTCGTCGGCGTGGCGCAAGGTGAGCTGCGCCTGGTGCAGGAAGGCCAGGCCCGCGTCGGTGGGCATGACACCGGTCGAATGCCGGCGCAGCAGCCGGGTCGAGAGTTCGCTTTCGAGCCGGCTGATCTGCTGGCTCAGCGCCGAGGTGACCACCCCCAGCTCCACGGCCGCGCGGCCCATGCTGCGCAGCTCGCAGACCTTGACGAAGTAGCGCAGTTGTCTCAGTTCCATCCGCGCATCATGGCGCAGGCACGGCGGCGGGCTGACCGCGCCGCAGCAACAGCCATCCGAACAGTGGGGCGGTGATGTACATCACCACCGAGTAGATGGCGGCCGGCAGCGCGAGCGGAAAGCTCCCCAGCACGCTCACCGCGATGAAGATGGCGAGCGTGGAGTTGTGGATGCCGATCTCGTAGCTGATGGCGGTGGCCAGCGGCTTGTCCAGGCCGGCCGCACGGCTCAGGTAGTAGCCCGCCAGCAGGCTCACGAGGTTGAACAGCAGCACCGGCACGCCGATCTCGGCGAAGGTGGTGGTGATGTTCTTCCACTCGTTGGCGATGGCGAGCACCGTGACCACCGCGAGCACCACGGCGCTGAAGACCTTGGTCGGCTTTTCCATGCGCGCCGCGAAGCCGGGCTTTCGCGACGCGACCACCATGCCGATGGCCACCGGCACCAGCACGATGGCGATCACCTCGACCAGCTTGCGCGTCTGCAGCGGCACCACCTGACCGCTCGGCGCGAAATGGTTGATGGCCCAGTTGGCGATGAGCGGCAGCGTGACGATCGACAGCAGCGTGTTCACGGCCGTGAGCGAGATGTTCATCGCCACGTTGCCGCCGAACAGGTGCGAGAACAGGTTGGCCGAGATGCCGCCCGGCGAGGCCGCCAGCAGCATGAGCCCGATGGCGAACACCGGCGACAGGCCGAAGCCCACGATGATCGCGTAGCAGGCCAGCGGCAGGCCGATGACCTGCAGCACGAGCGCGATGGTCACGGCCTTCGGGTGCTTGAACAGGCGCCGGAAATCTTCGAGCGAGAGCGACAGCCCCAGCCCGAACATCACGAGCGCGAGCGCGCCGAACAGGAACCGGGTCACGATGAGCGTGGTGTCCATGCGGTGGTGTCTCCTCTTGGGTTCTTCTGCTTAAAAAAATGGCTGCCGGCACCCGTCGCGCGGGCGCTGGCAGCCGTGGAAACCGGGATCGACGTCTGTCTTATTGTTTGTAGCTGTCGTCGATGCGGTCGAGTTTGCGGATCAGCGAAGGCCAGACGAACATGCCGCCCAGGCCGCCGCTTTGCACCTTCATGGCCTGGCCCACGCCGTCGATGATCCTCGGGTCCACGTGCGTGAGTTCGCCGCCGCCGGCCTGCGCGGCGATCTGGATCTGGCAGGTGTTCTCAAAGGTGTACATCGAAAGGAAGGCGTCGGCAATGGTCTTGCCGCAGGTCAGCAGGCCGTGGTTGCGCAGCATGAGGAAGTTCGCATGGCCCATGTCGGCCTGCAGGCGCGGCTTCTCGTCGTCGCGGAAGGCCACGCCTTCGTAGTCGTGGTAGGCCAGCGAGGCCAGCACGAAGGTCGACTGCTGGCTGATGGGCAGCACGCCGTTCTTCTGCGCGCTCACGGCGATGCCGGCGCGGGTGTGGGTGTGCAGCACGCACTGGATGTCTTCGCGCGCGGCATGCACGGCGCTGTGGATCACGAAGCCGGCCGGGTTCACGGGGTAGGGCGAGTCGATGATCTTGTTGCACTGCTGGTCGACCTTGACCAGGCTCGAGGCCGTGATCTCGTCGAACATCAGGCCGTAGGGGTTGATCAGGAAGTGGTGCTCGGGGCCGGGCACGCGCGCGCTGATGTGCGTGAAGACGAGGTCGCTCCAGCCGTATAGCGCCACCAGGCGGTAGCAGGCGGCGAGGTCGACGCGCAGCTGCCATTCTTCGGCGGAGACGAGCTTCTGGATTTCGGAGGCGGAGGTGGCGTTCATGAGGGTGTCCTTTGTCTTGATCAAGCGGCGGTCGGCTCTTGCAGAACGGTCTTGTAGACGCTCTGCTTGGGCTGCGCCATCAGGCGGCGCAGCATGGGCTCGAACTCGCTGATGGGCAGGGTCTCGGCCTTGGGGTCGAAGGCCGGGTTGTCGTAGAGCGCGCAGAACTCGGCCGTGCGCTCGTAGTGCGGGTGGTCCTTGAAGGTGTCGCGCATGTCACGGTCCAGCCCGATGTGGTGGAAGAAGTAGTGGCCCTGGAAGATGCCGTGGTTCTGCACCATCCAGTGGTTGGCCTCGCTCACGAAGGGCTTGAGGATGGCGGCGGCGATGTCGGGGTGGTTGAAGCTGCCCAGCGTGTCGCCGATGTCGTGCAGCAGCGCGCACACCACGTACTCCTCGTCGCGGCCGTCGCGCAGCGCGCGCGTGGCGGTCTGCAGCGAGTGCGTGTAGCGGTCGACCGGAAAGCCGCCGTAGTCGCCTTCGAGGATCTGCAGGTGCTTGATCACGCGCGCGGGCAGGCCGCCCGCGAACTGCATGAACTCGCCGCCGATCAGTTGCCAGTCTTCGCGCGTGCTGTCCTGCATGCGCTTGAAACTTGCCCGTGCGTTCATCGTGTGGGGTCTCCGTTCTTGGGGGGATGGCGGCCACTGTAGACCTGCGCTTGACCTTCAACTGTCAAGAATTTGACAATGCGAGGTTCTGGTAAACCCGCCTCAGGCGCCTTTTTCCCCTCCATGGCCACCTCGACCAAGCCGCGCCTGTCGGCCGCGCACCGCGCCGCGCTCGACGGCAACCCCTGGTTCACCAGCATGCCGCGCGCGCAGCGCGACGCGCTGCTGGGCGCGGCCGAGCTGCTGCATGTGCGCCGCGGCACCATGGTGTTCCGCCAGGGCGACCCGATCCATGCGGCGGGCGGCGGCTTCTACGGGCTGGTGGCGGGCACGATCAAGATCTCGTCGCTGCGCCAGGACGGGCGCGAGGCCATCCTGGCGGTGCTGGAGCCGGGCAACTGGTTCGGCGAGATCACGCTCATCGACGGCTCGCCGCGCACGCACGACGCCACCGCGCTCGAAGCGCTCGACCTGCTGGTGGTGCCGCCCGAGGCCTTCGTGCGGCAGATGCGCGACGTGGTGTTTTCCAACGCCATCGCGGCCATGCTGGCTGCGCGCGTGCGCATGCTCTACGGCCTGGCCGAAGACGCCACCCTGCGCAGCCTACGCGCGCGCGTGGCGCACCGGCTGCTGGTGCTGGCGCGCGGCGACGCCACGCAGTCGGTGCACCTGCGGCACGAACTCATGCTGTCGCAGGAGGCGCTGGCCATGATGCTCGGCGTGACGCGCCAGACGCTGTCCAAGGAGCTCAATGCGCTGGCCACCGAGGGCGTGGTGTCGCTGGGCTACGGGCGCATCGTGCTGCTGTCGCTCGAGGCGCTGCAGGGGCTGGTGCGCACCGGCTGAGGGTCTTGTCACAGCGCGGGCAGGGCGCAGGCGTATAAGACCTTCCCGGCCCGCCATTCCGGCGGCTCGGCGTCTTATTTCTTCACAGGAAGGTGGCGAATCATGAGCAACAACAAACCGACGGTCGTCCTGGTCCATGGTTTCTGGGGTGGTGCGGCGCACTGGCACAACGTCATCGTGGAGCTGCTGCGCAAGGGCCACACGGCCATCCGCGCGGTCGAGCTGCCGCTGACCTCGCTGGCCGACGACGCCGAGCGCACGCGCAAGATGGTGGCGCAGGTGCAGGGGCCGGTGCTGCTGGTCGGCCATTCGTACGGCGGCGCCGTGATCACGCAGGCCGGCGACCTGCCCAACGTGGTGGGGCTGGTCTACATCGCCGCCTTCGCACCCGACGCGGGCGAAAGCCCCGGTGGCATCACGCAGGAGCATCCGCCCGTGGCCGTGCCCAACCTGGCGCCCGACAGCGACGGCTACCTGTGGGTGATCCCCGAGAAATACCACGAGAGCTTCTGCCAGGACCTGAGCGCCGAAGAAGGCCTGGTGATGGGCCTGACGCAGAAGGCGCCGCTGGCCAGCACCTTCGGCGACACCATCACGGCGCCGGCCTGGAAGAAGAAGCCGTCGTGGTACCAGATCTCGAGCGAAGACCGCATGATCTCGCCCGTGAACCAGGAGCGCATGTCGGCGCGCCTGGGCGCGAAGAAGGTCATCACGCTGGCGGCCAGCCACGCCTCGCTGGCCTCGCAGCCGCAGGCCGTGGCGGCGCTCATCGACGAAGCCGCGAGCGCCTGAGGCCGGCTACGCGCAGCGCCCGGTGCGCTGCGCAGCCGTCGGGCGGGCCCGCCAGCCGAGGAACGCCACGGCGCAGGCTGCTGCAATCACGATCGCCACGGCCACGCCCATCACCGAGAAGAAGGCCTGGTCGAAGGCCGTGTGCGCGAGCGCCACGAGCTGCGAGGCGATCGGCGCGGGCAGCGTTTCGGCGGCCAGCAGCGCGGCGTCGATGCTGTCGCCGGCCGAGGCCGGCACGGCCAGGCCGTCGGGAATGACCAGCGCGGCCGTGTAGCTCGCCGAGAGCACGCTGCCCAGCAGCGCGATGCCCAGCACGCCGCCGAGTTCATACGACACCTCCTCGATCGACGCCGCCATGCCGGCGTGTTCGACGGGCGCGTTGTTCATGACCGCGTTCGACGCCGCCGTGATGGTCGCGCCCACGCCCAGCCCCAGCAGCACCAGGATGGCCGGCTTGAGCAGGCCCCCGGCATCGACCGCCAGCGCCAGCGCGCACAGCGCCAGCGCCGTGGTCACGAGGCCGCCCAGGATGACGGGGCGCGAGCCGATGCGCGCCAGCAGCAGGCCCGCGAGCGGCCCCGCCACGAAGGCGGCCAGCGGCAGCGGCAGCAGGGTGAGGCCCGCCTGCAGTGGCGTGAGGCCGACCACGAGTTGCAGCCGCTGGCTGAACACCAGCTCGACACCGATCAGGGCCACCGAGGCCACGATGGCCGCGATCACGCCGCCCGAGAAGTAGGCGTTGCGGAACAGGCGGAAGTCGATCAGCGGTGCGCTGCTGCGCCGCTGGCGCCGCACGAAGAGAGCCATGGCCACCACGGCGAGCACGCCGGTGATGGCGGCTGCCGTGACCGAGGGCGCGAACTTGGTGAGTTCCTTGATGGTCAGCACCAGGAAGACCAGCCCCGCCAGCACCTGCACCGAGCCGATGAAGTCCCACGGGCGCGTGCCGGTGTTCTGCTGCGTCGGCAGCAGCCACAGGGCCAGCACCAGCGCGAGCACCACCACGGGCACGTTGATGAGAAACACCGAACCCCACCAGAAGTACTCGAGCAGCACGCCGCCCACGACCGGCCCGAGCGCCGCGCCGCCCGAGGCCACCGAGGCCCACACGCCGATGGCCACCGCGCGCTCGCGCTCGTCGGTGAACACCAGCCGCAGGATCGCCAGCGTGGCCGGCATCATCATCGACGCGCCCACGCCCAAGAGGGCCCGCGCGGCGATGAGGACGGCCGGGTTCGGCGCGTAGGCCGCGCACAGCGAGGCCACGCCGAACACGGAAAGACCCGCGACGAACATGCGCCGGTAGCCCACGCGGTCGCCCAGCGCGCCCATGCCCAGCAGGAAGCCGGAGACGACCACGGTGTAGGCGTTGAGGATCCAGAGCTTCTCGGTGGCCGAGGCGGCCAGATCGTGCGTGAGCGTGGGCAGCGCCGTGTAGAGCACGGTCATGTCGACCACGATCAGCAGCAGCGCCATCGAGACGATGCCGAGCGTGATCCATTTCTTGGCGGTGGGGGTCAAGCCGTTCATGGCGTGGCCCTCCGGTCGTGCGACTGTGAGGTGGTGCTGTCCAGTTCCTTGAGCATCGTCACCGAGACCGTCTCGCAGCCGCGGGCGTGGAAGAAGTCGTGCGCGCGGGTATTGCCGATGCCGCTTTCGAGAAAGAGGCGCTGGATGCCGTGGCGCTGCAGCTCGGCGCAGACCCAGTCGAACAGCCGGCCGCCCAGGCCCTGGCCCTGGAAGCGCGCGTCGACGAGGAGGTCGTCGAGCGTCGCGAAGCTGCGGGCGGCGCGGCGGGTGTCGTCGATGGACACCAGCGCGAAGCCGGCCAGAGCGCCGTCGGCTTGCGCGACGGCCACGCGTGCGGTGGCCGTGGCCGGGTCCAGCGCCAGGGTCTCGCGCACTTGCGCCATGAAGACGGCGGGCAGGTCGTTGCGCCATTCGCCGGGGGCCACGGCGCGCTGCTCCTGCAACTCGGAGTGCGAGATGTAGGAAGGGGAAAGTTGCTGCAGGAACAGGGCCGTCATCGCCTGTGCCTGGGAAGGATCGCTGCACCAGCTGAGTTCGAACACCGGTGTCGTCTTGTTGTTCACATTCGTCATGGCGCCATCTTGCGTCATTGAAATGAATGAATAAAGATGGAATTAATCTAAAAAATAGATGGATGACCGAAATGGAATGGACCATTGACCAATTGCGCCAGTTCGTGACGACCGCCGAGTGCGGCTCGTTTTCGGCCGCGGCGCGCCACCTGGGCAAGGCCCAATCGGCCGTGAGCACGGCCATCGGGCTGCTCGAGGTCGACCTCGGCGTGGCGTTGTTCGACCGCTCGCGCCGTAACGCGCAGCTGTCGGATGCGGGCCGGGTGCTGCTGCTGGAGGCGCGCGAACTGCTGCGGCAGGCCGAGCAGCTCGACCAGCGCGCCCGCTCGCTGCACGAAGGCGACGAGGCCGCGCTGTCGCTGGCGCTGGACGAAGCCCTGCCGTACACCGCCATCGGCACGCTGATGCGCGAGATTTCGGCGAAGTTTCCGAGCCTCGAGCTCACGCTCTTGAACGGCACCGCGACCGAGGTGGCCGACTACGTCGAGCAGGAGCGCGCCAGTGTGGCCTTTCACTTCGACCGCGGCCCGGTGCGCGCCAGCTTCGACCAGCGCCACATCGGCAGCGTGCGCCAGGGCGTGTTCGTGGCCAGCGACCATCCGCTGGCCGACGGCCGCACGGTGCGGCGCCAGGACCTGGCGCGGCAACGCCAGCTGCTGATGCATGCGGACGACGTGCACGAGGTGGCCTACAGCCCGCGCGTGTGGCGCTCCGACAGCTTCTACAGCACGGCCGAGATGGTGGCCGACAACCTGGGCTGGGCCGTGCTGCCCATCAACATCGCGCGCTACGAGGGCTTCAGCAAGGCGCTGAAGGAAGTGCCTTGCCCGTCGCTGGCCTTGCCGCGCTTGTCGGTGCGCATGCTGTGGCTGCAGGGGCGGCCGCTCGGCGCGACGGCGCTGTACGTGCAGCAGCGCTTCACCGAGCTGCTGCGCGACAGCGCCGTGTGAGGCGCGTCAGCGGAGCACGCGACCGTCGGCGGAGATGCTGATCAGGTCGATGCTGCGCACGTTGTCGCGCAGGCCGGGGCGCAGGTTGATGCGGAAGCCGCCCACGTCGTAGTCGGTCATCGCCGTCATCGTGCGCTGCAGCGTCGCGGTGTTGAAGCCGCGGCCCGCGCGGCGCACCGCCTCGCCCGCGGCCTTGGCGGCGATGAAGCCTTCGAGCCCTTCGTACGACGCGGTCTGGTCGGAGTTGTCGACCGCCGCGAGGTACTCCTTGACGATCGGAATGGCCGAAGGGCGCGGCGAGGGCACCACCTGCGAGATCACGATGCCGCCGATGTCCTTGCCCAGCTCGGCGTAGAGCGGGTCGATGCCGACGATCGAGAAGGCCATGAAGTTGCCCGTGTAGCCGCTCTTGCGCAGCTTGCGGATGGCGCTGGCCGTGGTGCCCGAGAGCGACACCAGCACGATGGCCTGGGGCGTCTGCTGCTGCACGGTCTTCAGCGCGGCGTCGAGCTTGTCGGCGCCGGCGGGCACCAGCGCGCTCGCGACCAGCGGCGGCAGCTTGAGTTCGGAAACGGCCTGCTGCACGGCAGCCAGGCCGGCGCGGCCCATGGCGTCGTCGTCACCCACCAGCGCAATGCGTTTTTGCCCCACGGTGGCGCACTGGCGCACGATCTTGAGGGCCTCGTCGATCATGCCGGGGCGCACATGGAACACGTTGGGGTGATCGGGGCCGCGCAGCGTGTCGGACGCGGCGAAGGGCGCAAAGAGCAGGCTGCCCTGCTGCGTGGCGACCTTGGCGCCGGCCTCGCTGCTGGCGGTGCCGACAAAGCCGAACAGCATGTCGGCCTTGTTCGCGCCCAGCAGGGTGCGGGCGTTGGTGGTGGCGCGCGCGGCGTCGTAGCCGTCGTCCAGTTGCAGCAGCTTCAGCTGCAGGCCGGTGGCGGCGTTGCGCGTGTTGAAGTCGCTCACCGCAAGGCGGCTGCCGGCCGCGAAGGCGTTGCCGATCTCGTTGGCGCTGCCGGTGAGCGGCACCGACTGGCCGAGCAGGACGACGCGGGCCCCGGCGGCGGCCGGGCGTGGCGTCTGTGCCAGCAAGGGACGGGTGATGCCGAGGCCGCTTCCCAGAAGCAGCATTGCGGAGGCTTTTCCCAGCCATGTCCTGCGAGACGCGTTCATTGGCTACCTTTTGCTAACAATAGTAAAAAAGTGTAGCAATTTCGAGGCCAGGGCGGAAGGCGCGGGTGCTCCAGAATTGCCCTGATGAACTTGAATACGTCCTGGGTTTGGGGAGGGGTGTGTGTGGCACTCGCCGGTTGTGTCGCGCCCCCACCGACCGTGGTGGAAAAAGAGCCGCCCCCGCTGGAGATTTTGGTGCCCGTTGCGCCGCCACCGCCGCCCCTGATCGAGCCGCCACCGGCGGGACCGCCGATGGCACTGCCGTCCACGCTGCCACGGTCCCCCAAGGTCGCGTCGCCACCACGGCCACCGTCCCCCATGATCGCGCGGCCCCCGCTGCCACCGCCCCCCATGATCGAGCCGCCACTGCTGCCACTGGCGGGGCCGCCGATGGCCTTGCCGTCGGGGCCGACCCTCATGGCGGCGCCGCGCGCCGATTCGCGGGCCGCGACGGACGCTGTCGTGACGGAGCCGGTGATCCGCCAGCGCCGCTACCCCAGCTACCCGTCCGCGCTGGTGGAGGAGGGCATCGAGGGCCTGGTGGTCACGGCCTTCTTCGTCGGCGTGGACGGCAAGCCCGAAGACATCCGCGTCGAACGCTCACCGCACCCGCTGCTGTCGCAGGCGGCGACCGATTCGCTCAAGGGATGGCACTTCGACCCGGCGCGCACGGCGGACGGGCGTGCGGTGCGCGCCCGCATGCGGCTGCCGTTCCGCTTCAAGCTCGTCGAGTGAGCGGGGGAGGGTGACGCGCGCTCAGGCGCGTTTTTCGAACACCAGGTCCCACACGCCGTGGCCCAGCTTGAGGCCGCGGTTCTCGAACTTGGTGAGCGGGCGGTATGCCGGCTTGGGCGCGTAGCCGGTGTCCGGCGCGGTGTTGCGCAGCAGCGGCTCGGCGCCCAGCACTTCGAGCATCTGCTCGGCGTAGGGCTGCCAGTCGGTGGCGCAGTGGATGTAGCCGCCGGGGCGCAGGTGCTGCGCCAGCTTGGTCACGAACTCGGGCTGGATCAGGCGGCGCTTGTTGTGGCGCTTCTTGTGCCACGGGTCGGGAAAGAACACGTGCACGCCGGCCAGCGTGCCGGGCTGCAGCATGTGGTCGATCACGTCGACCGCGTCGTGCGCGCAGATGCGGATGTTCGAGATCGACTGCTCGCCGATGCGCTTGAGCAGCGCGCCCACGCCGGGCTCGTGCACTTCGCAGCACAGGAAGTTGGTCTCGGGCAGCACCGTGGCGATGTGGGCCGTGGCCTCGCCCATGCCGAAGCCGATCTCCAGTACCGTCGGGCCCTCGCGGCCGCCGAAGGCCGCCGTGAGGTCGAGCCGCTCGGGCGTGTAGGGCACGAGGAACAGCGGGCCCAGCTCGGCGAAGGCGCGGGCCTGGCCGTCGGTGGTGCGGCCGGCGCGCTTCACGAAGCTCTTGAGGCGGCGATGCAGCGGATGCGGCTTGCCGTCGGTGGCGTCGTCTTCGGGGGATGCGGGCAGGTCGTCGCCGGGCGGGAGGTCGTTGGACACGGTGTCGGGAATGTTCATGAGGGCCGCGAATTGTAGAGATCGCGCCATTCGGGCACCCAGCCGGCCAGGGCGGCGGTGCAGTGGCCGGCGGCCGTGGGGCGCAGGCCGAGCGCGCGCGCGGCGGTGTCGAGCGCGACCAGCGCGGCGTGCGGCGTGGCGGTGTCGATGGCCGTGGCGCCGTTCTGCTTGGAGAGCTTGTCGCCGTCGGCGCCGCGCACCAGCGGCGTGTGCAGGTAGCTCGGCGTGGGCAGGCCGAGCGCCTGCTGCAGCAGGATCTGGCGCGCCGTGTTGTCGACCAGGTCTTCGCCGCGTACCACGTCGGTCACGCCCTGTTCGGCGTCGTCGACCACCACGGCCAGCTGGTAGGCCCAGGGGCCATCGGCGCGGCGCAGCACGAAGTCGCCGACCTCGCGCTGCACGTCCTGCCGCTGCGGGCCGAGGCGGCGGTCGTGCCAGTGCAGGTCGCCAGCCGGCATGCGGTGCGCGGCAAAGCGCCAGGCGCGCGCGGGCTTGCCGTGCAGGCCGTCGCGGCAGGTGCCGGGGTAGACGCGCTCGCCGTGGCGTTCGTGCGCATGGCCGAGCCGGGCCAGGGCCAGGTCGATGTCCTTGCGCGAGCAGCCGCAGGGGTAGGTGAGGCCGCACGCCTGCAGCGCGGCCAGCGCCGCCTCGTAGTGCACGGTGCGCTGCGTCTGCCACTCGGGCGGTTCATCGGGGAGCAGGGCGCAGTCGGCGAGCTGGCGCAGGATGTGCTCGCCCATGCCGGGCAGGCAGCGCTCGGTGTCGGCGTCCTCGATGCGGACCAGCCAGCGCGCACTGTCGCCGCGCGCCCGCACGTCGAGCCAGCTCGCGAGCGCGGCCACCAGCGAGCCGGCGTGCAGCGGGCCGGTGGGCGAGGGGGCGAAGCGGCCGGTGGCGCGCATCCTTTCTTAGAGAGCGGCGAGGGCCAGCGAGAGGCCGGAGACAAAGCCGTCTTCGACGCGATGGCCGATGCACCAGTCACCGGCGATGCCGATGCGCGCCTTGGCGTCCCACAGGTGGGTTTGGCCTACGGGCACCTGCGTCTGCGCTTCGGGCCAGCAGCGTGCCTTGGCGTGGCTGGGCGTGGCGTGGATGCCGGTGATCTCCGAGAAGGCGCGCAGCAGCTTGGCCTCGATGCGCGCGGGCGTGTCGCGCAGGTGTTCTTGCGACCAGGTGGCGCTGGCCTGCAGGGTCCAGCGCTCGACGCGCTCGCGGCCGGGCTTGGACGATTCGCGCGCCAGCCACGCCACGCGGTGGTGGGTGCTGCGCGCCACGTTCCATTGCGGGCCGA
Source organism: Variovorax sp. FW301-JW7 (assembly GCF_058788795.1). Lineage (NCBI taxonomy): Bacteria > Pseudomonadati > Pseudomonadota > Betaproteobacteria > Burkholderiales > Comamonadaceae > Variovorax > Variovorax sp. FW301-JW7. The sequence continues at coordinate 476,027 of NZ_JBYTBC010000003.1, forward strand.
GGTGCGACATGTTGGCCTGGTTGGCCTGGGGGAAGGCGATCATCAGCGTCCAGCAAGGCGCGATGCGCACGCGGTCGATCTTGCGGCTCAGCGTGGCCGAGCGTTCGCCATCGGCGAGCAGCTCGCGGGTGCGTGCGGGCGGCACGGCCAGCAGCACGGCGTCGAAGCCGGAGTACACATGCTGCGAATCGTCGGCGCCGGCGGTGCGCAGCTGCCAACGGGTGGCGTCGAGCGCGTCGGGCTCGATGCGGGTGACTTGCGTGCCGGTGACGAGGTGCTCGCCCAGCGGCGCGGCCCAGTGGGCCACGAGCGCGTCCATGCCGGGCTGGGCGACCCAGTGCGGCTCCAGCGAGGGCAGTGCCGCCTCGGCCACGCGGCCGTGGGCGTCGAGCACGCGCACGAGGTTGGCGCTCCAGGGGCGGCACAGCGCGGGCGTGGTGGCCAGCACCTGGGCGAAGCGCGGGTCGCGCACGGTGAAGTACTGCGCGCCGCTGTCGAAGCGGCCGAAGGCGGTGTCGATGCTCGCCATCCGCCCGCCCGGCGTGGCCTCGCGTTCGAACACCGTGACACGGTGCCCGGCCTGCATCAGCGTGCGGGCGCAGGCCACGCCGGCAATGCCGGCGCCGATGACGGCGTAGTGGCGGGCGGCGGCGGGAGTTCGGTGGCGGTCGGCGGTGGCGCGGGCTTTGGCTTTGGGCATGGCGGACTCTTTTCTTTGACAGGGTGATGACTGAGGAGGCCGTGCACACTCTAACTCGGTCTGCGCGCGCCGCCGGGCTGGGGGCGACCCTTATGCAGCCCTCATCGCGTGGCGTTCAACGGCCCCGGTGGCGTTCGAGCAGCGCCTTGCGCGTGCCCTCGTGCTCGAACTGCGCGAGCCACCATTCGAGCGCACGCCCCGGCTTGCCCGCGCTGCGCACGCGCCACGCGCAGTGCATGGTGCCCAGCGGCGGCTGGCGTTCGGTCTTCAGTTCGACGAGATGGCCGGCCTCGATGTAGGGCCGCGCCATCGGCTCGGGCAAAAAGCCGCCGCCCAGGCCGTGCAGCTGCGCGGCGATCTTGGCCTGCATGCTGGGCACGGTGAGCACGTCCTGTCCGCCGACGAGGTTCACGGTCATGCTCGGCCCGCTGCGCACCGAGTCGGCCGCGGCCACCGCGCGGTGCTGGCGCAGCACCGCGTCGCTCAGCGGCTGCGGCAGGCGCGCGAGCGGATGGTGCGGCGCCACCGCGAACACGAAGCGCAGTTCGCCGATCGGCCGGCTGCGGATGCCGGTGGCGGTGAAGGCCAGGCTCGCGGCATCGAGCACCGCGCCGATCGCCAGGTCGGCCTCGCCGCTGGTCAGCGCCTCGATGGTGCCGAGCAGGGTTTCGTCGCGCAGCTTCAGGCGCGTGGGCGGCTCGAGCGCGAAGAAGGCGGTGCACAGGTCGAGCAACGGGTCGCGTGCGATCACGCTGTCGACCGCGATGGTCAGCATCGGCTCCCAGCCGGTGGCCACGCGCTTCACGCGGTTGGCCACGGCGTCGATCTCGCCGAGCAGGCGCGCGGCCTCGCGCAGCAGTTCGGCGCCGGCCTCGGTGATGCGGGCCTGGCGCGCGCTGCGGTCGAACAGCAGCACGTCCAGCGCGTCCTCGATCTGGCGCACGCGGTAGCTCAGCGCGCTGGGCACCAGGCCGAGCGCGCGCGCGGCGGCGGCGAAGCTGCCGGTGGTGGCCACCGTCTGCAGCATGGCCAGCGCGTCGGGGGTGAGGACGTCTCGGGCGCTCGTCATGGGGCGGGCTCCATCGTTCAAATAATTTGAATGATGCCATCAAAACCGGGCGTCTTTCAGAGGGGGATGGAGGTCCAGAATTCTTCTCATCCGCTGCGCATCCGGCGCGGCCCACGACGAAAGCCCCGGCGCCCGAACCGGGTGGGGCAGCAAGGAGTTCGATATGTTGCAAGTGCGTAAATCCCAGGAACGCGGTTATGCCGACCATGGCTGGCTGCGCTCGTTCCACAGCTTTTCCTTCGCGGGGTACTACGATCCGGCCTACATGGGCTTCGGCAACCTGCGGGTGATCAACGAAGACCGCGTGGCGGCGGGCGCCGGCTTCGGCACCCACGGCCACCGGGACATGGAGATCATCAGCTACGTGCTCTCGGGCGAACTCGCGCACAAGGACAGCATGGGCAACATCGAATCCATTCCGCCGGGCGACGTGCAGCGCATGAGCGCCGGCCGTGGCGTGATGCACAGCGAGTTCAACCACAAGGCCGACCAGACCACGCACTTCCTGCAGATCTGGATCGAGCCCAAGGAACGCGGCATCGCCCCCGGCTACGAGCAGAAGCAGTTCAGCGACGCCGAAAAGCGCGGCACCCTGCGCCTGGTGGCCTCGCCCGACGGCCGCGACGGCTCGGTGACGGTGAACGCCGACGCACGCCTGTTCGCCGGCCTGTTCGACGGCAGCGAGACCGCCAGCCTGGCGCTCGATCCGCAACGCAAGAGCTACGTGCACCTGGTGCGCGGCGAGCTCGAAGTCAACGGCCAGAAGCTCGTGGGCGGCGACGCCGCGATGCTCGAAGGCGAATCGCAACTCACGCTCGGCGCCGGCACCGATGCCGAAGTGCTGGTGTTCGACCTGACGGCCTGAGACGGCGTCTTTTTCTTTGTTCCTTTCGCTTCAACAACCAACGAGGAGTTTCACCATGGCCATTACGACCACAACCACCGCCCCCAACGCCGCCCAGGACACGCTGGCACTCATCGGCCGCGTGCTGCTTGCAGCGCTGTTCGTGCCCGCCGGCTTCGGCAAGCTCATGGGCTTTGCCGGCACCGTGGGGTACATCTCCTCGGTGGGTGCACCGCTGCCGCAGGTGGCGGCGGTCATCGCGATCGTTGTGGAGCTGGGGCTCGGCCTGCTGCTGCTGGTCGGCTTCAAGACGCGCCTGTCGGCCATCGTGCTGGCGATCTTCACCGTGGCCGCGGCCGTGCTGTTCCACAACTACTGGGGCATGCCCGCCGACAAGGCCTTCGTGAACCAGCTGATGTTCTTCAAGAACATCGCGATCGCAGGCGGTCTGCTGGCCTTCGCGGCATTCGGCGCCGGCCGTTTCAGCATCGATAAAAAGTAAGCTCGCTCCACCCAGGCCGCGCCCACCCCGTGGGCGCGGCCTGCCGACTTCATCGCTTCATTGAGGAAATCCGTTTTCATGGCAAACATCGTCGTTGTCTTCCATTCCGGCTACGGCCACACCCAGCGCGTGGCCCAGGCCGTGGCCGACGGGGCGGGCGCGCAGCTGCTCGCCATCGACGCCGACGGCAATCTGCCGGCCGGTGGCTGGGAGACGCTGGCCGCGGCCGACGCGATCATCTTCGGTTCGCCGACTTACATGGGCGGCGTGAGCTGGCAGTTCAAGAAATTCGCCGATGCGTCGTCCAAGGTCTGGTACACGCAAGGCTGGAAAGACAAGCTCTTCGCCGGCTTCACCAACAGCGCCACGATGAACGGCGACAAGGTCACGACCATGACCTACCTGTGGACGCTGGCCATGCAGCACAGCGGCATCTGGGTCAGCATGGGCATCCTGCCGACCAACAACAAGGCGGCCACGCGCGACGCGATGAACTACGTCGGCGGCTACGGCGGCCTGCTCACGCAGTCGCCCTCGGACGCGAGCCCGGCCGAGATGCCCAAGGGCGACCTGGAAACCGCGCGTGCCTTCGGCGAGCGCGTGGGTGCAGTGGCAAGATCACGCGCATAACGCCCCCAAAGAACTTCGCCCACAAGGACACCACGATGACCGACACCATCCCCGAAATCCAATTGCTGCGGCCCCACGACAAGGACCTGGGCGGTGGCTTCAACGTGCGGCGCGTGCTGCCGGCGGCGCAGCGCCGCTCGGTCGGGCCCTTCGTGTTCTTCGACCACTTCGGCCCGGCCACCGAGCAGCCCGGCAACGCGCACGACGTGCGCCCGCACCCGCACATCGGCCTGTCGACGGTCACCTACCTGTTCGAGGGCGCGATGATGCACCGCGACAGCCTGGGCAGCGTGCAGGAGATCCAGCCCGGGGCCATCAACTGGATGACCGCGGGGCGCGGCATCGTGCACTCCGAACGCAAGCCCGAGCGCCTGCTGGCCGACACTTTCGTGAACCACGGCCTGCAGCTGTGGGCCGCGCTGCCGCAGGCCCATGAAGAGGTCGAGCCCAGCTTCGAGCACACGCCGGCCGACGCCATTCCCGAGCTGACGGTGCAGGGCGTGCCCGTGCGCGTGCTGGTGGGCGAGGCCTTCGGCGTTCGCTCGCCGGTGAAGACGCTGGCGCAGACGGTCTACCTCGATATCGCGCTGCCGGCCGGCGGCCGTTTCGAGCTGCCCGCACTGGCGCCCGAACTGGCGGTCTACATGGTCGACGGCGATGCGCGCGTGAACGGCGAGCCGGCGCCCGCCCACACGATGGCGGTGCTGCCCGACGGGCAGGGCGCGGTGTTCACTGCCGACGCCGCCGTGCGCCTGATGGTGATCGGCGGCGAGCCGCTGGACGGCCCGCGCTACATCACCTGGAATTTCGTTTCGAGCCGGCGTGAGCGCATCCTCGAAGCCGGCGCCGACTGGGCCGCGCAGCGCATGGGCCACGTGCCCGGCGAGACCGAGTTCATTCCGCTGCCGGGCAAGCCCTTCGGCGTGCGCGAGCCCGACACGGGCACGACGCCGGTCTGAGCCTTCTGTCTACTGCTTGATGCCGATGTCCGGGTCTTCCGAGGCCCGGGCGCTGGCGTCGGAGGCGCGCGCGCTGAGGTCGGGCGCCAGGGCCCGGCGGCCGTCGAACACGAAGCAGTCGCCGTGGTAGTGCGCGCCGCCGACATCCTCGAAGTACTTGAGGATGCCGCCTTCGAGCTGCAGCACGTGCTCCACGCCTTCCTCGCGCATGAGGATGGCCGCCTTCTCGCAGCGGATGCCGCCGGTGCAGAAGCTCACCACCGTCTTGCCCTCGAAGTCGGCGCGGTGCGCCTTCAATGCGGGCGGGAATTCGGTGAACTTGGTGATGCGCCAGTCGACCGCGCCGTCGAAGGTGCCTTCGTCGACCTCGAAGTCGTTGCGCGTGTCCAGCATCACGATCTCGCGGCCCGCGTCGTCGTGGCCCTGGTCGAGCCAGCGCTTGAGCGTGGGCGCGTCCACGCCGGGCGCGCGGCCGGCGGCGGGCTGGATCGCGGGGTGGTCCATGCGGATGATCTCGCGCTTGAGCTTCACCAGCATGCGCCGGAAAGGCTGCGTGGCCGACCAGCTTTCCTTGGTTTCGAGGTCGGCAAAGCGCGCGTCGGCGCGCAGGTCGGCCAGGAAGGCATGGATGGCCTGCGCCGTCCCCGCCAGAAACAGGTTGATACCTTCGGGCGCCAGCAGGATCGTGCCCATGAGGCCCAGGGCCTGCGCGCGGTCGCGCAGGGTCTCACGCAGCACGGGGCTGTCGTTGATGCCCACGAACTTGTAGGCGGCGATATTCAAAATCTCTTGCACGGGGCGGGATTGTAGGGATCACCGCACCACATCGTGGGGTGGCGCTTCCTACAATCGACGGATGTTTGTTCACCTGCGTCTGCACACCGAGTTTTCCGTCGTCGATGGCACGAATCGAATCGACGAAGTCATCAAGGCCGCCGCTGCCGACAAGCAGCCCGCGCTGGCCATCACCGACCTGAACAACCTGTTCGGGACGGTCAAGTTCTACAAGCAGGGCCGGGGCAAGGGCGTCAAGCCCGTCATCGGCGCTGAAATCTTCATCGACGGGCTGGGCAAGGAGCCCGGCGCGCTGACCCGCCTCATTCTGCTGGTGCAGAGCATGGAGGGCTACCTCAACCTGTCGGAGCTGCTCGCCCGCGCCTGGACGCAGAACGTGAGCCGTGGCCAGTCGCAGGCGGCCTGCAAGCTCGAGTGGCTGCAGGAGCTGCAGGGCGGGCTGATCGCGCTGTCGGGCGCACAGGCCGGGCCGCTGGGCCAGCCGCTGCTGCAAGGCCAGGAAGAGCGCGCCGCCGAACTGGCGCTGCAGCTCGCGGGCATGTTCCCGCATCGTTTCTACATCGAGCTGCAACGCGCCGGCCGTCCTGAAGACGAGCCGCACGTGATTGCGGCCGTGAAGCTCGCGGCCCGCCTGAAGCTGCCGGTGGTCGCCACGCACCCCGTGCAGTTCGCCGAACGCCAGGACTACGAAGCGCATGAAGCGCGCGTGTGCATCTCCGAAGGCGAAATCCTCGGCAACCCGCGCCGCGTGCGCAAGTTCACCGAAGAGCAGTACTTCAAGTCGAGCGCCGAGATGCAGGCGCTGTTTGCCGACGTGCCCAGCGCGCTGGCCAACACGGTCGAGATCGCCAAGCGCTGCAACCTCACGCTGGTGCTCGGCAAGCCGCAGCTGCCCGACTTTCCCACGCCCTTCATCGCCGAAGGCGTGCGCATGCCGATCGGCGAGTTCTTCCGCCAGGAGTCGTTCGAAGGCCTGGAGGTGCGGCTGAAGCACCTGTTCCCGGACGAAGCCAAGCGCGAGGCCGAACGGCCGCGCTACGTGGAACGCCTGGAGTTCGAGATCAATACGATCCTGAACATGGGCTTCCCCGGCTACTTCCTGATCGTGGGCGACTTCATCAAGTGGGCCAAGGAAAACGGCTGCCCCGTGGGCCCGGGCCGGGGCTCGGGTGCGGGCTCGCTCGTGGCCTACGCGCTGAAGATCACCGACCTCGACCCGCTCGAATACAAGCTGCTGTTCGAACGTTTCCTGAACCCCGAACGCGTCTCGATGCCCGACTTCGACATCGACTTCTGCCAGGGCAACCGGGACCGCGTGATCGACTACGTGAAGGACAAGTACGGCCGCAACGCCGTGAGCCAGATCGCCACCTTCGGCACCATGGCCGCGCGCGCGGCCATCCGCGACGTGGGCCGCGTGCTCGACATGAGCTACATGTTCTGCGACGGCATCAGCAAGCTGATTCCGAACAAGCCGGGCATGTCGGTCACGCTGCAATATCCGCCCGCGACCAAGATCGAAGGCGACAAGAACAACTACGCCATCGAGATGGAGCCGCAGCTGGCGGAGCGCATCGAGAAGGAAGAAGAAGTCCGCATGCTGGTCGAGCTCGCGCAGAAGCTCGAAGGCATGACCCGCAACATCGGCATGCATGCCGGCGGCGTGCTCATCGCGCCGGGCAAGCTCACCGACTTCTGCCCGCTCTACCAGCAGCCCGGCAGCGAATCGGCCGTGAGCCAGTACGACAAGGACGACGTCGAGGCCATCGGCCTCGTGAAGTTCGACTTCTTGGGCCTGGCCACGCTCACGATCCTGGAGATCGCGCGCGAGTTCATCATGAAGCGCCACAAGGGCCAGGAGAACTTCGCGTTCGAGAACATCCCGCTGAACGACGGGCCGACCTACCGCCTGTTCTCCGACGGCAAGACCGAGGCCGTGTTCCAGTTCGAATCCCGCGGCATGCAGGGCATGCTGAAAGATGCGCGGCCCACGCGCCTGGAAGACCTGATCGCGCTGAACGCGCTGTACCGTCCGGGCCCGATGGACCTGATTCCCAGCTTCGTGGCGCGCAAGCACGGCCGCGAAGACGTGGAGTACCCGCACCCGGCCGTGGCCGAGATGCTCTCCGAGACCTACGGGATCATGGTCTACCAGGAGCAGGTGATGCAGACCGCGCAGATCCTGGGCGGTTACTCGCTCGGCGGCGCCGACTTGCTGCGCCGCGCGATGGGCAAGAAGAAGCTCGAGGAAATGGCCGAGCACCGCGAGAAGTTCCGCGCGGGCGCGCTGTCCACGCACGGCATCGTGCAGGACAAGGCCGACGAAATCTTCGACTTGATGGAGAAGTTCGCGGGCTACGGCTTCAACAAGTCGCACGCCGCCGCCTACTCGCTGCTGGCGTACCACACGGGCTGGCTCAAGGTCCATTACACGGCCGAGTTCTTCTGCGCCAACATGACCGTGGAAATGGACGACACGGACAAGCTCAAGCTCTTGTTCGAAGACGCCCAGAAGAACTTCAACATCACCTTCGAGCCGCCGGACGTGAACCGCGGCAACTACCGCTTCGAGCCGGTCACCAACCGGATCATCCGCTACGGCCTGGGCGCCGTGAAGGGCACGGGCCAGCTCGCGGTCGAGGCCGTGGTGCGGGCGCGCGAAGAGGGGGGGCCGTTCAAGAGCCTGTACGACTTCTGCGTGCGCATCGACCGCCAGCGCATCAACAAGCGCACGGTCGAAGCGCTCATCAAGGCCGGCGCGTTCGATGCCATCCAGCAGAACCGTGCCTCGCTCATCGCCTCGGTCGACCGCGCCTTCGAGTTCGCCATCGCCACGGCGGCCAACGCCTCGCAGGCCGACATCTTCGGCGACTGCGAACACGGTTCGGCCACGCAGGAGCCCGACCTGGTCGACGCCACGCCCTGGGGCGTGAAGGAGCGCCTGACCTTCGAGAAGACGGCGGTCGGCTTCTACCTGTCGGGCCACCTCTTCGACGAGGTCTCGCACGAGGTGCGGCGCTTCTGCAAGCGCGAGATCGGCGACCTGCTCGACAGCCGCGACCCGCAGGTCATCGCCGGCATCGTGAGCGACTTCCGCGTCATCAACGGCCAGCGCGGCCGGCTGGCGATCTTCAAGCTCGACGACAAGTCGGAGTCCATCGACGCCACGGCCGACGAGGCGCTCATCAACGCCAACCGCAACACGCTGAAGGACGACGAACTCGTCATCGTGAGCGGCAAGCTGCAGCCCGCGCGCGGCGGTTTCGAAGCGCGCTTCCAGGTGCAGCAGGTGTGGGACCTGGCCTCGGCGCGCTGCCGCTTCGGCAAGTTCCTGCGCGTGGCGGTCAATGGCAAGGTGCCAGAGATCGCGCGCCTCTTGAAAGACTTTCCGGCGCGCACCGAGCAGACCGAGGTCGGCGACCTGGTGCACGGCCTGCCCGTGCGTCTGTCGATGGCGCGGGGCGGGGCGCAGGTCGAGTTGCAATTGGGCGAGCGCGCCAAGTTCTTCCCGACCGATGCGGCGCTTGCGAGCTGGACCGCGCAGGCCGAAGCGGGCAAGGCGCAGGTCATCTACGATTGATCGGGCCCCGCGGTCCCGCTGCCCCGGGGAACCTCGGGGCCTGCGCGCGGTCCATCAGACTGTTGCAACCTGGCCTTGGGCCATTCACAGGAGGAACGACCGCATGCATTTCAAGAAGATCCTCAAGACCACCGCGTTGACGTTCGGCGTGGCGCTGCCCATGGCCGCGGCCTGGGCCCAGTACGCCGGCCCGAGCTCGGTGCCGAACCTCACGGTCAAGCAGCTGCTCGACACCGGCCAGGACGACCAGCACGCCACGGTGCGCGGCTTCATCGTCTCGCACGACGGCGGCGAGCACTACACCTTTGCCGACGACACGGGACGCCTGAAGGTCGAGATCGACGCCAAGTACTTCCCGCCGGGCGTGAAGATCGACGACAAGGTGCGCGTCGAGGTGACGGGCAAGTTCGACAAGGACCGGCTCACCGGCAAGACCGAACTCGACGTCAAGCGCGTCATCACCGTCCTGCGCTGACCCCCGCCTTTTTCCCGAGCGCCTGCTCGACCTGGTCGAGCACGGCCTCGGGGGCGTGCAGCCAGTCCTTGGCCAGCACCTGCATCACCTGCCAGCCGAAAGCATCGAGGATGCGCGGACGCGAGACGTAGCGTTCCAGCACGTTGTGGCGCGTGCCTTCCTGCGCCGCGCCGTCCACGAGGAGGCCCAGCGCATAGTGGCCCTGGCCCGCCGCGCGCACCGCGAGGTCGCAGCGAAAACGCGACTGCCCCACCTGTTCGTCCACCGCATGGCCGCGTGCGCGCAGCGCCTGCGCGATCTGCGCCGTGACCTCGTCCGTGCGCGCGTGCCGCGCCACTTGGCCACGCGCCAGCGGGTTCATGCCTTCGAGCACGCGCCGCGCCGTGTCCTCGTCGCCGCGTGACAGGCACTCGGCATAGCGCAGGAAGTTCTTCAGCGCGGCTGCGCCTTCGTTGTGGTCGTTGGTGATCGCCTCGTGGCGGATGGTCGAGACCACCGCCATGTGGTGCTTGGCGCGGCTGAAGATCACGTTCAGCCGCTTCTCGCCACCGCGCTGGTTGATGGGGCCGAAGTTCATCAGCATGCGGCCCTCGGGGTTGGGGCCGTAGCAGATGCTGAGGATGATGATGTCGCGCTCGTCGCCCTGCACGTTCTCCAGGTTCTTGATGAAGAGGCCGCAGAACTGGTCGTCTTCCTCGCGCACGTACTCGGCCTCCAGCCGCGCCGCGAAGTCGGCATCGACCGCGCCGAGCGCGTTCAGCTCCTCCTCGATCTCGCCCTGCTGCGCCTCGGAGAAGGCCACGATGCCCAAGCTGCGCCCGGTCTCCCGCTTGAGCAGCTCGCGCACCAGCTGCGCGATGTGGCGTGCCTCGCCGTCGTTGATGCGGTTCTCGTACACCGCATCGGCCACGCGGTGGAAGCTGATGGCGCGCGAGAGCAGGGCGTCGACCTGCGCCTTCACGGACTCGTCGGTCGGGCTGCGCGACTGCACCACGATCTCGCCGCGCTCGGGCGCGGGCAGGCTGCGGTCGGGAATGGTGTACAGGTTGCCCGCGTAGAAGGCCGCGTTCGAAAAGCCGATGAGCGATTCGTAGCGGCTGCGGTAGTGCCAGGCCAGCAGCGTGGCCGGCAGGTTGCGCGCGCCCTGGTTCAGCAGGCTGTCGGCGTCGAGCACGACGGCGATGCGTTCGCCTTCCTCGCCGCTTTCTGCATCGTCGCCTGCCACCGACACGGTGTCTTCCTCGGCGTCGCGGCCCGACGAGAAGAAGCTCGTGGGCGGCAGCTGCATCTCGTCGCCCACCACGATGATCTGCGGCGCGCGGTACAGCGCCGGCACGGCTTCCTCGACCGGGATCTGGCTGGCCTCGTCGAAGATCACCACGTCGAACAGGTCGGCCGCGAGCGGCAGCGTGTCGGACACCGACAGCGGGCTCATGAGCCAGATGGGCTTCATGTCGCGCACCACGCGGCCGGTGTCGCCGCTGGCGAGTTCGCGGATCGCCTTGTAGCGCATGGTCTTGCCGAACTCGTGCTCGAGCTCGCGGCGGCCGGCGTTGTAGCTCTTCTTGAAGACCTTGCCGTCGGCGTCGAGCTGGCTGGCGGGCAGGGCGCTCTTTTGCACATGGTCGCGGAAGCGCTGGCGCACCGCGGCGGCGAGCGTGCGCGCGTTGCGTTCGAGCAGCTTGCGTTCGCCTTCGCCCAGGCGCTGCGCATGGCGCGCGAGCGTGGCGCCGTCGAAGCGCGGCAGCCAGCGCTCGGTGCGGTACACGCGCTCCAGTCCTTCGCGCGCGACGGCGTACTCGATGGCCTCGGGCGGCAGCGGCAGGGTGCGCAGCGCGGCGGCCACGGCCGGGTCGGCCTCGGCCAGTTCCTGCAGCGGCTGGAGCACCGACGGCAGTGCGTCGGCCTGATCGCGCAGCGTGCGGGCCAGGGCGTCGAGCGCGGCCAGCGGTTGCGCGCCGGCGTCGTGCAGCAGGTCGCGCCAGAGGGCGTCGAGCGTGTCGACGCGCGGCGCGGCGGCGACGAGCTGCTCGACGCTGCGGCGGCCCGCGTCGGTGCGCAGGTGGGCCTGGAACGCCGCGCGCAGGCCGGCACCGGCGTCGATGCCGCGCATCGCCTGCAGCTGCTGCGCGAAAGCCTCGGCGTCGGTGCAGCCGTAGTCGGCCTCGAGGTGTGCCGCCTGCTGGTCGAGCGCGGTGCGCGCGGCCTGTTCGGCGCGCAGGTCTTCGAGGATCTGGCTGGGCTGCGGACGCACGGCATGGGCGGCGAAGTCGTAGCGGCGCTTGAGTTCGCCCGACAGGCGCCACCACGAGGGCTGCAGCCAGCGCAGCAGCGAGCCTTGCTGCGCGCGGGCCTGCGCCAGTGCGGCTTCGGTGTCGCCGGGCGAGAGCTTGTCGCGCCAGTGGGCGGTGCGCTGCAGCTGCGCGTCGAGCGCCTGCTGCAGCGTGCGTCTTTCGTTCAAGGCGTGGCCGAGCGCGAGGCTGCTCGGGTGCGCCGCATCGAGCAGCGCCAGCTGGCCGCGCGCGGCCAGCGCGGCGACGCTGCGCGCATCGGCCACCACGGCCAGCGCATCGCGCCACAGCACGCCGGCCTCGGCCAGCGGCGGCCAGGCGTCGACCAGCGCATCGCGGCAGGGGGCGCTGAGGTCGATGGCGCGTTCGCTGCGCTCGACCAGCCGCGCCAGCGGTTTCTCCCGCGCCAGCAGCGAGGGCGCGAGCTGCGCGAACACATGCTGCGCGAAGCTGGGGGCGCCCAGGCTTTCGGTCACGGCCAGGTGCAGGCGCGACACCAGCTCCGCATGCCGGCGCCAGGCCGCGAAGGCGGGCAATGCTTCGGCCTGCACCGGTGTGAGCGATGGGTCGCCGGCCTTGAGCGTCACCAGCCGCGACAGCAGCTCGCGCAGCGTCACGGCGATGTGTTCGGGCACGTCGTGCATGGCCGCGTCGAAGCGTTCGAGCGCGCGCAGGTCGAGGTCCATGGCGTCGAGCACCTGCGTGCGTTCGGTGTTTTCCTGTGCCAGCGTGCCGGGCGCCTCGAGCCACAGCTCGTAGGTCTTGCGCAGGTTCTGCACGAAGGCCTTCTTGTCGCCCTGCGAGTCGTGGATCATGCAGCACAGCTCGTCCAGCCCCTGCTGGCGCAGGCGGTGGAACACCACGTCGATGGCGGCGCGCTTCTCGCAGACGAACAGCACGCGCTGGCCGCGGCCCACGTAGTCGGCGATCAGGTTGGTGATGGTCTGCGACTTCCCTGTGCCCGGCGGGCCCTGGATGATGTAGCTGGTGCCGGTGCGCGCCAGCGCCACCGCGGCGGTCTGCGTGGCGTCGGCCTGCACCACGGGCCACTGGTCGGCCAGCGGCAGGGCGGGCGGCGTCTCGCCGTCGACGCGGCGCGGCTGCAGCGAGAACACGCGGTCGAAGGCCTCGCTCGCCAGGTCGGATTCGGCCAGCCCCGAGTAGTCGCGCACCAGCGACATCTTGCGGTGGTTGAAGTTACCCAGCGTCACGGCCGTGAGGTCGATGTCCCACTGGTAGGGGTTGCCGCTGCTCTCGCGCAGCGCGAAGGTCTTGCGCTCGGTGTCGTCGACCGCCGTGGCCGCCATCTGCGGCGCGCGCGGCTGCGGTGCGCCGCCGACGGCCTCGCGCACCGGCAGCGGCACGGGGCGCACGCGCGCATGGAACAGCTGCAGCCCGCGCGGGCGGAAGTCGTCCTGCGCGTAGCTGAAGTCTTGCGCGGCCACCGGCACCGCCGAGGGCGAGCGCACGCGGGTGCGGCGCTTGAACTGTTCGAGCCGCTGGCGCGCGCGCTGGTGCATCACGGCGATCTCGGGCTGCTTCACGAGCCGCAGCTGCACACCGGGCTCGCTCTGCGCGATCTGCGCCGACAGCTGCGCATGGAACTGCTCGAGCGAGGTCTCGCGCAGGTCCACCGTCTCGGGCAGCGCGATGCCGTAGAGCTGGCGCAGGTGATGGCGCAGCGTGGGGTTCACCTGCGCTTCGCTGGCCGAGGCTTCGAGCAGGTACTGGTCGCGCACGCCTTTCTTGCGCGTCAGCTCGACCGGCAGCATCAGCAGCGGCGAGGCGATGCGCTCGGCGCGTTCGGCCTCGCCCTCCTTGAGGTTGTGCCAGCGCAGGAAGGCGATCACCAGCGACAGCTGCGAGAAGCCGTACTCGGCCCGGTCGCGCCGCGCCTCCTGCAGGATGCGGTCGAGCGCGCCGGGCAGGTAAGGCTGGTCTTCGAAGCGCAGCCAGCGCGCGAGCGGCACGGGGTCGCAACTCGCGATGTCGGCGGCAAAACGACCGTCCCACACGCACAGCTGGTCGGTGCGGATGCTGTTGAGGTCGACCACCAGCGGCACGCTTGCGACGGTGAGGTTCACATGCGCCTGCGTCGGCTTGAAGTACAGCAGGCGGTTGCGCCGCGAGAGGTCGAACAGCCGGTCGCGCAGGTGCAGCTGGATCGCCTGGCGGCGCTGGCCTGCGCCGTCGCGGGCGGGCGCGATGCGGTCCAGGCCGAGGTCGACGGGCTGGTCGCGGTAGGTCTCGAGGCGGCGGATGACCGAAGGCAGGTCGCGCGCGCGTTCGTGGCGGTCGAGCGCGGTCATCTCGAAGATCACGGCGGCCACCACCGGGTGCAGCCGGCGGTTCAGCTCGAACAGGTTGCCGCGGTGCGTGGCAAAGCGGGTCAGGTCGTCGCCGTCGGTGAAGTCGAGCCCGCACGACAGGCTGGCCAGCACCTGGCCCAGGCACAGGATGTCGCCGAGCGCGTCGTGGTGGCCCAGGCGCAGTTCCCACGCGGTGTAGCCGGGCAGGTAGACGGGGCGCGTGGGCACGGTGTCGGGGCCGGCCTCGGGCATCACCGCGAGGTTCTCGAGCGCGACGCCGGCGTCGGCATCGACGGTCAGGCGCGTTTCGCCGACCACGCGCAGCACCGAGGCGGCGGGTTGTTCGAGCGGCGCGATGGCCTCGGGGTGGCGGCGCGGCGCGGTGCCTTCGGGCTGGGCCAGTGCCAGCGCAGGTTCGGCGGGCGCGTCGGTCACGCGGTAGGCAAAAGCGCTGCCGAGCGCGGCGACGTGGCCGAGTTCGTGCAGGGCCGAGACCTCGCGCAGCAGCGGCAGCACGAGCTTGAGCACGTCGTCGGTCTGCAGGCCGCCATGGGCCTCGGCGGTGGCGAGCAGTTGCAGGAGCGGGGCGGGAGCGAGGGTCATGCGGCGGCGGCCTGCGAAGAAGAGGTGGCGGCCTTGTCGAGCAAGGCGGCGGCGTCGCGCTTGACGCGGGTGAAGTTGCGCTTGGACAGACCCAGGTCCTTCAGCACGCGCTGCTCGAAGGGCGTGTCGCAGCCGAGCGCATCGGCCAGGCCCAGCGCGGCGGCGAGGGTGACGTCGTCCATCTCGGGATCGGCGGCGATGAAGTCGACCAGCACGCTGGCCAGGTAGTCGTGCAGGCCGGCGGGCGCGGGCTCGGGCGGCGGCATCGCCGACGTGGGCGGCGCGAAGTCGGGGAAGAAGCGGCGCGCATGCGCCAGCAGCGAGTCCGACTGCAGCACGGGCCGTTGCAGCAGCTGCGCCAGGGTGCCGCGCGTGAGTGCGCTCACGCGCTGCTGGCCGAGCATGTCGAGCGTGCCCAGGTCGAGCGGACCTTCGAGCGCGGCGGCCAGCCATTCGTCGGCGTCGTGCTCGCGGCCGGCCCACAGGCGCAGCGCGCGGGCGCGCACGAACACCTCGGGGTGGCTCACGCCGCGCGTCTGCAGCGCCTTGTTGTTGGGGTCGGCGCAGATTTCTTCGGCCTGCGCCAGGTAGCTCGCCACGTTGACCTGCGTGAGGCCCGTCTCGATCTTGATGAGCGCACTCACGGCGGGCTCGAGCGCGCCGCAGGCCACGCAGCCGCCGCGGTCGGCAAAGGCCTCGGTGTACAGCGCATGGCGCCGCGCGGCCTGCAGGTGGCTCGCGTCGGCGCGCGGGTCGGCCGCGGTGGCGTGCAGCAGGCGGTCGACGACGTGGTGCTGGCCGCCGTCGCGCTCCCACAGCAGGTAGTGCGCGAGCTCGTGGCCGAGCACGGCCTGGCGCTCGGGCGGCTGCAGTTTTTCGAGCAACGGGCCCGAGAGCACGATGTGCGCCTCGCCCGGTACGACGTAGATCGCGGCGTTCATGGCCGCGCCGTCGCCGGACGGGGCCTGGTAGAGCGTGATGCGCGCCGTGACGCCCAGCCGCTGCGCGGCCAGGGTGGCGTCGGCATGCAGGTCGGGGTGTGCTTCGGCGTCGAGCCGGTAGGCGCTGCGCAGCAGTTCGGCGCGCATGGCGGCCGTGTGTTCTTCGCGCGCTTCAGCCGAAGCGGCCCAGCGCCAGGCCTCGGGTTCGTTCGCCTGGAGGTGGGCGGCCAGTGCCTGCTGGTAGGGCAGCGGCGTCAGGTCTTGGAGGCGAACGGCAGGGAAAGAGTCGACCATGTCAGGAGCGCCAGCAACAATGAGTTGCCGACGATCCTAAACGAGCGGGTGGTGTCGCTTGCAATCACCCACGATGTGGGTGATTGCGGGTGTCAACGCTTGGGCTTGAGCGTGACGATGAGCGACGGGAAGATGCGCCCGTCCGTGTCGCGCGGCAGCTTGTCGGTCTTGCGCAGGCCGCGTTCCGCCGCTTCGTCCCAGGCCGGCAGGCCGCTGGACTTGGCGAGCTTGACGCCGACGATGGTGCCGTCGGGGGCCAGGTTGACCAGGAACTCGGCCTCGGGGTTGCCGTTCACGCTGTCGGCATCGGGGAAGGTGATGTTCGGGCGCACGGCGGCGGCGATGCGGCCGGCATAGCCGCTGGACGGGCCGGACGACCGCTGGGCGTTGCCCTTGGCGTCTTCGTTGCCGCTGGCGCCCGCCATGCCCTGCATGCGCTTGAGCGTTGCGGCGCGATCCGCGGCCGCCTGCTTGGCGACCGCTTCCGCCTTCTTCGCTTCGGCCTGCTTGGCCTCGGCTTCCTGCTGCTTTTTCTGGTCGGCCAGCTTCTTCTGCTGCTCTTTCTTGCGCTCGGCTTCGTCTTCGGCGCGCTCCTTGGCCTCGAGCTCCTTCTTCTTTTGCTGCTGCACGCGTTGCTGCTCGAGCTCGCGCTCCTTCTGCGCCTTCTGTTCCTTGAGCTTCTTCTCGCGCTCCAGTGCGATGTCGGGCGCAGGGGCGGGCGCCGGCTCGGGCGGCTTGACGGCCGGGGGAGGTGGCGGGGGCGGCGCGGGCGCAGGCGGGGGCGGTGCGGGCACGGGCGCCGGCGGCTCCGGCACCGACAGGCGCGGGGCGGCCTGCATCACCGTGGTCGACCACAGCTCGGCATCGACCGCGCCGTCATCGGCTTCGCTGCGCCAGCGCACGCCCCAGGTGAGGGCGGCGATCAGCAGCGCATGGGCAATGAGCGCGAGTACCACCGCGCGGGGCGTGCCGCGCTGCGGCGGCGGCGCGAACTCGGGGCGATCCAGGGCGAGCGACATGCCTTATTTGCCGCCCGTGGTCTTCACAGACAGGCCTACACGTTCGATGCCGCTGCTTTTCAGTTGCTCCATCGCCTTGACAACAGTCTTGTACTTCACCGATTCGTCGGCGCTGATAACAACTGGTCGCTGAGCGTCGCCACCTTGCGCGGCCTTGGCCGCCGAGCCGATCTGCGTCATGGGAATCGAGGCGCCGCCGGTGCCGGTGGACGGGTCTTTCTTGATCTGCACTTCGTCGTCGCTCTTGATGACGATCTCGATGGGCTTCTCGGGCTGCTTGTTGGCGCGAGCTACCGTTGGCAGGTTGATCACGCTCGGCGTGATGAGCGGGGCCGTGACCATGAAGATGATCAGCAGCACCAGCATCACGTCGATGAACGGGACCATGTTGATCTCGTTGATCGTGCGGCGGCCGCGGCCCCGGGATGAAACGGCGGGCATGTCGTCGCGTCCTTTGTCTTGTGCGCGCCGCTCTTCAGCGGTTCGCGGCGGTGACCGAGGCGGCGGGCGTCACGGCGCCGGGGTTGGCCGAGAGGTTGCGCTGCAGGATGTTGGAGAACTCTTCGATGTAGGTCTCCAGGGCGATGGCGATCTTGTCGATCTCGCGCGCGAAGCGGTTGTAGCCGACCACCGCGGGAATGGCGGCGAACAGGCCGATGGCCGTGGCCACCAGCGCTTCGGCGATGCCGGGCGCCACGGTGGCCAGCGTCACCTGCGTGAGGGCGGCCAGGCCGGTGAAGGCATGCATGATCCCCCAGACCGTACCGAACAGGCCCACGTACGGCGACACCGAACCGACGGTGGCCAGGAACGACAGGTTCTGCTCGGCCGCATCGAGTTCGCGCTGGAAGCTCGCGCGCATCGCGCGGCGGGCGCCGTCGAGCAGCGTGGGCGCATCGGTCACGTGGCGCTCGCGCAGCTTCTGGTACTCGCGCATGCCGGAGGCAAAGATGCGCTCCATGGGGCCGGCGAACTTGGCGTTCTGCGCGGCCGAGGCGAACAGCTCGTTCAGGCTGGTGCCCGACCAGAACTCGCGCTCGAAGTCGTCGTTGAGCGCGCGGATGCGCTTCAAGGAAAAGTACTTGCGGATGATGGCGGCCCAGCTGGCGACCGACACGATCACCAGCAGCAGCACGACCAGTTGCACCACGAAGCTGGCGTGGAGCAGGAGATTGATGATGGAGAGATCTTGGTTCATGGCTTGAAAGGTTGAGTCATGGAGCCGCTGGAGTGCTCGAGGGTTCCCGAAACTTGGGCCGGAATGCGCGCAGGGCGCAAGGTGGCGGCGTCCACCCAGCCGATGCGGATCGTGCCTTCGCAAAGCAAGACCGGTGCCGCGGCCCCGGTGCGTTCTTGCTCTGTTTTTGATAGCACGCGCTGAGCGATTATCAACGACGCCGTGCCCAGTTGCCGCAGCTCGGCTGTAACCAGCAGTTCGTCGTCCAGCCGCGAGGGCCGATGGTATTTGAGCTGCGTTTCGCTCACCACGAACTGGCCGCCGGTGGCTTCCTTGAGCTTGCGCTGCTCGACGCCCAGGGAGCGCAGCCACTCGGTGCGACCGCGCTCCATGAACTTCAGGTAGTTGGCGTAGAACACGATGCCGCCCGCATCGGTGTCTTCCCAGTAGACGCGGATCGGAAACTCGAAACTCATTGCGCGATCATGGCCCGCAGGCGCTCGACCGATTCCTGCAGGTGCGCCATAGAGCTGGCGGTGGAGAAGCGCACGAACTTCGCGGTCTCTGCCGTGCCGAAATCGCGGCCCGGCGTCACGGCCAGGTGGGCGCGTTTCATGGTCTCGAAGGCGAAGTCCCAGCTGCCCGAGATGCCGAGCTTGTCGGCCACGCTCGTGCAGTCGGCCCAGGCGTAGAAGGCGCCGTCGGGCACCACGGGCACGTTCAGGCCCAGGGCATTCAGTTGCGGAATGAACCAGTCGCGTCGCGCCTTGAACTCGGCGCGGCGGCGTTCGTACTCGGCGATGCTCTCGGCCTCGAAGCAGGCCAGCGCGGCGTACTGCGACACCGTGCTCGCGCAGATGAAGAGGTTCTGCGCCAGGCGCTCGACCACCGGCACCAGCACTTCGGGCACCACCAGCCAGCCCAGGCGCCAGCCCGTCATGTTGAAGTACTTGCTGAAGCTGTTGATGCTGATGACGTTGTCGTCGATGGCCAGCGCCGTCTGCCCGAAGGCATCGTCGTACGACAGGCCCAGGTAGATCTCGTCGATCAGCGTGATGCCACCGCGCTGCGACACCACCTCGTGGATGCGGCGCAGCTCGTCGGGCGCGATCGAGGTGCCGGTCGGGTTCGAGGGCGAGGCCAGCAGCACGCCGCGCGTCTTGTCGGTCCAGGCGGCTTCGACCTTGGCGGCGGTGAGCTGGAAGCGCTCTTCAGCCGTGGTCGGCACCAGCACGGCCTTGCCGTCCGCCGCGCTCACGAAGTGGCGGTTGCAGGGGTAGCTCGGGTCGGGCATCAGGATCTCGTCGCCCGATTCGATCAGCGCGAGGCAGGCCAGCTGCAATGCGGCCGAGGCACCGGCCGTGACGACGATGCGGCGCGCCGGCACGTCGACGTTGAAGCGCTGCTTGTACCAGCCGCTGATGCGCTCGCGCAGGTGATCCAGGCCGGTGGCCTGCGTGTACTGCGTGGCGCCGGCGCGCACGGCGCGGGCCGCAGCTTCCTGCACGAGGGGCGGGGCGGTGAAGTCGGGCTCGCCGATGTTCAGGAAGATCATCGGACGGTCGGTGTGGGCCACTTCGCGGGCCAGCACCCCAGCCGCTTTCGCGACCTCCATCACGTAAAACGGTTCGATGCGCTGCGCGCGCGTCGAGATCCTCATGGGCGCGCCTTGCCGGTGGCCCGGTCGGCTTCCACTTCAAGTGGGCGCAGCTGCGGTGCCAGCCCGTTGAGCACGGCGTTCACGTACTTGTGGCCGTCGGTGCCGCCGAATTCCTTGGCGAGTTCGATGCACTCGTTGAGCACCACGCGCCAGGGCACGTCGGGGCAGTTCTGGAACTCGTACACACCGATCCACATCACGGCATGTTCGATGGGCGAGATCTCGGCGAACTTGCGGTCCAGCAGCGGCAGGATCAGCGCGTCGAGCTGCTCGGCGCCGTTGATCGAGCCGTGCAGCAGCGCGTCGTAGTGCGCCGCGTCGGCCTTGTGGAAGCCCGCGAGGTCGCGCGTGAAGTGGTCGATGTCGGTCGGGTCGTTGCGGCCCACCAGGTGCTGGTAGAGCGCCTGCAGCGCGAACTCGCGCGCGCGGCTGCGGTTCGACTTGGCCGCGGCCTTGCGAACGCCCGTGCTGGTGAGGCCGGTGCGCGACTGGCGGGACTTGGCGGACTTGGAGGTGTCTTCGGTCATGAAAGGGTGGCCAGCAGTTGTGCCATCTCGACCGCCACCTGGGCTGCGTCGCGGCCCTTGTCGGTCTGGCGGGCGACGGCCTGTTCGAGGTTTTCGGTCGTGAGGATCGCGTTGGCGATGGGCAGGCGGTAGTCGAGCGCGACGCGGCTCACGCTCGCGCCCGATTCGTTGGCCACCAGTTCGAAGTGGTAGGTCTCGCCGCGGATGATGCAGCCCAGCGCCACGAGCGCGTGGTAGCCGCCGCGCTCGGCGAGCGCCTGCAGCGCCACGGGCACTTCGAGCGCGCCGGGCACCTGCACATGATGGATGTCGGACGCGGCCACGCCGAGTGCCTCGAGCTCCGACAGGCAGGCCGCGGCCAGTGCGTCGGTGATGTCGGCGTTGAAGCGCGCCTGCACGATGCCGATGCGCAGGCCTTTGCCGTTGAGCGTGATCTCGCCCTTGTTGGAACCTTGCATGGTCGTTCAGTCTTTCGTGAGGTAACCGGCGATTTCGAGGCCGAAGCCGGCGGCCATGCTCGGCATGCGACGCGGCGCGCCGAGCAGGTTCATCTTGTGCACGCCACATTCGCGCAGGATCTGCGCGCCGATGCCGTAGTTGCGCAGGTCCATGCGGCCGCGCTCGGGCGCTTGCGCCGGGCGCGCGGTGCCGTCGAACTGCGCGAGCAGCTCGGCCGCGGTTTCGCCGCAGTTCAGCAGCACGGCCACGCCCTTGCCTTCGTTCGCGATGTGCGAGAGGCTGGCGTCCAGACTCCAGGAGTGCATTGGGCGATTGACTTCGAGCGCGTCGAGCACCGACAGCGGCTCATGCACGCGCACCGACACCGTGTCTTCGGGCGCCCACTGGCCGCGCACCAGCGCGAGGTGCACGCCGCGGCTGGGCTTGTCGACGAAGGCGTGGGCGGTGAAGGTGCCCCAGTTGGTCTGGATCTCGCGGCAGCCGACTTTTTCGACCAGCGATTCGACGCGGCTGCGGTGCTCGATGAGCGCGGCGATGGTGCCGATCTTGATGCCGTGCTCGGCCGCGAAGATCTGCAGGTCGGGCAGGCGGGCCATCGTGCCGTCTTCGTTCATCACCTCGCAGATCACCGAGGCGGGCGAGCAGCCGGCCATGGCGGCGAGGTCGCAGCCGGCTTCGGTGTGGCCGGCGCGCATGAGCACGCCGCCGTCCACCGCCTGCAGCGGGAAGATGTGGCCGGGCTGCACCAGGTCGGCGGCCACGGCGTTGCGCGCCACGGCGGCCTGCACGGTGCGGGCGCGGTCGGCGGCCGAGATGCCGGTGGTCACGCCTTCGGCGGCCTCGATGGAGACGGTGAAGGCGGTGGAATGCTTGGCGCCGTTGCGCTGGACCATCGGCGGCAGCTGCAGCCGCTCGCACATCTCGCGCGAGAGCGTGAGGCAGATCAGGCCGCGCGCGTGGCGGGCCATGAAGTTGATGGATTCGGCGGTGATGTGGTCGGCGGCGATGACGATGTCGCCTTCGTTCTCGCGGTCTTCCTCGTCCACGAGGATGACCATGCGGCCGGCGGCCAGCTCGGCCACGATGTCTTCGACCGGGGAGATCGGTGCGGGTGCACGATCGGCGCGAGGGGCGCCGATCGGCGTGACGGAGGCGTTCATTTCGAAGTGTCCTTGGGAGACGTGGAAGACGTCAGAGAGGGTGTGAGCATGCCGGCCTGAAGCATGCGCTCCACGTAGCGCGCCACGGTGTCGATTTCGAGGTTGACCTTCGAGCCGGCCTTCAGGCCGCCGAGGGAGGTGTTTTCCACGGTGTGCGGGATCAGGTTGATGCTGACCTCGGCGGCGCCTTCGATGTCAGCCACGCTGTTGACCGTGAGGCTCACGCCGTTGATGGTGATCGAGCCCTTGTAGGCCAGGAAGCGTGCGAGCGCGGGCGGTGCGACCACGCGCAGCTCCCAGCTTTCGCCGACCGGCGCGAAGAAGCTCACGTGGCCGATGCCGTCCACGTGGCCCGAGACGATGTGGCCGCCGAGGCGGTCGCTCGCGCGCAGGGCCTTCTCGAGGTTGATGCGGCTGCCTTCGTCGGTCAGGCCGGCCGTCTTGTCGAGGGACTCCGCGGAAATGTCGATGGTGAATTGCCCGCGTTCAGGTGCGAGCGTGGTGACCGTCATGCAGGCGCCGTTGAGCGCGATGCTGTCGCCGAGCCCGACGTCGTCGAGGTAGCCGTCGGGCACCTCGATGCTGAGTCGCTTGCCGTAGGAGGAGGAGGTGCCGAGGTCGTGGATGGCGGCGATGCGCCCCACGCCGGTGATGATTCCGGTGAACATTTCCACATTTTCGCAGACATCGAGGGGTCTTCGGCCCGAAGGGCCGGTTTGCGACTGCGAATGTGCCGCGCCGCGTGGGCGGCGGCTCAGAAGCGGTCGCGGCCGGCGACGCGCGCGACGATGCGCAGGTCGGGCCCCAGCATGTCCACGGACTTGAATTCGAGCGGCAATGCGCCCGTCAGCGAGGTGAGCGGGCCCTCGGCATGCAGGTGGCTGGCGATGTCGAGCCCGCTGCCGATCAGCTTGGGCGCCAGGTACACCAGCAGCTCGTCCACGCAGCCTTCGCGCAGCAGCGAGCCGTTGAGCTTGTGGCCCGATTCGACATGCAGCTCGTTGACGCCGCGCGCCGCGAGGTCCTGGAGCATCGCGGGCAGGTCGACCTTGCCGTGCAGGTTGGGCAGGCAGGTGATGGTGGCACCACGGGCTTCGAGCGCGGCCGCCTTTTCTTCGTTGTGCCGGCTGGCGGCGTAGATCCAGACGGCACGGCCAGCTATGAAAATGTGAGCGTCGGGCGAGGTCTGGAGGTGGCTGTCGACCACCACGAGGTGGGGCTGGCGCGGCGTGTCGACCAGGCGCACGTCCAGGCGCGGGTTGTCTTCGAGCAGCGTGCCGACGCCGGTCAGCACCGCGCCGGTGCGGGCCCGCCAAGCATGGCCGTCGGTACGCGCGGCCTCGCCGGTGATCCACTGGCTCACGCCGTTGTGCAGGCCGGTGCGGCCGTCGATCGAGGCCGCAATCTTCATTCGAACCCAGGGCTGCTTGCGGACCATGCGGCTGAAGAAGCCGATGTTGAGCTCGCGGGATTCGTCGGCGCCCGGTCCGACTTCGACCTCGACACCTGCGGCGCGCAGCCGCGCAAAGCCCTGTCCCGCCACGAGCGGGTTCGGGTCGGCGAGCGAGGCCACGACGCGGCGCACGCCGGCGGCGATGAGCGCGTCGCAGCAGGGGCCGGTGCGGCCGTGGTGCGAGCAGGGTTCGAGCGTGACGTAGGCGGTGGCGCCTGCGGTCGAATGGCCCTGGGCCTGCGCGTCGCGCAGCGCCATCACCTCGGCGTGTGGGCCGCCGGCTTGTTGCGTGTGGCCCTGTCCGATCACATGACCGTCGGCATCACACAGCACGCAGCCGACGCGCGGGTTCGGGTCGGTCAGGCGGATCGCGGAAGCGGCCAGCTGCAGGGCAGTGGCGATGTGGGAGGCGTCGTGTCGGGAAGAGGACATGCCGGGTTCGTTCACGCCTTCTCGGGGGTCAGATGTCGCGCAGCAACTGCCGGAACTCGTCCACGTCCTCGAAGCTGCGGTACACCGAGGCAAAGCGCACGTAGGCGACCTTGTCGAGTTTCTTGAGTTCGCGCATCACGAGTTCGCCGACCTTCGTCGAATCGATTTCGCGCAGGCCGCTGGCCAAGAGTTTCTGTTCGATGCGCAGCAGGGCGTTGTCGATCTGCTCGATGCTCACGGGCCGCTTGCGCAGCGCCAGCATCATCGAGGCGCGCACCTTGGTCGAGTCGAAGTCGGCGCGGCTGCCGTCCTTCTTGACCACGACGGGGAAATTGACGTCGGGGCGCTCATACGTGGTGAAGCGCTTGTCGCAGGCGCTGCACTGGCGGCGCCTGCGGACGAAGTCGGCGTCTTCCGAAACGCGGGTCTCGACGACCTGCGTTTCGAGATGACCGCAAAAAGGGCATTTCATGCGGCCAGTGCTTCTCTTCTTCTGATTACGAAATCAACGGTAGACAGGGAAGCGGCTCGTCAAGGCGTGGACCTTGGCGCGCACCGCGTCGATGTTCGCCGCATCGCGCGGGTTCTCGAGCACGTCGGCCACCAGGTTCGCCGTGATGCGGGCCTCTTCGTCCTTGAAGCCGCGCGTGGTCATGGCGGGGGTGCCGATGCGCACGCCGCTGGTGACCATCGGCTTTTCCGGGTCGTTGGGGATCGCGTTCTTGTTGATCGTCATGTGGGCGGCGCCCAGCACGGCTTCGGCTTCCTTGCCGGTGATGCCCTTCGAACGCAGGTCGACCAGCATGACGTGGCTCTCGGTGCGTCCGCTCACGATGCGCAGGCCGCGCGCGGTCAGGGTGTCGGCCACGATCTGGGCGTTCTTGACCACCTGTTGCTGGTAGGCCTTGAACTCGGGCGTCAGGGCTTCCTTGAACGCGACGGCCTTGGCGGCGATCACGTGCATCAGCGGGCCGCCTTGCAGGCCGGGGAAGATGGCGCTGTTGATCGCCTTCTCGTGCTGCGACTTCATCAGGATGATGCCGCCGCGCGGGCCGCGCAGGCTCTTGTGCGTGGTCGAGGTGACGATGTCGGCGTGCGGCACCGGGTTGGGGTACACGCCCGCGGCCACGAGGCCGGCGTAGTGGGCGATGTCGACCATGAAGATCGCGCCGACGTCCTTGGCGACCTTGGCGAAACGCTCGAAGTCGATGTGCAGCGAGTAGGCCGAGGCGCCCGCGATGATCAGCTTGGGCATGTGCTCATGCGCCTTGCGTTCCATCGCGTCGTAGTCGATGGCTTCGTTGGCGTCCAGGCCGTAGCTCACCACGTTGAACCACTTGCCGCTCATGTTGAGAGGCATGCCGTGGGTCAGGTGGCCGCCTTCGGCCAGGCTCATGCCCATGATGGTGTCGCCGGGCTTCAGGAAGGCGAGCATCACGGCTTCGTTGGCCGAGGCGCCGCAATGCGGCTGCACGTTCGCGGCGTCGGCACCGAAGATCTGCTTGACGCGGTCGATGGCCAGCTGCTCGGCCACGTCGACGTGCTCGCAGCCGCCGTAGTAGCGCTTGCCCGGGTAGCCTTCGGCGTATTTATTAGTGAGCTGCGAGCCCTGGGCGGCCATGACGGCCGGCGAGGCGTAGTTCTCGCTGGCGATCAGCTCGATGTGGTGTTCCTGGCGCGCGTTTTCGGCTTGAATGGCGGCCCAGATTTCGGGATCGGTCTGTTCGACCAGGATATTGCGTTGGTACATGGCAGTCCTTTGAAGACGAGGTCCTTGTTCAACCAAACAAGGGCTGCCCAGGCGAACGGCTGAACGCCTGTTGTGGTCAGGCGGCACGCTTCCCAGTGGTATTCCACGTCAGCGCGTGGCACCTTTTTCAGGGTGCTGCGCCTATCGCCAGTCGCGTACAGGCCGAGTGTAGCGCAGGCCCGGAGGCTTCCGGGCCTGTAGGGCCGACAAGGCTTCAGGAAACTGCGGAGAGCAGGGCGACCTTGGCCGGCTCGCTGCCGGCGGCGGGTTCTTCACGGGCCGGCTTGGCCGGTGCCACGACCGGAATCGGCTGTGCACGCGCCGTGGTCGGCGGCGGCACGACCATCGTCGACGGCGCGCGGCCGGCGGCGACCTGGCGCAGGCGCTCGTGCTCGGCCAGCACCTTGGCGGCATAGCCACCGTCGTCGTCGAGGTTGGCGGCGCCCACGTAGTAGCGCAGGCCGCCTTCGAGCGAGCCGGCGCGGGCGATGCATTCCTGCAGCACCTTCACGCCGACGCGCATGTTGGTCACGGGGTCGAAGGCGGTGAGCGTGCCGCCCGCGCTTTCGTACTTGTCGCCGTGCACGCGGGTCATGACCTGCATCAGGCCCTGGGCGCCGACGTGGCTTTGCGCGAACGGGTTGAAGCTGGACTCGATGGCCATGATGGCCAGGATCAGCGTCGGGTCGAGCTTGGTGCGCTTGCCGATCTGGTAGGCCTCGGAGACCAGCACGCTCAGCGGTTCGGCCGCGACGCGATATTTCTTGCTGAGCCAATAGGCCACCGCCGCCTGCTGCTTGGGCAGCTCGTCGGGACTCGCGGCCGTAGTGCGCTCGATGGCGGTCGGCTCGAGGTCGGTGGCTTCGGGCGCGGGCTTGCGCGACTGCAGCCAGCCCATCAGTTGTTCCTCGCCGGTCTTGCGCAGATCGGGCCGCGCCACGAGGGCGAGGGCCGCGAACACGATGGCCAGGCCGACCAGCGCAAACCCGTTGTGGGTGATTTCAAAAAAGCCGTCTGCCACATCGGACACGAAGGTCCGTAGCCCGCGGGCTGTGGCATCAAACGCCTTGCTCATCGCTTTTTTTCCTTTCTGTGCGGCACCTGGCATGCAGCGCCGAAAGGGCGATGGATGAAGGCAGCGGCGCTTGGATTGGTATGTACGAATCAGGCTCCGCGCATGGAGGGGGTGGGGTAAGGAGCGCGGCGGCCTGATCACGCCGGTGGAATTCGGCAGCGGATTCAGGAAGGCCCTGCTGCGTCCGGCAGCGAGGGCAGGCGGATTCTAGCGTGGCTAAATACACGGTCAAGCATAAGGATTTGGTTTCATATGTTAATAAGTGCTTGAAGAATCCCCTCGTCCGAGGGGGCTCCAGGGGGAGTGCGCCTACGGGAAATCCCTTGGAAAAAGACATTTGCAAAGGAAGGGAGGGACGCCTAATCTGAACGGGCCTGAGGTTTCAGGCGTGTTTCCGAAGTCAGGCAGTCCGAGGTGCAAGTCAAGGACTCGAACGATGGAGGACCCCACGGCGGCAATCTCTTGCTGCCAGCACGGCGGGAACAATTACTTCCGGTCGCGCGAATCGATGGCATGGGTTTTGAGCCCGCCATCAAGCCCGGTGACAAGACACTTCGTCGACTCACCGGGCTTTCTTGTTTGTGGCGTTCACACTTTCGGCCTACCGATCCTGTCGAGGGGCGCGCGGGCATCGCAATGCCTCGCCAAAAGGGAACGCATTCACGTTTCAGCCAACTTTGTTGGCATCTGTTTGCGGCACACTTCTGCGGATGGATGCTGCTTCGATCAAACAAAACAAATGGGTGCGGCGTGGGGTTGTCGCGTTGCTGGTTCTGCTGGCCCTGTGGGTCATCGCCTGGCTGGCGGTGCCGCCGATTGCCAAGAGCCAGCTCCAGAAGATCGCGAGCGAGAAACTGGGCCGACAGGTCACCGTCGGCAAGATCGATTTCAAGCCCTGGACGCTCGAACTCGCACTGAATGACCTGCGCATTGCCACCGCCGACGGCAAGCAGCCGCAGGTGGCCATCAAGCGCATCTATGCCGACGCCGAACTGCAATCGCTGTTCCGTCTGGCGCCGGTGATCGACGCGGTGACCGTCGAGGCGCCCGCGGTGCTGCTCACGCACCAGGCCGACGGCAAGTACGACATCGACGACATCCTGGCCAAGCTGGCCTCGGGCCCGCCGCCCGACCCGAAGGCCGAGCCCGCGCGCTTTGCGATCTACAACATCTCGATCAAGGACGGCGCGGTCGATTTCGACGACCAGACCGTCAAGCGCCGACACGAGCTGCGCGGCTTCATGCTGAATGTGCCATTCCTGAGCAACCTCGCGTCCAAGCGCGAGATCACGACCGAGCCCAAGCTGGCCTTTGCGCTCAACGGCAGCCACTTCGACTCGGCCGCCTTCACGACCCCGTTCGCGCAAAGCCGCAAGACCGACGCCCACGTGCAGTTCAAGGGGCTCGACCTCGTGCCGTACCTGGGCTACATCCCCGGCGGCCTGCCGGTGAAGCTGCAGGCCGGCAGCCTGGACGCCGACCTGAAGATCGATTTCCAGCAGACCAACACCATCGGCCTGAAGATCACCGGCACGGTCGAGGCCCACGGCGCCAAGCTGGGCGACGCGCGCGGGCGCGACCTGCTGGGCTTCGACTCGCTCAAGCTGGCACTGGCCGACGTGCGCCCGCTGGAGTCCGTGTTCCACCTGAGCGAGGTCGCGCTGACCAAGCCGCAGCTGGTGGTGGCGCGTGACGCGGCCGGTCAGCTCAACCTGATGGCCACGAACCCCGCGACCGGCGCGGCTGAAAAGGCGGCGCCGCTGCCCACGCCCGCAGCCAGCGCCCCGGGCGGCAAGCCGGCCGCCGAGAAGCCCAAGCTCAAGGTGCAGGTCGACAAGATCGCGCTCGACGGCGGGCGCATCGGCTGGCGCGACGAGACCGTCAAGCCCGCCGCGGCCATCGACCTCACCGACCTCGGGATCAACCTCACGGCCGTCACCTGGCCCATGGAGAAGCCGGCACAGTTCGACGGCAGCACCGCGGTTGCCGGTGCCACGCTGAAGTTCAAGGGCACCGCGACCGACAAGGTTGCCGACGTGCAGACCGAGGTCGAGGCGCTGCCGCTGTCGCTGGCCGCGCCGTACCTGGCGCAGAGCCTGGAGCCCACACTCGACGGCAAGCTCAGCGGCCAGATCGACGTGTCCTGGGCCCAGCCCGACCTGAAGTTCAAGGCGCGCCGCCTGGCCGCCGACGGCCTGGCACTGACCCAGGCCAAGACCGCGCTGGCCAGCGTCGGCCGCTTCGAGCTGGTCGACGCCGAGGTCGACATGACCAAGCACACCTTGAACATCGCGTCGTTCACCGCGACCAACCCCAAGGTGAGCGTCGAGCGCGACAACGAGAAGCGCTGGATGTTCGAGCGCTGGCTCAAGACCCCGGCCGGCGGCGCCAAGGTGGCGGCGCCCAAGCCGGCCGACGCCGGTGCGGCACGCCCCGACAACGCCAACACCAAGCCCTGGGCACTGACGCTGGGCACGCTGGCGGTGGACAACGGCAGCCTGTCCTATGCGGACAAGGCCGGCTCGGCGCCAGTGGCGATCGAGGTCACGGCCTTCAAGCTGCACGCCCAGAAGATCGCACCCGACACCAACACCGTCTCGCCGCTGCAGGTGTCGGGCCGCATCGGCGCGGGCCGCCGCGCCGACCCGGGGCGCTTCGACTACAAGGGCACCGTCGTGCTCAAGCCGCTGGCGGCCGAGGGCCGGCTCGAGGTGGCGTCGTTCCCGGCGCACGCCTTCAAGGCCTACTACGCCGACGCGCTCAATGTCGACATCCGCCGCGCCTTCGCGAGCTACCGCGGCATGGTGCGCTACGCGACCGCGCCGGCCGGCATGAGCATCAAGCTGGCGGGCGACACCGCGCTGGACGACTTCCGCGCCAACAGCGTCTCGCTGACCCAGTCGCCGGGCTTCGACCGCAGCAACAGCCAGCTGCTGAGCTGGAAGACCCTGAGCCTGCGCGGCCTGCAGGTCAGCCTGGCGCCCAACGCAGCCCCGACCGTGGATGTGCGCGAAACCACGCTGACCGACTTCTTCGCCCGCGTGATCGTCGATCCCACCGGCCGCCTCAACCTGCTGAGCCTGACCAAGAAGGGCGAGGAAGCCTCGAAGGCCGCCGCTGCAGCCGCCACCGAAGCCAGCACCAAGAAGGGCCCGGGCGGCACGACCACCACGACCCGCGCACCGGCCTCGGCGCCGCAGCGGGTCTCGGGCGGCGCGCCGGTGTCGGCCGAAGCGATGGTCGGCGGCGCTCCCGACGCCGCGCCGGCCGCACCCGCCCCGGCGGTGGCCGCCGCACCCGCGGCCGACAGCGGCCCGACGCCGGTCATCAACTTCGGTCCGATGAGCCTGGTCAACGGCAAGATCGATTTCACCGACCTGTTCGTCAAGCCCAACTACTCGGCCGACCTGAGCGAGCTGACCGGCAAGCTCAGTTCCTTCTCGTCGAATCCGCCGAACGGGCAGGGCGGTCGCCCCGCGTTGGCCGACCTCGAATTGCGCGGCAAGGCGCAGCAGACCGCGGCGCTGGAAATCACCGGCAAGCTCAACCCGCTGGCCAAGCCGCTCGAACTCGACATCACGGCCAAGATGCGCGACCTCGACCTGGCGCCGCTGTCGCCGTACTCGGTGCGCTACGCGGGCCACGGCATCGAGCGCGGCAAGATGAGCATGGACGTCAACTACAAGATCGCGCCCGACGGCCAGCTCACCGCCACCAACAAGCTGGTGCTCAACCAGCTGAAGTTCGGCGACGAAGTGGCCGGTGCGCCCAACAGCCTGCCCGTGCGCCTGGCCGTGACGCTGCTGGCCGACCGCAACGGCGTGATCGACGTCGACCTGCCGCTCAGCGGCTCGCTCAACGATCCGCAGTTCAGCATCGGCCCGCTGATCTTCAAGGCCGTGGTCAACCTGATCGTCAAGGCCGTGACCGCGCCGTTCAGCCTGCTGACCGGCGGCCTGGGCGGTGGCGGAGGCGGTGATTCCAGCGCGATCACCTTCGAGCCCGGCAGCTCGGCGCTCAGCACTGGCGCCAAGGAAAGCCTGGACAAGGTCGTGAAGGCCCTGACCGACCGGCCGACCCTGCAGATGACGGTGGTGGGCACCTCCAGCCTCGAGAAGGAGCGCGACGCCTACCAGCGCCAACGCCTGCGCCAGCTGACCCAGGCCGAGAAGCGCCGCGTCGCCGTGCGCGGCGGCGAGACCGGCACCGAGGTGGCGCCGGTGACCGACGCCGAATACCCGGCGCTGCTCACGGCCGTCTACAAGCGCTCCGACATCACCAAGCCGCGCAACATGGTCGGCCTGGCCAAGGACCTGCCGGTGAAGGAGATGGAAAACCTGCTGCTGGCCAGCGTGCCGGTCGACGAAGAGTCGATGCGCCAGCTCGCTGTCGAGCGCGGCGCCGTGGTGCGCGACTACCTGCTGGCGCAGAAGCTGCCGAGCGAACGCCTGTTCCTGGGGGCCGTGCGCACCACGGCCAGCGGCGCCGACTGGAAGCCCGGCGCCGAACTGAGCCTGACCATGAAATAGCCGGCGGGGCTTGGCTTTTCGCCACGCCTTGCTATATATCTTGCGGGCCCTTTCCAGCCCGCCGAACGGTGCGCGCCGCAGTTCCGACACGGAATTCGGCGGGCTGTTCGCCAACTGGGTGAAAATGTCGATGTGCGCCGGCCTTTGCCGGCGCCTTCGCTTTCTCTACCAAGACAACGATTTCGCGCAGTGACCTCTACTTCTTCCAAGCCACACGACCTCCAGGCCCTCGACACGCTCACCGGTGGCGCCTTCACCGCGCCAACCTCGGGCGAGCGTTCCGCGCGCATCCGCGACTGGCTCGCGGGCAACCCCACGTCCGAGCAGATGCAAGAGGTCTTCAAGGAGTTGAGCGGCCGCGACAAGGGCGCGGCGCGCCTGCTGCGCGAAAAGCTCGACGAAATCAAGCGCGCCAAGGGCCAGGAGGCCATCGCCGCCGAATGGGCGCAGAAGGCCGAGACGCTGCTGGCGCAGTCCAAGCTCAACATCGCCGACGCACTGGCCTGGCAGCGCGACGCCGCCAAGGCCGGCGCGCCGCTGTCGCGCGAACCGCTGGCCGGGCTGAAGGCCCAGCTGGCCGAGCGCGTCAAGGGCATCGAAGACCTGCAGCACCGCGCGCAGGTCCACCGCGAAGCCGCCGTCTTGCTGGCACAACGCTTTGAAGTGCTGTCCACCAAGGGTTGGAAGGACGCCCAGGCCGCCGAAGAATCGCTGCGCGCCGACGTGACCCACTGGCAGCAGCAGGCCGCCGACATCGTGGCCGATGCCAACTGGAACAGCCTCGACGCCAAGTTCGCACCCCAGCTCGACGCGTCCAAGTCGCAGCTGCTCGTGGTGTCGGATTCGTTCCACGGCGCGTTGGCCCAGGCCATTGCCGCCGCGGCCGATGCCGCCGCGCCGCTGCCGCCCGTGCCTGTCTGGGCCGACGAACTGCGCGCCGCACGCGGCGAAGTGGTGGCTCCCAAGGCCGCCGCACCCGCACGTCCCGCTGCACCCAAGGTCGACCCGGCCGTGCGCGCCGCGGCGCAAGACGCCGTGCAGGCCGCCCTCGCCAAGCTCGAACAGGAAACCGCCGAAGGCCACGGCAAGGCCAGCGCCGGCGCTGCCGCCGCGCTGCGCGCCGTGCTCAAGGAGCACGGCAAGCTGGTCGACGCACCGCTCGAAGCCCGCGTGCACGCCGCACTGGTCGCCGCCGGCGAACTCGAAGGCTGGCAGCGCTGGAGCGCCGACAAGGTCCGCGAAGACCTCGTCGCCAAGGCCGAAGGCCTGCTCAAGCGCCCCGAAGGCCAGGCCCTCGGCGGCCGCAAGATGCAGGAAACCCTGCGCGCCCTGCGTGACCAGTGGAAGCAGGCCGACCAGGGCGGCGTGCCGAACCACGCGCTCTGGAAGCGTTTCGACGAAGCCTGCAACGAAGCCCACAAGGTCGTCGAGGCCTGGCT
Organism: Variovorax sp. FW301-JW7; assembly: GCF_058788795.1. Classification (NCBI taxonomy): domain Bacteria; kingdom Pseudomonadati; phylum Pseudomonadota; class Betaproteobacteria; order Burkholderiales; family Comamonadaceae; genus Variovorax; species Variovorax sp. FW301-JW7. The sequence goes on from NZ_JBYTBC010000003.1 coordinate 508,699, forward strand.
CGAGAAGGTGCGCGCCGATGCCGCCGAGCACCGCGGCCTGCGCGTCGCGCTGATCGAAGAGGTCAAGGCCTGGGCCGCCGCGCATGCAGGCGCTACCGACCTGAAGGCGCACAACCGCGCGCTGCACCAGTTCGCCGACCGCTGGCGCGATGCCGGCCACGTGGGCGAGAAGGTGTTCGCCGAGCTGCAACCGCTGTGGAATGAAGCCTTCGGCGCTGCCCGCGCCCCGTTCGAAACGGCGCAGAAGGCCAGCGTCGAACGCCGCCAGGCCATGATCGCTGAGGCTGCCGAGCTGGGCGCCCAGCCGATGCTGCGCATCGACGCCGTCAAGGCGCTGCAGCAGCGCTGGCAGGCCGAGGCACAGAGCGTGCCGCTCGACCGCCGCCACGAACAGAAGCTGTGGGACGCCTTCCGCGCGCCCATCGACGAAGCCTTCAACCGCAAGACTGTCGAGCGCGAAAAGGCATCGGCCGCCATGAGCGAGCACGATCGCTACGTGCTCGACGCGTCCAAGGCACTCGATGCGGCCAATGCCGGTGGCGATGCGCAGAAGATCCGCGCTGCCATCGCCGGCCTCGAAGCCGCACTGCGCGGTGAGGCACCGGCGCCTGCGCCGGCGCCCGCCACCCCGAGCGACGGCCCCTCGGTTGGCGCGACCGGTGTCGAAGCTCCCGGCCAGGCCGCCGCCGAGTTCGGCGAAAGCGCCGAGCAGACGCCGGGTTCGAGCGACGCCGAAGCCCTGCCATCCGCCCCTGCGGCGGCAGTGGCCGATGCACCCGATCTGGTCGCTCCCGCAGACGGCGCCGATGCCTCGGCCCGCAGTGACAGCGCCGCGCACGAAGCGGGTGAAGCTGCAAGCGTCGCGCCGGCCGCGCCGCCGAAGCCCGCACCCAAGCCCGTGGTCGCCATGCGCGGCGACGACCGGCCGAGCAGCAAGAAGGGTGAAGCTGCACCCGCTGCGCGTGGCGCCGGTCGTTTCGGTGACCGCCGCGACGCCGGCCGTCCCGGTGCTGGTGGCCCCGGTCGTCCGAACGACCGTGGCGGCCCGCGTCCCGATGCACGCGGTGGCGACCGCGGCGCACCCGGCGGCGGCGGCCGTTTTGGCGACCGTCCGCCGCGCGAAGACCGCGGCCCACGTCTGGGCGATGCGGCCTTCCGCGCCCAGCGCGAAGCGCTCGAGCGCGCCGACTTTGCGCTGCGCAAGCTGGCCGCGCAGGCCCACGGCGAAGCGCTCACGCAGGTGCTCGGCGCCTGGGAGCAGCGCGACGCCGCCCGCCTGCCGAGCGTGCAGGAACTGGGCCGCGCCGTGACGCCGGCCGTGCGCAGCCAGTGGTCGCAAGCTGTGGGTACCGCGCCGACGGCCGCCGCAGGCGATGCCGCCGAAGCACTGCTGCGCCTCGAAATGGCCGCCGAAGTGCCGACGCCTGCTGAACAGCTCGACGCACGTCGCGCACTGCAGCTCAAGCTGCTGACGAAGCGCGGCGACCCGACGCCGGCCCAGACCTGGGGCCAGGACGCCGGCAAGGTGCTGGCTGCTGCGCACGACGCTGCCACCGCGCGCCGTCTGCAGAACGCGCTGAAGGCGCTGCTGCGCAAGTAAGAAGAGGCATTGCGGCGATGCAGCCGCATGCATGAAAAGGGCGCCTCACCGAGGCGCCTTTTCTTTGTCTGAATCGCGTCAGCTCAGGGCTTCGCGGGAAGGAAAAATGCGTCGAACAGCGCCACGACCTGCGGAAAGTCGCGCGCGAAGTTCGGCCGGTTCACGAAGTAGGCCTCGCAGGCCACCGCGAAGAATTCGCTGATCGAGGTCGCGCCGTAGTCGTCGAGCCAGGGCGGCTCGGCGCCGAAGCGCTCGGCGAGGATGGTCTTTTCGCGGAAGTCGTCGTAGGCCGGTTGCAGCACGGCCATCCAGGCCGCACGCGCCTCGCGCGCACTGCGCCGGCCCATGAAGCCGGCTGGCAGCGGCGGGCAGCCGTCCGCGATGCCGCTGCGCATGTCGATCTTGTGGGCGAACTCGTGGATCACGACGTTGTAGCCGCCTTCGCTGGTCACGCTGCTCGCGAGCACGTCCTGCCAGCTGAGCATGACGGGGCCCTGGTCCATCGCCTCGCCTGCGACGACCTCTTCGTACTCGTGCACGACCAGCGCGTCATCGACGACCTTGCGCTGCGCCACCACCTCGGACGGATGCACCACGATGCCGACGAAATCGTCGTACCAGTCGAGCCCGTCCTTCAGGTGCAGCACCGGCAGCACCGCCTGCGCCGCGATGGCCAGCGCCACCTCGTCGGTGATGACGAAGCCCTGCGTGCCGTGAAATTCCTTGTCACGCAGGAACTCGGCCGCCAGTGTGCGCAGCTGTTGCTGCTGCGCGGGCGGCAGCGCGCCCAGGAAGGCGTAACGCGTGAGCGTGGCGCGCCAGGCGGCGTCGGGAATCGGGGGCAGGGTGCGCAGGCGGCGCAGCCACTTGAACATTGGCGGGCGGTGCGGCTAGCGCAGGTCGACGCGCTGCGCGCCGGCGGCCGACAGGCACAGCAGTTGCGCACGTGGCGGATGGGCGGCGGCATCCCAGTCGCTCAGCACGATGCGACGCAGGCCGTGGCCCAGGTCGTGGACGGCGGGGCGGTGGGTGTGGCCGTGGATCAGCGCGCTGGCACCCGCGTGCTGCAGCCATTGGCGTGCCGCGTCGGCGTCCACGTCGGCCCAGAGGGTCGAGGGATCGCGCTTGCGGTCTTCGCTCTGTGCGCGGATGGCGCGGGCGAGGGCGCGGCGCTCTTCCAGCGGGCGCGCGAGGAACGCAGCCTGCCATTCGGGCGTGCGCACCTGGGCGCGAAACTGAAGGTAGTCGGTGTCTTCGAGGCAGAGGGCGTCGCCATGGCTCAGCAGCCAGCGCTCGCCGTGCAGCACCAGCACGGTGGGGTCGTCGAGCAGCGTGAGACCGCATTGCGCGGCAAAGGCCTTGCCGACGAGGAAGTCGCGGTTGCCGTGCATGAAGAACACCGGCATGCGTTGCGCGGTGCGCTGCAGCAGCTCGACGCACTGCGCCTCGAAGCCGGGCTGGTCGGCGGCATCGTCGCCCACCCACACCTCGAACAGGTCGCCGAGGATGACCAGCGCATCGGCCGGCGTGGTCTGCAGGTAGCCCTGCCAGGCCTCGAAGGTGGCCAGCTCACTGGCCTGCAGGTGCAGGTCGGAGATCAGGTCGACGGTGCGCCACGCGGGCGGCGCCACCAGCTCGGAGAAAGCCGGGTTCGCCACCGGGGTCATGCCGCTGCGTCGTGCCTGAGGTGCATCACTCGACAGTGACGACTGCCTTTTCGATCACGACGTCCTCGAGCGGCACGTCGTCATGGAAGCCCTTGCGGCCCGTCTTCACGGCCTTGATCTTGTCGACGACATCGGCGCCGCCCGTGACCTTGCCGAACACCGCGTAGCCCCAGCCCTGGGCCGAGGGAGCCGTGTGGTTCAGGAAGCCGTTGTCGGCCACGTTGATGAAGAACTGGGCGGTGGCCGAGTGCGGTGCGCTCGTGCGGGCCATGGCCACGGTGTAGTTGGCGTTCTTGAGGCCGTTGTTGGCTTCGTTCTCGATCTCGGCGCCGGTGGGCTTTTGCTTCATGCCGGGCTCGAAACCGCCGCCTTGCACCATGAAGCCAGGGATCACGCGGTGGAACACCGTGTTGTCGTAGTGGCCCTTCTTCACGTACTCGATGAAGTTGGCGGCCGACTTCGGCGCCTTTTCGGCGTCGAGTTCGAGCGTGATGACGCCGTAGTTCTTGATGTGCAGTTCGACTTGTGGGTTGCTCATGGGATAGCTCCTTCTACGGAAATGAGATTACTTCGCCAGCGTGGCGGACTTGATGGTGAGGGTTTCGACGGGCACGTTCTGCATGCCGCCCTTGTTGCCGGTCTGCACGGCGCGGATCTTGTCGACCACGTCGGTGCCGGCGACAACCTTGCCGAACACGGTGTAGCCGTAGCCGTCGGGGTTGGGTGCATTGAGCGAGTCGTTGTTCTTCACGTTGATGAAGAACTGCGAGGTGGCCGAGTTCGGGTTGCCGGTGCGGGCCATCGCGATCGTGTACTTGTCGTTCTTCAGGCCGTTGTTGGCCTCGAGCGGGATCGGCGGGCGCGTGGGCTTTTGCTGCAGGTCGGCCGTGAAGCCGCCGCCCTGGATCATGAAGCCGTCGATGACGCGGTGGAACACCGTGCCGTCGTAGTGCTTGTCCTTGACGTACTGCAGGAAGTTTTCGACCGTCTTGGGGGCCTTGGCCGCATCGAGCTCGACCACGATGTCGCCCGCCGAGGTGGCGAGCTTGACGCGCGGCGCGGCCTGCTGGGCATGCGCGCCGGCGGCGGCGCCGAAGGCCAGGGCCGCGGCCAGCGTGAGGGCGCCGCGGCGGCTGAAACGGGAAAGTGCAGAAGTCGTCAAATGAGGCTCCGTGTACGGGTGGAGGGGAGGACGATGGGCCTGCGATGGCGCAGGCTGGGAGGCAACTGTGTGCGCACCGCCGAATTGCAAGAGGCTGTTACTTGGTCGTGCGGCCCACGGGCTTGCGCACTTCGGCGGGTGCGGCCGGCAGCGCGGCCGCATCGGCCGCGGCCTTGGGTGTGAAGATCTGGCGGATCAGCGCGAGCTTGGGCGCGACGCTCGCGTTGGTGGTGGCGAACTGCTGGGCGCGCTGGTATTCCTGGGCAGCCAGTCGTGCGTACACGTCGCCGAGGTTTTCGTGCGCGGTGGCGTAGTTGGGGCTGAGCTTGAGCGCGGTTTCGAGCGCGGCGCGGGCCTGGTCGAACTTGCTCTGCGACGCGTACAGCGCCGCGAGGTTGTTGTAGGGTTCGGGCAGTTCCGGGAAGTCCTGCGTGAGCTGCGTGAACGTGGTGATCGCCTCGGCGGTCTTGTTCTGCTCGGTGAGGATCACGCCGCGCAGGAAGCGCATCTGCGGATCGCGCGGTTTGCCGGCGATGTAGGTGTCGGCCTTGGCGAGCGCCTCGGCGGACTTGCCCTGGCGCAGCAAAAGGTTGACGTCGTCGTAGTCGTTGGCGTGCGCGGCAAAGCCCCACAGACCGAACAGCAGTGCAAAGGCGAGGGGGAGTTTGGAGAACACGGCGTGCTTCATGAAGTCTCGGCAGGATAGGGGGAGCGGGCCTGGAGAACACCCGGATGCTGCGCGGCGGCAGCCGTTTATACTGCGTCGCATTGTAGCCGAGGGGCCACGTCCAACCCCTCGTAGCCACGCCCCCCGTCACCCCTGAAATACACCGTTGTTCGCCCGTACCGCACGTGCGCGAATCAACGCTTTCCGAGTCCCATGAGTCTGCGCATCTACAACACGCTGTCGCGTGAATTGGAGGAATTCTCCCCCCTGCAACCTGGGCAGGTTCGCATGTACGTGTGCGGCATGACGGTCTATGACCTGTGCCACATCGGCCATGCCCGCATGATGATGGCGTTCGACGTGGTGCAGCGCTGGCTGCGCGCCAGCGGCTATGCCGTGACCTACGTGCGCAACATCACCGACATCGACGACAAGATCATTGCGCGCGCGGTCCAGCGCGGCATCACCATCCGCGCGCTGACCGACGAGGTGATCGCGGCCATGCACGAGGACATCGGTGCACTGCGCATCGAGCCGCCCACCATCGAGCCGCGCGCCACCGAATACGTGCCGCAGATGCTCGGCATCATCGAGACGCTGGAGCGCAAGGGCCTGGCCTACCGCTCGGACAACGGCGACGTGAACTATGCGGTGCGCAAGTTCCCCGGCTACGGCAAGCTCTCGGGCAAGTCGCTCGACGAACTGCACGCCGGCGAGCGCGTCGCGGTGCTCGACGGCAAGCAGGATCCGCTCGACTTCGTGCTCTGGAAATCCGCCAAGCCGACCGAGCCCGACGACGCCAAGTGGGAGAGCCCCTTCGGGACCGGCCGCCCAGGCTGGCACATCGAGTGCTCGGCCATGAGCTGCGCCACGCTCGGCGAAACCTTCGACATCCACGGCGGCGGCGCGGACCTTCAGTTCCCGCACCACGAGAACGAAATTGCGCAGAGCGAAGGCGCCAACGGCAAGCCGCTGTCGCGCTTCTGGGTGCACAACGGCTTCGTTCGCGTGGACAACGAGAAAATGTCCAAGAGCCTGGGCAACTTCTTCACGATCCGCGAAGTGCTGCAGAAGTACGACGCAGAAAGCCTGCGTTTCTTCCTGGTGCGCACGCATTACCGCAGCGCGCTCAACTACAGCGATGCGCACCTCGACGACGCGCGCAACTCGCTCAAGCGGCTGTACACCGCGCTCGACCTGGTGGCCCCGGCGACCGTGGCCATCGATTGGACGCAGCCCCACGCCGCGCGCTTCAAGGCGGCCATGGACGAAGACTTCGGCACGCCCGAAGCCATCGCCGTGCTGTTCGAGCTGGCCGGCGAGGTCAATCGCACGAAGTCCGCAGACACCGCGGGCCTGCTCAAGGCGCTGGCCGGCACGCTGGGTCTGCTGCAAGGCGATCCGAAGGCGTTCCTGCAAGCCGGCACCACGCTCGACGAAGCCACCATCCAGTCGAAGATCGACGCACGCGCTGCGGCCAAGGCGGCGAAGAATTTCGCCGAAGCCGATCGCATTCGCAAGGAACTCCTCGAGCAGGGCATCGAGCTCAAGGATTCGCCCACGGGAACGACCTGGGCGGCTGCACAGTGAACGGAACGACGAACCCCGTACCCGCCACCCAGCAGACCAGCGTGCGCATCTACACGCCGGACTATTGGGAGGAAGCCTGCAAGCACCTGGCCAAGAAAGACCGCGTGATGAAGCGGCTCATTCCGAAGTTCGGCGAGGCCTGCCTCGAGTCGCGCGGCGACGCCTTCACCACACTGGCGCGCAGCATCGTGGGCCAGCAGATCTCGGTCAAGGCCGCGCAGTCGACCTGGGACAAGTTTGCGACGCTGCCGCGCAAGCTGACGCCGGCCAACGTGCTCAAGCTCAAGGTCGACGACATGCGCGGCGCCGGGCTGTCGGCGCGCAAGATCGAATATCTGGTCGATCTGGCCCTGAATTTCGATTCAGGCACCGTGCATGTCGACCGCTGGAAAGACATGTCGGACGAGCTCATCATCGAAGAGCTCGTGGCCATCCGCGGCATCAGCCGCTGGACCGCCGAGATGTTCCTCATCTTCCACCTGATGCGCCCGAACGTGCTGCCGGTCGACGACCAGGGGCTGCTCAACGGCATCAGCGTCAACTATTTTTCAGGCGACCCGGTCAGCCGCAGCGATGCCCGCGACGTCGCCGTGGCCTGGGCGCCGTATTGCAGCGTGGCGACTTGGTATATTTGGCGATCGCTGGACCCCGTGCCGGTCGTTTACTAAGGATCACCCCCAGGCTTCGCGCACTTCGTGTCGCTTCGCCAACCCCCTTCGAGGGGGCAACACCGGAGGCCCGGCAAAGCCGGTTCCTCGGTGTTTCTGGAATGAATGCAAAAGAGCCGGATGGCCGGTCAATTGATGAAATAAACAGGAGAAGACGTTGGCGAAACGAACCTTCCTCGACTTTGAGCAGCCCATTGCTGAACTCGAAACCAAAATCGAAGAACTGCGCTATGTCCAGACCGAATCGGCGGTCGACATCTCGGAAGAAATCGATCAGCTCGGCAAGAAAAGCCAGCAGCTCACCAAGGACATCTACAGCGACCTGACGCCCTGGCAGATCACCAAGATCGCGCGGCATCCGGAGCGCCCATACACGCTCGACTACGTCAACGAAATCTTCACGGACTTCGTCGAGCTGCATGGTGACCGTCATTTCTCGGACGACCTGTCGATCGTTGGTGGCCTTGCGCGCTTCAACGGCGTGCCCTGCATGGTGCTCGGTCACCAGAAGGGCCGCGACACGAAGGAACGCACCGCGCGCAACTTCGGCATGAGCAAGCCCGAGGGCTATCGCAAGGCCCTGCGTCTCATGAAGACGGCCGAAAAATTCAAGCTGCCCGTGTTCACCTTCGTGGACACGCCCGGTGCCTATCCCGGCATCGACGCGGAAGAGCGCGGCCAGTCGGAAGCCATCGGCCGCAACATCTTCGAGATGGCGCAGCTCGAGGTACCCATCATCGTCACCATCATCGGTGAGGGTGGTTCGGGCGGCGCGCTGGCCATTTCGGTCGGCGACCAGCTCGTGATGCTGCAGTACTCGATCTACTCCGTGATCAGCCCCGAAGGCTGCGCGTCCATTCTCTGGAAGACCAGCGACAAGGCGCAGGAAGCCGCCGATGCACTGGGCATCACGGCGCACCGCCTGAAGGCGCTGGGCCTGGTCGACAAGATCGTCAACGAACCCGTCGGCGGCGCGCACCGCGACCATCGCCAGATGGCCGCGTTCCTCAAGCGCGCGCTCAACGACGCCTTCCGCCAGGTCAGCGACCTGAAGACGAAGGAACTGCTGGACCGCCGCTACGAGCGCCTGCAGAGCTACGGCCGGTTCAACGACACCAAGGCCGACAACAGCCGCTGAGCGGCTTTTCCTTTTCCATCATGAGCGAAGCCTTCGAACGCGCCATGGCAGCGTTCGAACCGGTGAGCCTGCCGCTGGCCGTCGGCTTCAGCGGCGGTGCGGATTCGACCGCCTTGCTCGCGGCCTGCGCGGCGCGTTGGCCGGGGCAGGTGATCGCCTTTCACGTGCACCATGGCCTGCAGACAGCGGCCGACGACTTCGAGCGGCAGTGCGCGCAGGTCTGCGAACGGCTCGGCGTGCCGCTGGTGACGCACCGGGTCGACGCGCGGCATGCCTCAGGCGACAGTCCCGAGGATGCGGCGAGACGCGCACGCTATCAGGCGTATGCCGCCATGGCGCAAGCCGATGGGGCGCGGCCTGCCGTGTCGTCCATTGCGCTGGGGCACCACGCCGATGACCAGGTCGAAACGCTGCTGCTGGCGCTGTCCCGCGGCGCCGGCCTGCCGGGCCTGGCCGCGATGCCTGTGCATGCTGTGCGCGACGGATTGAACATCCATCGACCGTTGCTTGCGGTGTCGGCGGCCGATATCCGGGACTGGCTTGCGCACAAGCAGTTGCCGTGGATCGAAGACCCGAGCAACGCCGACGCCCGCTACACCCGCAACCGCATTCGCGCCGTGCTGCTCCCTGCATTGGCGGAAGCTTTCCCGCAGTTCCGCGCCACCTTCGCGCGCAGCATCGGCCACGCGGCGCAGGCCCAACAACTGCTGGGCGAACTGGCGGCACAAGACCTCGCTGCGGTGGGTGAGCCGCCGCAGATCCGACCGCTGCAGGCGCTGTCCCGCGCGCGGCAGGCCAACGTGCTGCGTCACTGGCTGATGCAGTCGCACGGCTGCGCACCGAGCGCGGCGCAGCTCGACCAGCTGCTGGACCAGGTCCGCGCCTGCAGCACGCGCGGCCACCGCATCCACCTCAAGGTGGGCGCGGGCTTCGCCGAGCGCAGGGGCGAGCGGCTGCATTGGTACAATGCCCCGCCCTCGCTGAAGACTTCGCTCTGACGGCTTGCAGGGCGCCGCTGTCCAGGCGGCCCTTTATCTTTCTCTGATTTCATCCATGGCATTGATCGTTCACAAATATGGCGGCACGTCGATGGGCTCGACCGAGCGCATCCGCAATGTCGCCAAGCGCGTCGCCAAATGGGCGCGTGCGGGTCACCAGATGATCGTGGTGCCCAGCGCCATGAGCGGCGAAACCAACCGCCTGCTCGGTCTTGCCAAGGAGCTCTCCCCGGGCAAACCCGGCGTGGCCTATCACCGCGAACTCGACATGCTCGCCGCCACCGGCGAACAGGCCTCGTCGGCACTGCTGGCGATGGCGCTGCAGGCCGAGGGCGCTGAGTCCGTGAGCTACGCGGGCTGGCAGGTGTCGGTGCGCACCGACAACTCGTACACCAAGGCCCGCATCGAGAGCATCGACGACGCCAAGGTGCGCGCCGACCTCGAGGCCGGCCGCGTCGTGGTCATCACCGGCTTCCAGGGCGTGGACGACGAGGGCAACATCACCACGCTCGGCCGTGGCGGCAGCGACACCTCGGCGGTGGCCATCGCGGCGGCCATGAAGGCCAGCGAGTGCCTGATCTTCACCGACGTCGACGGCGTCTACACCACCGACCCACGCGTCGAGCCCGACGCGCGCCGCCTGAACACCGTGAGCTTCGAAGAGATGCTCGAGATGGCCAGCCTGGGCTCCAAGGTGCTGCAAATCCGCTCGGTGGAATTCGCCGGCAAGTACAAGGTGCCGCTGCGCGTGCTTTCGAGCTTCACGCCGTGGGACATCGACATCAATGAAGAGGCCAAGTCCGGCACGCTGATCACTTTCGAGGAAGACGAAAACATGGAACAAGCCGTCGTATCCGGCATCGCATTCAATCGCGACGAAGCCAAGATCTCGGTGCTCGGCGTGCCCGACAAGCCGGGCATCGCGTATCACATCCTCGGTGCCGTGGCAGACGCCAACATCGAAGTCGACGTGATCATCCAGAACCTCAGCAAGGACGGCAAGACCGACTTCAGCTTCACCGTGCATCGCAACGAGTTCGCGCGCACGGTCGAACTGCTCGAGTCGAAGGTGATGCCTTCGCTGGGTGCCACCGAAATCGTGGGCGACACCAAGATCTGCAAGGTCAGCATCGTGGGCATCGGCATGCGCAGCCACGTGGGTGTGGCGAGCAAGATGTTCCGTGTGTTGAGCGAAGAGGGCATCAACATCCAGATGATCTCGACCAGCGAAATCAAGACCTCGGTCGTGATCGACGAAAAATATATGGAATTGGCCGTGCGCGCACTGCATAAAGCGTTCGATCTCGACCAACCGACCGCTTAAGTAATGGCATAATCGCGGTTGCTTTCAGGAACTGTGACCGAGTGGCCGAAGGTGCTCCCCTGCTAAGGGAGTATGGGGTGTAGAGCCTCATCGAGGGTTCGAATCCCTCCGGTTCCGCCAGGATTGGCTTCCTGATCACTTTGCAGTGATCAAACAGCCCAAAAGAGCCCCGCCAGTCGGGGCTTTTTTGCGTCTGCGCGCAACGCGCGACCGCTCCGCCGAAATGGCGAAGCGATGTCTTCAGGACGGCTGCGGTACGAGTGCGGATAGCGTCGCGATCGGCGCTGCGCCCACATGCAGTTCGCATGGATCGCAAGGCACCGAAATCTGCCGCCCGTCGAAGCGCACCCGCACGTGCGGATAGGTCGCTCCGGTGATGGTGCCGGGCCGGCCTTCGCTGACGACGCGGTCGCCGCGACGGAACGACCGGCCGAACCGCAGCTTGATTTTTTCGAAGCTCATTTCAGTCTCTCCTTGGTGGGCACCTGATGCTTAACGCACCGGATCGGATTCGATCGATGGCCGCACCAGCGTCGCGGCCGTGTCTTGAAGGATCAGCGCGTGATCCGGGTCGTGGCTGAGGTAGGGGCTGCTCAGCAGCTGGCCGATCAGCCGGTCGAAATGGAATCGGACCTTCGCCGGCTCGGGGTGTGCGGCGTACAGGGCGCGCAGCATCGAGACGATGGCGCTGATCTGCGTGGCAAGGACCTCCATGGAACCCAGGCGGCCCGCCGCTTCGAAAACTGCTTGTTGATCTGAGGGGGGCATGCTGGCCTCCTTTTTGGGGCGTTGGCATGTCCAACGCAAAAAGAGGATGAAAGGCTTACTTCGAGGGGCTGTCTCCCCAAAATTGGTGATGCCCCACCTTTGATTTGTGACTTATTTCACTAATTTCGACTCACTGCCGCTGGGCAGGCGCAGACCCCAACACCTCGGCCAGCACCCGCAAGGCGTCGGTCGCCAGGTCCGAAAAGCGCACCGAGCAGGCCAGCATGAGGTTCAGCGGCAGCCCGAAATCTTCGATCAGCGTGCCCTCGGGGTCGCGCAAGCTGCCGTCCGGGTCGCGGCCGACGACGCCTGCCGTGGCGGCGCGCTGCGCATAGGTGCCTGGCGGAACGCCGTAGGCGGCCACCGGAAGGCCCAGGGCGATGGCCACGCCGACCTCGAACACCGTGCCCGAATCCGGCTCCAGCCCGCGAAACGGCGCGAGGTTGGCAATGACGCCGTCCGCTGACCGCAGCAGCTTCATGTTCTCCTCGTAGATCCGGCGCGCGGGGTCGGGGCCGGCGTGCGTGCCGTCGAACGGCGGCACCGCCGTCATGCCGAGCGCGTCGCAGGCCAGCGCCAGCGCGGCAAAGTACTGCGCGGCGTCGGGCCGGAAGACGTCGGGGCCAGCGAGGTAGACCCGCGCACGCGTGGGGGAAGAGGGCATCTGTCGAGTATGCGACTGCCCCCGCGAAGCGCCAACATTCGGCGACCGCCGGATCGACCGTGGCCGCGGGCGGCGAGTCCACTAGCCTGGGAACCGACGGCGCGACAGCGGTAGGACGCCTCGCGAAGCCGCCATCAGCTCAGTGGCCTTCTGTTGTAGTGCCGTGCGCGCGCATCTCGCTGCGCAGGGCGCGCTGTCCCGACGCCAGTGCGAGCTCGTAGCTCTCGACCGGGTCGAAGGCGCAGCGAAGGACGGTGGGATGCGCACCGTCGGTGTCGGTTTCGAGCAGCCGCCAGACAAAGGATCCGGGAGCCGGCTCGTCGATGATGAGTTCGATCGGATGTGTCATGGCCTCACGATGGTCGCTCGCATGGCGCGTGTCTGTAGGCGAAGACCGACCGATGCCGCGCCTTGCCCCCAGAACCCCCAGATCTGGTGATGGCAGGCGCGCAGCCGCGAGGAGACACTGCAGCTTCGCGCGCGAAGCCTGGGTGATGATTCGGGCATGCTTCCCACCTTGTCCGAACCGTCCTGATGTCCGCTTTCTCTCCCCCGCCCGAAGGTCCGGCGATGACGCCGCCGCCCAGTCCCGACTTGCCGGCGCCCGTGCTGATCGTCGAGGACGACGCGCTGATGCAGCGGCGCATCGTCGACATCCTGGCGCAGCTGGGCTATGCCCGCGAGGTGCTGGTGCTGGCGGGCACGCTGGCCGATGCCCGCGTCGAACTCGCGCGGCAGCCGTTCGCACTGGTGCTCGTCGACCTGGGCCTGCCCGACGGCAACGGCGTGGAGCTGATCACGCAGATGAGTGCATCGATGAATGCGGACGACGGCCCCGGCATCCTCGTGATCTCCGCCTGGAGCACCGACGACCTGATCCTCAACGCGCTGCGCGCCGGCGCCACCGGCTACGTGCTCAAGGAGCGCGACGACCTGGAGCTGCTGCTGTCGATCCGCAGCGTGCTGCGCGGCGGGGCGCCGATCGATCCGTTCATTGCGCGGCGCATCCTCGATCTGACGCAGGCACCGCCGGCCACGCCGGGGCGCGTCGGCGAAGATGTGCTGACCTCGCGCGAACTGCAGATCCTCCAGCTTGTTGCCGAAGGCCTGACCAACCGCGAGATAGCCGAGCAGATCTTCCTGTCGCGGCACACCGTCGAATGCCACATCAAGAACATCTACCGCAAGCTCACCGTTTCCTCGCGCACGCGCGCCGTCTTCGCAGCGCGTTCGCGTGGCTTGCTGGCCTGAGCCTGTGGTGGTTGTTCGCGCACACGGCATGGGCGGCCGAAGGGTGCACGCCGCACATCGACAGCGTGCGGGCCGTGCGCGCCACCGCCGGCGCGGGGCCTGAAGCACCGCCGCCCATCGACGGCTGGCAGCCGGTGACGCTGCCTGATCACTGGGCCACGCGCTGGCCCGGCTTCGAAGGCATCGTGTGGTACCGCATCGACTGGCAGCGCCCCTGCGCGGGCCGCGACGACGCGCCGCAGCTGGGCGTGGCCTTCGACTACCTGAGCATGGCCGGCGCGATCTCGCTGAACGACAACCTGCTCTGGCGCGACGCCAGCCTGGTCGAGCCACTGAGCCGCAGCTGGAACACGCCGCGCGTCTTCTTCCTGCCGGCCGCCGCGTTGAACCCCGGCACCAACACGCTGTGGGTGCAGGTGGTGGGCGGCAGCATGTACGGCTCGGGGCTGGGTCGCGTGGTGCTCGGCCCGGCGGACGCGGCGGTGGCATACCACGACGAGCGCCGCCTGTTCGCGCGCGTGCTGCCCGCGGTCAACCTCGTCATCTCGATCACGCTGGGCTGCTTCTTCCTCGTGCTGTGGCTCATGCGCCGGCAAGAGGTTGCCTACGGCTGGTACGCGCTCAGCGCCATCGCCTGGCTGGTGTTCGCGAGCAACACCGTGGTCAGCACCTTGCCGTGGCCGTTCGCCTCCACCGACGCCTGGTCGCGCTGGATCACGGCCTGGATGGTCCTGTACGTGAGCTGCTTCTGCATGTTCATGTGGCACTTCGGCGGCCAGCGCTTTCCGCGCCTGAGCCGCGCGCTGTGGGCGGTGGCCGCGCTGGCCGTGGCGGCGATTGCGCTGCTGCCGCAGCCTGCGCTGTCGGTCGCGACGCTGGCGGTGTTCATCGTCTACTCGCTGCTCTTCATGGCCGTGTGCGTGCAGTTCATCCTGCGCGCGCTCGACACGAAGAAAACCGAGCACCTGCTGCTGGCCCTGTGCGCCTTCGGCTTCCTGGTGGCCGCGGTGCACGACGCGCTGATGATCCTGCGCGTCATCGACGACCGCTTCGGCTACACCGTGGTCACGGCGCCGTTGATCATGATCGGCATGTCGCTCATCTTGGCCGGTGGCTTCACGCGCAGCCTGCGCCGGGTCGAGAGCTTCAACGACGACCTCGCACGCGAAGTGCGCGGGGCGCGCACCGAGCTGGCCGACACGCTCAGCCGCGAACACCGCCTGGAACTCGACAACGTGCGGCTGCACGAGCGCCTGAGTGTGGCGCACGACCTGCACGACGGCCTGGGCAGTTCGCTGGTGCGCTCGATCGCGCTGGTGGAACAGTCGGGCGAGGCGCTGCAGCGACCGCAGTACCTGTCGATGTTCAAGTCGCTGCGCGACGACCTGCGCCAGATCATCGACACCCACAGCGGCGGCGCGGCCCCGGTGGCCGCCACGCCCACGCAATGGCTGGCGCCGATGCGCCACCGCTTCGGCCGCCTGTTCGAAGAAATGGGCGTGCGCAGCCACTGGCAGACGCCCGCGGCGTGGCCCTGCGCGCTGTCCGCGCGCCAGGTGCTGGGCCTCACGCGCCTGCTCGAGGAGGCGCTGGCCAACGTGGTGAAGCACAGCCGTGCGCGCACCCTGCGCGTGCAGCTGCTGGCCGACGGCGAGGCCGGCGTGCTCCTGAGCGTCGAGGACGACGGCGTGGGCTTCGATGCGGTGACGGTCGCCTCATCGATCGGCGGACTGGGCCTGCGCAGCATGCAGGCGCGCATGACACGCATCGGCGGCACGCTGCAGATCGATGCGGGCGATGGGGGCACGCGGCTGGAGGCGAGGGTGCAGGCGCCCGCGATGGGCGCTGGCAGCAGCTGAGTCCCGCTGCGCGCGTGATCAGCGTGCCTTGCGGAACGCGCGCACCTCGGGCGCCGGATGGTCTTCGATGTGCTGCAGCAGGAAGTCGAGAAACTCCTGCGCCGACGGCGAGAGCCCCCGATCCTTGTTGAGCCACACCTGGAACTTGCGGCTGAGCACGGGCGTGACGAGCGGGCGGAACTCGAGCTTCTGACGCTGGAGCAACTCGCCGGCATACGGCAGGCAGGTGGTCACGCCCAGGCCGTGCTCGACCATGCTCAGTGCCGTGGTCAGGAAGGCGACTTCATGCGTCGGGCTGAACTCCAGCCGGCCCGGCGATGCATACAGCTCGGCGCTGAGCAGCTGTGTGTATTCGCCTTGCAGCGAGATCACGGGGTAGCGGACCAGGTCGCTCCAGGCGACCCGCTGCTTTTTGGTCAGCGGATGCCCCGGCGGCAGCACCGCGAGGAAGGGCAGGGTGAAGAGCGTGCGCGCCACCACGTTGGCCGGTGCATCGCGCTCGGGGCCGATGGCCAGGTCCACGTCGCCGTTGATGAGGCGGCCCAGCACGCTTTCGACCATCGAGTCCTGCAGGCGCACGCGGATGCCGGGGTACTTCCGGGCGAAGGCGGCCATGATTTCCGGCATGACCGTGCACGCCATCACCTGCGGCACCGCGATGCGCACGGTGCCGGTGCGCAACTCGCGCAGGTCGGACACCGCATCGAGCGCCATGCCCAGGTCTTGCAGGATGCGCTCGGCCATCGGCAGGAACACCTCGCCCGCGCTGGACAGCTGCAGCTTGCGCGTCGTGCGGTGAAGCATCTGCACGCCCAGGTTCGACTCCAGGTCCTTGATGAGGCCGCTCAGTGCCGACTGCGTGATGTGCAGTCGAAGGGCGGCCTCGGTCACGCTGCCGGCGCGGGCGACCGCGATGAAGGCGCGCAATTGGCGCAACGTGACATTCATCGGTTTATCCGATAAGTAGCAAAGAAATATCTGATTGAACCATGAATGAAGCTCGCATCCAATCGCAGCGCTGTCACAACAACCACTGCCCAGGAGACATCGTTCATGCCCGTTTCTCATCGCCTTGCGCGCCGCGCCTTCCTTTCACTTGCGGCTGCCATGCTTGCTTCCGGCGGGGGCCACGCGCAAGCGCAGGCGCAGGCCTTTCCGTCCAAACCGATCAAGTGGATCGTCGGCTACCCCGCTGGCGGTGGCAGCGACTTCCTGGCCCGCACCATCGGCGCGCAGATGTCGGTCCAGGCCGGCCAGCCGGTGATCGTCGACAACCGGGCGGGTGCCGGCGCCATCATCGGCGCCGAGGTCACGGCCCGGTCGCCGGGCGACGGCTACACCGTGTTCACGGCCGACAACGGCGTGCTCGTGTACAACCCTGCGCTCTACAAGAAGCTGCCCTATGCCGTCGACCGCGACTTCGCGATGCTCGGCCTGATGGCGCGCACGCCGCTGGTCCTGGTGGCGGCGCCCTCGACGAACCTCAAGACCATCGGCGCCCTGATGGAGCAGCTGAAAAGCAAGCCGGGCACGCTGTCGTACGCCTCGCCGGGCAACGGCAGCCCGCACCATCTGGCGATGGAGCTGTTCCTGAGCCGCAGCGGCCTGTCGACCATGCATGTGCCGTACCGCGGCGCCGCGCCCGCGCTGCAGGACGTGATGGGCGGACAGGTGCCGCTGATGGTGGTGGACACCTCGTCGGGGCTCAGCGCCATCCAGTCGGGGAAGGTCATTCCGCTGATGGCGTTCAGCGCCAAGCGCCTGCCGATCCTGCCCGCCGTGCCCACGGTGGGCGAGCAGGGCTTCAAGGATTCGGAGGCCTACGCGTGGCAGGGGCTGGTCGTGCCGGCCAGCACGCCCGCCGCGATCCAGGAGCGCCTTTCGAAGGAGATGCAGGCTGCGCTGGCCAACGAAGGCGTGCGCAAGCGGCTGCAGGAAGGCGGCTGGGAGCCGGTGCCGAGCGACAGCGTGCTGATGAAGACCTACGCCTTCGCCGAGACCAAGAAGTGGCACGCGCTGATCCGTGAACGCGGCATCTCGCTGGACTGAAGACGCCGCCTCGTGAGGGGGCGGGCCGGGGCGCACCGGCGGTGTTGTAGCCTGTCGCCCCATGGATTCCCTCATCGCCGCCTCCGCGCGCGCGCTCGCTGCCGGCGACGCGCTGGGTGCCCTCAAGCGCGTGGCCCTGCGCGACGACCCGCCGGCGCTCGCGCTGCGCGGCATCGCCATGGCCCAGCTCGGCGAGCACCCGCGTGCGCGCGAGCTGCTGCGGCGTGCCGCGAGCGGCTTCGGATCACACGAAGAACTGGCGCGCGCACGTTGCGTCGTCGCCGAGGCCGAGGTGGCGCTCGCGATGCGCGACCTGGGAGGCTCGCCGCGCGCGCTGACCGCGGCGGCCGTCACGCTCGAGGCGCGCGACGACCTGGTCAATGCACTGCAGGCGCGGCTCATCGCGGCGCGCCGGCTGCTGCTGCTCGGCCGGCTCGACGAGGCTGCCGCCGCGCTGTCGCTGCTCGACGGACACAGCCTGCCGCCGTCGCTGGCGGCGGTGGCCGAGCTGGCGTCGGCGGAACTCGCCTTGCGTTCGCTGCGCACCGGCACGGCACGGGCAGCGCTCACCCGCGCGCATGACGCGGCCCTGCGTGCGCGCGTGCCGGCGTTGCTGGCCGAGGTGGCGGAAGCGCGCGCCGCGCTCGACCGTCCCGCCGCCCGGCGCATTGCGGCCGGTGGTGAACAGGCCCTGCGCCTCGATGAGGTCGAGGCGCTGCTCGCGTCCGACGCGCTCGTCGTCGATGCCTGCCGCCGCGGCGTCGGGGGCGGCGACACCTGGCGTTCGCTCGCACGCCGGCCCGTGCTGTTCTCTTTGGCGCGTGCGCTGGCCGCAGCCTGGCCCGGTGATGTCGACCGCGACGCGCTGATCGCCGACGCCTTCCGCACCCGCGACCCCGACGAGACGCACCGCGCGCGGCTGCGCGTCGAGATCGGCCGGCTGCGCGCGCTGGTCAAGCCGATGGCGCGCATCGAGGCCACGCCGCAGGGTTTCATCCTCCAACCTCTGGATGCGCGTCCGGTCGTGGTGCTGGCACCGCCCATCGATGGCGAGCAGGCCTCGCTGGTGGCGCTGCTGTCCGACGGCGCGGCCTGGTCGACCTCGGCGCTCGCATTGGCGCTGGGCGCGAGCCAGCGCACCGTGCAGCGCGCGCTGGCCGAACTCGAGGCCGAACGGCGCGTGCGTGCCATCGGACAGGCCAGGGCGCGCCGCTGGCTGGCCCCGCCGCTGGCGGGATTCACGACGATCTTGTTACTCCCCGCCGCGCTGCCGATTGAATAGAGTCGGGCTCATGCGCTACCCCCTGTGGCGCACCTACAGGAGCCCACCATGAGCAGCAGCAACAGTCAGAGCAAGAAGGCAGGCAAGGACCGGTTCGAAGGCGCGGTGCAGGCCGCGCAGATCGTGCGCGAATACGGCCCGTTCGAAGGCGTGGAGCGCATCCACGGCGTGACGCACGACGGCCACCAGGTGTGGGCCGCCACCGGCGGGCAACTGGTCGCCTTCGACCCCGCGAGCGGCGAAGCCACGCGCCGCATCGACGTCGCCTGCGACGCCGGCACTGCCTTCGACGGCACCTGCTTCTATCAGATCGTCGAGGCGCGCATCGACAAGATCGATGCCGCCACGGGCAAGGTGCTGGCCTCGATTCCCGCACCCGGCAACGGTTCCGACTCGGGCCTCACCTGGGCCGAAGGCAGCCTCTGGGTGGGCGAGTACCGCGACCGCAAGATCCACCAGATCGACCCGGCGACCGGCGCGATCCGCCGCACCATCGAATCGAACCGCTTCGTCACCGGCGTGACCTGGGTCGACGGCGAACTCTGGCACGGCACCTGGGAAGGCGACCAGAGCGACATCCGCCGCATCGACCCCACCAGCGGCGACGTGATCGCGCGGCTGGAAATGCCCAGCGGCGTCGGCGTGAGCGGCCTGGAGTCCGACGGTGCGGGGCTCTTCTATGCCGGCGACGGCCGGGCCAGCAAGGTCCGCGCGGTGCGCCGCCCGAAGACGGCCACGGCCTGAACGACACATACGCCAAGGAGCACACACCATGAACACCACAATGAATCACCCCGTCGTGACCCCCGAGCGCTGGATCAACGCGCGCAAGTCGTTGCTGGCGCGCGAGAAGGAGTTGACCCAGTTGCGTGATCGGATCGCGCAGGAGCGCCGCGCGTTGCCGTGGACGCGCGTCGAAAAAGCCTACGTCTTCGACACCCCTCAGGGCCGCCGCCCGCTGGCCGACCTGTTCGAAGGCCGTCGCCAGCTGCTCGTGCAGCACTTCATGTTCGGCCCCGACTGGGAGCAGGGCTGCCAGAGCTGCTCGTTCATGGCCGACCACTCCGACGGCATGCGCGTGCACCTCGAACACCGCGACGTCACGCTGGTGGCAGTGTCGCGCGCGCCGCTGGCCCGCATCGAGGCTTTCCGCCGGCGCATGGGCTGGCAGTTCGCCTGGGTCTCGTCGCACGACAACGACTTCAACCACGACTTCGGCGTGAGCTTCACGCCCGACGAGATGGCCAGCGGCGCCGTTGCCTACAACTACGTGAAGCAGCCGTTCCCGAGCGAAGAGGCACCCGGCGTCAGCGTGTTCTTCAAGGACGACGCCGGCGACGTGTTCCACACCTACTCGACCTACGGTCGCGGCGTGGAAGTCATGATGGGCACCTACAACATGCTCGACCTCGTGCCCAAGGGCCGCGACGAGCACAACCCGTCCTACACGATGGACTGGATCCGTCACCACGACCGCTACGAGCCCGCGCCTGTCGCGGCGGCGGGTGGTTGCTGCCATGCGCAGTCGTAAAGAAGCGCACGACCTGCGTGCTGATCGGTCTGCACCATGGCAAGCCTCTGGCCCTGGCTGGCGGTGGCGGGAATGGGCGTCCTGCACGGCCTGAACCCCACCACCGGCTGGATGTTCGCCGCCGCATGGGGCCTGCGCTCGCACGACCGGGCGCAGGCGCTGCGGGCGCTGTGGCCGATCGGCGTCGGGCATGTGGCCTCGGTGGCGCTCGTGGTCGTTGCGGTGGCCTTCGGCCTGTCGATGGACCGGGGCTTGTTGCAGTGGCTGGCTGGTGGGCTGATCGCGGTGGTCGCGCTCGTTCACCTGTCGGGCCGTCTTCCCATCATGGCGCGTGCGCCGGCGGGGCACGCGGGGCTGGCGCTGTGGTCCTTCATGATGTCCACCGCGCACGGTGCCGGCCTGATGCTGGTGCCGGCGCTGATCCCGCTGTGCATGGGTGATGCGGCGAAGGGCGCGATGAGTGGCTCGCTCGCGCCGGCGCTCGCGGCCGTCGCGCTCCACACGGCGGCGATGCTGGCCACCACCGGGCTGATGGCCGTCGGCGTCGGGGCGGGCGTGGGCTGGCTGCGGCGCCTGGCGCGCCGGCCTGCCGCCTTGCGCTGAACGCGCGATGCGCGCAAAGCGCATAAGCAAACGCGAAAACCGGCGTTCCATTCGAGCGGCCTGCGGCGCAACACTCGAAGGCTCTCGACCCCACAGGCCTTCGGATGCCCGGTACCTTCACTTCCCCGCGCAAGCGGCTCGGCTTCTTCAGCCGGCTGCTCGACGATGCCCCCGCCGCCGAGCGCTACCGCCTCGTCACCGCGCAGATCGCCCATGCCGAGGCCTTCGGCTTCGACTGCGCCTGGGTGGCGCAGCACCATTTCCATGAGCACGAGGGCGGCCTGCCGTCGCCCTTCGTCTTCCTCGCGCACATGGCCTCGCGCACGCGGCGCATCCGCCTGGGCACGGGCATCGTCACGCTGCCGCTGGAGAACGCGGTGCGCACGGCCGAAGACGCGATCGTGCTGGACCTGCTCTCGGGCGGCCGACTCGAAGTGGGCGTCGGCACGGGCGGCACGCCCGCGTCCTTCGCGGCCTTCGGGCTGGACAGCGACGACCGCGCGGCGCTGTTCGAACGGCAGCTCGCCACGGTGCGCGACGCCTGGGCCGGCCGGCCGCTGCCCGGCGGCGACACGCTGTATCCGGCGGGCGCGCAGCTGCTCGGCCGGCTCTGGCAGGCCACGTTCTCGGTGAGCGGCGGCGCGCGCGCGGGCACGGCCGGCGATGGGCTGATGCTCTCGCGCACGCAGCCGCGCACTGCGCAGGCGCCCGATGCGCCACTGGCCGACCTGCAGGACCCGATCATCGACGCCTACCTGGCCGCGCTGCCGCCGGGGCGCACGCCGCGCATCGTGGGTTCGCGCAGCGTGTTCGTGGCGGACACCCGCCAGGAGGCGCTGCGCCTGGCCGAGACCGGGCTGCGCCGCGCGGTGGTGCAGGCCGCCGCCACGGGGCAGATCGGCCTGGCCGACCGCGTCCGCGCCGATGCGCCGCTCGAGCAGCTGATCGCCGCGTACGACGTGCATGTCGGTTCGCCCGACGACGTGATCGCCTCGCTGCGCGCCGACCGCACGCTCGCGCGCGTGACCGACCTCGTGTGCCAGGTGCATTCGGTCGACCCGCCGCACGCGGCCATCCTGCGTTCCATCGAACTGACCGCCACGGTCGTCGCACCGGCCCTGGGCTGGGCGCGCGACACGGGCGTGCCGGACCTTCAATCGCTTGCGCTTCTCTAGGCTGTTTTTCTTCTATGAATGCCGTTGTTTCTTCTTCTCCCGTTCCCGAGGCTGTCGACGTGATCGATCAGCTGGTGGGCATCGCGCCCGGCAGTGCGCTCGACCGCCTGCGCGCGCAGCGCGAGCAGGCGCGCACGCAGGCGCAGCAGAGCTACCTGGCGCTGTTCGCGCCGAACGAACCCGTGGCCGGGCACTTCGAGATCGCGGATCGTTTCGCCGTCGCGACCTTCGTCGCCGAATTGCATGGGCAACCCGACGTGGCGCGCTTCTATGCCGAGGCCCTGGCGGGGCAGGGCGTGGCGAGGGCCATCGAGGCGGAGGTCGCACGCGGTGCCGCCCAAGGGCCGTATGGCCGTTATCCGGAAGGTCCGCTCGGCGTCGAAGACGAAGCCGGCCCGGTCTACGCCGTCGATGCGGCGCAGCGCGCGGTGCTGGGCGAACGGCTGTCGGCCGGCCTCGCGCATGCGCACCTGCTCGTCTTCCACCCGCGCGATGCCAGCCCGGCCGCACTGCAAGCGCTGCTCGATGCGGGATGGCGCACCACGGAGATCGTCACCTTGTCGCAGCTGGTGGCGTTCCTTGCGTTCCAGATCCGCATCGTCGTCGGCCTGCGCGCGCTGGCCATCCCTTCTGCATGAGCGCCCCATGAGCAAAGAATCGACCCTGACCCATCCCCACAACACGCATCCGCGCAGCTTCACGCAGGCGCAGCTCGAATGGCTGCCCTGGCTCGAACCGCTGCCGGAAGACGAACTGACCGAGCGCCACTACGCCGGCCTCGTCGACGCGTCGCGCGCCAAGTCGCCGTACTTCCGTCTGCTGGCGCGCGACCCGGACATCCTCGGCGCGCGCACGCGCACCGACAAGGACATCTTCTACAACCCTGACGCTGGCCTGCCGCGCGCCGAGCGCGAGCTGTCGGCCGCCGCCGCCTCGCGCTTCAACGGCTGCATCTACTGCGCCTCGGTGCACGCGCGCTTCGCCTCGCATTTCTCGCAGCGCACTGACGACGTGCAGCGGCTGCTCGACGAGGGCGTGCAGGCCGATCTGGGCGCGCGCTGGAATGCGATCGTGCAGGCGTCGGTCGCGCTGTCGGCCACGCCGTCGACCTTCGGGCCTGCGCACGTCGACGCCTTGCGCGCACAGGGGCTGGACGACCTGGCGATTGCCGACGTCGTGCATGGCGCGGCGTTCTTCAACTGGGCCAACCGGTTGATGCTGTCGCTGGGCGAGCCGCAGGAGCCTGCTGCCGCCTAGGCGCGGATCACCGCACGCAGCTTTGTTGCGGTGGCAAGTGAGGGGGATCACAGTCGGGCGCGCGGTACGCCTTCGGGTCGGCACGATGGCCCGCATGGACACCGACGCCCCTGTGTACGCAACGACACGCCAAGGCCGCGCTCCGGCGCCGGGCCTTGCTTTCGGCAATCCTTTTGTCCGCTGCCGATGCGGACTGGCCGGCCTGGAGCGCATCCACCGACGGTCGTGGATGAAGTTCCTGCCCGGCCTGCGCTTCTATCGCTGCAGCGGTTGCGGCAAGCCGCAGCTGGCGCCGAAGCGTGCGGTGCGCGACGCGGTCATTGCGCACAGGAGCGCGCAGCAGAACCAGCGCTAGCTAGCGGTTCTTCTTTCGGGGCGCGTCCGTCAGCATCCCATTCAGCAGCAGGTCGATGGTCTGCTCGGTGTGCTGCTCGGCTTGCTCGGGGCTCATCGGGTCGACGTCGTAGAGCCGCTTGATGAGGTGCATGGACGACTGCACCGAGGTCAGCAGGCTCGTCATCATGACGCTCGCATAGGCGCGCGGATAGGGCTTGATCAGGCCTTCCGCCTGGCATTCGGAGAGCAGCGCGTCGAGCAGCTCATGGAACGGCCGCATGTAGTGCTCGATGATCCAGTCCAGCCGCGGCCCGGCCTGCGCCACCTCGCGCAGCACCAGCGAATGCGCCGCGGGGTGCAGCACGTTGATGATGGCGAACACCCGCAGCGCGCTGCGCAGCTTGGTGAGCGCATCGGCCGTGTCCTCGTCGACCTGCATCGCATCGATGGACGCCATCGCCTCGGTGTACGTGCTCTCGACCACGGCGCGCCACAGGCCTTCCTTGCCGCCGAAGTGGTAGTTGAGCAGCGGCTGCTTCACGTCCGCGCGGCGCGCGATGGCCAGCACCGACGTGCCCTCGAAGCCCTTCTCGGAGAACTCGACGATGGCCGCGTCCATGAGGCGCTGCCGGCCTGAGGTGTCGGCCGCTGGTTCCGCGGGCTCGGTGCGGGCAGGGACGGGGGTGCGCTTCGGGGCTGTCTTGCCCGTGGGAGTCTTCATGGATGGCGTGCGCCGGCGGGCCGTGGCTGGTTGACGATGGCCGCATTGTCCAACAGTCGCGCGCACCGGTAGGCCGGTCGACGTGTGTGACTTATATAAGTATAAACACGCATCTTGCATTGACTTATATTTGTATAAATTCACGTGCATGGCAGCCGTTGGTGCTGTCGAAGGTCGAGAGAGCCACAGATGCACGTGTTGGAAGTTCCCGTTTTGATCGTCGGTGCCGGGCCCGTCGGGCTCACCATGGCGGCCCTGCTGGCTGACCAGGGCATTGCGTCGCTGCTCGTCGAGCAGCGCGACGGTCTGCACCAGGCGCCGCAGGCGCATGTCATCAGCGCGAGGACGCGCGAAATCCTGGCCAGCCTGGGAATCGCCGACGAGGCGCTGGCGCGCGTGACCACGCCGCCGGCCGATGCGCGCTACGTGACCTGGCGGCGCAACCTCGCCGAGGGAGACATCGCACGCATCGAGATCGGTGGCGAGGCGCGCTTCGTGCAGCTGGACGCGGTCAGCGGCAAGCGCAGCGCGAACGTGCCGCAGCATCATCTCGAGCGCGTGCTGTTCGATGCACTCGCCGGCCGCACCCACTGCGAGACGCGCTTCGGCCAGACCTGGCGCGGGGCGGAAGAAGAGGGCGACTGCATCGTCTCGCACATCGAGGACGCGGCGAGCGGCGAGGTCTATGCCGTACGCAGCCAGTGGCTGCTGGCGGCCGACGGTGCCAGCAGTTCCGTGCGGCGCGGCGCGGGCATCGCGATGGCCGGCGACACGAACCTGGCCCACATGGTCACGGTCAACTTCGAGGCCGACCTGCGTCCGCTCGTGAAGAACAGCCCGTCGATCCTGTTCTGGACCCTGTCTGCGAAGGCGCCCGGCACCTTCATCGTCCACGACGCCGCGCGCTACGCGGTGTTCATGACGCCGTACTTCCCGCCGCACGAGCAGCCCGCGGACTTTCCGGTCGCTCGCTGCGAACGCATGCTGCGCGCGGCGCTGGGAACGGCCGAGGTGCCGTTTCGCATCACCTCGCTGTCGCACTGGACGATGCAGGCGCACGTGGCCGATCGCTATCGGCAGGGACGCACGCTGCTGGTCGGCGATGCGGCGCACCGCTTTCCGCCCACGGGTGGGCTGGGGCTCAACACGGGCATCGCGGACGCGCACAACCTGGCGTGGAAGCTGGCGCTGGTCATGCAAGGCCGCGCGGGCGAGGGCCTGATCGACACCTACGGTGCGGAGCGCCGCCCGGTGGCCGTGGCGAACTGCGAGGCCAGCGTGAAGAACTTTCACAAGATGCGCGAGGTCACCGCGGCCATGGGCATCGACGACCGCCGCCTGCCGCTGCTGGGCCGCGTGCGTTCGAGTGCGCCGGCGCGTGCGTTGCCGGGCGCGGTGCGCTCGGCGATCGGCGGGCTGTTCGTGGCGCCGGTCGAGTGGCGCACGCGCCGCATCGCGAAGGCCGCGTCCGTGCGCTGCGCGGCCATCCGCCAGCGCGTGCAGCGCGCCGCCGAGAACCAGATGGCGCACTTCAGCACGGTGGGCCTGGACCTGGGCCATGCCTACCGGGGCGCGGCCGTGTGCGGCGACGGCACGACCGCACCGGTCGCGCCAGACCCCGTGCGCGACGTGTGCCAGTCGCTCACGCCCGGCGCGCGCTGGCCGCACTTCCACCTCGCGCCCGACGCCGGCGTTGCGTACCGCACCAGCTCGCACGAGCTTCTGAGGCCCGGGCACTTTCTCCTGGCCGGCATGGGCCGCCACGGCGCAGCGTGCGAACGGCTGGCGGCGTCGTTGGGCGTGGCCGTCGTGGGCGTGAACCTGGACCTCGCCGCCTCGCACAAGGCGCTCGCGCAACTGATCGGCTGGAACGACGGCCAGGCCGACGCCACCCTCCTGGTGCGTCCCGACGGCCACATCGCCTGGCGCAGCACCGCGCCGCAACCGCCGAGCCCGAGCGACGTGGCGGCGGTGCTGCGCGCCATCCTGCAGATCAACCTTTCCCCACCCACCCCTCGACCCCAAGGACATGCAATGACGAACCCCATGGACCGTTTTCCCCTCCCTTCGCCCGATCCGCAGGCGAGGTCGCCGCGCAAGCTCGCGCACGTCGTGCTGGCGACACGCCGCTTCGACGAATCGATCCGCTGGTGGAGCGTGGTGCTCGGCGCGCGCACGATGTTCCGCAACGAGATGCTGTGCTTCCTGAGCTACGACGACGAACACCACCGCGTGGCGCTGATCAACGCGCCCACGCACAGCGCCGGACAGGCCCAGACCGCGGGCGTGGACCACGTCGCCTTCACCTACGGTACGCTCGACGACCTGCTGCACACCTACGCGCGGCTCAAGGGCCACGGCATGCAGCCGGTGTGGAGCATCAACCACGGGCCGACCACCTCGCTGTACTACCTCGACCCCGAGGGCGTGAAGGTCGAGCTGCAGGTCGACAACTTCGAGAGCGCGGCCGAGCTGGACGCGTGGTTCCGCGCCGGCGATTTCGCGACGAACCCGATCGGCGTGGAGTTCGATCCCGAGGTGTTGCTCGCCCAGCATCGCGCGGCCTGACGCGCACGCAAGGAGAACCACCCCATGCGCCTGTGCACTTTCTCGACCGATGCGTTCTCGCGGCACGTCGGCCTCGCCTTGCCGGACCAGCGGCTGCTCGATGTCAGCGCCGCGTTGCCCGGCGATCCGCGCTTTGCCACGTTGCTGGACGTGATCCAGCATGAAGACGACACGCTGCCGATGCTGCGCGCATTGCTCGCGTCGACGCAGATGCCGCAAGGCTGTCTGCATGAACTGAAGGACGTGCGGTTCGAGCTGCCCTACCAGCCGCCGCAGATCCGCTGCTTCAGCGTCTACGAGCAGCACCTGAAGAATGCCTTCCGGCAGGTCGCCGCGAACGTCTCGCCGGCGGCCGGTGCACCGGCGTGGGCGATGCAGATTCCGGCGGCCTTCTACGAGACACCCGTCTACTACAAGGGTGTGCGGCTCAACCTGTCCGGCCCGGGCGCCTCGGTGCGGCGGCCCGCGCCGGGCACCATGCTCGACTACGAGGCCGAGCTGGCCGTGGTGGTGGGGCGCGGCGGCAAGAACATCGCGGCGTCCGCGGCCATGGCGCATGTCTTCGGCTACGTCGTTTTCAACGATTTCTCCGAGCGCGCGCAGCTCATGAAGGAGCTGCGCAGCGGCGTGGGCACCGGGCCGGCGAAAGGCAAGGACTTCGACGGCAGCAACAGCCTGGGGCCGTGGATCGTCACCGCCGACGAGATCGCCGATCCGCATGCGCTCGACGTGGCGGTGCGCGTGAACGGTCAGCTGCGCGGGCAGGGCAGCACCTCGGGCATGACGCACCGCATCGATCGCATCCTGAGCTTCGCGTCGCAGAACGAGACGCTGCATGCGGGCGAGCTGCTGGCCACGGGCTGCGTGCCCGAGTGCGCGGGCGTCGAGCACTGGCGCTTCCTGGACGACGGCGACCGCGTGGAAGTCGAGATCGCGGGGCTCGGGGTGCTGGAGAACACCGTCATCGCAGCCTGATCGCCTGCACGCTCAAAGAAAACAACAACGGAAACAACGATGACAACGACATGGCGGACCCTGGTGTCTGCAGCTGCGCTGTGCCCGGCGCTTGCCGCGGCCGACAACGGCTATTTCCAGATCGGCTACGGCGCGGAGGCGCGTGGCCTTGCCGGCGCCGCGGCCGCATCGACCCGCGATGCCTTCGGCGGCGCGAGCAACCCCGCCACCACGGTGTGGGTCGGCGACCGGATGGAGGGCAATTTCATCGCCACCCGCGGCGACACGCAGATGGTGCGCACGGCGAACATGCCACCGCCCACCACGGGCCTGCTCGACACGCGCACCGACAGCCTCGGCCGCTGGGAGCCGCTGGCCGAACTGGCGATCAGCCGCGCGATCGCGCCGGGGCTGTCGGCCGGCCTCGTTGCTTACAGCAACGGCGCCGGCACCTACTTTCCCGCCGACAGCACGCCGTGTCCGTCGCCCGGCGGCGCGGTGCAGCGGGCGAACGCGGCCTGCGGCACGGGGCGCAGCATCACGACGATCAAGCAGCTGACGGTGGCGCCCACGGTGTCGAAGCAGCTGGGCGAGCGCTGGTCGGTCGGCGCCTCGCTGCTGCTCACGGCGCAGCAGTTCAAGGCCGAGGGCGTGCAGCCGCTGGCGCCGCAGTCGGCCGCGCCGCAGCACCTGAGCAACCAGGGCGTGGCCTCGTCGTTCGGCGTGGGCTTTCGCGTCGGGGCGTACTGGCGCGCGAGCGACACGCTGAGCCTGGGCGCTGCATGGTCGCCGCGCACGCGCATGGGCCGCATCAAGGCCTACGAGGGCCTGCTGGCCGACCATGGCCGGCTCGATGTGCCGATGAACCTGCTCGTCGGTCTGCAGTGGTCGCCGACCGAGGCGCTGTCGGTGCTGCTGGACTACCAGCGCATCGGCTATGCGGGCGTGGCCGGGCTGGGCAACCGGCCTTTCGACGGCTCGGTGCTGCGCGGTGCGGCGGGTGGCCCGGGCAATGGCTGGAAGGACATGAACGTCGTCAAGCTCGGCGTGCGCTACCAGGCCACGCCGGCCCTGCGTCTGTCCGCGGGCGTGTCGGCGAACAGCGCCGCCTATGCGGACGCGGCCACCAGCGACAACCTCAATTCGCCGTCCACGTTCCGCCGGCACTTCACGCTGGGGCTGGGCTATGCGACGTCGGCGCGCACCGAGTGGTCGGTCTTCTATTCGCTGGCGCCGGCGCACCGCACGAGCGGACCTTCGGCGCTTGCCGCTGCCGTGGGCGCACAACTGAACGGCGTGTCGAACCCCTGGGGCCGGGAGAGCCTGGCCACGCGCCAGCAGAGCCTCGGCGTGCAGTACGCGGTGCGCTTCTAGGGCGCTGTGCCGCTCAGGCGTCGTCGGCCGCTGTCTTCGCCTGCAACTGCTGCTGGCGTTCGGCGATGGCCATGTCGCGGGCCACGTCGTGGCCGAGCGTGCGCACCGAGAATGACCGGCTCACGCTGCCCTTGCCCGCCGTGTAGGTGATCGCCACCCAGTACCCGGGATGGCCCGCGCGCGGCGTCTTGAACTGCACGCCGCTGACGCCGCTCGTGTTGTTGCGTCGCACGATCTCCGACTTCGAGCGCTTGGGCGGCAGCTCGGCTTCGTCGTCGGGCGGCGGGCGTTTGCGGATGGCTTCCTCGGCGGGATGGATTCGGGCAAGGCCGACCATGCGGCCGAGCTGGCGTTGCCGCTCGCCGATGGCGTGCGCGCGGGCCGCGGGGCCCCAGTCGGCCAGGTCGAACTCGGTGCGAAGGATTTCCTCGTGGCCGAGGTAGGTCTTGGCCAGCCAGGCCACGGGTTTGCCCTGCGCGGAAAGCCGGGGGAAGACGCCGGGCTCGCCCGTCCTGTTGTTGCTGCGCAGGGCCTGCGCGCGTTCCTTGCGCGCGACCGGCGGGTGCTCCTTCACGATGGTGTCGCGCCAGGCCTGCGCCCGCCGCAGCGCCTGCTGGATGCCGCCGTAGCTGGCGTGGCCGAAGAGGCGCGCGTAGCGCACGCCGTCTCGCACGAGCGACACCTCGAAGCCCCAGGGACGTGGAGAAATGCCGTACATGTCGGTGGGGTTCGGAATACCTTTGGGCATCGTCAGTGCGTGGTCATGGCGTTTCGGGGCTGTCGCCGTCCCAGGTGCAGAGCTCGTCGGACAGCTCGTGGGCTTCCGGCAGCAGGCTGCCGAAATCGGTCGAGGCGAAGGTCGGCGGCACGTGCACGCCCTGGTCGTCGCGGCGCACCAGCCCGCGGCTTTCCATGTCGCGCATGGTCTTGTTGACGACCTCGCGCGAGAGCCCCGAGTACGACGCGATCACCGCCTGCGTGATGCGCTTGTCGTAGCCGCCGGTGGCCGCGGGCGCCAGCTGCGTCAGCTCGTGCAGCACGCGGCTCACGAGGCTTTCGGACGACAGCGACGAGATGCGGCGCAGCTGCCCGCGCACCATGGCGACGCGCTTCATCGCGATCTCCAGCAGGCCCATGGTCACCTCGGGGTACAGCGCGCACAGCCGGCGCACCGCGGCCACCGGCAGGTGGTAGACCGACGAGGGCAGGGCGGCCACCAGCGTCGAGGTGGCCTGGTAGCTGTTCTCGCCCAGCGAGGGGCCGAGGAAGAAATCGCCCCGGCGGATGAAGTCGGTCGTCACGTCCCGGTCGACCGCGCGCAGCAGGCCCGTGGCCACGCAGTAGATGCGGTCGGTGTGCGTGTCGGCCTGCAGCACGATCTCGTTGCGCCGGTAGGAATGAAGCGCGCTGCTGCGAATCAAGGCGGCGCGCTCGTCGGGCGGCACGCTGGCGATCAGGGGATGGAGATACATGGCCATGGCGGTTGCGAGACCAGCGGCGGTTCATGCGCATGCGCGAATCCACGGGCGGCGGTCAAGGAACAGGACGGTGCGGCGCCCCCGGGGCGGCTCGCCATCGAGCGCCCCTTCGCCGGACCGGGCTGCGACGGGCTGATGAAGGCGACGAAGCCATCTCAGCCGGGCTGGAGCTGCGCGAACAGCGTGTCGATCCGGGCCCGTTCCTCGGCCCCTCGCAGACAGCGCTCGCGCAGCCACAGGGCATCTCCCTGCCGCGCGATGCGCAGGTCGTAGACGTGTTCGATGTCGTCGACCACGACGTCGCCCGCAGGCCGCGCCTTGGCCGTGGGCGCGGGATGCGGTTGTGCGGCCCACAGCGCCAGCTCGATCTCGGCGGGACTCATCGGCCCGCTGTCGCGCAGCGCGATCCAGTCGGCATGCAGTTGCGGCTGGGCGGCGATGCCCTTCACGAGGATCGGCTCGCGCCCGAGCGCCGCGAGCAGGTCGTCGAGCCGCGCGTGGCGGGTTCGCAGCAGAAAGCAGTCGTCGCGCAGGCAGGTGAGGTCGGTGTCGGCCACCGGCGACGGCGGAAAGGCCGCGAAGAGCCGGCGCCGGACCTCGCGGCTCACGCCCGCCGCCACCTCGGGGCCGTCGGTCTCGGCGAGCTGCGAAAGGTTGGCAATGAAGACCAGCGCACACACCCGGTCCGGCGGCAGCAGGGGAGGCGAAGGCCGCACCGTTTCGGCATCGCGGCGCGGGCCCGGCAGGCAGGACGCCAGCGCCGCGCGCCATCGTGCGCCGAAAGGTTCGAGTTCCGTGAAATACAGAGCAGCCATTTCATCCCCAGTAGAGAGAGTTCCGGTTGACGTTCGGTCCGAAGGGATGCTACGAATCGCGCCCTTCTTTGGCATTCGCTTTCGCGGCGCGGATGTGTCGCGAGTCACATTCAGATGCAATTGCCCGCCGGGGCACCTGGCTGGGGGGCGACGCGTCGCCGGATCGATGTCTTGCGCGGCGGAGGGCGGGCCGGAATCAGGGGCCGACGTGCGGTGTGTGCCGGCTCGGGTGCCGTTCCATCCCCTCGAACTCCCGGTCTTCCATTTCCGTTATCTCTGTTATTGTTTGTAAAAATTATCCGAGGTCCGCGCGGACCTGTCAGGAAAAAAAGGGGAGTTCCCGTTTGTGACCCGCGGCTTCTGGCGTGGCGCCGGCTGCATGGAGGAAGGGCGTGCCGCATGGCCGAGTCCGACAGTCGCGTTCAGCGCTTTCACACCGGCATGGTGGCGCGCAAGGATGGGTTCGCCTTCTGGGCCGACGAGATCGGTCCTCATGTGGGGCGGCTGGACAGCCCTGAGCGCTCGCACTTCCAGCAGGAACTCACCATCGTCGACACGGCCGGGCTGGCGTTCATGCGCGTGCACGGCAGCGGCGCGAGCATCGAACGCAAGGGCCCGAGCCAACTGATGGGGGCCGATGTCTACCCCTATCACCTGCTGATCAAGCTCGACGGCGGCCTGGCCATCAGCGAGCAGCGCGGGCGTGTCGAGCTCGGCGCCGGCGACATGGTGCTGATCGACTCCTGGCACCCGCTGCGCCTGCGTTCGACCGAAGTCACCAATTCATGGACGCTGGGTCTGTCGGAGGCCGTGGTGAACCGCTGGCTGCCCCATGCCGGCCAGTCCATCGACCTGCGGCTGGCCGGCGACAAGGGCTGGGCCGCGTTGCTGTCGGGCTACCTGCGCGCGCTGGACATCGGGCACCTGTGCGCCATCCACAGCCCCGCGCAGCGCCAGCTGCTGGGCGAGCACCTGATGTCGATGCTGTCGTTCACGCTGGAGCAGAACGGGCTGTCGGCGCAGCCGGGCGCGCTGGGCGAGCGGGTGTCGCCGCGCGACGGCGAACTGCACGCTCGCATGCGGGCCTGGATTCGCGAGCATCACGCCGACACCGAGATCGATGCGCAGAAGCTGGCCGCCAGCTTCAATGTGTCGGTGCGCTACGTGCACAAGGTGTTCGCCAAGGCCGGCCGCGGCATGACCTTCCTGGAAACCCTTCAGGGCGACCGGCTGGAGGCCGCGGCCCGGATGCTGCGCAGCCCCGAGGGCGCGCGCAAGTTCGTCGCCCAGGTCGCCTACGAGTGCGGATTTGCCGACCCGGCCTACTTCGGCCTCGTCTTTCGCAAGAAATACGGCTGCACGCCGCGCTCCTTCGCGCTGCAACAGCCGGGACACGCCGAGACGGACGGCGCACTCCTTCTTTCCTGATTCGTCCACCTTGCGCCGTGCCGCAGTTCACGGCCGGCCAGTGTTTTCGGGCATGGCCGCGCGACCGTGCCCGATTTTCATACTTCTGTTCCCTTCATTGATACCTGTGAATTTTCTTTGGGAATAAATTCTCTATTCGGCAATTCTGGTTGAATAAAAATGCATTCGTAAAAAAATGCATCTGCCTTCAACAATTTAGAGGAATTTATTGTCAGAGGTGTGAATGATGAGGGCCAATTTCCCGGTGAATGAGGCAAAAATAGAAGTTTGTAACGCCACGGTGTGCAAGGTAATTTTCAATGTTTGATCAAAAATCTCCGCACATTGCAGTGTTGGATTCTTCCCCCCGAACGCGATGGCACGCCAGTCGCGCCGTGAAGATGCTGGGCTATACGCCCATTGCATTTTCGAATATCGATGAATTGATCGCGCAGGTCGAGCCTGACGGCAAATTCGAGGCATTGCTGGTCGCAATTCCATCGGCCCCCGACGATGTGCACAAGCTGATCGGCCAGGTGCGTGAAACGCTGCGCTACAACACGCCGCTGGTCATGAGCGCGCGCAAGCGCCAGATCCGCGGGCTGTCGCTGCTGCACGCCGGTCCTGACGACGCCGTGCTGCCCGAGCCGTCGACCTTCGAAGAGATGTACTTCATGCTCGAATTCTTCCTGCGCCAGCGCAACCGGCCGGTGGTGCCGCGCAGCCTCGATTGGCAGGAATTCAGCCTGTTGTCGCCGTTCGACATGGTGGACGTGGCGGGCACGGAAATTCGCCTGACGCCCATCGAATTCGACCTGGCGGCTGAATTCTTCCGCCACATGAACCGGCCGCTGGGCCGCGAGCACCTGGAAATGATCGGCTGGCAAAGCGGTGTCGCCGCCGGCTCCCGCACGCTGGACGCCAACGTGTCGAAGCTGCGCCGAAAGCTCGGCCTGTATGTCGACCAGCCGCACGGCCTGTCGCTGCACGCGGTGTGGGGCATGGGCTACCAGCTCAGCCAGATGGGCAAGCGCGACGCGCCCGGCACCTGGACCTTCCCGACGGACTTCCGGGTGGAGGCGGCGTCACAACCGCGGCTGGCGTCCTGAACGACGCTGCGATTCAGCGGCCCGACGGTTGCGCCAGCACCCAGCGCGCGAGCACCTGCGCGTCGGCCTCCGAGACCAGCGACTGGCGCGGCATGATCACGCGGCCCCAGGTGCCCACGCTGCCGTTGCGGATCTTGTCGGCCAGGCGCGCGGGTGCGGTGGCGTCGTTCCGGTAGCGATCGGCAATCTGCGCGAAACCCGGCCCCACCTGTTTGTGCACCAGCCCATGGCAGGCCATGCAGGCGTTCTTGCGGGCCAGGTCGACGGCAGAGAGCTGCGGCTGCTGGGCTGCGGCACCGACGGATGCGGCGGCGAGTGCGATCGCGAGAAAGTGGGGAGCGGGAAGCCGGGGAATGCAGGGCATGGAGGGGAAACCGGGGAGGGGCGAAAACTGTACCGCGCCCCTTCGCACACCTGCGTTTACAGCCCGAATGCCCTTGCCGGCGCTCGTCGCTCATTCGCGACAAGTCGATTCAAGAGTAACTAGTTGTATGGTTAAATCCCTCGCAACTACCGCGAAGAGGACGAGGGATTCCCATGAAGCTGCCGCTCTGCATTGCATTGGCCACCGTGGTCCTGGCCGGATGCGCCAGCGCACCGCCGACCGGTCCCGGCCAGGGCACCGGCATGTCGTACATGCCGATGGTCGCCATGGAAGGCGTGGACAAGGCGCGCTACGACAGCGACGTGGCCGACTGCCGCACGGCCGCCACCCGCATCACCGCGCGCAGCGAATCGGACGACGCCATGTGGGCCGCGCTGGGCCTGGGCCTGATCACGGTGCACGGCCAGGGCATCGTCGCCGCGGCCTCGTACACCGGCATCACCGCCGCCGTCATCGACTGGAACACCCGCCCCAGCGGCGCGCTGATCGCCGAGCACCAGCAGATCGCCATCGTCCATTGCATGGCCAAGCGCGGCTACCGCAACCTCGACCCGAACGTGCAGGACACGTTCTACGGCAACACCTACAACCCCGTGCTCGCGCTCAAGCCGCGCCGCACCGGTGTCGACACCTACAACGTCGAGCGCCTGGCCAAGGCCGGTCGCTGCAACGTGCAGCCACGCGCCGAGATGACGGCCAAGGGGCCGGGCTACGAGACCTACAGCGTGCCGTGCGCGAGCGGCATGGCCTGGGCCGTGCGCTGCGAATTCGGCAACTGCCGCGTGCTGGCGCAGACGCCGGTTCGCCCGACGGCGCCCGTGCGCCGCTCCTGAGCCCGTACCGCCCACCGGGCGGATCGGCTCACTTCACGACCATGCCCTTGAGCGCCGGGTCGGGCGGCGGGGGCTTGAGCTTCATCTCGCGCAGCGTCTTCACGAGCAGCTGCGCAATCATCATGTTGCGGTGCCGCTTGCTGTTGGCGGGAATCACGTGCCACGGCGCGTGGTCGCTCGAGGTGGCGACCAGCGCGTTCTGATACGCCTTCTGGTAGTCGGCCCACTTGGTGCGCACCTCGAGGTCGCCCATGCTGAACTTCCACTGCTTGCCGGGCGTGTCGATGCGGGCCTGCAGGCGCTCGCGTTGCTCGTCCTTGTCGATGTGCAGCATGCACTTGACGACGACCGTGCCGGTCTCGGTGAGCAGCCGCTCGAAATCGTTGATCTGCGCGTAGCGGCGGCGGGCTTCGTCGCCGTCGATCCAGCCTTCGACCACGGGCACCAGCACGTCCTCGTAGTGGCTGCGGTTCCACACCATGATCTCGCCGGTGCGCGGCACGGCCGCGTGGCAGCGCCAGAGGTAGTCGTGCGCGCGTTCGTCCTCGCTCGGCGCCTTGAAGGCCGTCACGCGCACGCCCAGCGGCGAGGTGCGCGAGAACACCCAGCGCACCGTGCCGTCCTTGCCGCTGGTGTCCATGCCCTGCAGCACCAGCAGCACCTTGCGTCGGCCTTCGGCGTGCAGCACGTCCTGCAGCTCGTCGAGCTCGACGGCCAGGGTGTCGACCTCGGCGCGCTGGCCTGACTCGTCGCCCGTGAGGAAGGGCGTGTCGTCCGGGTCGATGCGCGAGAGCTTGAATTTGCTGCCGACGCGGTACTTCTTGAATTTGGACATCTGCGGGCGCTCCGTCAAAAAAGAAACGAAGCCCGCAGGGTACGCGAATCAGCGCTGCGGGCGGCCGCGCGGCGGCGGGTGGTCGTCGTCGCCGTTGCTTTCGTCGATCGATGCGCTCCAGCGGTTGTCCCACTCGGCCTGGTGGCGCACGCCGTCGATCTCGCGCCGGTCGCGCTTGGTGGGCCGGCCCTGTTCGATGGCCAGCGCCGGCTCGCTGCCCATGCGGCGTTGCTCTCGGAAGGCGGCCTGCGCGGCCAGGCTCTCGGGCGTTTCCTCGTACAGCTGCTGGGCCACGGGCGCCGGACCGCGCTGGCCGCTGAGGCCGCGCACGGTCACGGTCCGCGTGAGCGGGCCCAGGCGCATCGCGACCGTGTCGCCGGCCTTGACCTCGCGCGAGGCCTTGGCCACGTCGCCGTTCACCTGGATGCGGTTCTTGCCGATTTCGTCCGCGGCCAGCGAACGGGTCTTGAAGAAGCGGGCGGCCCAGAGCCACTTGTCGATGCGCAGACGGTCCATGAAGGTCGGAAATGAAAGGTCAGCCATTGTGGCGCGACAGCGGCAGCCGCACCACGGCGTCGAGCCCGGTCACGTAGGCGCTGCCGCCGGCGCCGAGCACGGTGCGGTTGTCCAGGCTGATGCGCCCGCCCAGCGCCAGAACGATCTCGCGGCAGATCGCCAGGCCCAGGCCCGAGCCGCTGGAGGTGTTGCCTGCCGAGAACGGCGCGAACAGGCGCTGGCGCAGCTCGGTCGAAATGCCCGGGCCGTCGTCGCGCACGGTGAGCACGGCCTCGTCGCCCTCGGCGTGCACGCGCACCGAGAGCGGGGCGCCGGTGGGGCTGTGCTTGATGGCGTTGTGCAGCAGGTTGCGCGTGAGCTCCTGCAGCATCCACTGGTGCGCGCGCACCGTCACCGCGTCGTCGGCGGCCAGCTCGAAGTCGAGCGCCTTGTCGGCCACCAGCGGCGAGAGGTCGAGCGCGATGTGGCGCACCACGTCGCCCAGGTCGAGCAGCGCCGACTCGGGCTGCTGGCGCAGCTGCTCCACCTTCGCCAGCGACAGCATCTGGTTGGCCAGCGTGGTGGCGCGCTCGACGGTCTGGCTGATCTCGACCAGCGCCTGCTCGGGTGCGACGTCGCCGCGGCGCGCCGACTGCACCTGCGCCTTGAGCACCGCCAGCGGCGTGCGCAACTGGTGGGCGCTGTCGCGCACGAAGCGCTTCTGGTGATCGAGCAGGCGCTGCAGCCGCCCCATGACCTCGGTGGTGGCGTCGATCAGCGGGCGCAGCTCGGCGGGCGCGCCGGGTGCGTCGATGGGCGACAGGTCGTCTTCCGGGCGCCGCTCGATGGCTTCGCCGAGCTCGCGCACCGGCCGCGTGGCGCGCTGCACCACGACCACGGTGACGAGCGCGATCACGCCCATCAGCAGCAACTGGCGCCAAAGCATGTCGAGCAGCAGCTTGCGCACCAGCGTCTCGCGCAGCTCCAATGTTTCGGCGACTTGCACCACGGCCATGCCGCGACCGCGCGCGCTGGCCACGGGCTGCAGCAGCACGGCGACGCGCACCGGCTGGCCGCGAAACTCGGCGTCGTAGAAGTCGACCAGCGCCGCATACGCCCCGCGATCGGGAATGCGCCCGCGCCAGAACGGCAGCTCGGCAAAGCCCGAGACCATCTCGCCGTCGAGCGCCGAGACACGATAGAACAGGCGGCTGCGGTTGTCGGCCTCGAAGGCCTCGAGCGCAGAGTAGGGCACGATCGCGCGCAGCCGCGCCATGTCGTCATAGCCTTCCACGTCGAGCTGTTCGCCGATGGTCTTGGCCGAGGCCAGCAGCGTGCGGTCGTAGGCGGTGGTGGCGGCTGCCAGGCTCTGGCGGTACAGGCTCACGCTGTTGATCACCACGAACACCGCCACCGGCACCAGGATGCCGAGCAGCAGCCGTGCGCGCAGGGACGACATCATCTGCCGCATGCCTGCGGTCAACTCTCGGCCCGCAGCAGGTAGCCCAGGCCGCGCATCGTCATCAGCACCGTGCCCGTGCCCACCAGCTTCTTGCGCAGGCGGTACACGACCACCTCGATGGCTTCGTACTGCACGTCGGCCTCGCCCGGGAACACCAGTTCGAACAGGCGCTCCTTGGTGACGGCGTGGCCGGGTTTCATCATCAGCGCCTTGAGCAGCGCGAGTTCGCGCGGTGTGACCTCGAGCAGTTCGGCGCGGTGGTAGATGGCGCCGTTGTCGGGCTCGAAGCGCAGGCTGCCGACCTCCATCGGATTCATCGCAGCCGCCTCGGGCCCCGCGCTCTGGCTGCGCCGGCGCAGTGCGCGGATGCGGGCCTCGAGTTCGTCCAGGTCGAAGGGTTTGGGCAGGTAGTCGTCCGCGCCGGCGTTCAGGCCCATGATGCGGTCGCCCACCGTGCCGCGCGCGGTGAGCAGCAGCACCGGCGTGCGCAGGCCTTCGGCGCGCGCCTGGGCCAGCACCTGCAGGCCGTCGACGTTGGGCAGGCTCAGGTCGAGCGCGACCACGTCGGGCTCGATGGCGCGCCATTGCGCCAGCGCCTGTGCGCCGTCGCCGCAGATGCGCACGTCGATGTGCCGGCGCCCGAGCGTGCGCTGCAGGGTGAGTTGCATCGAGGGGTCGTCTTCGACGAGCAGCAGCTTCATACGGGGCGCGGGATCGGGAGGGATCGGAGGGGGAGCTTCTTCGGTGTTTTCCCCAGTCTGGTGGACAGCCAACTGACAGCGGGGCGGCGCATGATAGCGGCTCAGGTCCAAGTCAGGTTCCATCCGTTCCCAAGTTCTGAGGAGACACCAACAATGCGTCGCGATACCTTTTTGAAGTCCCTGGCCGCACTGGCCGCTGCCGGTGCCTTGCCGCTGTCGGCGCGCGCTGCCGCCAACGTCAAGATGATGATCCCCGCCAACCCGGGCGGCGGCTGGGACACCACGGGCCGTGCACTGGGCAAGGCCCTGACCGACGCCAAGGTGGCCGACACCGTCACCTACGACAACAAGGGCGGTGCCGCCGGCGCATTGGGCCTGGCCCAGTTCGTGAACGGCTCCAAGGGCGACGCCAACGCACTCATGGTGATGGGCTCGGTCATGCTGGGCGGCATCATCACCGGCAAGCCGCCCGTGAAGCTCGAACAGGCCACGCCCATCGCGCGCCTGACCACCGAATACAACGTGTTCGTGCTGCCCGCCAACTCGCCCTTCAAGACCATGAAGGACGTGGTCGACCAGCTCAAGAAGGACCCGGGCAGCGTCAAGTGGGGCGGCGGTTCGCGCGGCTCCACCGAGCACATCGCCGCGGCCATGATCGCGCAGAAGGTCGGTGCCGACCCGTCCAAGATCAACTACGTGGCCTTCCGCGGAGGCGGTGAAGCCACCGCCGCCATCCTGGGCGGCAACGTCACCATCGGCGGCAGCGGCTACAGCGAATTCGCCGAGTACATCGCCGCCGGCAAGATGAAACCCATTGCTGTCACCTCCGCCCAGCGCCTGCCGGGCATCAACGTGCCGACCCTGAAGGAACAGGGCATCGATGTCGAGATCGGCAACTGGCGCGGCGTGTACGGTGCCCCCGGCATCTCGGCCGAACAGCGCAAGGCACTGACCGACATGGTGCTGGCCGCCATGAAGAGCCCGTCGTGGGCCGAGTCGCTCAAGAAGAACGACTGGACCTCGGCCGTGCTGTCGGGCGAAGCCTTCGCCAAGTTCGTGGACGACGACTTCGCCAGCCTGCGCGCCATCATGACGAAATCCGGCATGGTCTGAGCGCCCCCGGCGCCTGCCTGCCCGCTTCAACGGCGCGCTGTCCTCGCAAGAGACGACAGCGTGCCGTTTTCAAATCCAGCACCACATTCCGGG
The DNA here is from genome assembly GCF_058788795.1 of Variovorax sp. FW301-JW7. Lineage (NCBI taxonomy): Bacteria > Pseudomonadati > Pseudomonadota > Betaproteobacteria > Burkholderiales > Comamonadaceae > Variovorax > Variovorax sp. FW301-JW7. The sequence goes on from NZ_JBYTBC010000003.1 coordinate 548,631, forward strand.
AGCAAAAAATGACAACTCCAGATCCCTCGGTCTCGTCGTCTGACGGGGCCGCGCAAGCCGCGGCCGTATGGCCTCAAACCCTGGTCGGCGCCGGCGTGCTGCTGACCGGCCTGGCGCTGGCCTTCGGCGCCATCGGCATTTCTTCCGAGGCCGGCTACGGCGGCGTCGGCCCCAACTTCCTGCCCTGGCTGGTGTCGGTCGTGCTCGTGCTGTGCGGCGCGTGGATCCTGTGGGAAGCGCGCACCGGCGGCTTTCGCGAGCTCGATGCGCCCACCGGTGCCGACCGCGCCTACTGGCCCGGCTTCATCTGGGTCTCGGCGGGCCTGCTGCTCAATGCCGCGCTCATCACCACGCTCGGCTTCATCCTCAGCTGCACGCTGTGCTACGTGCTGGCCGTGCAGGGCTTGCGCCGCGCGAGCGGGCAGGCCGGCGTGAATGCGCCGCGCACCTGGCTCACCGACTTCATTGCGGGCGCACTCATCTCCGCGCCGGTGTTCTGGATGTTCACCCAATTCCTGGCGATCAACCTGCCGGGCCTGACTTCTTCCGGGTGGTTCTGACATGGAAATCTTCAACGCACTCATGGCGGGTTTCGCCACGGCGATCACCCCGATCAATCTGCTCTGGTGCCTGGTCGGCTGTGCCCTGGGCACGGCCGTGGGCGTGCTGCCCGGCATCGGCCCGGCCGTCGCGGTGGCGATGCTGCTGCCCATCACCGGCAAGGTCGACATCACGGCCTCGATGATCTTCTTCTCGGGCATCTACTACGGCGCCATGTACGGCGGCTCGACCACGTCCATCCTGCTGAACACGCCCGGCGAAACCGCCAGCATGGTGACGGCGATGGAGGGCAACAAGATGGCCAAGAGCGGAAGGGCGGGCGCAGCGCTTGCCACGGCCGCCATCGGCTCCTTCGTGGCCGGCACCATCGCCACCGTCATCGTCACGCTGTTCGCGCCCTTCGTGGCCGAGTTCGCGGTCAAGCTCGGCCCGCCGGAGTACTTCCTGTTGATGCTGCTGGCCTTCACCACGGTGAGCGCGGTGCTCGGCAAGAGCACGCTGCGTGGCATGACAGCGCTGTTCGTCGGCCTGGCCGCCGGCTGCGTGGGCCTGGACCAGATCTCGGGCCAGGGCCGCTACACGGGCGGCGTGCCCGAGCTGCTCGACGGCATCGAGATCGTGCTGGTCGCGGTGGGCCTGTTCGCCGTGGCCGAAGTGCTCTACGCCGTGCTGTATGAAGGCAAGGTCGTCGAAGGCCAGAACAAGCTCAGCCGCGTGCACATGACCAAGCGCGACTGGAAGCGCTCCATTCCGGCCTGGCTGCGTGGCACCGCCATCGGCACGCCTTTCGGCTGCATTCCGGCCGGCGGCACCGAGATTCCGACCTTCCTGAGCTATGCGATGGAAAAGAAGCTCGCCAAGGACAAGGACGCCAAGGCCGAGTTCGGCACCAAGGGCGCCATCGAAGGCGTGGCCGGCCCCGAGGCCGCCAACAACGCCACGGTGACGGCCGCGCTGATTCCGCTGCTCACGCTGGGCATTCCCACGTCGAACACCACGGCCATCCTGCTGGGCGCGTTCCAGAACTACGGCATCCAGCCGGGCCCGCAGCTGTTCACCACCTCGGCCGCGCTGGTGTGGGCGCTGATCGCCTCGCTCTACATCGGCAACGTCATGCTGCTGGTGCTGAACCTGCCGATGGTCGGCCTGTGGGTCAAGCTGCTGAAGATTCCGAAGCCGCAGCTGTACGCCGGCATCCTGATCTTCGCGACGGTGGGTGCCTACGGCATGCGCCAGAGCGCGTTCGACCTGTTCCTGCTCTACGGCATCGGCCTGCTGGGCGTGGTGATGCGGCGCTACGACTTCCCGACCGCTCCCGTGGTGGTCGGCATGATCCTCGGCCCGCTGGCCGAAGCGCAACTGCGCAACGCCATGTCGATCGGCGAGGGCAGTGCGGCCGTGTTCTTCCAGCGTCCGATGTCGATCACCCTGGTGGTCATCGTGGTCGCCGTGCTGGTGCTGCCGCGCCTGGCCAAGCGCATGAGCGAACGCAAGCTGAAGCGGTTGGCGCAACTGGACGCCTGACGCGACCGACCCTCTTTGTCGGTTCACATGCCGCGGGCGATTGGCGCCCGCGGCATTTTTTTTGAATGCGCCTGCAGCGCCAAGGGGCTTGACCGGGCAGTCATCACCGCGTCGCCGCATGTCCCCAGAATGGCGGCTTCGTTCGGGGTACCGCTTGCATCGCCCGCATTCCATGCCCGGTACGGCAGGGGTGTGACGAGGTATTCCCATGAAGAGTCCGCAGACTCTGGCCTGGCTGCTGCTTGCGGCCAGCGTGGCGGCGGAAGTCGCCGGCACCATCGCCCTTCGCCATGCCGAAGGTTTCACCCGCCTGTTGCCCTCGCTGCTCACCGCTGCCTGCTATGCCGGCGCGATCTGGCTCATGTCGCTCGCGGTGCGCGTACTGGATGTGGGGCTGGGCTACGCGGTCTGGGCCGGTGCCGGCACGGCGCTGATCGCGGTCGCCGGCATGGTCTGGTTCGGTGAAGCGGTCACGCTGACGCGCGTGGTCGGCCTGCTGGCCATCGTGGCAGGCGTGGTGGTGCTGAACATCGAGGCGCGGTAGCGGGTCCACCGCTGCGCGCGCTCGGAGGTCTCAGCGCTGCGGCGCCTCGACCAAATCGTCGTCGATGTGCGGATCGGCCGGCTGCCCGCGCAGCTTGCGCACGGTGCGCCGTATCCAGTGCTCGATGTCGTCCACGTAGGTGAACACCGCCGGCACCACCAGCAGGCTCAGCACCGTGGAGGTGATCAGCCCGCCGATCACCGCCATCGCCATCGGCGAGCGGAAGCTCGAGTCGGCGGCGCCGAAGCCGACGGCAATCGGCAGCATGCCGGCGCCCATGGCGAGCGTGGTCATGATGATGGGCCGAGCGCGCTTGTGGCAGGCGTCGCGCAGCGCGTCCCAGCGGCTCATGCCGTGGTCGCGGCGCGCCACGATGGCGTACTCCACCAGAAGAATCGAGTTCTTCGTGGCGATGCCCATCAGCATGATCAGGCCGATCAGCGAGGGCATCGACAGCGCCTTCTGCCCGATCAAGAGGCCCACGAAGGCGCCGCCCAGCGCGAGCGGCAGCGCACACAGGATGGTCACTGGGTGCAGGAAGTCCTTGAACAGCAGCACCAGCACGATGTAGATGCACAGCACGCCCGTGAGCATCGCCAGGCCGAAGCTGGCGAACAGCTCGGTCATCACTTCGGCGTCGCCCACCTCGGCGATGCGCACGCCGGGTGGCAGCTTCTGGATCGAGGGCAGGGCCTCGACGGCCGTCTTGGCGTCGCCCAGGCCCACGCCCGACAGCTCGATCTCGAAGTTGACGTTGCGCGAACGGTCGTAGCGGTCGATGACGGCCGGGCCGCCTTCCATCGTGAGCGAGGCCACCTGGCTCAGCATGACGGGGCCGCGCGCGCCCGGCACCGACAGGCGACCGATGAGGTCGAGGTCCTGCCGCGCCGAGTCTTCGAGCTTCACCACGATCGGCACCTGCCGCTGCGCGAGGTTGAGCTTGGCCAGCGCCTGGTCGTAGTCGCCCAGCGTGGCCACGCGCAGCGTCTCGGCGATGGCCGAGCTGGTCACGCCCAGGTCGGCGGCGCGCGCGAAGTCGGGGCGCACGGCGATCTCGGGACGGATCAGGCTCGCGGTCGAGGTGATGTTGCCCAGGCCGGGAATGGTGCGCAGGTCTTTCTCGACCGCGCTCGCGGCGGCCGACAGCGCCACCGGGTCTTCGCCCGTGAGCACCAGGATGTACTTCTCGCCCGAGCCGCCCAGGCCCACGGTGCTGCGCACGCCGGGCAGGGTTTCGAGCGCGGTGCGGATCTCTTTCTCAATCACCTGCTTGCGTGGCCGGTCGCCGCGCGGGTCGAGCTGGATCGTCAGCGTGGCCTTGCGCGTCTCGGGCGTGCCGAAGTTCGCGAACGGGTCGCCGCCGGCGCTGCCGCCCGCCACCGTGGTGTAGACGCTCTTCACGTGGTTGATCTTCATCACGCGGCGGCGCGTTTCCTCGGCCGCGGCCGTGGTCTGCGCCAGCGTGGAGCCCGGCGGCAGCGACAGGTAGACCTGCGTCTGCGAGTTGTCGTCGGCCGGAATGAAGCCGGTCTTGAGCAGCGGGATCATCGCCAGCGAGCCGAAGAAGAAGAGGGTGGCCATCACCATCGTCTTGAAACGGTTGTGCGTGCTCCACGTCACGGCGCGCATGTACCAGCGCAGCCAGCCCGGCTCCTTCTCGGCGCCGACGATGGGCTTGAGGATGTAGGCCGCCATCATCGGCGTGAGCACCCGCGCCACCACCAGCGAGGCGAACACCGCGAGCGACGCGGTCCAGCCGAACTGCTTGAAGAACTTGCCGGCTACGCCGCTCATGAAGGCCGTGGGCAGGAACACCGCGATCAGCGTGAAGGTGGTCGCGATCACCGCCAGGCCGATTTCGTCCGCCGCCTCCATGGCCGCCTGGTAGGGCGACTTGCCCATGCGCAGGTGGCGAACGATGTTCTCGACCTCCACGATGGCGTCGTCCACCAATATGCCGACCACCAGCGAGAGCGCGAGCAGCGAGATCACGTTGACCGAGAAGCCCAGCAGGTACATGCCGACGAAGGCCGGAATCACCGACATCGGCAGTGCCACCGCCGAGACGAAGGTGGCGCGCCAGTCGCGCAGGAACAGCCACACCACGATCACCGCGAGGATGGCGCCCTCGTACAGCAGGTGCAGCGAACCGTTGTATTCCTCTTCCACCGGGTCGACGAAATTGAAGGCCTCGGTCAACTCCAGGTCGGGGCGCTGCGCGCGCATGTCGGCCAGCGCTTTCTGGATGGCGTGGCCCACTTCGACCTCGCTGGCGCCGCGGCTGCGGGCCACCTCGAAGCCCACCACGGGCTTGCCGTTGAGCAGCGCGGCGGCGCGCGGCTCGGCGATGGTGTCGCTGATGCGCGCCACCTGGTCCAGGCGGATGCGGCGGCCGTCGCTCAGCGCGATCTGCATGTCGGCGAGCTGGTCGGCCGACTGCACGGTGGCCATGGTGCGCACCGGCTGTTCGCTGCCGCCCAGGTCGATGCGCCCGCCGGCGCTTTCGGTCTGCACCTGGCGCAGCTGCCGCGAGATGTCGGCCGCCGAGGCGCCCAGCGCCTGCAGCTTGCTCGGGTCGAGGTCGATGTGCACCTGGCGCGTGACGCCGCCCACGCGGCTCACCGCGCCCACGCCGGGCAGCGCGAGCAGCTTCTTCGTGACGTCGTTGTCGACGAACCAGCTCAGCGCCTCGCCGTCCATGCGCGAGGACGCGATGGTGAAGGCCAGCACCGGCTGGGCCGCGAAGTCGAGCTTGGTGACAACCGGGTCGCGCACGTCGGCGGGCAGGTCGGCGCGCACCTTCTGCACGGCCGAGCGCACGTCGTCCACGGCTTCCTGCACGGGCTTCTCGAGGCGGAACTCGACGATCAGCGTGGCGGCACCGTCCTGCACCTTGGTCGTGATGTGCTTCAGGCCCTGGATGGTGGCGATGGAGTTCTCGAGCTTGCGTGCGACGTCGGTTTCGAGCTGCGACGGCGCGGCGCCAGGCAGCGAGACCGAGACGGTGACGGTCGGCAGGTCGATGTCCGGGAAGTTCTGCACCTTCATGGCGTTGAACGACAGCAGCCCCCCGAAGGTGAGCAGCACGAACAGCATCACCGCCGGAATGGGGTTGCGTATGGACCAGGCGGAAACGTTCATGGCGTGTTCCTTGTGTTGGCTTATTTAGGCGAAGGCGCGGATGCCGCTGCCTTCGCCGGGGTGGCGGGCGAGGCTGCCGCGGGCGTGGCGTCCACCACGCGCACCAGGTCGCCGTCGTTGAGGAAGCCCGCGCCCTGCACCACGATCTGCACGCCCTCGGGCAGGGCGCTGGTGATTTCCACGCGGTCCTTCAGGCGGCGGCCGGTCTGCACCTTGAGCTGCGCCACGCGGCCGTCGGGCAGCAGCGTGAAGACGTTGTTGAAGCCGTCGCGCGGCACGATCGCGCTTTGCGGCACGGTCGGCGCGGAGCTGCGGCCCAGTTCGAAGTCGCCGCGCGCGAACATGCCGGCCTTCACGCCGGTGTTCTGCTGCACGTTGGGCAGGTCGACGTAGACCAGCGCGGCGCGCGTCTGCGGATCGACCGTGGGCGCGATGCTGCGCACCATGCCCTTCACCTGCGCGCCGCTGGCGCTGACCACGAAGGCCGGCGTGCCCACGGCGATGCGGCCCAGCTCGGCCGAGGTGACTTCGGCGCGCCATTCGAGACGGCCCTGGCGGATCAGGCGGAACAGCTCGGTGCCGGCGCTGACCACGCTGCCGACCGTGGCGGTGCGCGCGGAGATCACGCCGTCGTCGGGTGCCAGCACCTGCGTGTTGCGACCGCGCACCTGCTGCGCGGCCAGCACGGCCTCGGCCGCTTCGGCGCGCGCCTTGGCGGTCTGCTCGGTGGTCTGGTACTGGTTGATCTGCTGCTGGCTCAGCGCGCCCGTGGCCTGCAGCGTGCGGGCGCGCGCGGCGTTGCCGGCGGCGTCGGCGGCCGAGGCGCGGGCCTCGGCCAGCGAGGCGCGCGCCTGCGCGATGTCGGCCTGCACCGTCTCGGGCGAGAACACCGCGAGCACCTGGCCCTTCTTCACGGTGTCGCCGACGTTGACGCGCACCTCGGCCAGCTTCAGGCCGTTCGATTCGGAGCCGACCACGGCCTCCTGCCAGGCCGCCACGTTGCCGTTGGCGGCCAGCGTGACGGTCAGCTCGGTGGCCTCGGGCTTGGCGACCGAGACGGTCAGCGCCGGGCGCTGCGCCGGGCCCTTGGCGGCGGGCGCGGCCTTGTGGTCGCCGTCCGGCTTGCGGGTGAGCCACAGGCCTGCGGCGACAACGACGACGAGCGCCAGCAGCGCGAGGACAAGGGTGGAACGCTTCATTGTTTTCATGGCGACGTCGCGACCTTGGCGGCCGGGGTGGTGGTCATTGGGGACGATGCTTCGGCGGGGCGGCTCCAGCCGCCGCCCATCGAGCGGTACAGCGAGACCCAGGCTTCGGTGCTCTCGCGCTGCAGCGAGACGCGCGCGGTCTGCGCGGCGAACAGCGTGCGCCGCGAATCCTCGAGCTCGAACAGGCTGGCCAGGCCGCTGCTGTAGCGGGCCTGGGTGGCGTCGAACGAGGCCTGGTAGTTCTTCACCGCGCTGTCGGCGTCGGTGCTGCGCGCGGTGGTGGCGTCGAGGTTCACGAGCGCTTCCTCGACCTCGCGCACCGCCTGGCGCACGTTGGCGCGGTAGAGCGACACGGCCTCGGCGTAGCGCGCCTTGGCGGCCTCGGTGTTGGCCGCGCGGGCGCCGCCGTCGAGCAGCGGCACGGTGAGCGACAGCGGCCCGACCGTCCAGGTGTCGAGCGATTCGCGAAAGCCGCTGGTGCGGATCTGCATGCGGCCGATCGAGCCCGAGAGCGTGAGCTTCGGGTAGCGCTCGGCCTCGGCCGAGCCCACCTCGGCGCTGGCCGCGGCCACGCCGAGCTCGGCCGCGTACACGTCGGGCCGCTGCGAGAGCGCCTGCGCCGGCACGCTGGCGATGGCGCCGACCACCGGCAGCGCGCGCTGCGTGGGCGAGGCCGCGAGCTTCTGCGCCAGCGTGGGCTCGTCGAGCCCGCTGAGCGCCACCAGCGCCTTGCGCTGCACCGCGCACAGGGCGCGTTGCTGCGTGAGGCGGCCCGAGGCGTCGGAGGCGCTGGCACGCGCGAGTGCAGCATCGGCCGGCGCGGTGAAGCCGGCACGCGCCGACAGGTCGGTGAGCCGCGCCGTTTCGCCGCGCGACTTGGCATCCGATTCGGACACGTTCAGCTGCTGCTGGCAGGCGCGCTCGGCGAAATAGGCGTTGGCCGTCTCGGCCGCCACGGCGACGCGGGCGTCGTGCCACTTGGCGGTGGCGCTGTCCAGCTTCTGCTGGGCCGCGTCGCGGTCGGCGCGCAGGCGGCCGAACAGGTCGATCTCCCACTTCGACTGCAGGCCGGCCTGCAGCGTGGTGACCGGTGCGGTGGAGGCGCTGCCGCTGCTGCTCGAAGAGCTGCCCGCGCCGAACGACGAGCCCGAGACGCCGCGGCTGGCCGACGCCGTGCCGTCCAGGCTGGGCAGCAGCGCCGCGCCGGCCTGCACGCGCGTGGAGCGCGCCTCGGCCACGCGCGCCGCGGCGCTGGCAAGGTTGGGGCTGGCGGTTTCGGCGGCGGCGATCAGCTCGACCAGCAGCGGGTCGTCGAGCTGGCGCCACCACTCGGCCAGCGCGGCGAGCGAGCCGCCGTGGGGCAGGGGCGCGTGCCACTGCGCGGGGAAGGGCGCCTGCACCGAGGCGGGCGGGCGCGTCAGGCCGCAGCCGGCAAGGCCGAGCGGCAGGCTCAGAACAAGGGCAATCCGTCGGAGTCGTCTCATGGCTTCTTTCTCTGCTCGGCGGCCACCTGGCGGCGGCGTGCGGTTTCGGCCTGGACCAGCGCCATCGCGTAGCCCGTGAGCCGGTCGGCCCAGGTGTCGATGGCGCGCGGCGTGCGCAGCAGCGACGGGCGCAGGGCCTCGATGAAATCCTGGCTCACGTACAGCTGCATCGACAGCCCCGTGATCGCGAAGGTCAGGCGGTGGATGTCGTCGTCGGCGCGCTCCACCTGCAGGTGGCGGCACAGCAGCTCGACGATGGCACGGTGCGGGCCCTTGATGTCGCGCTCCAGTTCCTTGGCCCACTGGCTGGTGGGCTCCAGCATCTCGCGCATGTGCAGCTGGATGCACTGGCGCACGATCTCGCCCTGCTTGAGCGGATCGATCATGGTCGCCATGCAGATGCGCAGCGTGTCCTCGAGCGACTGGCCGGGCACGTTGCAGGCGGCCACGAGGTCGTTCGAATCGCTGCCCATCGGCTCGTTGAAGGTGGCGCCGTACAGCCCCTCCTTGTCGCCGAAGTAGTAGCTGATGGCCGACACGTTCACGCCGGCCTCGCGCGCGATCTCGCGGATCGAGGTCTTGGCGAAACCGTTCTGGGCGAACAGCCGCAGCGCGGTGTGCAGCAGGCGGTGGCGCGCCTCGGCGCCGTCGCTGCGGGGGGCGCGGCGCGGCGAGGGCACGGGCGTTGGCGTGAGGGGGTCCCTGGCGTTCATCGGCGCGATTAAAGCATGATTGAAATCAAACGATTGATTTACTTAAGGCTTGCTGAAGGCTTTTGTTTTTGGTTGCATCTGGGCCTGCGCGCGGCAGGGGCGGGCGCCGCACACAGTACGATCCGCGCATGTCCGTCGCTCCCTTTGCCGCCGCACCGCCGCCCGCCTTGCCCCTGGACGCCGAAGGCATCCTCGCGCTGGCCGCGCGCTCGATGTTTCATCTGTTTTCGAGCATCAGCCAGGGCATGTTCCTGGTCGACCGCAGCGGGCGCATCGTCTGGGTGAACGAGGGCTACCGGCGCTTCCTGCCGGCGCTGGGCTTTTCGTCCATCGACGAATTCATGGGCCACATGGTCGAGGACGTGATTCCCAACACCATGATGCGCCGCGTGCTCGAAACCGGCGAGCCGATCCTCATCGACCTGCTGACCAACAAGGCCGGCACCTTCGTGGTCAGCCGCATCCCGCTGCGCGAGGAGCGCGAAGACGGGGAGGGCCTGGGCAAGGTCATCGGCGCCATCGGCATCGTGCTGTTCGACCAGCCCGAGACCACGCTGCAGCCGCTCATCAGCAAGTTCGCGCTGCTGCAGCGCGACCTCGACGACGCGCGCCGCGAGCTGGCCAGCCAGCGCAACAACCCGCTGTACCAGCACGCGCCCGACGGCCAGCGCCGCTCCAAGTACACCTTCGCGAGCTTCATCGGCAGCAGCCCGGCGGCTGTGGAGGTGAAGCGCCACGCGCGCCGCGCCGCGCAGTCCACCAGCCCGGTGCTGTTGCTGGGCGAGACGGGCACCGGCAAGGAGCTGCTGGCGCATGCGATCCATGCGTCGTCCACGCGCGCCAAGGGCCAGTTCGTCAGCGTCAATATCGCGGCCGTGCCCGACACGCTGCTCGAGGCCGAGTTCTTCGGTTTCGCCCCCGGCGCCTTCACCGGCGCCGACAAGCGCGGGCGCGAAGGCAAGTTCAAGCTGGCCGACGGCGGCAGCCTGTTCCTCGACGAAATCGGCGACATGCCGCTGGGCCTGCAGGCCAAGCTGCTGCGCGCGCTGCAGGAAGGCGAGATCGAACCGCTGGGCTCCAACAAGCTGATTCCCTTCGATGCCCGCGTGATCGCTGCCACCTCGCGCGACCTGCCCGAGCTGGTGCGCCGCGGCCTGTTCCGTGAAGACCTGTATTACCGCCTCAACGTGCTGCCGCTGCGCGTGCCGCCGCTGCGCGAACGGCGCAGCGACATCCCGGCGCTGGTCGAGGCGCTGGGCGAGGACATGGCGCTGCGCAGCGGCGAGGCGCCGCCCGAGCTCACGCCCGACGCGCTCGCACTGCTGGCCGGCCAGCACTGGCGCGGCAACATCCGCGAGCTGCGCAACGTGCTGGAGCAGGTGACGATGCGCAGCGACTCGCAGCGCATCGACGCCGCGCAGCTCGAACGCATCCTGCGCGAGGCGGGGCTGGAGCAGATCGAGGCGCCCGACACCTCGCACAGCCTGCGCGACGTCGACCAGGAAGCCGCGCTGCTGCGCCCGCTGTCGCAGCAGGTGGCCGAGCTGGAGCGCAAGGCGATCGCGGCCGCGCTCGAAAGTACCGGCGGCAACAAGCTCGCGACCTCGCGGCTGCTGGGCATCTCACGCGCCACGCTGTACGAGCGCATGACGGGGATGGGCTTGTCATGAGCGTGAAGGCACTGCGTTCCACCTTCGGCCCGAACTGCCACTGGTGCGGGCTGCCGATGGACTTCGACGAGCCGCACGGTCGCCCCGAGTCGGCCACCATCGAGCACCTGCTCGACGCCACGCTGGGCGGCGTGCGCCAGCAGAAGCACCGGCGCCTCGCGCATGCGGTGTGCAACCACACGCGCAACGAGCTGCGGATGCGGGCCGAGCGCGAGTTCGAAAGCTGGCTCGCGGCGCGCCGCGACTCTGCTGGGAAACCCTGACTGATCAACAGACAGTTGTCTGAAAAAAAGACAACTCGAATGCACTGAAATCAGGCGAAACCGGTTGCGCCCGAATGAGGAAGCCTTTGTTATCAATGGCTTAGGCGGGTGGCACGAACTGTGCAATATTCAGTCACCTTTATCAGGAGACAAGACATGCACCGTCGCCACCTCATCGCCCTGGCCGCCCTGGGCGCCACCGCCGCCACCATGCCCGCCTGGGCCCAATCGAACGAGATTCGCATCGCCCACGTCTACAGCAAGACCGGCGCGCTGGAGGCCTACGGCAAGCAGACGCAGACCGGCCTGATGATGGGCCTGAACTACGCCACCGGCGGCACGATGATGGTCAACGGCAAGAAGCTCGTGGTCATCGAGAAGGACGACCAGGGCAAGCCCGACCTGGGCAAGTCGCTGCTGGCCGCCGCGTACTCCGACGACAAGGCTGCGCTCGCGGTCGGCCCGACCGCTTCGGGCGTGGCGCTGGCCATGCTGCCGGTGGCCGAGGAGTACAAGAAGATCCTGATCGTCGAGCCCGCCGTGGCCGACTCGATCACCGGCGACAAGTGGAACAAGTACATCTTCCGCACCGGCCGCAACTCGAGCCAGGACGCCATCTCCAACGCCGTGGCCATCGACAAGGCCGGCGTCACCGTCGCCACGCTCGCCCAGGACAACGCCTTCGGCCGCGACGGCGTGAAGGCCTTCGGCGCCGCGCTGAAGAAAGCCAAGCTCGCGCACGAGGAGTACCTGCCGCCCGCCACCACCGACTTCACGGCCGGTGCGCAGCGCCTGATCGACAAGCTCAAGGACCAGCCGGGCCGCAAGATCATCTGGATCGTCTGGGCCGGCGCGGGCAACCCGTTCAAGATCGTCGACCTCGACCTGAAGCGCTACGGCATCGAGATCGCCACCGGCGGCAACATCCTGCCGGCCATGGCGGCCTACAAGTCGCTGCCGGGCATGGAAGGCGCGGCCTACTACTACTTCGGCATCCCGAAGAACCCGGTGAACGAGGCGATGGTCGCGGCCCACTACAAGGAATTCAAGACGCCGCCGGACTTCTTCACGGCCGGCGGTTTCTCGGCCGCGATGGCGGTGGTGACGGCGCTGAAGAAGACCAACGGCGACACCGGCACCAACAAGCTCATCAGCACCATGGAAGGCATGAGCTTCGACACGCCCAAGGGCAAGATGACCTTCCGCAAGGAAGACCACCAGGCGATGCAGTCGATGTACCACTTCAAGATCAAGGCCGACCCCGCGTTCGCATGGGGCGTGCCCGAGCTGGTGCACGAGATCAAGCCCGAAGAGATGGACATCCCGATCAAAAACAAGCGCTGAACACGGCGCTGATCGCCCCCTGAACCCGCGGCGCGCATGCAGGCGCCGCCCCCTTTTCGCCCCGGATGGCCGCCGGGCGAAGCGCCAGCCTGCGTCCGCGCCAGCTGTCGTGTGCCACGGTCAATTCGTCAGTCTGCAAGCAAGCGTTCGATCAAACATAACAGAAGGAGACAGCGATGCCAGCGATGCGATGGAACAACTGGAAGGGGTTTGCCGCAGCAGCGGTGATCACGGCGGCGGTGCAGGCCGCCACAGCGGCCGTGCCGCTGCCGGCACTCGGCGCCAACCCGGCGGAGGTGAGCGTGTCCGGCCTGTCGGCCGGCGGCTTCATGGCGGTGCAGCTGCACGTGGCCTACTCGGCCACTTTCACGCGCGGCGCGGGCGTGGTCGCCGGCGGTCCGTACTACTGCGCCGAAGGCTCGGTGGTCAATGCCACCGGGCGCTGCATGACGCACAGCACCAGCATCCCGGTCTCGACGCTCGTGAGCACCACCAACAGCTGGGCCGCCAGCGGTGCGATCGACCCGGTGTCGAACCTCACGAACTCCAAGGTCTACCTGTTCTCGGGCACTTCGGACAACACCGTCAAGCAGCCGGTGATGGACGACCTGAAGACCTACTACCAGAGCTTCGTGCCGGCCGCCAACACGGTCTACAAGAACAACCTCGGTGCCGGTCACGCGATGGTCACCGACGACTACGGCGGCGCCTGCAGCACCACGGCCGCGCCGTACATCAACAACTGCGGCTTCGACCTCGCGGGCGAGATCCTCACGCAGCTGTACGGTCCGCTGAACCCGCGCAACAACGGCGCGCTGGGCGGCACCTTCACCGAGTTCAACCAGTCGGAGTTCGTCTCCGGCCACGGCGTGGCCGCCACCGGCTGGCTCTACGTGCCGCAGGCCTGCACCACCACCTCGTGCCGCGTGCACCTGGTGCTGCACGGCTGCAAGCAGAACTACACCGACGTGAGCGACCAGTACGTCAAGAAGACCGGCTACAACCGCTGGGCCGACACCAACAACATCATCCTGATCTACCCGCAGACCAGCACCGCGGCCACCAACAGCTGCTGGGACTGGTGGGGCTACGACAGCGCCAACTACGCCAAGAAGTCGGGCCCGCAGATGGCCGCCATGAAGGCCATGATCGACCGCGTCACCGGCTCGGCCGGCGGCGGCGGGCTGCCGGCGCCCACCGGCGTGGGCACCTCGGGCGCGACCAGCAGCAGCATGGTGATCGGCTGGGCCGGCGTGTCGGGCGCCAGTGGCTACAACGTGTACCGCGGCGGCAGCAAGGTCAACGCCTCGCCGGTGGCGGGCACCAGCTACACCGACACCGGCCTGGCCGCGTCGACCACCTACAGCTGGACCGTGGCCGCCCTGAACGCGAGCAACGTCGAAGGCGCGATGTCGGCGGCCGCCACGGGCGCGACCACGGCGGGCCCGGGCGGCGGCGGAACCTGCTACACCGCGAGCAACTACACCCACACCATCGCCGGACGCGCCTATGCGCTGTGGGGCCTGACCTATGCCAACGGCTCGGGCCAGTCGATGGGCCTGTGGAACATCTACGCCATGACCACGCTGAAGCAGACGGGCGCCAACTACTACGTGATCGGCACCTGTTGAGGCCGTTCACCCTGCACTGATTTTTCGATTCGCAAGGACCTTTCCACAATGCTTGAGACCCGGGATCTGACCATCCGCTTCGGAGGGCACGTGGCCGTCAACAGCGTGAGCTGCGCATTCGCGCCAGGCACGCTGACGGCCATCGTCGGCCCCAACGGGGCGGGCAAGACCACTTACTTCAACCTGATCTCCGGGCAGCTCAAGGCCACGGCCGGCACGGTGTCGCTCGACGGGCAACCGTTGTCGCACCTGTCGCCGTCGGCGCGCACGCACGCCGGGCTGGGGCGCGCGTTCCAGCTCACCAACCTGTTCCCGAACCTCACGGTGCTGGAAAACGTGCGGCTCGCGGTGCAGGCCACGCGCGCCGGCGCGCACCGCCACGGGCTCAACCTGTGGAGCATCTGGAGCGACCACAAGGCACTGACCGAACGCGCCGAGCAGATCCTGGCCGACGTGGCCCTGGAGCCGCGCGCCCACGCCACGGTGGCCAGCCTGCCGCACGGCGACCAGCGCAAGCTCGAGGTGGCGCTGCTGATGGCGCTCGAACCCAAGGTCTTCATGTTCGACGAGCCCACGGCCGGCATGCACGCGGCCGAGGCGCCCGTCATCCTCGACCTGATCCGCAAGCTCAAGCAGGACAAGACCAAGACCATCCTGCTGGTCGAACACAAGATGGACGTGGTGCGCGAACTCGCGGACCGCATCATCGTGCTGCACAACGGCACGCTCGTGGCAGACGGCGAACCGGCCGAGGTGATCGCCTCGCCGGTGGTGCAGGAGGCCTACCTGGGCATCGCGAAGGAGGCCGCATGAGCACCGAAAATTTGCTGACCCTCGAAGGCGTGCAGACGCACATCGGGGCGTACCACATCCTGCACGGCGTCGACCTGGCCGTGCCCAAGGGCCAGCTCACCATGCTGCTGGGCCGCAACGGCGCGGGCAAGACCACCACGCTGCGCACCATCATGGGCCTGTGGCATGCGTCGCAGGGCAGGGTGCAGTTCGCCGGCAAGGACATCACGGCGCTGCACACGCCGCAGATCGCCGAGCTCGGCGTGGCCTACGTGCCCGAGAACATGGGCATCTTTTCCGACCTCACGGTGAAGGAGAACATGGTGCTGGCCGCGCGCGGCGCCAAGAACGCCGACGCCATCGACGACACGCGGCTGAAGTGGATCTTCAAGCTCTTCCCCGCGGTCGAGAAATTCTGGAACCACCCGGCCGGCAAGCTGTCGGGCGGACAGAAGCAGATGCTGGCCGTGTCGCGCGCCATCGTCGAGCCGCGCCAGCTGCTCATCATCGACGAGCCCAGCAAGGGCCTGGCGCCCGTGATGATCAACAACATGATCGAGGCCTTCGGCGAGCTCAAACGCAGCGGCGTGACGATCCTGCTGGTCGAACAGAACATCCACTTCGCCCAGCGCCTGGGCGACACCGTCGCGGTGATGGACAACGGCCGCGTGGTGCACAGCGGCTCGATGGCCGCGTTCTCCGCCGATGCGCAACTGCAGCAATCGCTGCTCGGACTCGCCCTATGAAACTCGACTTCGACTGGAAGCCACTGCTTCTTGCCCCCATCCTCGCGCTCGTCGCGCTGCCGCTCACGGGCTCGGTCTCGACCTGGCTCACGCTCACGGTGGCGGGGCTGGCGATGGGCATGATCATCTTCATCATCGCCTCGGGCCTCACGCTGGTGTTCGGCCTGATGGACGTGCTGAACTTCGGCCATGGCGTGTTCATTGCGCTGGGCGCCTTCGTGGCCAGCAGCGTGCTCGGCCTCATGGGCGACTGGACCGGCTCGGGCGAGCTGTGGCGCAACCTCGTGGCCGTGTTCCCGGCCATGCTCGCCGCGATGGCGGTGGCCGGCGCCATCGGCCTGGCCTTCGAGCGCTTCATCGTGCGGCCGGTGTACGGCCAGCACCTGAAGCAGATCCTCATCACGATGGGCGGCATGATCATCGGCGAGGAGCTCATCAAGGTGATCTGGGGCCCGGCGCAGATTCCGCTGCCGCTGCCCGAGGCGCTGCGCGGCTCGCTGCTGGTGGGCGACGCCGCCATCAGCAAGTACCGCCTGCTCGCGGTGGCCGTGGGCGTGGTGGTGTTCGGCGTGCTCGCCTGGACGCTGGGCCGCACCAAGATCGGCCTCTTGATCCGCGCCGGCGTGCAGGACCGCGAGATGGTCGAGTCGCTGGGCTACCGCATCGGTCGCCTGTTCGTGGGCGTGTTCGTGGTGGGCAGCGCGCTGGCCGGCCTGGGCGGCGTGATGTGGGGCCTGTTCCAGCAGAACCTGGTGCCGCAGATGGGCGCGCAGGTCAACGTGCTGATCTTCATCGTGATCATCATCGGCGGGCTGGGCTCGACCGGCGGGGCACTGCTCGGCGCGCTGCTGGTGGGGCTCATGACCAACTACATCGGCTTTTTGCTGCCCACGCTCACGCAGTTCGCGAGCATCTTCCTTATGGTGGCCGTGCTGCTGTGGCGCCCGCAGGGCGTGTACCCCGTGGCGAACCGTTGAGGAGAAAGCCGTCATGTTCCTGAAACGACTTCTGTCCAACGACATGCCGCGCAGCCGCCTGCTGGCGCTGCTGCTGCTGGCCCTGTTCCTGGCGCTGGCCTTCGCGCCGTTCCTGTTCCCGGGCGTCAAGGCGCTCAGCGTCGCGGCCAAGATCCTGGTGTTCGTGGTGCTGGTCGCGAGCTTCGACCTGCTGCTGGGCTACACCGGCATCGTGAGCTTCGCGCACACGATGTTCTTCGGCATCGGCGCCTACGGCATCGCCATCTCGGCCTCGCGGCTCGGGCCCAACTGGGGCGCGGTGCTGGTGGGGCTGGGCGCGTCGCTCGCGATCTCGCTGGTGCTTTCGCTGGCCATCGGCCTCTTTTCGCTGCGGGTGCGCGCGATCTTCTTCGCGATGATCACGCTGGCCGTGGCCTCGGCGTTCCAGACGCTGGCCTCGCAGCTGTCGGACTTCACCGGCGGCGAAGACGGCCTGACCTTCAAGCTGCCAGAGCTGATCTCGCCGAGCTTCGAGTTCGCCGAAGAGCCGTTCCTCGGCGTCTCGCTCGACGGGCGCCTGCTGTGCTACTACCTGCTGTTCGTGGCGGCGGTGGTGCTGGTGCTGGCAATGCTGCGCATCGTGAACTCGCCCTTCGGCCGCGTGCTGCAGGCCATCCGCGAGAACGAGTTCCGCGCCGAGGCCATCGGCTACCGCGTGGTGGTGTACCGCACCACGGCCGCCGTGCTGTCGGCACTGTTCGCCACGCTGGCCGGCGCAATGCTGGCCATCTGGCTGCGCTACAACGGGCCGGACACCTCGCTGAGCTTCGAGATCATGATCGACGTGCTGCTCATCGTGGTGATCGGCGGCATGGGCACGATCTACGGCGCGGCCATCGGCGCAGTGCTGTTCGTGGTGGCGCAGAGCTACCTGCAGGACCTGCTGCGCCTGGGCAACGAGGCCGCCAGCGGCCTGCCGTGGCTCGCGGCGCTGCTGTCGCCCGACCGCTGGCTGCTGTGGCTGGGCGTGCTGTTCGTGCTCTCGGTCTACTACTTCCCCACGGGCATCGTCGGCAAGCTGAGGGCGAGGGCGGCAAGATGAAGCACACCCCCAGGCTTCGCGCACTTCGTGTCGCTACTCCAACCCCCTTGCAGGGGGCCGTGCCTACAGCCCGGCAAAGCCGGTTCTGTGGCACGTCTGAGCGAGACCTCCAATCATGAGCACCCCCACTTCGCACTACGCACAACTCGCAGGCCGTGAGATCCACTGGCTCGATTGGGGCGCCGCCAACGCTCCCGTCGTCATCGCCTGGCACGGCCTGGCGCGCACCAGCCGCGACATGGACGAGCTGGCGCAGCACTTCGCGGCGCGCGGCTTCCGCGTGATCTGTCCCGACACCCTCGGGCGCGGCCTGAGCCAGTGGAGCCCGGCACCCGACGACGAATACACGCTCGCGTTCTACGCGCGCCTGGCCAATGCGCTGTGCGACGAGTTGCGGCTGGGCCGCGTGCACTGGGTGGGCACCTCGATGGGCGGCGCGATCGGCACGGTGTGCGCGTCGGGCCTGTTCGAGCCGCGCATGAAGGCGCGCATCGCCAGCCTCACGCTCAACGACAACGCGCCGCAGCTCGCGCAGGCCGCCATCGAGCGCATCCGCGCCTACGCCGGCGACCCGCCGGCCTTCGACACCGTGGCCGAGCTGGAGGCCTTCTTCCGCACGGTCTACAAGCCCTACGGCTGGCTCAGCGACGCGCAGTGGCGCCGGCTGACCGAAAGCTCCACGCGCCGCCTAGCCGACGGCCGCGTCACGCCGCACTACGACCCTGCCATGGTCAGGCAGTTCAGCGCGCACGACAACGACTACCTGATCTGGCCGCACTACGACGTGATCGAGGCGCCGGTGCTGTGCCTGCGCGGCGCCGAGTCCGATCTGGTGCTGCCCGAGGTGATCGACGAGATGCACCGGCGCGGGCCGGGCGCGGCCGGGCGCCTGCAGGTGATCGAGGTGCAGGGCTGCGGCCATGCGCCCGCGCTCAACGTGCCGGAACAACTGGACCCGATCGAAGGGTTTATCCGTGCGGCCGGTCGTTGAAGGCACGGCCGGATCACAATCCGGCCGACTTCAACTCCAAGATCACCTCGCCATGGCCCTCTCGATGTACGACCTGTCCGTGCCGGTTTTCACCCGCGGACTCGGGCAACTCACCCACCTGCTCGACAAGGGCCTCGCGCACGCCAAGGTCCAGGGCATCGATCCGGCGACGCTGGTCGAGGCGCGGCTGGCGCCCGACATGCTCACGCTGGCCGGCCAGATCCAACGCGCGAGCGACGCCTCCAAGCTGGGCACGGCGCGCATCGCCGGCATCACGGCGCCGAGCTTTCCCGACGAGGAAAAGACCTGGGACGACCTGCTGGCGCGCATCGTGAAGACGCAGGATTTCCTGGCCGGCGTGGACCGCGCGCTCATCGACGGCCACGAAGAACGCCCCGTGACCATCAAGGCGCGCGAAGGCGAGGCGCACTTCACGGCGCAGCGCTACCTGCTGCAGTTCGCGCTGCCGAATTTCTTCTTCCACGTGACCACCGCCTACGACGTGCTGCGCCACAAGGGCGTGCCCATCGGCAAGCTGGACTACCTCGGCCGCTTCTGAGTCCGTTCAGGCGCGGCGTGCCGCCAGCGCGTACATGAGCGGAATGCGCGGCATGCCTTCGGGCGGCGCCATGCGCCGTCCGCCCAGCTCGCGCATGCCCTCGAAGGGCTTCCAGCCGTTGGTGTACGGGTACTCCTCGAAGCGCTCGATGGCCAGGCCCGCCTGCGCGAGCGCGGTCGTCACCTGGCCCACGCCCCAGGTGAACTCGAAGCTCGGGTGCGGGTTGCGAAAGCCTTGTACGCCGGGCATCGGCCGGTCGTCGGGCACGAGGCCGTCGCCCGATTCGGCCACGTAGTCGCCCACGCCTTCCTCGGGCACGGGCGCGTCGTTGAAGTAGTCGTAGTGGAACTTCCACTGCGGGTCGAACACCAGCGCGAACGGGTGGAACTCGACGATCACGAAGCGACCGCCGGGCTTGAGCAGCTGCGCCACGCCGCGCGCCCAGGCGCCGATGTCGGACAGCCAGCACAGCGTGCCGTACGAACAGAACACGAGGTCGTGGCGCTCGCCGCGTGCGGCGGCGGCCTCGAAGTAGTCGTAGACGTCCGAGCGCTCGAAGCGCGCCGCAATGCCCGACTCGGCCGAGAGCCGGGTGGCGAAGTCGATGGCCTCGTCGGAGATGTCGACGCCCGTCACGCGTGCGCCGCGGCGCGCGATGCTCAGGCTGTCCTGGCCCGCGTTGCACTGCAGGTGCAGCACCGACAGGCCGTTCACGTCACCGAGCAGGGCGCTTTCCTCGGGGAACAGCGTGGAGCCGCCCGCGCGGAAGAAGGCGGCCTGGTCGCCCTTGTGGCTGTTGTGCGCGACCGTGGCGGCGTTCCACGACTGGCGGTTGGCTTCGTGCAGGTCTTTTTTCATGGTGTCGTCGTGTCTTGTCGGGTCGGCCAGCCCGCCAGGTGGCGTTCGGCGATGCCCGTGAGCGCGGTGATCCACGCCGGGCTGTCGTTGAGGCAGGGGATGTAGCCGAAGCGCTCGCCGCCCGCGTGCAGGAAGGCTTCGCGGCCTTCCATGGCGATTTCTTCGAGCGTTTCGAGGCAGTCGGCCGGAAAGCCCGGGCACACCACGTCGACGTGCTTCACGCCGCTGGCGCCGAGTTCGCGCAGCGTCGGCTCGGTGTAGGGCTCCAGCCATTTGGCGCGGCCGAAGCGCGACTGGAAGGTCGTGCGGTACTGCGTGGGCGCCAGGCCCAGCCGCGCCGCGAGCAGGCGCGCGGTCTCGAGGCACTGCGCCTCGTAGGGATCGCCCAGCGCGATGTTGCGCGCGGGAATGCCGTGGAAGCTCATCACCAGCAGCTCGCCGCGGCCTTCGGTCTTCCAGTGCTTCTCGATGCCTTGCGCGAGCGCCTCGATGTAGGCGGGGTCGTCGTGGTACTGGTTGACGAAGCGGAACTCGGGCATGCGGCGCTGGCGGCGGCTCCAGGCGTTCACGGCGTCGATCACGCTGGCCGTGGTGGTGGCCGAGTACTGCGGGTAGGCCTGCAGCACCAGCACGCGCGTGGCGCCCTCGGCCAGCAGCGCATCGAGCCGCGAGGCGATCGACGGGTTGGCGTAGCGCATCGCGTCGCGCACCGTCACGCGGTGGCCGCGTTCGCCGAGCCAGCCGGCCAGCAGGGTGGCCTGCTTCTGCGTCCAGACCTTGAGCGGCGAGCCCTCGGGCAGCCAGATGCTGGCGTACTTCGCGGCCGACTTCGCGGGCCGCGTGCGCAGGATGATGCCGTGCAGGATCAGCGCCCACAGTGCTCTGGGAATCTCGACCACGCGCGGGTCGCCCAGGAAGTCGGCGAGGTAGGGGCGCACCGCGGCGGCGGTGGGGGCATCGGGCGAACCCAGGTTGCACCAGAGCACGGCGGTGCGTTCGTTCTTGCGGTCATCGGAGGCGAGAGGCATGCGATATTCTCGGGCATGACTTCCGCTTCCCCGGCGCCCGGCGGCGCCACGCCACTCGACATCTCGCGCATCTCGGCGATCACGCTCGACCTGGACGACACCCTGTGGCCAATCTGGCCGACCATCGAGCGTGCCGAGCGCGTGCTGCACGAATGGCTGCTGCGCGAGGCGCCCAAGACGGCCTCGCTGCTGCTCACGCCGGGCGTGCTGCGCGAGCTGCGCGAAGCCACCGCCAAGGAGCGCTCCGACCTCGCGCACGACCTGAGCGCGCTGCGCCGCGAGTCGATCCGCACGGCGCTCGTGCGCGCGGGCGAAGACCCGGCGCTGGCCGACCCGGCCTTCGACGCTTTCTTCGAAGAGCGCCAGCGCGTCACGCTGTACGACGACGCACTGCCGGCGCTCAAATGGCTCAGCGAGCGCTACCCGCTGGTGGCGCTGTCGAACGGCAACGCCGATGTCCACAAGACCGGCGTCGGCCGGTGGTTCCGCACCGCCTTCAATGCGCGCGCCTTCGGCAGCGGCAAGCCGCACGCGCCGATCTTCCGCGCCGCGGCGGCCTCGGTCGGCCTGCTGCCCAAGGACGTGCTGCACGTGGGCGACGACGCCGCGCTCGACGTGGTGGGCGCGCTCAACGCCGGCATGCAGGCCGCGTGGCTGGTGCGCGACGAGCGCCCGTGGGAGCACGGCGCGCGTCCGCAGCTGATCGTGCCCAACCTGCACGCGCTCTGCGTTGCGCTGGGCGCCTGAAGGTCAGCGGAACACGGGTCGGAAGAAGCTGCGTTCGTAGCTGACGATGCAGCGCGTCTCTTCGGCGTAGCGGAAGGCGGCCTGGCAGTCGGCGTCCTGCATGGAATCGGCCCGGTAGGTTTCGTACGCGGCCAGGCTGGGGAAGCTGAACATCGCCAGCGCCACGTTGTTCGCGCCTTCGGACGGCAGGAAGTAGCCGTGGTGCTGGCCGCCGAACTTCTCGACCAGCGGAATCCAGAGCTTGCCGTAGTGCTCGAATTCCTTGAGCTTGAAGGGATCGACGATGTAGCGCAGGTAGCAGGTGATCATGGGTGAGGAGCGTTAGGGGACTATCGGCGCGGCCCGAGCGGCGCGCGGCTGCCCGGACTATAGTTTTGCGACGGCCTCCTTTCACTGCTTTCGCGCGAATTTCCTCCCATGCATCTTTCCACCTGGCTCCTCTTTTGCGGCGTGACCCTGCTCGTCGTCTTCACGCCCGGTCCGGCCGTGCTGCTCGCGGTCTCCAACGCCATCACCGTCGGCCCGCGCCGCGCGATGATCAGTTCACTGGGCAACGCCTGCGGGCTCTTCCTGGTCTCGGCCGCCGCGATGGGCGGGCTGGGCGTGGTGCTCAACACCTCGGCCACGGCCTTCATGGTGCTGAAGGTGGCGGGCGCGGGCTACCTCGTGTACCTGGGCATCCGGCAGTGGCGCAGCCGCACGAGCGTGTTCGCCGAGCTGCAGCCTTCGGCCGCGCCGGCGCCTTCGCGTTCCGCGCGCCGGCTGTTCGGGCACGGCGTGACGGTGGCGCTGACGAATCCCAAGGGCATCCTGTTCTTCTCGGCGCTGTTCCCGCAGTTCCTCACGCACGACGCGCCGATCCTCACGCAGTTCGCCGTGCTCACCACGACCTTTGCGGCCGGCTCGGTGCTGGCGCCTGGCTCGTACGTGCTGCTGGCGCGCCTGCTGAAGAAGCAGTTCGCGAACCCCAAGCGTGCGCAGCTGTTCAACCGCGTGTCGGGCGGCGCCTTCGTGCTGCTGGGGTTGAGCCTGCTGCGCCTGCGCAACAAGACGGCCTGAGAAGGCCGCCGACTTTCTTCAGTCGAGCCCGAAGCGCTCGCGCAGCGCCGCGCAGAAATCGGCGGTGCCGCTGAGCGAGAGCGTGAGGGTGTCCAGGCGCGGGTTGTCTTCCCGCGTGCGCTGCACGTCGCAATCCCACATCGCACCGTCGTCGAGCGCGCCGCGCATGCCCGGGAAGCTGGCCTCGGCCCAGGCCAGCACCAGCGCGATCTCGGCTTCCACCTCGGGCGTGCGCTCGGGCGGGGTCGAGGCCATGGCGTCGAAGGTGCCGTGGTCTTCGGTGTCTTCGCTGTAGTCGAAATCGAGGTAACGCAGGGTCGTGGTCATGGGGTGGCAAGCGCGCGTGCGACGGCCAGTCCGTTGAGGACCGCGCCTTCGAGCGTGGCGGGATAAGGGCCGTCGGTGTAGTCGCCGCAGGCCAGCAGCCCCGGCGCGATGGCGGCCGGCGGGCGGGCCAGGCCGGGCGTGCAGGCGAAGGTGGCGCGCTTCTCGACGACGGTCTGGATCGGCGTGAGCCCCGGTTGCCCGAGCTGCGCGCCGGCTTGGATGAGCACCTGTTTCTCGAGCGTCTCGCGCGGCGTTTCGTTGGCGCTCACGACGAAGGCGAGCACGCCTTCTGGTCCACCGAGCTGGCCGCGATCGAACACGAACTGGGCCGGTGCGCTGCCTGGCTGGCTGCGCAGCGCGAGCATCGGTTCGGCCAACGGCGCAGCGCCGCGCACGTAGACCGTGGCGATCGCCTCGAAGCGCAGCGATTCGGTGACGTTGCACCAGCGCGAAGCGGCCGGCAGACCTGTGGCGCGGGCGAGCCGTGCGGCGTCCCAGGGCGCACCGGCGAGCACAGCCTGGTCGAAGACCTCGTCGTCGACGCGCCACTGGTCGCCTTCAGGTGCGATGGTGCGCACGCGGTGCCCGATGCGCGTGGTGGCGCCATGCCGGGCGAGCCACGCCAGCGCGGCGTCGGGCAGTAGCGCGCCAAGGTCGACACGCGGCAGCAGCAGGTCGGCACTGCCGCGTCCACTGAACAGCGCGTCGTGCAGCACGCGCAGGAATACCTGGCCGCTGGATTGCGACACGGGCGTGTTCAGCGCCGAGACGCACAGCGGCTCGATGAGTTCGTGCATCACGCGCGGCGTGAGGCCGGCGCACAGCGTGGCAACGCTGGTACCGGGCGCGCAGCGAAAGCCCGCGAGGCGCCAGCGCACGGCGGTGGCCAGCAGTGCGGCCTTGTCGCGCCAACTCCAGCCGCGCGCGGTGAAGATGCCGATCAGCAGGTCGAGCGGCGGCGGCCGGCCCGCGGGCAGCTGCAGCCCGCCGCCGTCGGCAAAGCGCAGCGACAGCGGCAGGCGCTGCAGGGCGGTGTCGACATCCACGCCCACGTCGCGCATGAGCGCCAGCGTGGCGGTGTAGGCGCCGATCAGGATGTGCTGGCCGTTGTCGAGCGCCATGCCGTGCATGTGATCGACCCGCCGCGCGCGCCCGCCGGCCATCGGCGCGGCTTCGAAGAGGGTGACGGCGTGGCCGAGGCGCGTGGCCTCGACGGCGCAGGCGAGGCCGGCCCAGCCGGCGCCGATGACGGCGAGCCTCATGGGCACGAAGGGTGGGGCGTCATATCCGGCCTAGGGCCTGGACTTTCCATGCCAGCCACAGCTTGCGCACGGGGGTGAGGCTGACGCGCTGGTTCAGCACCTGGAAGTCGTCGCGCTCGATCTCGCGCAGCAGCGTGCGGTAGATGCTGGCCATCATCAGGCCGGGCTTCTGCGTGCGGCGGTCGGCCAGCGGCAGCAGGGCCAGCGCCTCGTCGTAGGCGGCGTGGGCGCGCTGGGCCTGGAACTTCATGAGCGCCACAAAACGGTCGGAGTGCACGCGGTTCAGGATCTCGTGCGCCTTCACGTCGAACTGCTGCAGCTCATTGACCGGCAGGTAGATGCGACCGCGCAGCGCGTCTTCGCCGACGTCGCGCAGGATGTTGGTCAGCTGCAGCGCAAGGCCGAGCTTGTGGGCGTAGGCGGTGGTCTGCGGATCGGTCTGGCCGAAGATGCGCGCGGCGACTTCGCCGACCACGCCGGCCACCAGGTGGCAGTAGCGCGCGAGGCCGGGAAAGTCGAGGTAGCGGGTCTGGTCCAGGTCCATCTGGCAGCCGTCGATCACCTCGTGGAGCTGGCGCGCCTCGATGCCGTAGGCCGCGGCATGCGGCATGAGCGCCTGCATGACCGGGTGGCGCGGCGTGCCGGCAAAGGCCTGGGCGACCTCGGTGCGCCACCAGGCGAGCTTGGTGGCGGCCACGCCGGGGTCGGAGACCTCGTCGACCACATCGTCGACCTCGCGGCAGAAGGCATAAAAAGCCGTGATCGCGGCGCGCCGCGGCTTGGGCAGGAACAGGAAGGCGTAATAGAAACTGCTGCCCGAAGCGGCGGCCTTGTCTTGCACGTATTGCTCGGGATTCATCGGGGAGGCGCTGCTTTCATGGGGCGTGATTGTCTCCGCATCCGCCATGCCTTCCAGAGCAGCACGGGCGCGTCGGCCTTGCCGACGGTGGGACGCTGCGAGAAGGTGTCGAAGCCCAGGTCCTCGATCTTGTCGAGGATGCGCAGGCCGCCCTGCACGACCAGGCGCAGCTCCCAGCCCACGCGGCCCGGCAGGCGGTGCACGAGCGGGGCGCCTTCGGTCATGAGCTCGCGCGCCCAGAAGGCCACCACTGCTATCAGATTGATAGCTTCCTGCGGCGGCGGTGCCGGCGACAGCGGTTCGAAGACCTTGAAATGCTCCGACGTCAGGCCGCGCCGCGCGCAGTCGGTGCGCGGAAAGTAGAAGCGCCCGCGCGGCAGGTCGACGCTCGGGTCCTGCCAGAAATTGATGAGCTGCAGCGCGCTGCAGATGGCGTCGCTCTGGGCCAGCGCCTGCGCATCGGTCACGCCGTACAGGTGCAGCAGCAGCCGGCCGACCGGGTTGGCGGAGCGGCGGCAGTAGTCGAGCAGCTCGGCGCGGTCGGCGTAGGTGCCGCGGTCGCGGGTCTTCTCGATGTCCTGCATGAAGGCGCTGAGCAGGTCGGCGAGCAGGTCTTCGGGCAGGCGGTACTCGGTGATGGCCCAGGCCAGCGGGCCGAACACGTGGGGCCAGCGCGAGTCGGGCAGCGCTTCGCCGCGTGCGGCGGCGGCCAGTTCCTCGCGGTAGGCGCGCAGCTCGGCCAGGCGCGCATCGGGCGAGGCGTCGCCCTCGTCGGCGATGTCGTCGGCGGTGCGCGCGAAGTGGTAGATCGCGGCGATGGGCGGACGCAGGTGCGGCGGGCACAGCCAGGAGGCCACGGGAAAGTTTTCGTAATGGGCCGGCGCGGCGGCGTGACGAGGATTGGCAGGAGGAGTGGCGGACACGCCACGATTGTCGGCGACGTCATGTCCGGGCACTATGCTCGTGGCGTCGCCACTTTCCATCTCTCTTTCTTTCGCCCATGACGATGAAAGCAACTGCCGCGGCTTCCGGGACCTCGCTTCCCGCTTCGGGCGACACGGCACACGCGGCCGGGCCCGGTTTGATGATCGCGGCGCTGGGCGTCGTCTTCGGCGACATCGGCACCTCGCCGCTGTACGCCTTCAAGGAGACGATGAACCCCGAGCACGGCGTGCCGTTCTCGCCCGACGCAGTGCTGGGCCTGCTGTCGCTGATCTTCTGGGGCCTGATGTTCGTGGTGACGCTCAAGTACGTGGTGTTCGTGCTGCGCGCCGACCACGACGGCGAGGGCGGCATCCTGGCGCTGCAGGCGCTGGCGCGCAACGCGGTCTCGGGGCCGAAGACCAAACCCTGGGTGTGGCGCGGGATCGGGCTTTTGGGCCTGGTGGGCGCGGCCATGTTCTACGGCGACAGCCTGATCACGCCGGCGATCTCGGTGCTGTCGGCGGTCGAGGGCCTGGAGGTGCAGGCGCCGGTGCTGCAGCGCGCGGTGATCCCGATCACGCTGGCGATCCTCGTCGGACTGTTCATGGTGCAGAAGAAAGGCACCGGCGTGGTCGGCAAGATCTTCGGGCCGGTGATGCTGCTGTGGTTCCTGGTGCTGGGCGTGGCGGGGCTGTGGCAGGTGCTGCAGCAGCCGCAGGTGCTGGCGGCGCTCGACCCGCGCCGGGCGGTGAGCTTCCTGGTCGTGCACCGGGCGCAGTCGCTGGCCGTGCTGGGCGCGGTGTTCCTGGCGTTTACGGGCGGCGAGGCGCTGTATGCCGATATGGGGCACTTCGGCGCCAAGCCGATCCGGTTGGCGTGGATCTTCATTGCGCTGCCGGGGCTGGTGCTCAACTATTTCGGGCAGGGCGCGCTGGTGCTGGCGAACCCGGCGGCCATCGACAACCCGTTCTTCCGGCTCTTTCCGTCATGGGGCGTGCTGCCGATGGTGGTGCTGGCCGCCATGGCCACGGTGATCGCGTCGCAGGCGGTGATCTCGGGCGCCTTCTCGCTCACCGCGCAGGCGATGCGCATGGGCTACCTGCCGCGCATGCGCGTGGTGCAGACCTCGGGCACGGCCATCGGGCAGATCTACGTGCCCGCGGTCAACTGGCTGCTGATGGTCGGGGTGCTGCTGCTGGTGCTGGGCTTCCGCAGCTCGGGCGCGCTGTCGGCGGCGTATGGCATCGCGGTGTCGATCACGATGGTGACGACCACGCTCCTGGCCGGCATCGTGGCCTGGGGCCTGTGGCGCTGGAACAAGGTGGCGGTGGTGGTCGGCGTGCTGGCCTTCGCGGCGGTCGACCTGACCTTCGTGGTGTCCAACAGCCTGAAGGTGGGCGAGGGCGGCTGGCTCACGCTGGCGGTGGCGGCCGGGGTGATGGTGCTGTTCACCACCTGGGCCAAGGGCCGGCGCCTGGGCCTGGAAGCGGCCGAGGCCGACAGCCTGCCGCTGCGGCCTTTCGTCGAGTCGCTGGCGCTGAACATGCCGCACCGGGTGAGCGGCACGGCCGTGTTCCTGAACCCCGACGCCACGGCGGTGCCGCATGCGCTGCTGCACAACCTCAAGCACAACCAGGTGCTGCACGAGCAGGTGATCGTGCTGCGCGTGCTCTCGTGCGACACGCCGCGCGTGGACGCGCGCCTGCGCATCGAGGCAGAGCAGTTGATGGACGGCATCTGGGTGGTCACCGCGCGGCACGGCTTCATGGAGCGGCCCGACGTGCCCGAGTTCATCCGCATCCTGGCCTACCAGAAGACCCTGGCCATCGACTCGATGAAGACCTCGTACTTTGTCTCCCGCGCCTCGGTGGGCGAGGAGAACCTGCCGGGCATGAACCCGGTGCGACGGGTGCTGTTCGGCTGGCTGCAGCGCAACGCGGGCCGGGCATCCGATTACTTCGAGCTCCCCGACAACCGGCTGGTAGAGATGGGGCAGAGAACTTAGCGCAAACAGGGTCAACTGACCGGCGGGTCATTGACACTGTTTAACGTTTACCCTAGATTACTAACCGGTGGGTCATTAATGACCCGGTTCCTCTCTTCTTGGGTGTCTCATGACCGCCTCCGCCGCCTCACTCCGTGCCCGCAGCGCCGCCTGGCTGCTGCTTCCTGCCATCTTTCTGGCCGGCTGTTCGCCGAAACCACCTGCCCAGGAGCCTGTGAGGGCGGTCAAGTTCGTGACCGTCGGCACCAGCGACTACGACGCCCAGCCCGAGTTCTCGGCCGAGGTGCGGGCCCGGGTCGAATCGCGCCTGGGCTTCCGGGTGGCGGGCAAGATCACCAAACGCCAGGCCGAACTCGGCCAGCACGTGCAGGCCGGCCAGGTGCTGGCGCAGCTCGATCCACAGGACTACCGCCTGGCCGCCGAGGCCGCCCGCGCCCAGCAGGCCGCCGCGCAGACCAACCGCGACCTCGCAGCCGCCGACCTGAAGCGCTACACCGAGCTGCGCTCGCAGAACTTCATCAGCGGCGCCGAACTGGAGCGCCGCGAAACCACCTGGAAGGCCGCGCAGGCGCAGCTCGAACAGGCGCAGGCGCAACTGGCCTCGCAAGGCAACCAGGCCAGCTACACGACGCTGGTGGCCGACGTGGCGGGCATCATCACCGCCATCGAGGCCGAGCCGGGGCAGGTGGTGCAGGCCGGCACGCCGGTCGTGCGCATCGCCCAGGACGGTGCGCGCGACGTGGTGTTCGCGGTGCCTGAAGACCGCGCCGCGCTGATCAAGCCTGGCTCGCCGGTCGCGGTGCGCGGCTGGTCCGGTGGCGAGGTGCTGCAGGGCAAGGTGCGCGAGGTGGCCGCCAGTGCCGATGCGGTCACGCGCACCTACTCGGTCAAGGTGTCGATCGACGCCGCGACTTCGCCGGCGCTCGGCGCCACGGTCTACGCCAGGCCGCAGGCCCTGGCGCGCACCGACGTTGCGGTGATCAAGCTGCCGACCAGCGCGCTGCGCCAGGAAGGCAAGGGCTCGGCGGTCTGGGTGCTCGACAAGGACAGCATGACCGTGCGCTCGCAGCCGGTGCAGGTGGTCACGGCCGACGGCAATGAAGCGGTGATCGGTTCGGGCCTGGCGCCCGGCATGATGGTCGTGGCCGCGGGCGTGCACGTGCTGTCGCCGGGGCAGAAGGTCACCATCTACCAGTCGAAGGAGGCCATGGCGGCCGCCGCCAATGGCCAGCAACAGGCGCAGGCGAAGCAGCAGGCCGTCGAGGCCGTGGCTGCGACGAAGAAGGAGATCGCAACGGGTGCCGCCAAATGACGGAAGGCCCTGCAACCCCTGAGACTCCCTCGACGCCTGGACACAAACCCGCCGGCTTCAATCTTTCCAAATGGGCGCTGGACCACGCGCCCCTCACGCGCTACCTGATGGTGGTGCTGATGGTGCTGGGCGCGTTTGCGTACTTCCAGCTCGGCCAGGACGAAGACCCGCCGTTCACCTTCCGTGCGATGGTGGTGCGCACCTACTGGCCCGGCGCGACCGCGCAGCAGGTGGCCGAGCAGGTCACCGACAAGCTCGAGCGCACGCTGCAGGAAGCGCCGTACGCCGACAAGATCCGCAGCTATTCGAAGCCGGGCGAGTCGCAGATCATTTTCCAGATCAAGGATTCGTCGAAGGCCGCCGAGGTGGCCAACGTCTGGTACACGGTGCGCAAGAAGATCGGCGACATGCGCGGGACCTTGCCCGCGGGTGTGCAGGGGCCGTTCTTCAATGACGACTTCGGCGACGTCTACGGCGTGATCTACGCGCTGGAAAGCGAAGGCTTCAGCTACGCCGAGCTCAAGACGCTGGCCGACGACGTGCGCCAGCAGCTGCTGCGCGTGAAGGACGTGGCCAAGGTCGACCAGTTCGGCGTGCAGGACGAAAAAGTCTTCATCGAGATCTCGCAGAAGCGCCTGGCCCAGCTGGGGCTCGACTTCAACGCCGTGCTGGCGCAGCTCGGCTCGCAGAACGCGGTCGAAAGCGCCGGCACGATCCAGTCGCCGCTGGACGTGGTGCAAGTGCGCGTGGGCGGCCAGTTCACCAGCGTCGAACAGCTGCGCGAGATGCCGATCCGCGGCAGCTCGGGCAACCAGATCAAGCTCGGCGACATCGCCGAGATCCGCCGCGGGTACGTCGATCCGCCGGCCGTCAAGGTGCACCACCAGGGCAAGGAAGTGATCGCGCTCGGTGTGTCGATGGCCAAGGGCGGCGACATCATTGCGCTGGGCAAGGCGCTCAAGGCCACGACCGCCACCATCGACCAGCGCCTGCCGGCCGGCGTGAAGCTGGCGCAGGTGCAGGACCAGCCGGTGTCGGTGGCCAGCTCGGTCAACGAATTCGTCGGCGTGCTCATCGAGGCCGTGGCCATCGTGCTGGCCGTGAGCATCATCGCGCTCGGCCTGCACAAGGGTGGGCGCTTCGGCTGGTACATCGACATGCGCCCGGGGCTGGTGGTGGCCATCACCATTCCGCTGGTGCTGGCCGTGACCTTCCTGGCCATGAACTACTTCGGCATCGGGCTGCACAAGATATCGCTGGGGTCGCTGATCATCGCGCTGGGCCTCCTGGTGGACGACGCGATCATTGCCGTGGAGATGATGGTGCGGAAGATGGAAGAGGGCTACGACAAGGTCCGCGCCGCCACCTTCGCCTACGACGTCACGGCCAAGCCGATGCTGACGGGCACGCTCATCACGGCGGCGGGCTTTTTGCCCATCGGCATCGCCAAGTCGGTGACGGGCGAATACACCTTCGCGATCTTCGCGGTGACGGTGATTGCGCTGGTGCTGTCGTGGATCGTGTCGGTGTACTTCGTGCCGTACCTGGGCACGCTGCTGCTCAAGGTGAAGCCGCACGACCCCGATGCGCCGCCGCACGAGCTGTTCGACACGCCGTTCTACAACGGCTTCCGTCGCGCGGTGAACTGGTGCGTGCAGCACCGCTGGCTGACCATCGGCGCCACCGTGCTGATCTTCGCGCTGGGCATCGTCGGCATGGGCAAGGTGCAGCAGCAGTTTTTCCCGGATTCGAGCCGGCCCGAGATCATGGTGGACATCTGGTTCCCCGAAGGCACCTCGTTCGCCGCGAACGAAGAGGTGGCCAAGCGCGTCGAGCAGCGCGTGATGAAGGAGGAGGGCGTGAAGACCGTCAGCACCTGGATCGGCTCCGGCGTGCCGCGCTTCTACCTGCCGCTGGACCAGGTGTTCCCGCAGACCAACGTGTCGCAGCTCATCGTGCTGGCCAAGGACCTGAAGGTGCGCGAAACGCTGCGCCTGCGGCTGCCCGCCTTGCTGGCCGAGGAATTCCCCGAGGTGCGCGGCCGCGTCAAGCTGCTGCCCAACGGCCCGCCGGTGCCGTACCCGGTGCAGTTCCGCGTGATCGGCACCGAGCCCGCCCAGCTGCGCGCCCGCGCCGACGAGGTGAAGGCCGTGCTGCGCGAGAGCACCAACATGCGCGGCGTGAACGACAACTGGAACGAGTCGGTCAAGGTGATCCGCCTCGAAATCGACCAGGCCAAGGCGCGCGCGCTCGGCGTGACGAGCCAGGCCATCGCCCAGGCCTCGCGCACCATGTTCAGCGGCACCACGGTCGGCCAGTACCGCGAGAACGACCTGCTGATCGACATCGTGCTGCGCCAGTCGGCCGACGAGCGCGAGGCCATCTCGGACATCGGCAACGCCTACATCCCGACGACCACGGGCCGTTCGATCCCGCTCACGCAGATCGCCCGTCCGGTGTTCACCTGGGAGCCCGGCGTGATGTGGCGCGAGAACCGCGACTACGCCATCACCGTGCAGGGCGACGTGGTGGAAGGCCTGCAGGGTGCCACTGTGACCGAGCAACTGCTGCCGAAACTGCGCGAGCTCGAAGCCGGCTGGCACGCGGCCGGGCAGGGCGGCTACCGCATCGAGGTGGCCGGTGCCGTGGAGGAAAGCTCCAAGGGCTCGGCCTCCATCGTGGCGGGCGTGCCGATCATGCTGTTCCTGGTGTTCACGCTGCTGATGCTGCAGCTGCACAGCTTCAGCCGCTCGCTGCTGGTGTTCATCACCGGCCCCATGGGCATCGCCGGCGTGGCCGCCGCGCTGCTGCTGCTGAACCGGCCCTTCGGTTTCGTCGCGCTGCTCGGCGTGATCGCGCTGATGGGCATGATCCAGCGCAACGCCGTGATCCTGATCGACCAGATCGAGAGCGACCGCGCGGCCGGCGTGCCGGCCTGGGACGCGATCGTCGAGTCGGCCGTGCGGCGCCTGCGCCCCATCGTGCTGACCGCCGCGGCGGCGGTGCTGGCGATGATTCCGCTGTCGCGCAGCGTGTTCTGGGGACCGATGGCCGTGGCCATCATGGGTGGGCTGATCGTGGCCACCGTGCTGACGCTGCTGGCGCTGCCGGCGATGTACGCCGCGGCCTTCCGCATCAAGCGGGAGCCGACGGAGTCGGAGGCGCCGAAAGGCACCCCCATTCATGTTTAAAATCGAAAGCTGACCGATTTCAAGCGGATGGTCTTTGGCCCGAGGGATTCCCGAGGTGCCGGAAGGCCGTCCGCTTTTGCATTCACCTGAAAGATTGGCATCGCGCGGGTGGCGAAATTGGTAGACGCA
The DNA here is from genome assembly GCF_058788795.1 of Variovorax sp. FW301-JW7. NCBI lineage: Bacteria > Pseudomonadati > Pseudomonadota > Betaproteobacteria > Burkholderiales > Comamonadaceae > Variovorax > Variovorax sp. FW301-JW7. The sequence goes on from NZ_JBYTBC010000003.1 coordinate 581,561, forward strand.
CCAGGTTTAGGTCCTGACGTTCGCAAGAACGTGCCGGTTCGAGTCCGGCCCCGCGCACCAGCCCTGCTATGTAGCCCGTTCTATCGAGCAGTGACGAAGCCCCGTTTCGCAAGGAACGGGGCTTTTTCTTTGGCCGTCGTTCGTTTCACCAGTCGCTGCTGCTGCTACTGCTGCTGTCGCTGCTTGAACTGTCCGAGCTGCTGCTGCTTGAGTCGTCCCACGAGCTCGTGTCCTTGATGCCGAAGTTGTCGTCGACGAAGCTGCGGTCGGGCTCGGAGGCGGAAGAAGGCCAGAGGCTGCGGCCGATGTCGGCGTTGTGGCTGCGGCTGCCGTGGTGGTGGTTGAAGATGTTGATCGTGCCGCCGCGGTGGTCGTCCGACCGGTCGCGCAGCAGGTGGTGCAGCAGTTCGCCCGCGACCGCCGCGCCGACGCCGACTGCGGCGCCGGTCGCCAGCGCGCTGCCGATGCCCAAGTCCTGGCTGGGCGGCGGCGCGGGCGGAAATCCTCCGTCGCTGTTCGCTGCGGCGTAGCCCATCGACGAGTCGCTCGTGGGCCGGGAGAACCGGGGCGCCGGCGCGGCGGCTGGCACGGGGAAGCTGGCGGCGCGCGAACGCCGCTGGAAGAAGACGTAGGCCGCAACGATCAGCGCGACGACGCCGATGGGACTCCAGGGGATCGACCCGGTGGGCGCAAAGGAGTCGACCGGCGCAGGCGACATGGCGGGCGCCGGCGCGCTGACCGGGCTCGGCGTGGGCAACGGGTCAGGCTTGATCTCCACCGGCCTTTCGAGCTTGCGTTCGAGCTTGGCGACCGACTCGGCTTTTGCGAACGACAGCCCCGGCGAGATGTCCTTGGCCCGGTCCAGCGCCTCGCGCGCGTCGTCGAGTTGGTTCTCCATGGCGAGGAGTTCCGCGTGGACGTAGTGGGCCTTCGCGCTGTTGGGGTGGCTCTTGAGCACCTTGGCGATCATCGCGTTGGCTTCCGCCATCCGGCCGTTGCTCGCAGCCTGGTGAATCTGCTGGATCGTCGGCTCCTTCGCTGCTGGTGCGGCCGTCTTGGCCTGCGAAGGCGAGGCAGTGCCGAACGCAAGAACCAGTGTGAAGGCGAGGGCGGCGAACAGTCGCTGAAGCATGGAAAGGTCCCTGTGGGCGGTGGCGAATCGCCCGCCACTGTAAAGGGGAATTCGTCCCCGGGGCCAGGGGCAGGGCGCAATCCGCGCGCACGGGCGTTCGCATCGGCGAGAGCGGGTGTTTTCCGCCGATTAGAATCGCGGGTTGCCCAGTTTTGCAGGCGGCACGTGTGTGCCTCCGCATAAATCCCGCGAGCGCGTGTAAGTCCTTGATCTGTATTGATTAAAAGATGCAGGCCCGCGCACCAGCCCCCTTACCAGGAAGACATCATGACCGTGAACGTTGAAACTCTCGAGAAGCTCGAACGCAAGATCACGCTGACCCTGCCGGTCGGCACCATCCAGAACGAAGTCGATTCGCGCCTCAAGAAGCTCGCGCGCACCGTCAAGATGGACGGCTTCCGTCCCGGCAAGGTGCCGATGAACGTCGTGGCCCAGCGCTACGGCTACTCGGTGCACTACGAAGTCATGAACGACAAGGTCGGCGAGGCCTTCTCGCAAGCCGCGAACGAAGCCAAGCTGCGTGTCGCCGGCCAGCCCCGCATCACCGAGAAGGAAGAGTCGCCCGAAGGCCAGCTCGCCTTCGACGCGGTCTTCGAAGTGTTCCCCGAAGTCAAGATCAACGACCTGTCGGGCGCTGAAGTCGAGAAGCTGTCGGCCGAAGTCGGCGACGAAGCCATCGACAAGACCCTGGACATCCTGCGCAAGCAGCGCCGTACCTTCGCCCAGCGCGCGCAAGACGCCGTGGCCGAAGACAACGACCGCGTGACGGTCGACTTCGAAGGCAAGATCGACGGCGAGCCCTTCCAGGGCGGCAAGGCCGAAGACTTCCAGTTCGTCGTCGGCGAAGGCCAGATGCTCAAGGAATTCGAAGACGCCGTGCGCGGCATGAAGTCCGGCGACAGCCGCACCTTCCCGCTGTCGTTCCCGGCCGACTACCACGGCAAGGACGTGGCCGGCAAGCAAGCCGACTTCATGGTCACCGTGAAGAAGATCGAAGCCTCGCACCTGCCCGAAGTCAACGAGCAGCTGGCCAAGTCGCTCGGCATCGCCGAAGCCACCGTGGAAGGCCTGCGCGCCGACATCAAGCGCAACCTCGAGCGCGAAGTGAAGTTCCGCCTGCTGGCCCGCAACAAGAACGCCGTGATGGACGCCCTGGTGGCCAACGCCGAACTCGACCTGCCGAACGCCAGCGTGCAGTCGGAAGTCGCCCGCATGATCGACGGCGCCCGCGCCGAGCTCAAGCAGCGCGGCATCAAGGACGCCGACAAGGCCCCGATCCCCGAAGAAGTGTTCCGCCCGCAAGCCGAGCGCCGCGTGCGCCTGGGCCTGGTCGTGGCCGAGCTGGTGCGTGCCAACGAACTGCAGGCCAAGCCCGAGCAGATCAAGGCCCACATCGACGAGCTGGCCGCCAGCTACGAGAAGCCGCAAGACGTCGTGCGTTGGTACTTCAGCGACAACAACCGCCTGGCGGAAGTCGAAGCCGTGGTCATCGAGAACAACGTGACCGACTTCGTGCTGGGCAAGGCCAAGGTCAACGAAAAGTCGGTGTCGTTCGACGAACTGATGGCACAGCAGCAGTAAGCTGGTTTCCGTCGCTGCATGCAGCAACGCCGATGGGGCTTGTGCTTTGCGGCACGAGCCCCATTTCACTCAGGCGTACAGTTCAATCAGAGCGAACGAATCCATTTTCCGGAGAGCAAATTCATGAGCGCACAGGAAATTCAAGGCCTCGGCATGATCCCGATGGTCGTCGAGCAGTCGGGCCGCGGCGAGCGGTCGTACGACATCTACTCGCGTCTCCTCAAGGAACGCATCATCTTCCTGGTGGGCGAGGTCAACGACCAGACCGCCAACCTCGTGGTGGCCCAGCTGCTGTTCCTCGAGAGCGAGAACCCGGACAAGGACATTTCGTTCTACATCAACTCCCCGGGCGGCAGCGTGAGCGCCGGCATGGCGATCTACGACACCATGCAGTTCATCAAGCCGTCGGTGTCGACCATGTGCCTGGGCTTCGCGGCCAGCATGGGCGCCTTCCTGCTGGCAGCCGGCGAGAAGGGCAAGCGTTTCTCGCTGCCCAACTCGAAGATCATGATCCACCAGGTGCTCGGCGGCGCTCGCGGCCAGGCCACCGACATCGAAATCCATGCGCGCGACATCCTGCGCACCAAGGACCAGATGAACCGCATCCTGGCCGAACGCACTGGCCAGCCGCTGGAAAAGGTCAAGTCGGACACCGAGCGCGACTACTTCCTGACCGCCGACGAGGCCAAGGATTACGGCCTGGTCGACCAGGTCGTCTCCCAGCGCGGTTAAAGCCGCCCGGCGCCGCGGGCGCCAGAATGGCAAAAACGGCGTTTCCCACACGGGAAACGCCGTTTTTGTTTAGTTATCATTGTCCATACCCTGTCACGAGGCAAAAGTCCATGGCCGAAAAAAAAGGCACCTCCAGCGAAAAAACGCTTTATTGCTCGTTCTGCGGCAAGAGCCAGCATGAGGTCAAGAAGCTGATCGCGGGCCCTTCGGTCTTCATCTGCGACGAATGCATCGACCTGTGCAACGAGATCATCCGTGACGAGCTGCCGGCCGGTGAGGAAGCGCGCGACGCGCGCAGCGACCTGCCCACGCCGCTGGAGATCAAGACCAACCTCGACAACTACGTGATCGGCCAGGAGCCGGCCAAGCGCATGCTGTCGGTGGCCGTCTACAACCACTACAAGCGCCTGCGCCACAAGGAAAAGAACACCAAGGGCGACGAGGTCGAGCTCAGCAAGAGCAACATCCTCTTGATCGGCCCTACGGGTTCGGGCAAGACGCTGCTGGCGCAAACGCTGGCGCGCATGCTCGACGTGCCCTTCGTGATGGCCGACGCCACCACGCTGACCGAAGCCGGCTACGTGGGCGAAGACGTCGAGAACATCATCCAGAAGCTGCTGCAAAGCTGCAACTACGAGGTGGAGCGCGCCCAGCGCGGCATCGTCTACATCGACGAAATCGACAAGATCTCGCGCAAATCCGACAACCCCTCGATCACGCGCGACGTGTCGGGCGAGGGCGTGCAGCAGGCGCTGCTCAAGCTCATCGAAGGCACCATGGCCAGCGTGCCGCCCCAGGGCGGGCGCAAGCACCCGAACCAGGACTTTCTGCAGATCGACACGACCAACATCCTGTTCATCTGCGGCGGTGCCTTTGCCGGCCTCGAGAAGGTCATCGAAAACCGCACCGAGGCCTCGGGTATCGGCTTCGGCGCCGCGGTCAAGAGCAAGGCTCAGCGCAGCATCACCGAGGTGTTCCGCGAAGTCGAGCCCGAAGACCTGATCAAGTTCGGCCTGATCCCCGAACTCGTGGGTCGCATGCCCGTGGTCGCCTCGCTGGCCGAACTGAGCGAAGACGCGCTGGTGCAGATCCTGACCGAGCCCAAGAATGCGGTGGTGAAGCAGTTCACCAAGCTGCTGCAGATGGAAGGCGTGGACCTCGAAATCCGTCCCGCGGCGCTCAAGGCGATCGCACGCAAGGCCCTGGCCCGCAAGACCGGCGCGCGCGGCCTGCGCTCGATCCTTGAACAGTCGCTGATCGACACCATGTTCGAATTGCCGAACGCGACCAATGTCGACAAGGTGGTGGTCGAGGAATCGACCATCGACGAAAACAAGCCCCCGCTGCTCGTGTACCGCGAAACGGCGAAAAAGGCCTAAAGGACAAGGACGCTCATGTCTGGTCATACCCCATTGCCCCCCGAAGCCCTCGACCTGCCGCTGCTGCCGCTGCGGGACGTCGTGGTGTTTCCCCACATGGTGATCCCGCTCTTCGTGGGTCGCCCGAAGAGCATCAAGGCGCTCGAGCTGGCGATGGAGGCCGAGCGCCGCATCATGCTGGTGGCCCAGAAGGCCGCCGCCAAGGACGAGCCCTCGGTCGAGGACATGTTCGAGGTCGGCTGCGTCTCGACGATCCTGCAGATGCTCAAGCTGCCCGACGGCACCGTGAAGGTGCTGGTCGAAGGCCAGCAGCGCGCCCGCGTGAACCGCATCGATGACGGCGAAACCCATTTCTCGGCCAACGTGACGCCCGTCGAGGCGCCCGAAGGCGGCGAGAAGGGTACCGAGGTCGAGGCCCTGCGTCGCGCCGTGATGCAGCAGTTCGACCAGTACGTCAAACTGAACAAGAAGATCCCGCCCGAGATCCTCACCTCGATCTCGAGCATCGACGACGCTGGCCGCCTGGCCGACACCATCGCCGCCCACCTGCCGCTCAAGCTGGACAACAAGCAGGCCGTGCTCGACCTCGACGACGTCAAGGCGCGACTGGAAAACCTGTTCGGCCAGCTCGAGCGCGAAGTCGACATCCTGAATGTCGACAAGAAGATCCGCGGCCGCGTGAAGCGCCAGATGGAGAAGAACCAGCGCGACTTCTACCTCAACGAGCAGGTCAAGGCCATCCAGAAGGAGCTCGGCGAAGGCGAAGAGGGCGCGGACATCGAGGAGATCGAAAAGAAGATCAAGCTCGCCAAGATGTCCAAGGAAGGCCTGAAGAAGGCCGAGGGCGAGCTCAAGAAGCTCAAGCTCATGTCGCCCATGTCGGCCGAAGCCACGGTGGTGCGCAACTACATCGACGTGCTCATCGCCCTGCCGTGGAGCAAGAAGACCAAGATCAAGCACGACCTGGCCAATGCCGAGGCCGTGCTCAATGCCGACCATTACGGCCTCGAGAAGGTCAAGGACCGCATCCTTGAATATCTTGCGGTGCAGCAACGCGTCGACAAGGTGAAGGCGCCCATCCTGTGCCTCGTGGGCCCGCCGGGTGTCGGCAAGACCTCGCTGGGGCAGTCGATCGCGAAAGCGACCGGCCGCAAGTACACCCGCATGGCGCTGGGCGGCATGCGCGACGAAGCTGAAATTCGCGGCCACCGCCGCACCTACATCGGCGCACTGCCGGGCAAGGTGCTGCAGGGGCTGAGCAAGATCGGCACGCGCAATCCGCTGTTCCTGCTCGACGAGATCGACAAGCTGGGCACCGACTTCCGTGGCGACCCGTCGAGCGCGCTGCTCGAAGTGCTCGACCCGGAGCAGAACCACACCTTCGGCGACCACTACGTGGAAGTCGACTTCGACCTGAGCGACGTCATGTTCGTCGCCACCTCGAACTCGATGAACATCCCGCCGGCGCTGCTGGACCGCATGGAAGTCATCCGTCTCTCGGGCTACACCGAGGACGAGAAGACCAACATCGCGATCAAGTACCTGCTGCCCAAGCAGTTGAAGAACAACGGCGTGAAGGACGACGAACTGGCCGTCACCGAATCCGCCGTGCGCGACATCGTTCGCTACTACACGCGTGAAGCCGGCGTGCGTTCGCTGGAGCGCGAGCTGTCCAAGATCTGCCGCAAGGTGGTGAAGGGCCTGCTGCTCAAGCAACTGACGCCCAAGGTCACGGTCGACAGCGAGAACCTCAACGAGTTCCTCGGCGTGCGCAAGTACAGCTTCGGCCTGGCCGAGAAGCAGAACCAGGTCGGCCAGGTGGTCGGCCTTGCCTGGACCGAGGTCGGCGGCGATCTGCTGACGATCGAAGCGGTCACCATGCCCGGCAAGGGCGTGATCAGCCGCACGGGTTCGCTGGGCGACGTGATGAAGGAATCGGTCGAGGCCGCACGCACCGTGGTGCGCAGCCGCTCGCGCCGACTGGGCATCAAGGACGAGGTGTTCGAGAAGCGCGACATCCACATCCACGTGCCCGACGGCGCGACGCCCAAGGACGGCCCGAGCGCTGGTGCGGCGATGACGACGGCCTTCGTGTCGGCACTCACGGGCATCCCGGTGCGTGCCGACGTCGCGATGACCGGCGAGATCACGCTGCGCGGCGAGGTCACGGCCATCGGCGGCCTGAAGGAAAAGCTGCTGGCCGCACTGCGCGGCGGCATCAAGACCGTGCTGATCCCCGAAGAGAACGCCAAGGATCTGCAGGACATTCCCGAGAACGTGAAGAACGGCCTCGAGATCGTGCCGGTGAAGTGGATCGACAAGGTGCTCGAGATCGCGCTCGAGAAGATGCCTGAGCCGCTGTCCGACGAAGAGGTGGCCGCATCGGCTGCTGCGGTGGCCGAACTGGCCAAGCAGCGGGCGGGCGCGCCGGCTTCCGAAGGCTCGGTCAAGCATTGATCGATTGATTGCAGAACTTGTGAAGCCTCAAAAAACTGGTATATAATTTGAGGCTCGAAACGCGGGAATAGCTCAGTTGGTAGAGCGCAACCTTGCCAAGGTTGAGGTCGAGAGTTCGAGACTCTTTTCCCGCTCCAGTTTTGAAAAAGGGAAGCAAGCAGCTTCCCTTTTTTTCGCAGTTCGATTTCGTTATTCAGCGTGGCGCGATAGCAAAGCGGTTATGCAACGGATTGCAAATCCGTCTAGCCCGGTTCGACTCCGGGTCGCGCCTCCACTCTCTCATCAAGACCGATCGGCTCCGATACGCAAGCCCCGCCAACCGACGTTGCCGGGGCTTGTTTCATTTGGGTTATCGTCGATGTTCAACCTGTGGCCCGGATGGTGAAATTGGTAGACACATCGGACTTAAAATCCGCCGCTTCCTTGATCGGGGCATACGGGTTCGACCCCCGTTCCGGGTACCACCATATTTACAAGGGAGTATTTGATGCCTCGCTACAACGCTCCATTTGAGATCCATGTGCATGGCGATGTGCCGCTGCGCGCGGACGCGAGCTTCGAGCAAATCCAGGAGGCGCTGAAGCCGCTCTGGAAATACGCGGGCGCCAAATCGCTGGCCGACGGTGCCACCAGCACCTACGAAGAAGAACCGGGCATTCGCTTCGAGCAAAAGGATCACACCCTGCAGATCTGCTGGACCGTGCCGGGCGACGAAGACTTCCGCCAGGCGCTCGACGAGATGTGCATGGCCCTGAACGAACTCTCCGAGCGCGGCGCCGCCATCGAGGTCACCTTCTACGACACCGATTTCGACGAAGAAGAGGGCGACCCCGACGAAGAGTCGCGCGACGACTTCCTGATGTTGTTCGTGGGCCCCAATCCGGCCGCGATCATGCAGGTGCAGCGCGACCTGCTGGTCGAAGACGTGGTCAACCTCATGGAACGCCACTTCGACGGCGCCGAGCTGGGCGGCGTGGTCGCCGAGATCGATCGCCTCTTCAGCGACCGTTTCGATGCCCTCGTGAACTCGCTCGAAATCGGCAAGCGCCCGCGCGGCACCGGCGGTGCCGGCGGCGGCAGCGGTGGTGGTCACGGCGGTGGCCGTCGCCCGCGCCACCTGCACTGATCCTTCACCCCGCCCGGTTCCAGGCCGCATGGCCCTGTTCCCAGCCTCCGCGTTGCGCCCCGGCGTGCGCAAGCGCGAGGTGTTCGGCTGGGCGATGTACGACTTCGCGAACTCGGGCTACACCACGGTCGTGATCACGGCGGTGTTCGCCGCCTACTTCGTCGGCGGCATCGCCAAGGGCGCGCCATGGGCCACCTTTGCGTGGACCGCGGCCCTCAGCACCTCGTACGCCATCGTGATGCTCACGATGCCCGCCATTGGTGCCTGGGCCGACCTGCACGCCGCCAAGAAGCGCGTGCTGGTCATGACGACCGCGGGCTGCGTGCTCGCCACCGCGGCGCTCGCACTCACGCCGGGCTTCGCGGGCGGGGCGATGGGCGTCGCGTTCGCGGTGGCGCTGGTGATCGTCTCCAACGCGTTCTATTCCTACGGCGAGTCGCTGACCGGCGCCTTCCTGCCCGAGCTGGCAACGGCCGAAGGCATGGGCAAGGTGAGCGGCTGGGGCTGGGCCTTCGGCTATGTCGGCGGCATGCTGGCGTTGGGGCTGTGCCTGGCCTACGTGCTGTGGTCGCAGGCGCGCGGGTTGCCGGCGGCGCACTTCGTGCCGGTCACGATGCTGATCACCGCGGCGATCTACGGCGTGGCCGCCTGCGTCACCTTCGCGCTGCTGCCCGAACGCGCCGTGCCGCAGGCGAGTCGCGGCCAGGACAGCGCCTGGAAGCAGCTGCGCGCCACGTTCCAGCAGGCGCGCGCCTACCGCGACTTCATGTGGCTGCTGGTCTGCACCGTCTGCTACCAGGGCGGCGTGGCGGTCGCGATCACGCTGGCCGCGATCTACGCCGAGCAGGTGATCGGCTTCGTCGCGAGCGAGACGATGGTGCTGATCTTCGTGCTCAACATCGCGGCCGCGCTCGGCGCCTTCGCCTTCGGCTACGTGCAGGACCGCATCGGCCACAAGGTGTCGCTGGCCGCGACGCTGCTCGCGTGGATTGCGGTGTGCGTGATCGCCGCATGGGTCACGACCAAGGGCGGCTTCTGGTGGGCCGCCGCCATCGCGGGGCTGGCGATGGGCTCGAGCCAGTCGGCCGGGCGCGCGATGACGGGCTATCTGGCGCCGCCGCAGCAGCTCGCCGAATTCTTCGGCCTCTGGACCTTCGCCACGCGCCTGGCCAGCATCATCGGCCCGCTGAGCTTCGGCGCCATCACCTGGGCCACGGGCGGCAACCAGCGCATCGCGATCCTCTCGACGGCCGTGCTGTTCATCGGCGGGCTGTTGCTGCTGCTGCCGATCGACATGCAACGCGGCCGCAAGGCCGCGCTGCAGGCGCGCTAGTCAACGACGCTCAGGGCAGCTTGTCGCCGAACAGGCTGTCGCGCGTGAGCGGGTAGCCCGCTTCCGGCGCGTAACACTGGACCCAGTTCGCCGGGTTCTTCACACGCGCCGCGAAGGCCGCCAGGTTCGAGCGGTCGAGCGAGCCGATGTAGATCGAGTTGGTCTGGTTGAGCGGATCGACCGTGAAGCTGAACGCCGTGCCGGCCGTCGTGAGTGCATCGGGAATGCTGCCTGCCTTGCCGCCGAGCGTGATGCTCGCGAGGTAGTTGCCGACCGATGTGATCTCTCCAGCCTTGCCTTCGCCCAGGCCCTTGATGGTGCCGCCCGCGATGGCGTAGATGGTTTCCGACTTGCCGATGCCGCCAGGCGAGCCGAGCGTGTAGCCGATGTCCGCGATCGGGCTGCCCACGACGTCGGTCTGGATGGTCACGATGGTGCCGGCCGGCAGGTTCTGGTTCGCGGTCCAGAAGTAGGCCGTTTCCTTGGTGTTGCCGGTGAATTCGGCCGTGCCGTCGCCGCGGTCGCGGTCGGTGAACAGCACCTGCGTCCCGCCGTTCACCGCCTTCAGCAGCACGAAGGCATAGGCGTCGGGCGCCTCGGCGTTGGCGGCCATGAAGAGCAGGTCGCCGGCCGCCAGTGGCGTGGGCGTGCCGGCCGTCGTGAAGCCCAGCGTCGCCGTGTCGTTGATGCCCGCGAAGGCGTTGCCGGCGGCGTCGGTGATGGCGTTGACATCGACCGTGACGTAGTAGCCGGCGTTCATCGCGAGCCTGGCCGTGGGCACCAGCGTCAGCACGTTGAACGCCACCTGCACGCGCGCGGCGGGGCTGTTGGCGTGGAAGGTCTCGACCACCGTGCCGTCAGCCGCATGCAGCACGATGCGCCCGGACCCGAGGCGCACCGCCTCGTTGAACGACAGGATGATCGAGGTGTCGAGGTTGACGCCCACGCGGCCGGCAGGCGGCGACGCCTTCTGCAGCTTCGGTGCGGCCGTGTCGACCCACGGCGCGCCCAGGCGCACGACGAAGCCGTCGAACTTCTGCTCGGCGGCGGGCAGGTCCTTCGAGGCCGTCTTGCCGTCCCACTTGGTGTCGCCGTTGTCCAGCAGCAGCTGCACCTGCGTACCGGCCTTCACCGGGCCCGGCACCTCGACGACCGATTCGAAGCTGCCGCCCGTGGCCTTGCGCAGCGCGTCGAGGTCGTTCGACAGCTCAACCGGCGCGCTGTTCGGATTGCCGTCCCAGGCGAACAGGGCGAAGTTGCGGTCGACCTCCGGCACCGCGGCGCCCGCCGGGCCCGCGACGATCAGGTAGTTGCCGTCGGTGCCCTTGTCGATCGAGCGGATGCCGCGACCGCCCAGCTCCAGTTCGATGGGCGCGCCGAAGACGGCCTGGGTGGCGGTGCCGGCCATCAGCGCGGCGTGGTTCTGCAGCGGCACGATCAGCGCCTTGGCGCGCACCGAGGCGCCGGTCTGCGGCGCACGGAAGCCCAGCCACAGGGCGGTGTCGCCCGGCGCGCTGGTCAGGCCTTCGATCGAGAAGCCGTCGACGCGCTCCGGCACGACGCCGGCGGCGGCCGACACGGCAAAGCCGAAGTGGTCGGCGCCGAGCCCGTGGGCGTTGCCTTTGTCCCAGGCGATGAGCTGCGCTTCGAGCAGCGAGAACTGGCCCACGTAGTCGAACGTGGTGGCCGCGCCCGTGCCGCCGACCTTCACCGCGAAGAGGTGCGAACGGTCGGCCGCTGCGTCGCCGCCGTCTTTCTTGTTGCTGTTGGAGCCGGTGAAGTACAGCGTGTCGCCGATGCGCGTGCCGGCTTCGAGGTCGAGCTCCTTGGCGAGCTTGGGGCCTTCGAGCTTGTAGCTCCATTCCTTCACCGCGGCGCCGCCGGCGCGCGGGTACACGCGCAGCACGTTTGCTTCGTCGTCCGCCACCAGCATGAAGTCGCCGGGCAGGGCGAGGGCGGTCGATGCGTCGGACGAGCCTTCGGTGGTGCCTGCGTTGGGCGTGAACTGCGCCTTCGACACGAGCTGGTCGGGCTCGGGCTGCACCACGGCGGGCGGCGTGGTCGGCGGCGGGTTGGCGACCGGCGGGAAGAACCCGCTGAAGCCGCCGCCGTCACCGCCGCCGCAGGCAGCCAGCAGGATCGAGAGGGTGCCGGCGAGCAGCATGGGGCGGAAGGGGATGCGGGTCGGGTGGGAAAGCGAACTCATGGTGCGTGGCCGTTCTTTGAAACAAACCGCGCATGCTGTTGCTTTCGTATGACGGGTCCGTGAATGACCCGCCGGGTTTCAAGTGCGCCTCAGGGCGTCTGCTGCAGCGACTTGGACGCCTTGTAGCGCTCGCCGTCGTAACGCAGCGTCACGGTGCTGAACTTGGCGGGCAGCGCTTTTTCGACGCAGCCCTGGTCTTCCTGTTCCTGCGCGCGGCTTTGCACCAGCGTGCGCGACAGCTGCAGGTCGGCCAGGCCGTTGCTCGTGGTGCGCGCGACCGACAGCATGGTGCGCAGCTTCTCGAAGTGGCCGGTGCAGGTGGCGTCCCAGCCGCCGTTGTCGTGGTCGAGCTCGATCTCCTGCAGCACCTGGCGCAGCTTGTTGCCGTGCTGCACGTACAGGCGCACGGTCTCGCTGGCCTGCGGGCCCGAGGTCGTGCTGTTGCCGCGGTAGCGCACGCGCAGGCCGAAGGCGCGCGTGTCGGGCGACAGCACATAGCGCGAGGTGTCGACGCGGATTTCCTGGATCGAGGTGGTGGCGTCTTCATCGAGCGCCTCGGGCAGGAAGATCCGCCCGATCACCGTGTCGCGGTCGGTGTTGCCGTTGTCGGGCCGCTGGATCAGCAGCAGCGCCAGGTCGAAGACCTTGGCGCCCTTGTCCGTGGTCTCGCGCGGCATGGGCAGCACCACGATGCTGCGGCCGGGAAACGCCGGCCAGACCTTGCAGGCGGCCAGCCGCTCATCGAGCGGCTGCTTCGGATAAAGCTTGGCGTGCATGCGCTCGGCCAGCCCGCTTTCGCAGGCGGCGTGGCCCAGGCCGGCGGCCGAGGCCAGGCCCAGCAGGACCAGTGCATGACGCAGAAAGAAGAGGGCGCGCATTTGCTGGTGAGTGGATGTCAGGCTGCGTTCGCTGCCGGCACCGAAGCGCCTTGCACGCGCGCGGGCAACCAGCGCGCCGCGGCGGCTTCGAGCACCGCCAGGGCGCCGCTGCTCTCGAGCAGCAGCCCGCCTTCGCCGTTGTCATCTGCCAGCCGGCCGAGCGATGTCAGCACGCGACGCGTCTGCTGCGCGACCGGTGCGCCGGTGTCGATGAAGCGCAGCGTCGACGGTGCGTGGCGCTGCAGTTCGTCTTTCACGAGCGGATAGTGCGTGCAACCGAGCACCACGGTGTCGACCTCGCCTGGCCCGTCGCCGAAGGGGCCTGCTTCCGCCATGTAGCGCTCGCACAGCGCGGCGATGCCGGGGTTGTCGAAGCCTTCGATGGCCTTCACGAGGCCGTCGCACGGCACGGGCCGCACGGTCGTCGCGCCTGCGAAGGAATCGCGCAGCGCTGCATACCGGGCGCTGGCCAGCGTGCCGCGCGTGGCCAGCACCGCGATGTGGCCCGTGCGGCTCGTCGCCACGGCGGGCTTGAGCGCCGGCTCCAGGCCCACAATGGGCAGCGAGGGAAATTCGGCGCGCAGCACGTGGATCGCCGCCGTGGTGGCCGTGTTGCAGGCCACCACCAGCGCCTTGATGCCGTGCGCACGCAGCAGGTGTTCGACCACCTGGCGCGAGTGCGCGATGACGTAGGCGTCGCCGCGCTCGCCATACGGCGCATTCGCGGTGTCGGCGAAGTAGACGAAGCGTTCCGTCGGCAGCTCGGCCTGCAGCGCGGCGAGCGTGCTCAGCCCCCCGACGCCGCTGTCGAACACGCCGACCGGGCTCAAGCGACTTCCAGCGGAATGGTCTTGAACTCGCCGCTGGCGATGCGCTTTTGCCACTCGGCCGGGCCGGTGATGTGCGCGCTGGTGCCGCCGGCATCGACCGCCACCGTCACGGGCATGTCGACCACGTCGAATTCGTAGATGGCTTCCATGCCCAGGTCCGCAAAGCCCACCACCTTGGCGGTCTTGATGGCCTTGCTCACGAGGTAGGCGGCGCCGCCCACGGCCATGAGGTAGGCGCTCTTGTGCTTCTTGATGGCCTCGATGGCGACCGGGCCGCGCTCGGCCTTGCCGATCATGGCGATCAGGCCGGTTTCGGCCAGCATCATCTCGGTGAAGCCGTCCATGCGCGTGGCGGTGGTCGGGCCGGCGGGGCCCACGGCTTCGTTGCCAACTGGGTCGACCGGGCCGACGTAGTAGATGACGCGGTTCGTGAAATCGACCGGCAACTTCTCGCCCTTGGCCAGCATGTCCTGGATGCGCTTGTGCGCCGCGTCGCGGCCCGTGAGCATCTTGCCGTTCAGCAGGATCGTGTCGCCCGGCTTCCAGCTGGCCACTTCGGCGGGCGTGAGCTTGTTCAGGTCGACGCGCTTGCTCTTCTTTTCGTCGGGTGCCCAGTTCACGTCGGGCCACAGGTCGAGCGACGGCGGGTCGAGGTAGACCGGGCCGCTACCGTCCATCACGAAGTGCGCGTGGCGCGTGGCCGCGCAGTTGGGGATCATCGCCACGGGCTTGCTGGCCGCGTGCGTGGGGTACATCTGGATCTTGACGTCGAGCACGGTGGCCAGGCCGCCCAGGCCCTGCGCGCCGATGCCCAGGGCATTGACCTTCTCGAACAGTTCGAGGCGCAGTGCCTCGACCTTGCTGAGCTCGGCGCCCGAGGCGGCCTTGGCCTGCAGCTCGTGCATGTCCAGGTCGTCCATCAGGCTTTCCTTGGCCATCAACGCGGCCTTCTCGGCCGTGCCGCCGATGCCGATGCCCAGCATGCCCGGCGGGCACCAGCCGGCGCCCATGGTCGGCACCGTCTTGAGCACCCAGTCGACCACGCTGTCACCGGGGTTCAGCATGACCAGCTTGCTCTTGTTCTCGCTGCCGCCGCCCTTGGCGGCCACCGTCACTTCGACGGTGTTGCCGGGCACGATCTCGGTGAAGATCACCGCGGGCGTGTTGTCCTTGGTGTTCTTGCGATCGAACTGCGGGTCGCCCACGACCGAGGCGCGCAGCGTGTTGTCGGGGTGGTTGTAGCCGCGGCGCACGCCTTCGTTGATGGCGTCGTCCAGCGAGCCGGTGAAGCCGCCCCAGCGCACGTCCATGCCCACCTTGAGGAACACGTTGACGATGCCGGTGTCCTGGCAGATCGGGCGGTGGCCCGTGGCGCTCATCTTGCTGTTGGTCAGGATCTGCGCAATGGCGTCCTTGGCGGCGGGGCTCTGCTCGCGCTCGTAGGCCTTGGCCAAGTGGGCAATGTAGTCCGCGGGGTGGTAGTAGCTGATGTACTGGAGCGCGGCGCTGATCGATTCGATCAGGTCGGCCTGCTGGATCGTGGTCGTCATGGTGGGGAGTCTTCTTGGAGGGGGAACGCCCTCGATTATCTCAGCCACCGGTACCGCAGGCCGGCGCCGGGCGAAAGGGCGCCGGCGCGGGGGTGAGTCGGTGTTACCGGGCGGCGGCGCGCGCCTGCGCAATCCACCCATCGAACGTCGCCTGATGCACCCGAATCCACCCGTCGGTGTGGCGCGTCACGTCCTGCATGCTGTTCGCGCCTTCGCTCATGCGCAGGTTCTGCGCGTTGATGTCGCTGATCGGCAGCTTCATCACCTCGAACAGGCGGCCGGCGGCGGGGTTCTTCTCGATGAAGGCCCGGTTGGCGACGATGCGCTGCTCGTTGGCCAGAAAGCCGTAGTTGCGGCCATTGGGCAAGCGGGTGTCGACCTGCGCGCCGGCCTGCGCGGACGAGAACGGCACCTGCAGCCAGACCACGTCGGCACCAGGGCGCAGCACGGCGCTGACCCAGTAGGGCGTCCAGGTGTAGTAGAGGATCGGCTTGTCCTGCTTGAAGCGCGCGATGGTGTCGGCCATGAGCGCCGCGTAGCTGCCCTGCTTGTGGGTCACGCTGTCGCGCAGCTGGTAGGCGGCCAGGTGGCCTTCGATGGCCAGTTCGCAGCCCCAGCCGGGGTTGCAGCCGGTGAGGTCGGCCTTGCCGTCGCCGTCGGCGTCGAACAGCTTGGCAATCGCCGGGTCCTTCAGCTGCGCGAGGTTGGTGATGTTGTACTGCTCGGCGGTCTTGCGGTCGATCAGGTAGCCCTGCACCGCGCCGTCGGAGTACACGCCCTGGTGCCACAGCTTGGCGTCGCCGCCGCTGTTCTTGTAGAAGTCGGCGTGCAGCAGGCTCCAGTGATTGGCCATGAAGGTGGCGTCGCCGTTGGCAATGGCCAGGTGCTCGGTGGCGGGCTCCAGGTCCTTCATCGGCTCGACCGTGTAGCCGAGCTTCTCGAGCGCGCGCATCACCAGCAGCGTCTGGAAGGCTTCCTCGGCAAGCGAGCTTTTCAGCGGCTGCACGGTGATGCCCTGACCGGGCAGGTCGTTGGCGGCCTGCGCGGTCGCACCGAAGGCGACGAAGCCCAGCGCCAGGAGGCCGCGGGCAAGGAAGAGGCGGGTGGTCTTCATGCGTGGATGTCCTCCGGGGCGGTCAGTGCGCTGGCGTGGAAAGGGCGGGCACGGCGTCGTCGGCGTGCGAGTCGCGCGAGGGTGTGCCGAGAAGACGCTGCAGCGTGCGCAGCGCAAGGCCGGCCGGTCCCGTGTACCACCAGCGATGGCCGGCGCTGCGGCGCGACTTGCCCATGGCCTGCGTCAGGCGGTCCAGCGTGATCGCCAGCAGCACGATGCCCAGGCCGCCGACGGTGGCCAGGCCCATGTCGAGCCGGCCGATGCCGCGCAGCACCATCTGGCCCAGGCCGCCCACGGCGATCATCGAAGCGATCACCACCATCGACAGCGACAGCATCAGCGCCTGGTTGATGCCCGCCATGATCGAGGGCATGGCCAGCGGCAGCTTCACCTTCACGAGCATCTGCCAGGGCGAGGCGCCGTAGGCGCGCGCGGCCTCGATGAGGTCGGGGCGCACCTGGCGCAGGCCCAGGTTGGTCAGGCGCACCAGCGGGGCGAGCGCGAAGACGATGGTCACGATCACGCCCGGCACGTTGCCGATGCCGAACAGCATCACCACCGGCACGAGGTAGACGAAGGCCGGCGTGGTCTGCATCGCGTCGAGCACCGGGCGCATCACGCGCTGGGCCCGGTCGCTGCTGGCCAGCAGCACGCCCAGCGGCAGGCCGATGACCATGCAGAACACCAGCGAGGTCAGCACCAGCGACAGCGTGACCATGGCCTCGGGCCAGATGCCCAGCATGGTCACGAGCATCAGCGACACGACGGTGCCGACGGCCAGCGCGCGGCCGGCAAACTGCCAGGCGAGCAGGCCGATGAGCGCAATCATCGGCAGCGCGGGCAGGGCAGTGAGCAGGCCCTGCACCGAGTTGAGCGTGCTGTCGATCGGCAGGCGCACGGTCTGGAAGAAGGGGCGGAAGTGCTCCACCACCCAGCCCAGGCCCTGGTTGATCCAGGCCTCGACGGGCAGCGAGCCGTCCCACAGGCGGTGCAGCGCGAAGCCATTGGTGGCGGTGTCGGCCTGCCCCGCGAGGGCGTGCGCGGCGTTCGCCGGCGCGTCGAGCCAGGCGCTGGCGGTCGAGGTGTCAGGTGCGGCCGAGATCGCTTCCCACGGATCGAGGGCAACAGGGGGCGCGGCGGGCGTGTCCAGGACGGGGGTGTCCAGCAGGGGCGCGTTCAGGTCGGAAGGCAATGTGGTGTCGTTCATCGTTCAAGGTCCTTCGTGGATTCAGTGCGGCTCGGCGGCGAGTGCGGGGGCGGCGTGCGGCGAGACGGGTTCGATCGGCGGCGTGTCGCGGTCGAGGAACTTGAGCAGCGTCGTCTTGCTGATCGCGCCGCAGAAGCGGCCGTCGCCGGCCACGACCGGCAGGGCGCACGGCGCCTGCGCGAGCTGGCCGATGAGACCGGCCACGGGGGCTTCGGCGTCGATGCGCGGCAGGTCCTCGAGGAAGGCGTGCTGCAAGCCGAGCGGACCCGAATGCCCGTCGAGCGCACCGCGCAGCGTGTCGGCCGAGACCACGCCCAGGAAGCGCTTGGTCGGGCTGGTCACGTAGGCGAAGTCGCGGTCCTGGTCTTCGAGCAGCTTGAGCGCCGCGCGCGCGCCGCGCTCGGGGTGCTCGCACACCACGGTGAGCGACTTGCGCGCGATGTCGGCCGCCTTGAACACCGCCGCCGCGTCCACGCCGCGCACGAAGCTGCGCACGTAGTCGTCGGCAGGCGTGCGCAAGATTTCGTCGGGCGTGCCGACCTGGATCACGTGGCCGTCCTTCATGATCGCGATGCGGTCGCCGATGCGCATGGCTTCGTCCAGGTCGTGCGAGATGAAGACGATGGTGCGCCGCTGCACCTGCTGCAGCCGCAGCAGCTCCGACTGCATCTCGGTGCGGATGATCGGGTCGAGCGCCGAGAAGGCCTCGTCCATCAGCAGGATCGACGGGTCGGACGCCAGCGCGCGCGCCAGGCCCACGCGCTGCTGCATGCCGCCCGAGAGCTCGTCGGGGTAGCTGTCGCCCCAGCCCGAAAGGCCCACCTGCGCGAGCGCCAGGTCGGCCTGCGCGAGACGGTCTTTCTTGCGCGTGCCCGACAGTTCCAGGCCGAAGGCGGTGTTCTCGCGCACCGTCATGTGCGGCATCAGCGCGAACGACTGGAACACCATGCTGATGTCCTTGCGGCGCAGCGCGCGCAGCTTGCTGTCGGAATGCTCGTTGATGTCGGCGCCGTCGATCACGATGCGCCCGGCGGTCGGCTCGATCAGCCGGTTCAGAAGGCGCACCAGCGTCGACTTGCCAGAGCCCGACAGGCCCATGATCACGAAGATCTCGCCGGCCTGGATCTCGAAGGTGGCATCGAACACGCCGATCGACTGGCCGGTCTTCGCCAGGATGTCCTTCTTGGAAAAACCTTGGCGGACCAGCTCGAGGGCTTGTTCGGGCGAATCGCCGAACACCTTGAAGACATGGTCGATGAGAATTCCTTTGGCCATATGCCGGGGCTCCTTGAGTGAAGGGTGGACACAGCACCGCCCCGAAGGGCGGCAACGGCCACGCCATCAGCCCGATGAGGGAGCTGCCCGACAGCGCGCATGAAGATTGCGCATGCGCATGCAATGGCCCGGCGAGCCCCGAGGGCTGCCGACAGGCACTGAAGACGACTTGGCGACGAAGCCAGTGCCCGCCGGATGCTTCATTCGCAGACAACGGGCCTGGTCGAGGGGCGCCGCCTGGATGAGCGTGACGTGGCAATGGGGCCGGAAAAAAGATCCGGCCGGTTTGCCGGGCTGGGCCCGGCGTGAAGGGCCTTGCACCGCGACGGGATTCGCTGATCCGCGAGTAGTGCAAGGGTGACCAACATGACTTGTTGGTCGTCGGAAGCCGCTAATTATAACTTTTTGGCATGACGCGAGTCAACCCGCAGGCGTATCGTGTCTGTGGGACCCGGGCGAAAGGCCTCCTCAGATGCGAGCCATTCTTATCGAGACCATACTCGGCATCGCGCCCGATAAGCGGCGCAACCATCCAAGACTGCGGAGCCTTTTTCTCATGACGACTTCTCCCAAGACCCGTGCCGAGCGCGACACCTTCGGCCCGATCGACGTGCCAGCCGACAAGCTGTGGGGCGCGCAAACGCAGCGCTCGCTGCAGAACTTCGACATCTCCGGCGAACAACAGCCGCGCGAGATCATCAAGGCACTGGCCCAGGTCAAGCGCGCATCGGCGGTGGTCAACCACGCGCTGGGCCTGCAGGACGAGAAGAAGACCCACGCCATCGTGGCCGCGGCCGACGAGGTCATTGCCGGCAAGCACCCGGGCGAGTTCCCGCTGGTGGTCTGGCAGACCGGCTCGGGCACGCAGAGCAACATGAACGTCAACGAGGTGCTGGCCAACCGCGCCAGCGAACTGCTGGGCGGCGAGCGCGGGGAAGGGCGCCTGGTGCACCCGAACGACGACGTGAACCGCAGCCAGTCGAGCAATGACGTGTTCCCCACCGCCATGCACGTGGCGGCCGTCGAGGCCATCACGCACAAGCTGCTGCCCGCCATCGCCAAGCTGCGCGGCACGCTGGCGAAGAAGGCCGAAGACTTCGCCGACATCGTGAAGATCGGCCGCACCCACCTGCAGGACGCCACGCCGCTCACGCTGGGCCAGGAGTTCTCGGGCTACGTGGCGCAGCTGGCGCACGGCGAGGCGCACGTGCGCGCCGCGCTGCCGCACCTGTGCGAACTGGCGCTGGGCGGCACGGCCGTCGGTACGGGCCTCAACGCACCCAAGGGCTATGCGGAGCAGGTCGCGGCCGAACTCGCGAAGCTCACGAGCCTGCCGTTCGTGACCGCGCCGAACAAGTTCGAAGCCATGGCCAGCGTCGACGCGCTGGTGCATGCCCACGGCGCGCTGAAGACGCTCGCCGCCAGCATGAACAAGATCGCCAACGACGTGCGCTGGCTCGCGAGCGGCCCGCGCAGCGGCATCGGCGAACTGAGCATTCCCGAGAACGAGCCGGGCTCGTCGATCATGCCGGGCAAGGTCAACCCGACCCAGAGCGAGGCCGTGACGATGCTGGCCGCGCAGGTGTTCGGCAACGATGTCGCCATCAACATCGGCGGCGCGTCGGGCAACTTCGAACTGAACGTGTTCCGCCCGATGGTGGCGCACAACTTCCTGCAGAGCGCGCGCCTGCTGGCCGATGGCATGGTGAGCTTCAACGACCACTGCGCCGTGGGCATCGAGCCGAACCGCGAGCGCATCACGGAGCTGGTGCAGCGCTCGCTGATGCTGGTGACGGCGCTGAACACGCACATCGGCTACGACAAGTCGGCCTACATTGCGAAGAAGGCGCACAAGGAAGGCACGAGCCTGCGCGAGGCGGCGATTGCGTCGGGGCATCTCACGGCCGAGCAGTTCGATGCGTGGGTGGTGCCGGAGAACATGACCGGTCGCTGATCCGCTCCGCAACCCCCAATGGAAAAAAGGACCCGCGAGGGTCCTTTTTCGTTGCCGGCCGGTCGATCAGTAGCCGATCGTGTAGCGCTGGCGCGAGTGTGCGGGCTTCTCGAGTTCGTCGATGAACGCGATCGCGTAGTCCTCGAACGTGATCCAGCTGCGGCCTTCGGCGCTCACCAGCAGGTCGTCCTTGCCGAGGCGGAACTTGCCGGTGCGCTCGCCCTCGACGAATTCGGCGGAGGGCGACAGGAAGGTCCAGTCGAGGTCCTTCTCGCTGCGCAGTGCGTCCAGGAACACGCCGCCGGCCGTGGCTTCGGCGCGGTAGGCATCGGGGAAGTTCGGCGTGTCGATCACCTTCAGGCCGGGCGCCGCGAACAGGCTGCCGGCGCCGCCGACCACCAGCAGGCGCTTCACGCCCGCGCGCTTCACGGGCCCGATGACGGCCGCGGGCGGCACGGTGGCGAAGTGCGCCGCGCTGAACACGGCGTCATGGCCGGCCACGGCCTTTTCGAGGGCGGCGGCGTCGAGCGCGTCGACATCGACGGTCTTGACGTTGGCACGGCCGGCCAGCTTCGCGCTGGCATGGCGGGCGATGGCCGTCACGGTGTGGCCGCGGCGCAGCGCTTCTTCGAGAAGGCGGCCGCCGGCACGTCCGGTGGCGCCGAGGATGGCGATGTGGCTCATGAGGGACTCCAGTCAAAAGTTGGGAAGGGGATGAACCGCATCTTAGGTTTCTGGTTTCGAAAGAAATACCTCGAATTCCGCGCTTCTTTATTCCTAAAATCGTTCGAATGGACCGATTGAACGCAATGCGGGTGTTCGTGACCGTGGTGGACGCGGGCAGCCTCTCGGCCGCGGCCGACAAGCTCGACCTGTCGCGCCCGGTGGTCACGCGCTACGTGGCCGAACTGGAGCAATGGACCGGCGCACGCCTGCTGCACCGCACGACGCGACGCCTGAGCCTCACGGCGGCGGGCGAAGAGCTGCTGCCGCGCTGCCGCCAGGTGCTGGAGCTTGCGGGCGACATGCAGGCGGCGGTGCGCCATCCGGCCGAGGCGCCGAGCGGGCAGCTGCGCATCACCGCCAGCACCTCGTTCGCGCAGGCGCAGCTGGCCGGCGCGGTGGCCGACTACGTGCGGCGTTATCCGGGCGTGGCGGTGGACCTGGTGCTGCTCGATCGCGCGGTGAACCTGGTGGACGAGCGCATCGACCTCGCCATCCGCGTGTCGTCCGAGATCGATCCGAACCTCATCGCGCGCCGGCTCTCGGTGTGCCGTTCGGTGGTCTGCGCAACGCCCGATTACCTGAAGGCACACGGCCAGCCGCAGCGCGTGGAAGAGCTGGCGCAGCGCAACTGCCTCACGCATTCGTATTTCGGCCGCAGCCTGTGGAACTTCACGCGCAAGGCCGACGGCCTGCCGGTCTCGGTGGCCGTGGCCGGCAACCTCTCGACCAACGACGCGGCCAGCCTGATGGCGCTGGCGCGGGCCGGGGCGGGCATCGCGATGCTGCCCACCTATCTGACGTCGGGGTTGCTGCAATCGGGCGAGCTGGTGTCGCTCTTTCCCGATCACGAGCCGCAGGTGCTGGGGGTGTATGCGGTGTACGCCTCGCGCAAGCACATGCCGTCTGCGCTGCGCACCTTGCTCGATTTCCTGGCCGAGCGCTTCACCGAAGTGCCGGCCTGGGATGTGGCCTAACCGGCCCTCAGTGGTGGGCGTTGGCGGCGGCCGCCTCGTTCATCAGCTTGTCGGTGTAGGCGATGGCCATGGCCGAGAACAGGAACGCGATGTGGATCACGGTCTGCGCGATCAGCACCTTGTCGGTGTAGTTGTCCGCGTTGATGAAGGTCTTGAGCAGGTGGATCGAGCTGATGCCGATGATGGCGGTGGCCAGCTTCACCTTGAGCACCGAGGCGTTCACGTGGCTCAGCCACTCGGGCTGGTCCTGGTGGCCTTCGAGGTCCATGCGGCTCACGAAGGTCTCGTAGCCGCCCACGATCACCATGATCAGCAGGTTGGAGATCATCACCACGTCGATCAGCGCCAGCACCACCAGCATGATCACCGTCTCGTTGAGCGAGCCGACGGGGGCGGTGGTCTTGTAGCCGATGCTCGAGATCAGGGCCTGCAGCGCGTCCTTGTTGCCGAAGGCGGCTTTGACCAGGTGCAGCAGCTCGACCAGGAAGTGCACCACGTACACACCCTGCGCCACGATCAGCCCCAGGTACAGCGGCAGCTGCAGCCAGCGGCTCGCGAAGATGAGCCGGGGCAGGGGCTTCAGCGGGGAACTGCGCGCTGGTACGGGCGCGTTCCGGGCGTCGAAAGGATCGGGGGCGGACATGGGGAGTAAGAAGACAGGTGTAAAAAGTCGGGCGATTCTAGAGGTCTCCCAGTGACGCACTCGTGATAACCCTGCGAACTAACATCGACCCCGTCAGTGGCCCGTAAGTGCGTGCCCCGACATTACGGCCGCATTCAATCAGGAGACAAGAGCATGAGCAGCGCATCGAAGAACATTGAATCCGTCCTGGTCGAGAACCGAGTGTTCCCGCCCGACGCCCGCGCCACCGAAGGCGCCCGCATTGCCGGCATGGCCGCCTACGAGGCGCTGTGCAAGGAAGCCGAACAGGACTTCGAAGGCTTCTGGACCCGGCTGGCCAAGGACAACCTGCAGTGGACGAAGCCCTTCACCCGCACCCTGGACGAATCGAAGGCGCCGTTCTACGAATGGTTCGGCGACGGTGAACTCAACGCCAGCGCCAACTGCCTGGACAAGCACATCGGCACTCCGGTCGAGAACAAGACCGCTATCGTCTTCGAAGCCGACGACGGCACCGTTACCCGCGTCACCTACAAGGAACTGCTGGCCCGCGTGAGCCAGTTCGCCAACGCGCTGAAAGCGCAGGGCATTAAAAAGGGCGATCGCGTCATCATCTACATGCCGATGACCATCGAAGGCGTGGTCGCCATGCAGGCCTGCGCGCGCATCGGCGCCACCCACAGCGTGGTGTTCGGCGGCTTCTCGGCCAAGGCGCTGCAGGAACGCATCATCGACGCGGGCGCCGTGGCCGTCATCACCGCCAACTACCAGCTGCGCGGCGGCAAGGAACTGCCGCTCAAAGCCATCGTGGACGACGGCATCGCGCTGGGCGGCTGCGACACGCTCAAGACCGTGCTCGTGTACGAGCGCACGTCCAGCGCGTGGAACCGCGTCGAGGGCCGCGACAAGACCTTCACCGAAGCGCTGGCCGGGCAGAGCACCGAGTGCGCGCCCGTGCCGGTCAATGCCGAGCACCCGCTGTTCATCCTCTACACCTCGGGCTCCACCGGCAAGCCCAAGGGCGTGCAGCACGCCACCGGCGGCTACCTGCTGTGGGCCAAGCTCACGATGGACTGGACCTTCGACATCCGCCCCGAAGACCTGTTCTGGTGCACCGCCGACATCGGCTGGATCACCGGCCACACCTACGTTGCCTACGGCCCACTCGCGGCCGGCGCCACGCAGGTCGTGTTCGAAGGCATCCCCACCTTCCCGCATGCGGGCCGCTTCTGGGAAATGATCCAGAAGCACAAGGTCTCGATCTTCTATACCGCGCCCACCGCCATCCGCTCGCTCATCAAGGCGGCCGAAGGCGACGAGAAGGTGCACCCGAAGAACTGGGACCTGACCAGCCTGCGCATCCTCGGCTCGGTCGGCGAGCCGATCAATCCCGAAGCGTGGATGTGGTACCACCGGAACATCGGCGGCGAGCGCTGCCCGATCGTCGACACCTTCTGGCAGACCGAAACGGGCGGCCACGTCATCACGCCGCTGCCGGGCGCCACGCCGCTGGTGCCGGGCTCGTGCACCTTGCCGCTGCCAGGCATCATGGCCGCCATCGTCGACGAGACGGGCAAGGACCTGCCCAACGGCGCGGGCGGCATGCTGGTCATCAAGCGACCCTGGCCCTCGATGATCCGCACGATCTGGAACGACCCCGAGCGCTTCAAGAAGAGCTACTTCCCCGAAGAGATGGGCGGCACGATTTACCTCGCCGGCGACGGCGCGGTGCGCAGTGCCGACCGCGGCTACTTCCGCATCACGGGCCGCATTGACGACGTGCTCAACGTGTCGGGCCACCGCCTGGGCACGATGGAGATCGAATCGGCGCTGGTGTCCAAGACCGACCTCGTGGCCGAAGCCGCGGTGGTGGGGCGTCCCGACGACGTGACGGGCGAGGCCGTGTGCGCCTTCGTCGTGCTCAAGCGCGCGCGCCCGACCGGCGAAGAAGCCAAGCAGATCGCGAATGAGCTGCGTGCCTGGGTCGCCAAGGAAATCGGCCCCATCGCCAAGCCCAAGGACATCCGCTTCGGCGACAACCTGCCCAAGACGCGCAGCGGCAAGATCATGCGGCGCCTGCTGCGCAGCATTGCCAAGGGCGAGGCGATCACGCAGGACACGTCGACGCTCGAGAACCCGGCGATCCTCGACCAGTTGTCCGAGACGAACTGAACCCTGGGTTGGCCGAATCCGGCCAATCCGGAACAGTTGTCACGAACGCGCTGTACAGAGGTGTAGGACATGGCCGTTTGTGCGGCCATGTGCACCAAAGCGGCCTCCTGGCTGAGGTAAAACCGATGTCGTCACCGCGTGCCATGACAGGCGCGCGGTCTTTGTCATCGTGATCGGTTGTTTGCAAGGAGGCGCCACATGGGCGTGAGATCCGCTTTTCTTTTTGTCATCGTGCTGCTCATCGCGGGGCTTGCCGCGCTGAACTGGGGCACGTTGTCCGCACCCACTGACGTGTGGCTCGGCTTCATGAGCGTGTCGGCGCCGCTGGGGCTGATCATGCTGGGGCTCACGGCCGTGCTCGCGGCCTTCTTCCTCGTGTACGTGCTGTACCTGCACAGCTCGGTGCTGCTGGAGACCAAGCGCCACACGAAGGAAATGCAGACCCAGCGCGACCTCGCCGACAAGGCCGAGGCCTCGCGCTTCACCGAGCTGCGCAACTTCCTGGAAGCGCAGGAGAAGCAGCACATGTCGCACAACGCCGACCGGCACACGGCGCTGCTGGCGCGCATGGATCAGCTGGAAAGCGCGGTCAAGCTGCGTTCGGACCAGACCGACAACACGGTGGCCGCGCACATCGGGCAGCTCGAGGACCGCATCGAGCGCCGCCCGCTGCCCAGCGACATCAACCCGAGCATCTGACCGGGCGTGTCGCGCGCTTCGTTTCTCTGATTACTTCGTCGACAACACCCAGGCCGCGAGCTTCTTCGCATCGGCTTCGCTGACCTGGTTGTTGGCCGGCATCGGCACCGGGCCCCACACGCCCGAGCCGCCCTTGATGATCTTGGTGGCCAGCGTGTTGGCCGCACCCTTGTCGTCCTTGTACTTGGCCGCGATGTCCTTGAACGACGGCCCGAGCACCTTGCGTTCGACCGCGTGGCAGCTCATGCAGTTCTTCGACGTGGCAAGGGCCAGGTCGGCAAAGGCGGGCGCCGCGAGACCGAGGCCCAGGGCTGCCATCAACATCGTTCTTTTCATGGGGCTGTTTTCGTAAGGGCTGAGTTACATTCGATCAACGCGATTGTAGGTAGCGCGGTGCACACGCACCGGCGGCGATACCGACCAACTCGGAGGGTATTCGCGATGTGGTTTCTGCTCTTGGGCCTGCTTGGTATAGCCCTCAAATATTTCGAAGTGGGCATGGTCGCCGGCTGGAGCTGGTGGATCGTGCTGAGCCCGTTCGCGCTGGCGCTGGCATGGTGGGCCTGGGCCGATTCGTCGGGCTACACCAAGCGCAAGGTCATCGAGCGCGAAGAGCGGCGCAAGCAGGCGCGCATCGATCGCCATAAGACCAACATGGGCCTTCGCACCAGCAACGGGCAACAGCGCCCGCGCCGCTGACCCCGCGGCCTCGTCACCCGCGCCGCATGCCGACAGGACGCGCGCCATGGACGACGAAGCCGCCACCCACGCCTTGCTCGTCTTCGGGCTGTCGCTGCTGGTCGGGCCGGCCGTCGGCGCGCTGGTCGGGCGTTTCAAGAGCTTCTTCTGGGGCGCCGGCGTCGGCGCCTTGCTGATCGGCTGCGCCGGCCTGTACGGCGCGGTCACGGTGGGCTGGCAGCGCTACCAGTCGATCGCGGGCACGGTCAGCACGCAGGGCAGCCTGGTCGAGTTCGTGGAAGAGCGCAGCAAGGACAGCAAGGGCTACGTCACCACCACGCGCGCGCCTGTCGTCGAATACACCGCCGCCGACGGGCAGAAGCGCCGCGTTAAAGGCCTGGGCGGCAGCCTGTCGGACAAGGAGTGGGGCGATGCGGTCGAGGTGCGCTACAGCACCGCCGACCCGGCCCAGGCCCTGGTGGCCGACTTCCAGAACATGTGGGGCATCGTCTGGGGGCTGGGCCTCTTCGGCGGCTTCCCGACGATGTTCGGCCTGTTCTTCACCGGCATGGCGCTCAAGGAAGGCCGCAGGGGCCGGCCGGCGCCGGTGCGCGAACCGACGCCCACGCAGAAGAAATGGCGCACGCGCGGCACGGTGCTGGCGAACGTGGTGTTCCTGGCCGGCTTCGCGCTGGTGTTTCTCTATCCCGACGACAGTGCGATGAAGCAGTTCGGTGCGGGTTTTCTCACCATCGGCGCGGGGGCGCTGCTGCACTTCGTCGTGCAGAGCTTTCCCCCGGCGATGGATTTCGAAGCCCGGGCCATCTTCGCGATCGTAGGTCTAGGCTTTGTCGCCTTCGGCTACGGCGCGTGGATGATGGGCTGATGCCGTCTTAGAACTTGTCGAGCACCGCGCCCGAGCTCGCGCTCGAGGCGTTGAACGCGAACTTGGCCTGCACGCCGCGCGTGTAGCGCGGGGCCGGCGGCGTCCAGCCTTCGCGGCGCTTGGCCAGCTCGGCTTCGGGCACGTTCAGTTCGAGCACCAGCTTGTGCGCGTCGATGGTGATCGAGTCGCCTTCGTTGACGAACGCGATGGTGCCGCCGGCCGCCGCTTCGGGCGCGACGTGGCCGACCACCATGCCCCAGGTGCCGCCCGAGAAGCGGCCGTCGGTGATGAGGCCGACGCTTTCGCCCAGGCCGGCACCGATCAGTGCGCCCGTGGGGGCCAGCATTTCCGGCATGCCCGGGCCGCCCTTGGGACCGAGGTAGCGCAGAACCATCACGTCGCCGGCCACGATCTTGCCGGCCAGGATGGCCTGCAGCGCCGACTGCTCGTCGTCGAACACGCGCGCCGGGCCGGTGATGACCGGGTTCTTCAGGCCGGTGATCTTGGCGACTGCGCCTTCGGGCGACAGGTTGCCCTTCAGGATGGCCAGGTGGCCTTCGTCGTACATCGGCTTGTCGATGGGGCGGATCACGTCCTGGTCGGCGCGCGGCACGTCGGGCACGTCCTTGAGCACTTCTTCGATGGTCTGACCGCTGATGGTGATGCAGTCGCCGTGCAGCAGGCCGGCCTTGAGCAGCACCTTCATCACTTGCGGAATGCCGCCGGCCTGGTGCAGGTCGACCGCGAGGTACTTGCCCGAGGGCTTCAGGTCGCAGATCACGGGCACCTTCTTGCGCATGCGCTCGAAGTCGTCGATGGTCCAGTCCACACCGGCCGTGTGCGCGATGGCCAGGAAGTGCAGCACCGCGTTGGTCGAACCGCCGGTGGCCATGATGACCGCCACGGCGTTCTCGATGGCCTTCTTGGTCACGATGTCGCGCGGCTTCAGGTCCTTCTTGATCGCCTCGATCAGCACCTTGGCCGATTCCTTGGCCGAGTTGGCCTTTTCGTCGTGCGGGTTCGCCATGGTCGACGAGTAGGGCAGCGAGATGCCCAGCGCCTCGAACGCGCTCGACATGGTGTTGGCCGTGTACATGCCGCCGCACGAGCCGGTGCCGGGAATGGCACGCTTCTCGATCTCGTGCAGGTCTTCGTCGCTCATGTTGCCGGCGGCGTTCTGGCCCACGGCTTCGAACACGCTGACGATGTTCAGGTCCTGGCCCTTGTAGCGGCCCGGCAGGATGGTGCCGCCGTACACGTAGATGGCGGGCACGTTGGCGCGCAGCATGCCCATGAGGCCGCCGGGCATGTTCTTGTCGCAGCCGCCGACCACCAGCACGCCGTCCATCCACTGGCCACCGACGCAGGTCTCGATGCAGTCGGAGATGACTTCGCGGCTCACCAGCGAGTACTTCATGCCTTCGGTGCCCATGGCCATGCCGTCGGAGATGGTGGGCGTGCCGAACACCTGCGCGTTGCCGCCGGCTTCCTCGATGCCCGCGATGGCCGCGTCGGCCAGCTTCTGCAGGCCCGAGTTGCAGGGCGTGATGGTGCTGTGGCCGTTGGCGACGCCGACCATCGGCTTCTTGAAGTCGCCTTCCTCGTAGCCCATGGCGTAGAACATCGAGCGGTTGGGGGCGCGGCTCTTGCCTTCGGTGATGTTCGCGCTGCGGCGATTGATCTGGATGGTCTTGGTGTCCATGGTGTCTCTTCTGTCGTGGGGAGATCGTGAGGGGAAGCGCCAAGTATCGGACTTCTGATTGATTGGTTCCAATCCAATTTGAAGCGTGGATTGATATGCTCAGCGTATGAATGAAGCCCTCATCGACCTGCGCGCCTGGCGCCAGTTCGTGGCCGTGGCCGAAGAACTGCACTTCGGTCGCGCCGCCCTGCGCCTGCACATGACGCAGCCGCCGGTCACGCAGGCCATTGCCCAGCTCGAAAAGACGCTGGGCGTGGTGCTGTTCGATCGCACCCGAAGGCGCGTGGCGCTCACGCCGGCCGGCGAAGCGCTGCTGCCCGACGTGCGCGAGCTGCTGGCGCGCGCCCAGGCGCTGCCGGCGCGTGCGCGTGCGGCGGCGGCAGGGCAGGTGGGGCGCGTGCGCATCGCCTTTGTTTCGACGGTCGGCTTCGAACAGCTGCCGGCCTGGGTGCGCGAGTTCCGCGTGCTGTGCCCCGAGGTGGCGCTCGAACTGGTCGAGGCCACCGGCGACGTGCAGCTCGAAGCCTTCGCGCGCGGCGAGATCGATGCCGGCCTGATGCTGCATTCGCCGGGCGCCGCGCCGCCGGGGCTGGCCTGCCTGCCGGTCGAGGTGGAGCCGCTGGTGCTCGCGCTGCCCGCCCAGCACCGGCTGGCCGAGGCGCGGCCCGTGCCGCTGGCCGAGGTGCTGGACGAGCCGCTGGTGATCTTTCCGCGCCGCATCGTGCCCTCGCTGCACGACGCGATCTTCGACCTCTACCACGCGGCCGGGCGCACGCCGCAGGTGGCGCAGGAGGCGATCCAGATGCAGACCATCGTCAACCTCGTGTCGGGCGGCATCGGCGCGGCCTGGGTGCCGCACAGCGTGATGCAGTTCCGGCGCGCGGGCGTGGTCTACCGGCAGGTCCACGAGTTCAAGGGGGTGGGGCGCCGGCGCGTGACGCTGCCGGTGTGCGAGACCAGCCTCGTGTGGCCCGCGCAGGCCTCGCACCCGGCGCTGGCACGCTTCGTGGCCTTCGTGCGCGAGCGGGCGGGGCGCGTGCCGGCGTAAGGCTCAGGCGCTGCGTGCCGCCCGGCCGGCGGGTGAGGGCGCATCGAGCGAGGCCGCCAGCAGGGCGTCGAGCCAGCCCGCGAAGGCCTGCACCCGCCGCGACAGATTGCGTCGGTGCGGGTAGACGAGATGCACCGGCAGCGGCTCGGCGCGTGCGTCGGGCAGCACTTCCACCAGCTCGCCGGCCGCGAGGTGCTCGCGCACGTCGTAGGCCGGGATCTGGATCAGCCCCAGCCCCGCCAGTGCGCAGGCGATGTAGGTCTCGGCGTTGTTCGCCGCCACCTGGCTGCGCAGGCGCAGCGTCTGGGTCTCGCCGTCGCGCAGCTGCCATTCCCAGGGCGCGGCGCGGCCACTGGTCGGCGAGGCGTAGTTAAGAGCCATGTGCTGCGGCAGGTCGGCCGTCGTGCGCGGCGTGCCGTGGCGCGCGAGGTAGGCGGGGCTGGCGCAGTTGATGAGCGTGAAGTGCCCCAGCGGCCGGGCCACGAGGCTGCTGCTGGCGAGCGGGCCGACGCGCAGGGCGCAGTCCACGCCTTCGAGCACGAGGTCGACCGCGCGGTCGCTGGAACCGAGTTCCAGTTCGACCGCCGGGTGGTGCGCAAAGAAGTCCGGCAGCGCCGGTGCGATCAGCAGCCGCGCGATGCGGCTGGGCACGTCGACCTTGAGCCGGCCGCTCACGCTGCTGTGCGCGGGCTGGAACTGCTGCTCCATGTCTTCCATGTCGGCCACCAAAGCGCGCGCCCGTTCGAGCAGCACCTCGCCGTCGGGCGTGAGGCCGACGCGGCGCGTGGTGCGGTGCAGCAGGCGCGAGCCCAGGCGCGCCTCGAGCTGCTGGATGGCGGTCGAGATGGTGGCGCGCGGCAGCGCCAGCCGGTCGGCGGCGCGCGTGAAGCTGCCGGTTTCGGCCACGCGCAGGAAGACCTGGAGGAGTTCGATGCGGTCCATGGCGGCGGGGCTGATTGTTCGTGGTTTTCAGAACAGTCTAGCCTTGAATGAATGATTTATCTGCAACTTGGCGATCAATAGACTGGCGGCTCGTCACACATCCCGTCCCGGGTCTTTCACTCATTCAGAGGAATCCATCCATGTCCGCACGCACGCTCACGAACAAGGTCGCCGTCATCGCCGGCGGTGGCAAGAACCTCGGTGCCCTCATCGCCCACCAGCTGGTCGACGGCGGCGCCCGCGGCATCGCCATCCACTACAACAGCGACGGTTCGCGCGCCGAGGCCGAGCAGACCGCCGCCGCGCTGAAGGCCAAGGGCGCCGACACGTTGCTGGTGCAGGGCGACCTCGCGGTGGTCGAGAACAACGTGAAGCTGTTCGACCAGGCCGTGAAGCACTTCGGCCAGGTCGACCTGGCGATCAACACGGCGGGCGTGGTGATCAAGAAGCCGATCCTGGACATCACCGAAGCCGACTACGACAAGAGCTTCGACGCCAACGCCAAGGCGGCCTTCTTCTTCATCCAGCAGGCCGGCCGCACCATGGCCGACGGCGGCAGCATCGTGACGCTGGTGAGCTCGCTGCTGGCGGCCTACACGCCGTTCTATGCCATCTACCCGGCGGCCAAGGCGGCGGTGGAGCACTACACGCGCGCGGCCTCCAAGGAGTTCGGCGACCGCGGCATCTCGGTGAACGCCATCGGCCCGGGCCCGATGGACACGCCGTTCTTCTACGGCCAGGAAAGCCCCGAGGCCGTGGCGTACCACAGCAGCGCCGCCGCGCTCAGCAAGTACTCGAAGAAGGGCCTCACCGACATCGAGGACATCGCGCCCATCGTGCGCTTCCTGGTCACCGAAGGCTGGTGGATCACGGGCCAGACCATCTTCGCCAACGGTGGCTACACCACGCGCTGAAGCGCCGATATCCGGCAAGATGCGCTCAGGAGGACAACGCAGATGCACACAGTCATGGTGATGGGAGGCGGCTTCGCGCTGCTGGTGGTGTTTCTTCTGGCCGGCCGCTTCATGGGCGACGGCTCGACGATGGCGCTGGCCGCGGCGGCCAAGTGGTTCATTCCGGCGTGGTTCGTCGGCGCGGGCATCAACATGGCCGTGGGCGTGCTCAAGGCCGGGTACTCGGTGGCCGAGGAGCTGCCGATCTTCCTGTTCATCTTCGCGGTGCCGGCCCTGGTGGCGGGGGTGCTGTGGTGGAAGTTCGGGCGCTGACATTGCCCTGAATGCCCCCGCGGCCGCGGCGTCATTGCGCCACGGCACAATCGTCGGATGCTCATGTATCCGCAGATCAATCCCATCGCCTTGCAGCTGGGGCCGGTGGCCATCCATTGGTACGGCCTGACCTACCTGGCGGCCTTCGCGCTGTTTTATTTCCTGGGCACGCGCCGCCTGCACCACGAGCCGTTCCGCTCGCTGGCCACGGCCGGCGTGTGGCAACGCAAGGACATCGAGGACATCCTGTTCCTGGGCGTCATGGGCGTGATCGTCGGCGGCCGGCTCGGCTACTGCCTGTTCTACAAGCCCGAGTACTACCTCACGCACCCGCTCGAGATCCTGTACGTGTGGCAGGGCGGCATGAGCTTCCATGGCGGCCTGCTCGGCGTGATCGGCGCCATGGTGTGGTTCTCGCGTTCGCGTGCGCGGCCGTTCTGGCAGGTGATGGACTTCGTCGCGCCTTGCGTGCCGACCGGCCTGGCCGCGGGCCGCGTGGGCAACTTCATCAACGGCGAGCTGTGGGGCCGCTTCAGCAGCCCCGAGCTGCCGTGGGGCATGGTGTTCCCGCAAAGCGGTTCGATGCTGCCGCGCCACCCGTCGCAGGTCTACCAGTTCCTGCTCGAAGGGCTGCTGCTGTTCGTCGTGATGTGGCTCTATGCGCGCAAGGAGCGCAAGCAGGGGCAGGTGGCCGCCGTGTTCCTCATCGGCTATGGCGTGCTGCGCTTCGTGGCCGAGTACTTCCGCGAGCCCGACGATTTCCTGGGCCTGCGCGCGCTCAGCCTGAGCCAGGGCCAGTGGCTCAGCGTGCCGATGGTGATCGGCGGCATCGCGCTGTGGATCTGGTTCGGCCGCGCCGGCAAGACCGGCAGCACCGCGCGCGCCTGATCTTTCAGACCCCCGCACAACGCGGCGCAGCACCTTCGGGTGGGCGCCGCTTTTTTTCGTCGGTCTCAGGGTAATTCCGGGCCGCAAGGGCAGGGCGCGGCCCTTGCATTGCGTTAACCATGCACTCACAATTATGCGTAATTACAGGAAATTACGCGAAACGCCCGCCGACTTTCCGAGTCCTTCACGCATGCGCCTGGTCCCCAATTCCCTTCACGACGAAGTCGCCGCCACACTGCGCGAGCAGATCTTCGACGGCACGCTGTCGCCCGGCAGCTTCGTGGACGAGGTGGCCCTGTGCGAGCGGCTGTCGATCTCGCGCACGCCGCTGCGCGAGGCGCTGAAGGTGCTCACCGCCGAAGGCCTGCTGCGCCACGAGCCGCGCCGCGGCTGCTTCGTGAACGAGGTGACCGAGCGCGACCTCGACGAAATCTTTCCGGTCATCGCGCTGCTCGAAGGCCGCTGCGCCTACGAGGCCGCGCGCAACGCCAGCGACGCCGAGCTGAACGAGCTCGACGCGCTGCACGAGCGCCTGGTGCGCCACGCCAAGGCGCGGCGCATCAACGACTACTACGCCACCAACCACATCATTCACGAGGCGATCATCAAGCTCGCCGACAACAAGTGGCTGGCCCAGGTGATCGGCGACTTGCGCAAGATCCTGAAGCTCGCGCGGCTGCAGCAGCTGCACGCGCCGGGGCGGCTCGACCAGAGCCTGTCGGAGCACCTGGCCGTGTTCGCGGCGCTCAAGGCGCGCGACAGCGAAGGCGCCGACGCCGCCATGCGCACCCACATGACGCGCCAGCGCGAGGCGCTGCGCGAAGTCATGCAACAGCAGAAATCCCGGGTGATGCCGTGACACGCATCAGCACCGACACAGCCAACGGCACAGGAGCAGATCGATGAGTGCGACCGAGTGGTTCCAGGCGCGCCTGCGCATGGGCGAATCGTCCAAGGTTCCCGTGGCGAGCAACGGCGCCACGAAAGGCCCGGCCCGCCACACGCCCAAGCCCAGCGCCCGCACCACCGCCGAGCGGTTGCAGGCCACGCTGCGCAAGGCCGACGAGGCGCTGTCGCCGCGCACGCTGCGCCGCGTGCTGGCCGAGCTGCAGGCCGTGATCGATCCGCGCGTGAGCGAGGTCGAGGGCGGCCGCCGCGCCCATGCCATCGCGCAGGCCTACGCCGGCGCCTCGCCCGAAGAGCGCCGCGACTACTGGGCGCTCATGAGCGAGCATTTCGCCGCCGACGCGGGCAAGCTCAAGAGCGCGCGCGATCAGCACCAGAGCGCCGTCGGCACGCCCGACGAAGGGCAGGCCGAGCTGCGCCTGCGCCGCGCGCTGGTGTCGCCGCGCATGCGGCTGCTGCAGCGCTTCGCGGTCGAGCCCGGCGGCATGCGCTTTTTGGTCGACCTGCGCGCCGACCTGCTGCCGTGCCTGAAGTCCGACAAGCGCCTGCTCGCGCTCGAGGCCGAGCTGGAGCACCTGTTTTCCACCTGGTTCGACGTGGCTTTTCTCGAGCTGCGCCGCATCGACTGGAACTCGCCGGCCTCGCTGATCGAGAAGCTCATCCGCTACGAGGCGGTGCACGACATCAAGAGCTGGTCCGACGTGAAGAACCGGCTCGATGACAGCGACCGCCGCTGCTACGGCTTCTTCCATCCGCGCCTGCCGAACGAGCCGCTCATCTTCGTCGAGGTGGCGCTGGTCGACCGCATCAGCGAAGGCATCATGCCGCTGCTCGACGAGGCCGCCGTGCCGGTGCAGCCGGCCAAGGCGACCACCGCGATCTTCTATTCGATCAGCAACACGCAAACCGGCTTGCGCGGCGTGAGCTTCGGCGACTCGCTCATCAAGCGCGTGGTCGAGACCCTGCAGGACGAGCTGCCGCGCCTGAAGACCTTCGCCACGCTGTCGCCCATTCCGGGCCTGCGCGCGTGGCTCGCCAAGAACGCCGCCGAACTGCTGCCGCGCCTGGACGAGAAGCGCGAAGCCGAACTCGGCCGCCTCGTCGGCTCGGTGCCGCCCACGGCCGAGCGCCTGCTGGCCGCGGTTGATGCAGCAACAGAATTCGACGCGAAATCGCCGCTGCGCCAATGGCTGCTGCAGGCCACCGCCGAGTACCTGGGCCGCACGCTGGTCGACGGCACGCCGGCCGACCCGGTGGCGCGCTTCCACCTGGGCAACGGCGCGCGCGTCGAACGGCTCAACTGGGCCGGCGACCCGTCGGCCAAGGGGCTCAAGCAGTCGTACGGCCTCATGGTCAACTACCTGTACGACCTCAAGCGCCTGGACCGGCATCGCGGCTGGCTGGCCGAAGGCAAGATCGCGGTTTCGGGAGACATCGAAGGCCTGTTCCTCAAAAAAGGCTGAGTCCGTTCGCTTCGCCGCGGCAGCGCTGCGGCCCGCACCTTGACCGCCGGAGGGCGGCAACATCTACAACGACGACGACAGGAGACGAGACAGATGAAGCAACAGAGTTTTCAACGACGCGATGTGCTGCGCGTCGCCGCAGCAGCCGGGGCCGTGGCCCTGTGCGGCGGTGCGCGCGCCCAAGGCTGGCCGACCAAGCCGGTGACCATGGTGGTGCCGTTCCCGGCCGGCGGAGGCACCGACGCCTTCGCGCGCCCGCTGTCGGCCCAGTTCTCCCGCGCGGCGGGCCAGACGCTGGTCATCGACAACCGCGGCGGCGCGGGCGGCACCGTGGGCGCGAGCATCGCGGCCAAGCTGCCGGCCGACGGCTACGCGCTCTTCATGGGCGCCGTGCACCACGCGATCGCGCCGTCGATCTACCCCAAGCTCGACTACGACCTCGAGAAAGACTTCGTGCCCCTGATGCTGCTGGCCAACGTGCCGCAGGTGGTGGTGGTCAACCCGAAGCGGGTGCAGGCCGCGACCATCCAGGAGCTCATTGCCACCGCCAAGCGCAACCCCGGCAAGCTCAACTACGGCTCGGCCGGCTCGGGCACCTCGCACCACCTCGCGGGCGAGCTGTTCAAGCTGCAGACCGGCACCTTCATCACCCACATTCCGTACCGCGGCGCGGGCCCGGCGCTGTCCGACCTGATCGCGGGCAACGTCGACCTGATGTTCGACGGCCTGGGTTCTTCGGCGCAGCACATCAAGGGCGGCCGCATCAAGGCGCTCATGGTCGCCGGCGCCAAGCGCAACCCCGCGTTCCCCGACGTGCCCTGCGCCGCCGAGGTCGGGCTGCCCGACTACACCGTCACCACCTGGTATGGCCTGTGGGCGCCCAAGGGCACGCCGGCCGAAGCGCAGACGCAGATCATCGACACGATGAAGAAGGCGCTGGGCACCGACGAGCTGAAGGCCATCTGGGCCCAGAACGGCTCCGAGATCCCGAACGTCACCACCGCCGCCTACGGCCGCTTCGTCAACGCCGAGATCAAGCGCTGGGCCGCCGTCGTGAAGGCCTCGGGCGCCAAGCTCGAATGACCGATCGGCAGGTTTCGCTGCGCCGCGAAGGCGCCGTGGCGCTCGTCACGCTGTCGAACCCGGGGCGTCTCAATGCGATGACGCGCGCCATGTGGCGCGCGCTGCGCGCGGTGTTCGACGACCTGCACGGCGACACCGCCCTGCGCTGCGTCGTCGTGCGCGGGGAGGGCGGTGCCTTCTGCGCGGGCGGCGACATCTCCGAGTACCCCTCGTTCCGTTTCGAGGAAGCGAGCCTGCGCGAATTCCACGAGAACGAAGTCTGGGCCGCGCTGCAGGCGATGCTCGACTGCCCGCTGCCGCTGGTGGCGCAGATCGAAGGCGCCTGCATGGGCGCCGGCGTCGAGATGGCGAGTTGCTGCGACATCCGCCTGGCCGGTGCGTCGGCGAAGTTCGGCGCACCCATCGCGAAGCTGGGCTTTCCGATGGCGCCGCGCGAAGCCGCGCTGGTGCATGGCGCGATCGGCGACGTGCTGGCGCGCGACATGCTGCTGGCCGCCGGCGTGCACGGTGCGCAGCGGCTGTACGACGCGGGCTTTCTGCTGCACGTGCTGCCCGACGCCGAAGTGCCGGGTGCAGCGCAAGCGCATGCCGCGCGCATCGCGGCGCTGTCGCCCCAGGCCGCGCGCCTGCACAAGGCCACCTTCACTGCGCTCAAGCGCGGCGGCGAGGCGGCGCAGCAGCTGCTGGCCACCGCGTA
Organism: Variovorax sp. FW301-JW7; assembly: GCF_058788795.1. Classification (NCBI taxonomy): domain Bacteria; kingdom Pseudomonadati; phylum Pseudomonadota; class Betaproteobacteria; order Burkholderiales; family Comamonadaceae; genus Variovorax; species Variovorax sp. FW301-JW7. The sequence goes on from NZ_JBYTBC010000003.1 coordinate 619,027, forward strand.
CGACTATGCCGACACCGCCGAGCACCGCGAGGGCATCGATGCCTTCCTGGGCAAGCGCCCTCCGAATTTCCGCTCTTCCTGAGCCTGCCGTTCGATGATGACGAAGATGATGAAGACGAAGTCCTCCCCCAACGCCAACCTGTTCGCCGCCTTGCGCGCCGCCTTTCCCGCCGACCTCGACGCCATCGCGGTCGAGACCGACAACGGCCTGCACTATTCGTGGCGCGACCTCGACCGCGCCAGCGCGATGATCGCCAACCTGCTCGACGGCCTGAAGCTCGAGAAGGGCGCGCGCGTCGCCGTGCAGGTCGAGAAATCGGTCGAAGCCATGCTGCTGTACCTCGCGACCCTGCGCGCGGGCTACGTGTTCCTGCCGCTCAACACGGCCTACCAGAGCGCCGAGATCGAGTACTTCATCGGCAACGCCGAGCCCGCCGTGGTCGTGTGCACCGGTCGCAACGCGGCCTGGGTGCGCCCCATCGCCGAAGCGGCCGGCACGCGCCATGTGTTCACGCTGGACGACGACCGCACCGGCACGCTGCTCGACGCGGCGGCGCGCTGCAGCGATCGGCACACCGTGGCGATCAAGAAGCCCGACGACCTCGCCGCCATCCTGTACACCAGCGGCACCACCGGCCGCAGCAAGGGCGCGATGCTCACGCACCGCAACCTGCTGTCGAACGCCGAAGTGCTCAAGGACTACTGGGGCTGGACGAAGGGCGACGTGCTGATTCACGCGTTGCCGATCTTCCACGTGCACGGCCTGTTCGTGGCGCTGCACGGTGCGCTGCTCAATGGCAGCAAGATCCTGTGGTTCTCGAAGTTCGACCCCAAGCGCATCGTCGCCAAGCTGCCCGAGGCCACCGTGTTCATGGGCGTGCCCACGCTCTACGTGCGCCTGCTGGCGGAGCCGGGCCTCACGCGCGAGGCGGTGCGCACCATGCGCCTGTTCGTCGCGGGCTCGGCGCCGCTGCTCATCGAGACCTTCGACGAATGGCGCGAGCGCACCGGCCACACCATCCTGGAACGCTACGGCATGAGCGAGACCGCCATGCTCACGTCCAACCCGTATGACGCCAAGAAGGGCGAGCGCCGTGGCGGCACCGTGGGCTTCGCATTGCCCGGCGTGCAGCTGCGCGTGCGCGACGACGAGGGCAAGGACCTGCCGGTCGACGAAATCGGCGGCATCCAGGTCAAGGGCCCCAACGTGTTCGCCGGCTACTGGCGCATGCCCGAGAAGACGAAGGAAGAGTTCACCGCCGACGGTTTCTTCAAGACCGGCGACGTGGGCAAGATCGATGCGCGCGGCTACATCACCATCGTCGGGCGCAGCAAAGATTTGATCATCAGCGGCGGCTACAACGTCTACCCGGCCGAGATCGAGGGCTACATCAACGAGATGGCCGGCGTGGCCGAAAGCGCCGTCATCGGCGTGCCGCACCCCGACTTCGGCGAGGTGGGCGTGGCCATCGTGATCCCCAAGGGCGGCGCCACGATCGACGCCGACGCCATCGTGGCCGAGCTCAAGGCCAAGCTGGCGAACTTCAAGATCCCGAAGCGCTGCTTCGTCGTGCCGGAACTGCCGCGCAACACGATGGGCAAGGTGCAGAAGGCGTTGCTGCGTGCGGAGCACAAGGGGCTGTTCGCCTAGGTCTTCGCGATCCTCGGCGCGAGGGCCGTGATGCGCGGCTCGTGAAAGACCAGCGCGTCCACCGCCTCCGGTGAAGGCCGGCGGAACTCCACGCCGAAGCCGTCGAGCGTTTCGACATGAAAACGGCGCCCGCCGGCCGGCAGCAGCCGGTAGGTCGGCTGGCCCGGGATCGTCATGCTGAGCTGGTCGCCGGCGTCGAGCCGGATCTCGATCACGCGCCCCGCATGCAGGTAGTCGCCGGCGCACAGCCGGCGGAATGCGGGGTCGAGCACCTCGCCGGCCGCGACGCGGCGGAACACGATGTCGTCCACCATCTGCTCGAGGGGCACTTCGACGCGGTCGATGTGGCCCTGCCGGTCATAGCGAAAGGTGAGGGTGCGGTCGCTCGGATGCATGATCGTCGGCCGGTCGGGGGTGACGAAGACGTCGTAGTGGCGGTGCTGGAGCAGGTCCTCGGTGCCGCGCCAGCGCCACGCAAGCCCGTCCGCGCGCTGTTCGATGTGGATGCGTCCATACGCCGGGTGCTCATAGTCGCCAACGTAGTCTTCGAGCGGGTGGCTCGGCCGGGTGTCGCTGTGGCGAACGTCCGCGCTGGCCTTCTTGTCGAGCTTCTGCTGCTCGACGGCCTGCTTGCGCTTGGGGGCGAGCCGGCCGAACCAGTCGATGGGGTCACGGCCGCTGAGCCGGTCGAGCGCCGCGAAGGTGAGGATGGGCGTGGCGCCGCCCGGCGTGCGGTTGGTCAGCACCACGACGCCTGCGCGGCGTTCGGGCAGCAGCGTCATGAGCGTGCTCCAGCCGGTCCACGAGCCCGAATGCGCGATCGTGCGATCGCCGCGGTACTGCTCGCAGAAGAGACCGAGCCCGTAGTGCGAATCGCCGATCTCGGCGTGTTCGGAGCGGCCCATGTGCACGCGCGGCGTCGTCATCTCGCGCAGCGCCTGCGGCGAAAGCAGCTGGCGGCCGTCCGCCTTGCCGTCGAGCAGGAAGCGCGCCCACTTCGCCAGGTCGGCCACCGAGGCGTTGATGCCGCCGGCCGGCGTGGCACGGATGGGCGACAGCGGCGAACGGTGGCGCTCGTCGCCGTCGATCGCATGCGGGCGGGCCCCGTTGTCGGCGGCGCCGAGCGCCTCGATGGAAAAGCCGAAGTGCTGCATGCCCAGCGGCTTCATCAGGCGTTCGGTCGTGAAGTCTTCGTAGCGCTGGCCGCTGATGCGCTCGGTGATCATGCCCGCCACGAGGTAGCCGAGGTTCGAGTACTGGAAGGTGTCGCGCAGGTCCTTGTTCGGCGCGAGGTGCCTGAGCGCGGCCAGCATCTGCGCGTTGCTCAGGTCGCCGGGCATGTGGATCCAGTCGTGGCGCGGGAGGCCGCTGTGGTGGCACAGCAGGTCGCGCACCGTGAGCCGCCCGGTCGCCACCGGATCGTGCAGGCGGAATTCGGGAATCACCTCGCGCACCGGCCGGTCCCAGTCGAGCTTGCGTTCGTCGACCAGCAGGCCGAGCCCGGCCGCGGTGAACGACTTGGTGATCGAGCACAGCAGGAACTGCGTGTCGGGGGTCACGGACAGGCCGGTGTCGGTGTCGCGCACGCCGTAGCCCTTGAGCAGCGCCACCTCGCCGTCCTGTATCACCGCCAGCGCAAGGCCGGGCACTTGCCATTCCTGCATCGAGGCTTCGACGAGGCTTTCGAGATCGCTCCACATGGTCGGGGTCCTTGCCTTGCGGCCTTGGGTTGGGCCGGGCATCCTAAGGCAATCCCCACCGGTTCACTCCAGCACCGGCTCGGGCATGCTGCCCTCGGGCTCCGGCGTGAGCTGCACCACCACGGGCGCGCGCCGCGTCTTGTTCAGCAGCAGCTGTGTGACGTCGGGCCGCGCATAGTGACCGCTCGGATCGGCCGCCGCCTTGGCGAGCGCGATCATGCCGAGGTCGATGTCGGCGACCACCAGGCCTTCGGCGTCTTCGGCCAGCGGCGTGCCCAGTGGCGAACCGTCCGGGCCGTAGATGCGCGCATGCCCGCCGCCGACGCCCAGCATCTGCCGCTTGCCGTCGTCGGTGCACATCAGCTCGCTCATGGCCTTCGACACCGTGGCGCAGGGCGCGATGACGAAGCAGCCGCCCTCGACCGCATACACCTGGCTCGCGGCGTTGTTGACCTCATGGCCCAGCGCGTAGGCCGCGCCGCGGTAGAGCGAAAAGCTCGGCCATGCACCGCAGTGGATCTGCTCGTTCTGTGCGTACATCGCGTACTTGCTCAGCGGCTGCAGGTGTTCCCAGCAGCACAGCGAGCCGATGTTGCCCAGCGGCGTCTGGACCACGTGCAGGTCGGCGCCGTCGCCTTCGCCGAACACGGTGCGTTCCACGTGCGTGGGCTTGAGCTTGCGGCGCGTCTGCACGGTGCGGCCCTGGTCGTCGATCAGCGCCTGCGCGATGTACAGGCTGCCCGCCGCTTTCTCGCTGTAGCCGAGCGAGAGCCAGATCTTGTGCTGGCGCGCCGCCGCCTGCAGGCGTTCGAACTCGGGCGAGCCGATGACCAGCGAGTTGTCGTGGTAGCGCTGCACGAACTGCATGCCCCAGGCCGGCGAATCGAGCCAGACCCACCACGGGTAGCCCGGCACCCAGGTCTCGGGAAAGGCGATGAGCTGCACGCCCTGTTTCGCGGCCTGCGCCATGAGGTCGATGGTCTTGTCGATGGTGGCGTCTAGGTCGAGGAACACGGGCGCGGCCTGCACGGCGGCGACGCGGAGTTGGGGGTGGACGGTGGTCGGCATGGGGTGTTCTCCAGGGGGCAATGAACGTAACGAAATCCCCGCTGTGCGCACCGGGTTTGCGCGGTGGCATGCGGGTTGCATGAAGCGTAAATTCGCGCCGCCGGAACGCCTTGACCCGGATTGGCGGCGTTCTTGTTCCAGCGTTGCATGTGCCTTGCGAAGGCCTTCCGAGGACCCCGATGACCCCCTTGCTCAGCACCGATGCCGTCCCGCGCGACCAACGGCTCGCGTACTGGACCGACATGATCTGCAACGTCTACGTGCAGCTCGAATGCGACGCGGTGCGCACCGGCGAGGGCGGCGACTTCGAGGGCAGCATCCGCCAGCACGCACTGCCCGGCCTCGGCATGTCGGTCGTGACCTCGCGGGCGCAGAAGGTGATGCGCACGCCGGGCCACATCGCGGCGTCGAGCGACGACTGTTTTCTCGTGAGCATCCAGGCGCGCGGGCAGGGCGTGGTGCGCCAGGACGGGCGCGACGCCGTGCTCGGCGCCGGCGACTTCGCGCTGTACGACAGCACGCGGCCCTACCAGCTGTTGTTCGACCGGCCCTTCGAACAGATCGTGCTCAAGCTGCCCGGCGAGCGGCTGCGCAGCGAACTGCGCGACACCGAGGCGCTCACGGCCACCACGGTGTCAGGGCGCGAGGGCGCGGGGCACCTGCTGCTGGGCATGATCCGCACGCTGCGCGAGGACTTCGACGCGCTGCAGCCGGCCTCGGCGCTGGCGGTGGCCCATGGCGTGCAGAACATCCTCGTGGCCGGCCTGCAGACGCTGCCTGCGGCGCACGCACCGGCGCTCAGCAAGCTCACGGCGTACCACCTGGGGCGCGTGAAGCAGCGCATCGACGAGCAGCTGGCCGATCCGACGCTGTCGGTGGGCACGCTGGCGGCGCAGCTGGGCATGTCGGTGAGCCACATCCACCGCGTGTTCAAGAGCGAGCCGCTGACGCCCTCGCAGTACATCTGGGAGCGCCGGCTCGACGCATGCAGCCGCGACCTGCTGGAGCCGCGCCTGGCAGGGCGGCCCGTGGGAGAGATCGCGTACGGGAGGGGGTTCAACGACGCGGCGCATTTCAGCCGCGCGTTTCGCGAGCGCTTCGGGTGTTCGCCGCGCGAATGGCGGCAGCAGCGCTCGCCGCAATGACCGCGGCCACGGCGCATCGGCCGTCGCCGGGGGTGACCGGGTCTTCTTACTGGACCAGCAGCACCGAGATGTCGGTCTCGGCCACGACCTTGGTCGCGACCGAGCCCATCAGCGCGCGGCCCAGGATGCCGTGGCCGTGCGTGCCCAGCACGATCAGCTCGGCCTTCGACTCGGTGGCCGACTTGAGGATTTCTTCGGCCGCGTGGCCATGGCGCGCATCGGCGGTGAAGTTGGTCACGCCTTTTTCGGCAAACCAGGCCTTCACCGGGTCGAGCACCTTGGCGTTTTCCTCGGCGTAGTAGTCAGCGACGATTTCCTTGCTGAGGTGTCGTGCCACGTGGCCGGAGATGCCGGTGCAGACATTCACCACCACCAGCTCATGGCCGTCCACGAACATGGCGCGGTTGGCGAGCAGGTAGTTGAGGGCTTTTTGCGTGTAGGCGCTGCCGTCGACTGCGATGAGGATTTTCATGGCTTTCCTTGTACGACTGTGAAGAACTGCCACATAGGATGGCACAGGAAAGCCAGCGAGTGTTTGATATGCCTCAGCCCCGCAGGCCCTTCCAGAGCATGTAGGCGGCCAGCAGGTACAGGATGCTCGCGAACACGCGCTTGAGCTTTTTCACCGGCAGGCTGTGCGCGGCCCTGGCGCCCAGCGGCGCGGTGAACACGCTGCAGGCCGCGATCACCACGAGCGCGGGCAGCCAGATGTAGCCGAAGGCGCCGGCCGGCAGGCCCTGCACCGACTGGCCGCTGAGCACATAGCCCAGCACGTTGGCCACCGCAATGGGAAAGCCCAGCGCCGCGCTGGTCGCCACCGCGTTGTGGATCGCGACGTTGCACCACGTCATGAACGGCACGCTGATGAAGCCACCGCCCGCGCCCACCAGGCCCGAGATGAAGCCGATGGTGCCGCCCGCGGCGAGCTGGCCGCCGGTGCCCGGCATCTGGCGCGTGGGCTTGGGCTTCTTGTCGAGGAACATCTGCGTGGCCGAGAAGCCCACGAACAGCGCGAAGAAGATGGCCAGCGCCGTGCCCTTGAGCAGCGCGAACACGCCCAGGCTGCCCGCGAGGCTGCCGATGACGATGCCGGGGGCCAGGCGCTGCACGATGTCCCAGCGCACCGCGCCACGCTTGTGGTGCGCGCGCACGCTGGACACCGACGTGAAGATGATCGTCGCCATCGAGGTCGCGATCGCCATCTTCACCGCCAGGTCGGCCGGCACGCCGCGCTGGCCCATGATGATCGTGATGAACGGCACCATCAGCATGCCGCCGCCGATGCCCAGGAGGCCCGCGAGGAAACCGGTGCCCAGGCCGAGCGCGGCGAGTTCGGCGATCAGGAGCGGGTCGAGCAGGGCGGTGAAGTTCACGGGGTGTGGGGAAAAAGAGCGGCTGAAAAAGCAACGGCCCCGTGCGGTGAAGCAGGGGGCCGTGGCGGGAAAAGGTGTCTGCAGATGGTGTGCCGGACCCGCATCCTGAACCAGGGTTCAGGTGGGCGAGGGCAGCAGGACTTCGGGTTCATCTGACGCGAGATGATCACGCCCGTCAAGCGATGTACCAAGCCCGGCTCCGGAGAGCATTGGAACAAGGAAATATTAAGCCCGACACGTCTGCAGACAAAATGGATTTTACGCCCCGTCTGCGTCGTGCCGCTTGCCTTCAGAGCAAATGTCCATCGCCCGCCAGGGCCTGATCGAGTCTCTGAATGAGCTGGGCGGCCTGCGGGTCGGTGCCACCGGAGGTTTCGTCGGTGCTCGTTGCAGGTGCAGCAGCAGGGGCCGGTGCGGCGGCAGCAGCGGCAGAACTGGCCTGTTGGGCCGCGAGATCGAAGGCCAGGTTCAGCGAGGCGAGCACGGCGATGCGGTCGCGTGCCTTCACCTTGCCTGCGTCGCGGATCTTGCACATGGCCGCGTCCACGCGGTCGACGGCCTCGCGCAGTTGCGCTTCGCCGCCGTCGGGACAGCCGAGCAAGTAGCTCTGGCCCATGATCTGTACTTCAATCTGCTTCATGCGTGATGGGAATCTTCGGAAGGGGGTTCGGCCGGCAGCCGTTCGAGCAGGGCATCGAGGCGGGTGCGGGCCGCGGCGAGCCGCGACTTCAGGCCGTCGCGTTCACGCGTGAGCGCATCGACCTGTTCCTGCAGCAGCGCGTTGGTGCGCTGCACCTCTTCGTGACGCACGAGCAGGCGTTCCACACGCTCGGCGATCTGGTCGATGGGGCTGGAGGCGGGCATGGTTGGCGATTGTAGTTTCCCGGGAATTCGGAAGGTCTGGCGCACCGCGCGGGCGCGCGCCGGACGTGGCCGAGATTCTGGGGCCTGCGCCGCCGGTGATCAAACCGGGTGTGGCGTGGCCGCCCCGTGGGCCTAAAATCTCGCCCGTTGGTGCTCGCGGCGTGGTTCGCACGGCGCAGTTCAACGGGAAGCAGGAGTGGACGTCCCCCGGGGCCGAAGCCGCCTGCGCTGCCCCCGCAACGGTCAAGCAGACGACGCCGCAAGGCGTCACCCCTTTCCATCCAGCCACTGGGCGCCCTGAAACAGGTGCCTGGGAAGGCGGCAAAGGGTCGATCTGCCAGCCCGGATACCGGCCAACAAGGCGGCTGCCGCATCGGCAGCCATGACGCCCATGGCGCCGGCGGGGAAGCCGGCCAGGGCATAGAAGTTCGTTCGGTTCACCCCATGATTTCCTGTGTTTCCCTCTCCAGCGGCCGCGCCAGCGTGCGCCGCAACCGTCCCGCGTGCCTGCCGCTGACGCTCGCCCTGGCCTCGGCCTTCGGCGGCCTGGCCCTGGTGCCGCTGGCCGCGCAGGCGCAAGCTGCTGCATCTGCCACGCTCGACGAGACCGTCGTCACCGCCAACCGCACGCCGCAGGCGCTGTCGGACCTGGTGGGCGATGTCTCCATCATCGACCGCAAGACCATCGAGCGCAGCGGCGCCACCGGCGTGGCCGACGTGCTGGCGCGCCTGCCCGGCATGGAGATCTCGCGCAGCGGCGGCGTGGGCAACGCCACCAGCGTGTTCATCCGCGGCGCCGAATCGCGCTTCACCGCGGTCTACCTCGATGGCGTGCGCATCGATTCGCAATCGACCGGCGGCGCCGGCTGGGAAGGCATTCCGCTCGCGCAGATCGACCGCATCGAAGTGCTGCGCGGCCCGGCCGCTGCGGTGTACGGCTCGGACGCCGTGGGCGGCGTGATCCAGCTCTTCACCAAGCGCGGCGAGGAGGGCGTGTCGCCCTACGCCGGCATTGGCTTCGGCAGCCACGGCCTGCGCCGGATCGAAGGCGGCGTGAGCGGCAAGTCGGGCCTGCTCGACTACTCGTTCGGCGTCGCGCATGAGGAAAGCAAGGGCTTCAACATCCAGCCGATCGCCAAGCGCACGCCCTCCAAAGACGGCTTCACCAATCCCGACCGCGACGGCTACCGCAGCACCTCGGGCAACCTGAAGCTGGGCTTCCAGATCACGCCCGACCAGCGCATCGACGCCACCTTGCTCACCAGCAACACCGAAGCGGCCTACGACCCCTCGGTGAGCTTTCGCACCAAGCCGCCGATCACCTTCCGCGACGACGTGTCGACCAACGAGCTGCGCACCGCCGGCCTGACCTGGTCGGCCAAGTGGAACGACATCTACAGCACCCGCCTGCAGGCGACCGATTCGCAGACCGTCTACAAGACCCAGCCTTCGTTCTATCGCACCGAAACCCGCCTGCGCGGCTACCTGTTCCAGAACGAATTCCGTTTCGGCGCGCACCTGGTGACCGCCACGCTCGAGCGCCGCGAAGACGCGCTCGAGAACGCGCCGACCACCTCGGCCAAGCTGTTCTCGCGCGACCGCTCGCAGAACGCCGCCGCACTGGGCTACGGCTATGTGAAGGGCCCGCATTCGCTGCAGCTGCACGTGCGCCATGACGACGACAGCGAGTTCGGCGGCAAGACCACCGGCAGCGCCGCCTACGGCTACGCGATCACGCCGAGCCTGCGTGCCACCGTGTCGGCCGGCACCGCGTTCCGCGCGCCCACGCTGTACCAGCGCTTCAGCGAGTACGGCCTGGCGAGCCTGCAGCCCGAATCGAGCCGCAACGTCGAGCTGGGCCTGCAGTACACGGCCGGCGCCACGCAGGCCGGCATCGTGCTGTACCGCAACCGGGTGCAGAACCTGATCGTGTTCGACGGCAGCGCCAAGGGCTGCCAGTCGTCGTTCGGCTGCTACGCCAGCACGGCGCGCGCACGCTACCAGGGCGTGACGCTCACGGGCGGCCACCGCATCGGCGACGTCACGCTGCGCGCTTCGCTCGACTACCAGGACCCGCGCGACCTCGCCACCGACCACCTGCTGGCACGCCGCGCCCGGGCCCACGGCACGCTGGGCGCCGACTGGCGCATCGCCGGCTGGACGCTGGGCGCCGAGGTCCAAAGCTCGGGCAAGCGCTACGACGACGCGGCCAACACCGTCAAGCTCGGCGGCTACACGCTGCTGAACCTGTCGGCCAGCAAGCAGATCACGCGCGACCTGAACCTCGTGGCGCGCGTGGACAATGTGGGCGACAAGGACTACCAGTTCGCACGGCTCTACGCCACCGGGGGCCGCACCGCGTACGTCGGACTCAAGTGGACTCCGCAGTAAACACCCGTCGCCCTTCGCCCGGCGCAGCCGTCACCTGCGCCGCGGTGCTCGTGGCCGCGCCGGCCTCGGGGCAGGGCAAGACCACGGTCGCCGCTGCGCTGGCGCGGCTGCACGTGCGCCAGGGCCGCCGCGTGCGGGCCTTCAAGTGCGGGCCCGACTTCCTCGATCCGCACTGGCTCGCGCTGGCCACCGGCGCGCCGGTGCATTCGCTCGACCTGTGGATGACCGGCGAGGCCGACTGCCGCGCGCGCCTGCATGCCGCCGCGAGCGAGGCCGACCTGGTGATCGTCGAAGGCGTGATGGGCCTGTTCGACGGCACGCCCAGCGCAGCCGAGCTGGCCGAGCGCCTGGGCCTGCCGGTGCTGGCCGTGATCGACGCCCAGGCCATGACCGGCACCTTCGGCGCGCTGGCCTACGGCCTGCAGAACTTCCGCCCGGGCCTGCCCTGGGCCGGCGTGCTCGCCAACCGCGTGGCCAGCGAGCGCCACGCCGACATGCTGAAGGACGCATTGCGCGAGCCCGGCGACTGGCTCGGTGCCTTGCCGCGCAGCGCCGACTTCGCACTCCCCGAGCGCCACCTGGGGCTGGTCGGCGCCGCCGAACTCGGCGATGCGATGGAGCGGCTCGATGCCGCGGCCGACGTGCTCGCCGCCACGCCGCTCGGACAGCGCACGCCCGAGCAATTGCCACAGGTGCGCTTCGAGCCGGAGGCCGCTGCGCTCGTCGCGCCGCTGCTGGCCGGACGCACCATCGCCATCGCGCGCGACACGGCGTTCTCGTTCATCTACCCGGCCAACCTCGAGGTGCTCGAGGCCCTCGGCGCGCGGCTCGCGTTCTTCTCGCCGCTGGCCGACGAACCGCTGCCGCCCTGCGACGCAGCCTGGCTGCCCGGCGGCTATCCCGAGCTGCATGCGGCCGTGCTGTCGGCCAGCGACCGGTTGCGGCTCTCGCTCGCCAACCACGTCACGGCCGGCAAGCCGATCTGGGCCGAGTGCGGCGGCATGATGGCGCTGTTCGACGAACTCGCCACGCGCGACGACGCCGAGCCGACCGACGTGCACCGCCTTTGGGGCGTGCTGCCGGGGAGGGCCGTCATGCAGAAGCGGCTGGCCGGCCTCGGCCCGCAGCAGCTCGACCTGGGCGCGCATGCCTTGCGCGGCCACACCTTTCACTACTCGCGCTGCGAGACGCCGCTCGCGCCCGCCGCGCGCACCGTCGGCACGCGCGGCGGCGAGGCGCTGTACGTGCACGGCCCCGTGCGCGCGAGCTACTTCCATGCGTGGTTCGCGTCCAGCCCGGAAGCGACCGCGCGGCTCTTCAGCGCCATGCCCCTCGAACTCGACAGCCACGCCGCACAGGCGCCCCCCGATGCCCCTCACTGAGCACGAATTCATCCTCGGCGGCCAGAAAAGCGGCAAGTCGCGCCGCGCCGAACAGCGCGCGGCCGACTGGCTGGCGTCCGGGCCCGCATCGCGCCGCGCGGTGCTGATCGCCACCGCACAGGCCCACGACGACGAGATGCGCGAGCGCATCGCGCGCCACCAGGCCGACCGTGCCGAGCGCGTGCCCGGTTTGCAGACCCTCGAGGAGCCGATCGAGCTGGGGCGCGCCATCGTCACGCAGAGCGCGCCCGACACGCTCGTGGTGGTCGACTGCCTCACGCTGTGGCTCACCAACCTGCTGATGCCGCTGCGCACCGAAGGCGCCGCGGTGGTCACGCGCACGCCCTCGGCGCACGCCACGCTGCTGCTCATCGCGTTGCGCGAGGCGCGCGGGCCGGTGGTGCTGGTCGGCAACGAGATCGGCCTGGGCGTGATCCCGCTGGGCCGCGAGACCCGCGCCTTTGTCGATGTGCTCGGCCGGCTGAACCAGGACGTCGCGGCCGCCTGCCACCGCGCGACGCTGATGGTCGCCGGCCTGCCGCTGACGCTGAAGGCGCCCGGCGCATGAACTTCGATCGCATGAAGACCTGGCTGCGCGCGTCGTTGCTCGGGCTCGCCCTGGTGGTGGGCGCGCAGGCGGCGCAGGCCGTCGACGTGGTCGATGAGCGCGGCGTCACCGTGCATCTGGCGCAGCCGCCGCAGCGCATCGTCTCGCTGCTGCCGTCGCTGACCGAAGGCGTCTGCGCGCTCGGCGCCTGCGACCGCCTGATCGGCGTCGACCGTTACTCCAACTCGCCCGCGCAGGTGCGCGCGCTGCCGCAGCTCGGCGGCGGGATCGATCCGAACGTCGAAGCCATCGTCGCGCTCAAGCCCGACGTGGTGTTGCTCGCCAAATCGTCGCGCGTCACGCAGCGACTCGAGGTACTGGGCCTGAAGGTGATCGTGCTCGAACCCAAGAGCCACGCCGACGTGCGGCGCGTATTGAGCGCGCTCGACCAGGTGCTCGGCACGCACGAGGCGCCCGCCGTGTGGCGCGCCATCGACGCAGCCGTGTCGGCCGCGGCGCAGTCGCTGCCCGCCAGCGCCAAGGGCCTGCGCGTGTACTTCGAGGTCAACACTGGCCCTTATGCGGCGGGCGAGTCGTCCTTCATCGGCGAGACGCTCGCGCGGCTGGGCGTGAAGAACATCGTGCCGGCGTCGCTCGGCCCCTTTCCCAAGCTCAACCCCGAGTTCGTGGTGCGCGCGAACCCCGACCTCATCATGGTCAGCGTGCGCAGCGCCATGGGGCTGGAGCAGCGACCCGGTTGGGGCGGCATCCGCGCGGTGCGCGAAGGCCGCGTGTGCCGCTTCGACGCCGAGCAGACCGACGTGGTCGTGCGCCCCGGCCCGCGCATGGACGAGGCCGCGCGCCTGATGGCGCAGTGCCTGTCGGACAAGGGGCGGTGAGCGGCATGCATTCCGTGCACCTGCGTCGCGTGCTGCTGCTCGGTGCCGGCCTGCTGGTGCTGGGCGCGGCGCTGCTGCTTTTCGGCCTGGGCATCGGCAGCACCGGCTTCCAGAGCCTGCTGTCCGCACGGCACGACCCGGTGGCGCTGCAGATCGTGTGGGACATCCGCCTGCCGCGCACCCTCGGTGCATGGCTGGCGGGCGCGCTGCTCGGGCTTGCGGGCGCGGTGGCGCAGGGCCTGTTCCGCAACCCGCTGGCCGATCCGTACCTGCTGGGCAGCGCCTCGGGCGCGTCGCTGGCCGTGGCGCTGGCGCTGATGCTGTTCGGCGGCTCCGTCACCAGCACCCAATGGGTGATGCGCCTGGGGCTCACCGGCGCGGCCTTCGTCGGCGCGGTGGCCGCGGTGCTGCTCACGCTCACGCTGGCGCGCGGCGTGCAGCAGACCCTGCGCCTGCTGCTGGCGGGCGTGATCGTCGGCGTGGTGCTGGGCGCCGCCAAGGACCTCATCACCATCGCCTCGGCCGACATTCTTCAGGCGCTGCAGGGCTTCGTGCTCGGCAGCACCGGGCTGGTCGGCTGGGCAGCCTGCGCCGTGATGGCCGCGGTCGGCGCGGCCTGCCTGCTGCTGGCCTGGGCGCTCGCGCCGGTGCTCGACGGGCTCGCGCTCGGCGAGGCCACGGCGCGCAGCCTCGGGTTGCCGCTGGGCGCCATGCGTGCCGCGCTGGTGGCCGTGCTGGCGCTGGCGACCGGCGCCGCCGTCGCGCAGACCGGCCTGATCGCTTTCGTCGGCCTGGCCGCGCCGCATCTGGTGCGCTCGGTGGTCAAGACCACGCATGCGCGGCTGATCGTGCTGTCGGCGTTGATGGGCGGGCTGCTGCTGATGGCGGCCGACCTGCTGGCGCGCTGGCTGATCGCGCCGCAGGAGCTGCCGGTGGGCGTGCTCACGGCCGTGCTCGGCGGCAGCTACCTGCTGTGGCTGATGCACCGGCGCGGCGCGAAGGGAGGCGGACTGTGAGCCGCACGCCATCCGCCGCGCTCGAAGCGCATGGTCTCAGCGCCACGCTCGGGTCGGTCGAGGTGCTGCACGGCATCGACCTGTCGCTCGCGGCCGGCCGCTGGACCAGCATCGTCGGGCCGAACGGTGCCGGCAAGTCGACGTTGTTGAAAGCGCTGGCAGGGTTGCTCTCACATCGCGGCGAAGTGCGGCTCTTCGGCGAGGCGCAGGCTGCTGTGCCGGCCCGCGTGCGCGCGCGGCGCCTGTCCTGGTTGGGCCAGAGCGGCACGGGTGAGGGCAGTGCCGACGACCTGATGGTCTACGACGTCGCCATGCTGGGGCGGCTGCCACACCAGCGCTGGCTCGCGGCACCCAGCGAAGCCGATCGCGATGCGGTGGAGCGCGCATTGCGCAGCACCCAGGCCTGGGACTGGCGCGACCGTCCGCTGGGGCAGCTGTCGGGCGGCGAGCGGCAGCGTGTGCTGCTGGCGCGTGCGCTGGCGGTCGAGGCCGAACTGCTGCTGATGGACGAGCCGCTGGCCAACCTCGATCCGCCGCATCAGGCGGACTGGATGCAGACGGCACGCGAACTGGTCGCGCAAGGCCGCACCGTGGTCAGCGTGTTGCACGAGCTGCCGATGGCGCTGGCCGCGGATGAACTGGTGGTGATGAATCGGGGGCGGGTGACGCATCACGGTGCTTGTTCCGAACCTGAGACTCACCAGGCGCTGGAGCAGGTGTTCGACCATCGCATTCGCGTGCATCGCGTGGCAGACCAATGGATCGCGTTGCCGCTATGAAGCTTCGCGCCTGTGCACACGCCGTGAACGACAGCGTCAAGAACCCAAGCAAACGGAATACCTCATGCAAATAGAAACCCCTCCCAGCGAAAAGCCCTACGAAAAGCCCGAAGGCGAACGCCGCGGCATCGTCATCGTCAACACCGGCGACGGCAAGGGCAAGAGCACGGCCGCCTTCGGCCTTGCCCTGCGCGCACACGGGCGCGGCAAGGCCGTGAAGATCTACCAGTTCATGAAGGTGCCGTCGGCGCGCTTCGGCGAGCACCGCATGTTCGAGCAGATCGGCATTCCCATCGAAGGCCTGGGCGACGGCTTCAGCTGGAAGAGCCAGGACCTCGAACGTTCGGGCCAGCTCGCGCGCGACGGTTGGGAAAAGGCCAAGGCCGCCATCCTGTCGGGCGACTTCTTCCTCGTGGTGCTCGACGAGATCACCTACCCGCTGATCTACGGCTGGCTGCCGCTCGAAGGCGTGCTCGAGACCCTGCGCGCGCGCCCCAAGCACGTGCACGTCGTGCTCACCGGCCGCCGCTGCCCGCCCGAGATCATCGAGCTGGCCGACACCGTCACCGAGATGCAGATGGTCAAGCACGCGTTCAAGGCCGGCATCCCGGCCCAACGCGGTATCGAAGACTGAACCCGATGACGGCGCACGCGTTCGCGGCCGATGAGGCGAAGGCGGTGTACCGCGCCATCCACGAGCGGCGCGACATGCGCCACTTTGCGGGCGGCGAGGTGGCGCCCGAGGTGCTGCGCCGCCTGCTCGATGCCGCGCACCACGCGCCCAGCGTTGGCTTCATGCAGCCGTGGCGCTTCATCCGCGTGCGCGGCGAAGGGCTGCGCCGGCAGCTGCACGAGGTGGTCGAGCGCGAACGCGTGCTCACCGCCCGCGCGCTCGGCCAACGCGAAGACGAGTTCATGCGTCTCAAGGTACAGGGCGTGCTAGATGCGGCCGAACTGCTGGTGGTGACGCTGGCCGACGGTCGCGAGCCGCATGTGTTCGGGCGCCGCACGCTGCCGCAGATGGACCTGGCCTCGGCCTCCTGCGCGATCCAGAACCTCTGGCTCGCGGCGCGCGCCGAAGGGCTGGGCATGGGCTGGGTGTCGCTGTTCGATCCCGCCGAGCTGGGCGTGCTGCTCGGCCTGCCCGAAGGCGCCGAGCCGATCGCCTTGCTGTGCCTGGGCCCGGTGCATGCGTTCTACGAAGAGCCGATGCTGCAACGCGAACGCTGGGCGAAGCGCGCGCCGCTGGCCTCGCTGGTGTTCGACGAAAGCTGGGGCCGGCCGTCGGACCTGTTCGATCCTTCTTCCACTTCATCTTCTTGCGTGGAGCCCACCTGATGCTGGCCTTCGACACCGTTCTCTTCGAGCTCGCACGCCTGTTCCTCTGGCCCGTGACGCTTGGCGTGCTGCTGTCCTTCGTCTATGCGGTGTACTGCCTCGGCGCCTTCGGCATCGAGTGGTGGCAGCGCCGCCGCGATCCGTCGCGCGCGCTGGTGCTGCAGCGCCACGCACAGGCCAGCCAGGAACAGATGGAGCTGGTCGTGCTCAAGCAACTCGAAGGCGTGCGCCTGTGCAGCCGCGTGGCGCCGATGCTGGGGCTGATCGCCACCATGATTCCCATGGGCCCGGCGCTCGTCGCCGTGGCCTCGGGCGAATCGCAGGGCGTGGCGCAGAGCCTGGCGCCCGCGTTCGCGGCCGTGATCGTGGCGCTGGCCTCGGCCTCGATCACCTTCGTGGTCTACACCGTGCGCCGCCGCTGGCTCATGCGCGAGCTGGTGATGCTGCTCGACGCGCGGGACCGGCTGTCATGAGCCGACGCCAGTTCTCCATCCTGAGCAGCCTGGACAGCGACGACGACGACCCGGTGCTCTCGACCATCAACCTGATCGACGTCTTCATGGTCGTCATCGGCATGCTGATGATCGCGGTCATCAACAACCCGGTGAACCCGTTCTCGCAGGACAAGGTGACGGTCATCCGCCACGAGGGCCAGCCCGACATGGAGATCATCACGCGCGAAGGCCGCAAGGTGACGCGCTTCAAGGCCAGCGGTGCGACGGGGCAGGGCGACGGCGAAAAGGCCGGCACTGCCTGGCGCCTGAAGGACGGCACGATGATCTACGTGCCGGCGGACGCGGTGCCGGCACCGGGCGGGAAGTGACGCGGCTTTTCGTCTTCTGGCTCGGGCTCCTGTGCCTGATGGCGCAGCCTGCGGTGGCGGCCGAGTCGCGTGTCGTGGTGTTGAGCACCGCGCTGGTGTCGCCTGCGCGTGTGGTGCGACTGCAAGCGGCGGCGCGCGAGGCCGGCGTGCCGATGCAGGTGGTGTCGGCTGCGCAGGACACGCCCGATGCGCTCGCCGCCGCGCTTGACGGTGCGCGCTTGCTGGTCATCGATGCGCCGCACCTCAGCGTCGCGCAGTCGGCGGCGGCGCGCTTCGGCGATGTCATTGCGCGAACCTCCGTTCCCTATGTGCAGATCGGCGAATTCGCCCTGGTGGCGAAGGGCCAGAAGCCACCCGAGGTGCCGCCGCTCGCGGCCGAGCGCGGCGTCGATGCGGCCTGGGCGCAGCGCCTGCGCGCCTACTGGCGTTTTCCGGGCGAGGCGAACCTGAAGGCCTCGGTGCAGGCGATGGCGCGGGTCGGCGATTCAGCCGGACTCCCTGACCCCGTGCCGCTGCCGCTCGCGGGCTTCTATCACCCCGACTGGCCGCGCGTCGAAAGCAGCATCGCCGCCGTCGAGGCACTGCCAGGCGGTCAAGGCACCGTCGCCATCGCCGTCAACAGCACCACGCTCACCGGTGACGACACCGGCTGGCTCGACGGCCTGATCGGCACGCTCGCGCAGCGCGGCCTGCGCGCCTATGCCTTCTACGGTCCGCGCCAGCAGAAGGACCTGTTCTTCCGCATGACGCACGCGGGGGAGGGCGATCGCCGCGTGGCCGACCTCCTCATCAACGCCGCGCTGGTATTCAGCCCGAACGAACGCAAGGCCGAGCTCGAGCGCATCGGCGTGCCCGTGCTGCAGACGCTGCCCTCGCTGGCCATGGACGCGGCGCAATGGGCGCGCAGTAGGGACGGCCTGGCGCAGACCGACATCGCGGCCTACTACAGCCCGAGCGAACTCGCAGGCATGACCGACCCGATGCTCGTGACGGCACGCGACGCCGTCACCGGCAGCCTGCAGCCACTGCCCGCGCAGATCGACGCCGTCGCCGACAAGGCCGCCGCGCTGCTGCACCTGCGGCGCACGCCCGCCGCCGAACGCCGCGTGGCGATGCTGGTCTACAACTACCCGCCGGGCGAGGCGAACTTCGGCGCGTCGTTCCTCAACGTGCCGCGCAGCGTCGACCGGATGCTGTCCGCGATGCAGGCGGCCGGCTACCGCACCGAGGCGCCGGGCGCGGAGAAGGTCATCGCGCAGGTGCAGGCCACGATGAAGGCCTACTACCCGACGGCACAAGGCGGCGATGCGCTGCAGCCGCTGCTCGACCAGGGTCTGGCCGACACGTTGCCGTTGTCGCAGTACCTCGCCTGGTTCCGCGCGCTCCCCGCGGAGACGCAACGCCGCATCGAGGCCTACTGGGGCCCGCCCGAGGCCTCGAAGATGCTGCGGCCCGTGGGCGGCGCGCCAGCCTTCGTGGTGCCGCGCGTGCAGTTCGGCCAAGTGGTCGTGCTGCGCCAGCCGCCGCGCTTCGAGCCCGGCACGCAGGTGGCCGACAAGGCGCAGCAGGTGTACCACCGCGCGGCCGTGCCGCTGAGCCACGGCTACCTCGCGACCTACCTCTGGCTGCGCAGCCGCTTCGGCGCCGACGCGCTGGTGCACGTGGGCACGCACGGCACGGTCGAGTGGTCGGCAGGCAAGGAGCGCGGGCTCTCGGTGCAGGACGATTCGTTGCTCGCGCTGGGCGAGGTGCCCAACGTCTATCCGTACATCATGGACAACCTCGGCGAGGCGACCACCGCCAAGCGCCGCGGCCGCGCGACCATGGTGAGCCACTCGACCCCGATGTTTGCGCCCGCGGGCTTCCGACCCGGCGTGCGGGACATGCACGAACGCCTGCACGACTGGGAAACGCTGTCGCCCGGCGCGGTAAAGACCGCGCTGGAACGGCGCCTCACCACCGACTTCGTCGCGCAGCACTACGACCGCGACCTGCAATGGACGCCCGCGCGCATCCGCGCCGATTTCGCCGGCTTCATCGCCGTGCTGCATCCGTACCTCGACGAGCTCGCGCAGACCGCGCAGCCGCTGGGCCTGGCCACCTTCGGCGAGGCGCCCGATGCGCAGCGGCGGCGCCAGACGATCCTGCAGATCCTCGGTAAGCCCGTGGCGCAGGCGATGGGCGAAGACCTGGACGAGATGTTTCTCACCGACGCGCAGGGCATCGCAGCGTCGAAGCCTGCGCGCTGGCTGGAGGCCGTGCTGGCGGGCAACGACACGGCCGACGCTGAACCTCTGCGCACCCTGGCCGCGCGGGCCCGCGCGCTCGACGCCGTGCTGGCCCACAACGAGGAAATCGAAGGCCTGCTCACCGCGCTCGACGGCCGTTACCTGAAGTCGCGCTACGGCGGCGACCCGGTGCGCGACCCCGTCAGCCTGCCGACCGGGCGCAACCTCTACGGCTTCGACCCCAGCCGCGTGCCCACGCGCGCCGCCTGGGACACCGGCGTCGCCGCGATGGACGACTGGATCGCCGCGCACGCCCGCACCCACGGCGGCCGTGCGCCGCAGAAGATCGCCTTCACGCTCTGGGCCGGCGAGGCCTCGCGCCACCAGGGCGTGACCGAGAGCCAGGCCTTCCACGCACTCGGCGTAAAGCCGCGCTGGGACGAGGCCGGGCGCATGGTCGGCATCGAGGTCGTGCCGGCCGCGGTGCTGAAGCGGCCGCGCATGGACGTGCTGATCAGCGTCACCGGCTCGTACCGCGACCAGTTCCCGCACGTGATGCGCTGGCTCGACGAGGCCGTGCAGCAGGTGGCCGCGCTCGACGAGCCCGGCAACGCCGTCGCGCAGCACAGCGAGGCGATGGCGCGCACGCTGCGTGCCGGGGGCGCGACGGCGGCCGAGGCGCGGCGCTGGTCGACCGCGCGCGTGTTCTCGAACGAGCAGGGCAGCTACGGCGCCGGGCTCGAGGAAGCGGTGCTCGCCACCGAACTCTGGAAGGGCCAGCAGCGCGGCGGCGGCGACGCGCAGATGGCGGGGCTCTACATGGACCGCATGGGCCACGCCTACGGGCGCGGCCTCGACGGCGCGGCGCGCCCGGGTGCCTTCGCGGGCAACCTCGCGCAGGTCGATGCGGCGCTGATGGCGCGCACCTCCAACCTCTACGGCGTGCTGACCAACGACGACCCGTTCCAGTACCTGGGCGGCATCGCGCTGGCTGTGCGCCACCTCACGGGCAAGGACCCGGCGCTGTACGTGCAGAACCTGCGGGACAGCGCGGCGGTGCGCACCGACACCGCCGCCGGCGCCATCGCGCGCGAGATGCAGACGCGCTACCTGCACCCCCAGTGGATCGAGGCGCAGAAGGCCGAGGGCTACAGCGGCGCGCTGCAGGTGCTCAAGACCGCGCAGTTCCTCTGGGGCTGGCAGGCGACCGCGCCCGCCGCCGTGCGCGCGGACCACTGGCAGTCGTTGCACGAGGTCTATGTGCGCGACACCTACAAGCTCGGCACGCGGCAGTGGCTGGAGCGCGAGAACCGCGCCGCGTTCGCGCAGACGCTGGAGCGCATGCTCGATGCCGTGCGGCTGAACTACTGGAAGCCCGATGCCGCGACGCGGCGCGAGCTGGCGCAGGCCTACACGGAGGCGGTGCGCGCCACGGGTCTGCGGGAGCGCAACGAGGTGGTGCAGCGGTTTGCGCAGGCTGCGTTCGCGCCGTCGCCTGTCACTGCTCCTGCACCGGTCGTCGTCGCACCCGCCGTCGCGCCCGTCGAAGCGAGCCAGCCCGCACCCGCATCGCCCGCCGCAGCGGACCTCGCACAACCGGTGGCCGGCCTCCAGCTGAAGCCCGTCGCCGACACCCCATCGCCCCCGCCGCCATCCGCCGTGCTGCCGCGCCTGCTCGCCGCATTCGGCGCAGCCTTGCTGCTGGCCCTCGGCGCGCTGGTGCAATGGCGGCGCGGCCGGGCCGTGCCTGCCGCCTGATTCACGAGAATGCCTGCCATGCCCGCGCTCGATCCCTTCACCGTCTTCGCCCTCGCGCTGGTCGCCGCCTTGTGGCTGGCGCTGGCCGTCGACCGCTGGCTGGGCGAGCCGCCCGCCGCGCTGCATCCGGTCGTGTGGATGGGGCGCTACCTGGACTGGATGGGCAGCCGCCTCGCACCGCGCGCGGCCGACGCGAAGCCGCGCGACCTGCCCGGCTTCGCGATGGGGGCACTCAGCTGGTGCGTGGGTGCGATGGCCGCGTTCGCCGTCGCGTCGGCGGTGCAGAGCCTGGCGATGCAATGGCTGCCGGTCTGGGCCATGGCCGTGGTGCTCGGGCTCGCGTTCAAGCCGCTCTTTGCATGGCGCATGCTGCGCGACGAGGTGCAGGCGGTCGAAGCCGCGCTGGGCGAATCGCTCGAGGCGGGCCGCGCACGGCTCGCGCGCCTCGTGAGCCGCGATGTCTCGCTGCTGAGCGAGCGCGAAGTGCGCGAGAGCGCCATCGAGTCGCTGGCCGAGAACCTCAACGACTCGCTGGTGGCGCCCGTGTTCTGGTTCGTGCTGTTCGGCCTGCCCGGCGCGGCGCTCTACCGCTTCGCCAACACCGCCGATGCCATGTGGGGCTACCGCGGCGAACGCGGCGGGCGCGACTGGACCTGGTTCGGCAAGTGGGCCGCGCGCGCCGACGACGTGCTCTCGTGGCTGCCCGCACGCCTCACCGTGCTGCTGTTGGCCCTCGCGGTCGGCCGCTGGCCGCGCGGCGTGGCCCGCGAGGCGCGCCGCACGCCGTCGCCGAACAGCGGCTGGCCGATGGGGGCGATGGCGCTGTTGCTGGGCGTGCGGCTCGCCAAGCCGGGTGTCTATGCGCTGAACGGGGAAGGGCGCGCCGCCACGTCGGCCGACACCGCGCGCACCGCGCGACTCGGCGAACGGGCGGCGTGGGGGCTGGCGGTGATCGCTTCGCTGGCGATGCTGTCGCCGTTGCTGGCGAGGTGGGCATGACGACCCCCGCCATGGTGCACGGCGGCCCCGACGAGACGGGCGCCGCGCCGCACGACTTCTCGACCAACGGCAACGCGGTCGGCTCGTGCCCTGCGGTGCTGGCTGCGCTGCGCGAGGCCGACGCGGCGCACTATCCCGATCCGCGCTACACCGCGCTGCGTTCCGCGCTCGCCGATTTCCACGGAGTGGCCGTGGAGCGCATCGCGATCGCCGCGAGCGCGAGCGAATTCATCCACCGCATCAGCGCCGCCGTGGCGCAAGCAGGCGGCGAAGATGTCTGGCTGCCCGCGCACAGCTACGGCGACTACGAACGTTCGACCTTGGCCTGGGGCCTCGGCGTGCGGCGCGCACCCGAGGAGGCCGACGGCGCCGCGCTGCGCTGGTGCTGCGAACCGTCGAGCCCGTTCGGCCAGCCGCAGCCCGACATTGCCGAACATGCTGCGAGCGATGCCGTTTGCGTGCTCGACATGGCCTACGAGCCGCTGCGCCTTGAAGGCCAGCCGTCGCACGACGCCGCGCAGCGCGATCGCCTCTGGCAGCTGTGGACACCGAACAAGGCCATGGGCCTCACGGGCATCCGCGCCGCCTACGCCATTGCTCCCGCGAACGCCGAGGTGGCAGGCCCGCTGCTGGCGCGGCTCGCGCGCCTCGCGCCGTCGTGGCCGCTGGGCACGCACGGCGTCGCGCTGCTCACGACCTGGATCACCGACGAAGCGCAAGGCTGGCTCGCGCGCAGCCTCGACATCCTGCGCGACTGGAAAGCGCGGCAGCGCGCTGTGTGCGAATCGCTGGGCTGGCAGGTGCTGTCCGGCGACGCCAACTTCTTCGGTGCGCAGCCCGATGTGCCATACCCGCCCCGCGCCGCCGCGCTGCGCGCCGAGGGCATCAAGCTGCGCGACTGCGCCTCCTTTGGCCTGCCCGGGCACCTGCGCCTGGGCGTGCTGCCGCCGGCCAGCCAGCAGGCCTTGAAGACCGCGTGGGCGAGGGCCAGCGCCGCACGACACAGCGGCTGAACGCACCTCGCACCACAATAGGGCCGTCTCAAGAAAAGGAAAACGAACAGGCCCATGCTCTACGCCATCACCACGCTCTTCCTGTGCCAGCTTGCCGGCGAACTGCTCGTGCAGTGGCTGTCGCTGCCGATTCCCGGTCCGCTGATCGGCATGCTGCTGCTGTTCGTCGGCCTGCTGGTGCGCGGCGGCGTGCCGCAGGAGCTGACCGACACCTCGGGCCACCTGCTGCGCAACCTGATGCTGCTGTTCATCCCGGCGGTGACCGGCGTCATGCTGCATTTCGAGCGGGTGGGGCGCGAGTGGCTGCCGTTCCTGGCGGCCGGTGTCGTGGGCGGTGCCTTCACGATGGCAGTGACCGCGCTCACGCTGCGCTGGATGATCCGCATCACCGGCAAGGACGCGGAATGAACGCGCCCGCCAAGCTCTCCGAGATCTGGGTCTTCCTGGCCCAGTCGCCGCTGCTGTGGCTGTCGCTCACGCTGCTGGCCTACCTGGGCGCGCTGTGGCTGCACGCGCGCAGCGGGCGCAACCCGATGGTCAACCCGGTGCTGGTGTCGGTGATCGTCATCGTGGGCGTGCTGCTGCTCACGCGCACGCCCTACGACACCTACTTCGAGGGTGCCAAGTTCGTCCACTTCCTCATCGGCCCGGCCACCGTGGCACTGGCCGTGCCGCTGTACAGCCAGGTCGGCCGGCTGCGGCGCCTGTGGCTGCCGATCGGCGTGGCGCTGCTGGTGGGCTCGGTCGCTGCCATCGTGTCGGCCATCGGCATCGGCTGGGTGCTCGGCGGTTCGCACGAGCTCCTGATGTCGCTCGCACCCAAGTCGGCCACCATGCCGATCGCGATGGGCGTGGCCGAAAAGATCGGCGGCCTGCCGTCGTTGGCGGCCGTGGCCGCGGCCATCGCCGGCATCTCGGGCGCGATCATGGCCACGGGCTTGCTGAATCTGCTGCGCATCAAGGAACCCGCCGTGCGCGGCTTTGCCGTCGGCATGGCGGCGCACGGCATCGGCACGGCGCGCGCCATCCAGGTGAACGAAACCGCGGGCGCGTTCTCGGCGCTGGCGATGGGGCTCAACGGCATCGCGACCGCGCTGCTGGTGCCGCTGATCGTGAAGCTGATGAGCGTCTGACATTCGATCATTCATTCCATCCATCGAGGAGCACGACCCATGTCCGAGTACACCGCCGAGATCGTCTGGGAGCGGGGCGACCAGGACTTCCTGGCCAACACCTACAGCCGCCACCACGTGCTGCGCTTCGACGGCGGCGCGCAGGTGCCGGGCTCCTCGTCGCCGCACGTGGTGCCGCTGCCGTTCTCCGACGCATCGGCGGTCGATCCGGAAGAGATGTTCGTGGCCTCGCTGTCCAGCTGCCACATGCTGTGGTTCCTCACCATGGCGGTGAAGCGCAAGTTCGTGGTCGACCGTTATGTCGATGCGGCCACAGGCGTGATGGAGAAGAACGCCGAGGGAAAGATGGCGATGACCGTCGTCACGCTGCGACCTCAGGTCAGGTTTTCGGGTGAGAACCTGCCGACGCGGGAGCAGATCGAGCACCTGCACCATCGGGCGCATGAGGAGTGCTTCATTGCGAATTCGGTGAAGACCGAGGTGAGGTGCGAGCCGGTCTACGAGAGCTCCTGAAGCGATCATCAGGCGAAGCAAATTGTTACGATGCGATTCCTGAATTGAACGGTGCGGTGCCTCGCCATCGCATCCTGAGTCGCATCCCGAGGGAGATCAAGAATGCTTCGTGTGCTCGTGCTGTTGGTGACCGTGTGCCTGCTGAGTGGCTGCGACAAGATGACGGCCGCCTTTACCCCAGCCCCGGAGCGGATCAACAAGGCGTTCCCGGCCTCCGAAGAGGTTCTGCTCGGGATGAGCAAGCTGATCACTTCGGTGGCAGAAGACGACAAGGAAGCGCGCGCACTGAAAGAACAGTACGAGCGTCTGCTGCAGGTCCGGGCGCTGACATGCACCGCCGCATCAGGAATCGGACGCTTCGACACACCGTCGGACATCCGGAAGAAGGTGGCCGACGGGAGTTGTTTTCGCGACCAGGACGCGCAGTTGGCCGAATGGATCGGGTTGCGCCGTGCCTCCGCGTTGTTGAGCAAGCCGCCTCTGTACCCGCGCGTTGAGCTGCGTGGCAAGCAGGCACTGCCTGCGGAAAAGAGCCGGGGCGCGGGCACCATCGGCATCGTGACATCGGCGGAATCCAATGTCGCGGTCCTGAAGTCCGGCAGCGGAACCTTCCATGCCGTCCGGCTTCCCGATGGAAAGCCCCTGCAGACGTTCACCGCGGCGAACAACGCCCGCCCGGGTTTCTCGCTGTCGCCCAATGGGCGCTTGTTTGCAGCGCCGTCCGATACCGGCTCGGGATTGAGGCTGATCGACGTCGAGACCGGCACCGCGCTGTGGACGACCGACAAGTACCTCGGCCTCGTGACCTGGCTTCCGACCCTGAATGCGATGGTGCTGCTCCAGAGCGCGCAAGGGCAGCAAGCCGTGATCGTCGATGCGCTGAACGGCAAGGAAACGGGCTACCCGTTGGCCGAGAAGCGTCCGACATGGGCGCTGGCGCTGCCAGGCAACGAGAGTCGACACCTCATCGGCGGCAGCAGCAGCGCCGCGATCATGGCGCATGCCCGGGAGTCCGACGGCACGTTGTCCGCGACGCAGGTCGGTTTCTGGCGGCTTGCCAAGTCGGTGCCGTCCTCGTCTTCTCCGTTTCTGATGGAGAACGGCAAGAAGGCGTTCTACCTCGACGCGAGAAATCTGGCCTGGATCGATCTTGCGACGGGCGAACAAGGCTTCTGGGAGACATCGGCCCTGCACATCCAGCACGGGTACGCGAAGCTCAACGAGAGCACGGTGTTCCTTTCGAGTTCCATGCCGGGGTCCTATACCGGGCAGGGCAAGGTGATCGACGTGCTGCAGGGCACGGTCGCGCCCGTTCCGAACTACCAGCAGGGCGACGGGGTGCTGCTGCCGCTGACACCGCGCAGCGGCTACATGCGATACGGCACGGTCACGATCGTCGGCGGGGACGACATCGAATCGGGGCCCCCTGAAGATCTGCAGAAGGCGATTGCTGCGGCGCAATTGGAGAAGCAGCTGGCGAAGCTCGTCACGCCCCCTTCGGGCCCAGGCGCGATGCCTGGGGGAAGCTTCGCTCCTGCGCCCCCGCCGTTGTTGAACCATGTCCCCCAAGACGCGCAGGTGGCGGTGGTCGGGGTCTACGAGTCGAAGGGGAGGGGGCGTGGTGCCGACGCCGGCCGTGGCCTGAACGTCGTGCGCGTCAACGTGCAGCCCGCGTCGACCCCCCTCGTTCTCGTGCTGTCGAGCTACGAACCGGTGCGCTGGGTCGTGCAGAACAGCGGAAGAAAGATTTCCGCCATCCTGCTGTCGGGGTATCACGAGTCGGAAGCGCTCGGCACGGTGGGAGTCCCCATCTTGAAGATCGGCTCCACTTACGCGTACAAGATGGACAGCGCGGAGTACGAAAAACTGAAAAGGGATGTGGGGCGCTACGTTGCAAATCCTGTGCGGTCTTTCCAGGGCAGCTATGCGGGACAGGATTTTTCCGTGTCCGGTTTTTGAGGGCTTTGCACCGGTCGTATCCGCGACTGCTGCGGGCCGGCCCGGGCGCAATACTCGACGGGCATCGATCCCCCGAAAGGTCTCCCCGTGCACATCCAGCCCCTCTTCGCCATCGAGGCGCGCGACGAGCTTCACCGGCTCATGCGTGCCTACCCGCTGGCCACGCTCTTCACGGTCGCGGGCGGGGCGGTCGATGCCAACTTGCTGCCGCTGGAGGTGATCGACCGCGGCACGCACGGTGTGCTGGCAGGTCACGTGGCCCGCAGCCATGCGCTGTGGACCAGCGAGGCGCGAGGCGGCTGCGACGTCACCGTCGTGTTCCAGAGCCCGAACGCGTTCATCTCCCCGCGCTGGTACGTCAACGGCCAGCGCAGTGGGCGGCTGGCGCCGAGCTGGAACTACATCGCGGTGCAGGCGACCGGGCGGTTGCGGTTCATCGAAGACGCCGCCTGGCTGCGCTCGCACCTCGAAGCGCTGACGCGGTCGCAGGAAGCGGGGCGTGACGAGCCCTGGTCGCTGGCCGATGCATCGCCCGAATTCGTCGATGACGCGCTGCAGCGGCTGGTCGGGTTCGAGATCGACATCCTCGCGCTGACCGGCAAGCGCTTCCTTTCGCAGCAGCGCACCGAGGCCGACCGGCGCAGCCTGGTCGAGCACCTGTCCCGAGAAGAATCGCTGCCGGCGCGTGCGCTGGCAGCGCTGATCCAGCCCTGAAAAGACGGGAAAAGGCGCCCCTCAGCGCCGCTGCAACCGCGGATTCTTCGCAAACAACTCCGCCGCCCAGTCCACAAACGCCCGCACCTTCGCGCTCAGGTGCCGGTTCGGCGGGTACACCACGTGGATCGGCAGCGGGTCGCGCTGCCAGTCGGCCAGCACCTCGACGAGTTCGCCGCTTTCCAGCAGTGGCTCGGCGGTGAAGGTGATGCACTGCGACAGGCCGAAGCCCGCGAGCACGGCCGTCATGTGGGCGTTGCTCTCGTTGACCGACACGCGGTAGGGGCCGTTGAGCTCGATGTATTCGTCACCCTTCTTGAACTCGTGCGGGTACACGCGCCGGGTGGTGCCCGAGAAGTAGCTCACGACGTGGTGGCGCTTCTCGATGTCGTTCGGATGCTGCGGCGCACCATAGCGCTTGATGTAGGCCGGCGAGGCCACGGTGACGAAGTGCAGGGTGCCGATGCGGCGCGCCACCAGCGACTGGTCGTTGAGTTCGCCGGCGCGGATCACGCAGTCGACGTTGTCGCTGATCAGGTCGACGGTGCGGTCGCTCACGCCCAGGTCGACCTGGATGTCGGGGTAGCGGTCGCAGAAGCTGGCCAGGTTGGGCAGGATGATCTGCTGCGCCACCGAGGTGCCCACGTCGATGCGCAGCCGCCCCGTGGGGTTGGCCTGCGCATTCGTCATGCTGGCTTCCATGTCGTCGAAGTCGTTCAGCAGCCGCGCGGCGCGCTCGAAGTAGGCGGCGCCGTCGGGCGTGACGGTGACGCGCCGGGTCGTGCGGTTGAGCAACTTCACGCGCAGGCGCGATTCCAGCGCCTGGATCTGCTTGGTGACGGTGCCCTTGGGCAGGGCCAGAGAGTCGGCGGCACGGGTGAAGGTGCCGGCTTCCACGACGCGGACAAAGATCCGCATTGCCTGGATTTGATCCATCGAATGCCTGTTCAGGGAGACCGGCATATGCCGGAAGGAGGCGGATTCTCACACAAGGAATGCGCCCCTACGGAGTGCCCGATTGTTCTCCGTTTGGAAACAGAGTAGGGCTGTGTTTCCTGTTTCAACGTGCTTGTAGCGCCTTATATTTCAACCATCGCCCATCCCCCTGAGGTCGCCCATGTCACCCCGTCCATCGTCCCGGTCCGCTGAAGCTGCTGCGCTTGCCGCGGCGCAAGGCGTGGAGTCCGATCTGTCGATCGAGCTGCCCGGCCGCGAGCCCGTGGCTGCCCGTGTCTACGGACTGCGTCCACGGGGCGAGACCGTGCCGCTGGTGCTGCACTTCCATGGCGGCACCTTCATCTGCGGCAACCTCGACAACGGCCGCAACGTGGCCCGGCTGCTGGCCGGCGCGGGCGCGGTGGTGGTGTCGCTGGACTACCCGCTGGCCCCGGCGGCCCCGTTCCCGGAGCCGGTCGAGGTGGGCTATGCGGCGCTCGAATGGCTCTACAAGCAGCGCGTGAAGCTCGGCGGCAAGGGCGCCCAGGTGTACCTGGCCGGCGAAGAGGCCGGCGGCAACCTGGCGGCCAGCGTGGCCCTGGTGGCCCGCGACCGCGCCCATCCGCCGCTGGCAGGCCAGATCCTGCTGTCGCCCATGCTCGACCCGTGCGCCGGCACCGCCTCGCTGCGCAATGCGACCAACGACGCGGCCGAATGCCGCTGGGCCACGGGCTGGGCCAAGTACCTGAGCTGTCCCTCGAACGCCACGCACCCCTATGCGGTGCCGAGCGGATCGCTGCGGCTGGCCTCGCTCGCACCGGCGCTGGTGCTGGTGGGGCCCGACGACGCGATGCGCGACGAGGCCATGACCTTCGCGGGCCGCCTGCGCTCGGCCGGCATCGAGGTCACGAGCAGCGTGCTGACCGGCGCCGACAACTGGCCCAAGGCGCTGTACGACACCGAGGCCGTGGGCTGTGCGTCCTGCGAAGCCAGCGTGCAGCAGCACTTCCGCGAGTTCTTCAGCGCCACCACACCGCCCCCGGCGGTCCCTGAGCCCAGCTAGGCCCGCGAGGGTCCGCTCCGCCCCCTGAACCAAGCCGCCGCCTCCACCGAGGCGGGTGGCAGGGCTTTCTGTTCTCCGAATTCCGCCTCCTGCCGCCGTCGGCGCCGGGATGGCCTGTTGCATCCCGAAAAAGTCATCGAGAAGGACGAACCATCATGTCGAACAAGAACGAACAATCGCTGTCTTCCGCTGCTCGCAAGAGCCTGTGGCCCGCCGTCACCGGCCTCACCGCGGTGCTGGCCGTGGCCGCCGCGGTGGTGGGCATGTACAGCTTCAAGGCCGAGGCCACCGCCCCGGTCGCCGCGCAACAGGGCACGCCGGTGTCGGTCGCCACCGTGGCGTCGAGCGAGATCAACGCCTGGGACGAGTTCTCCGGCCGTCTCGAAGCCGTGCAGCGCGTCGATGTGCGCTCCCGCGTGGCGGGCGCCGTGCAGGCGGTGCACTTCCGCGAAGGCGCGCTGGTGAAGCAGGGCGACCTGCTCATCACCATCGACCCCGCGCCGTACGCCGCCGAGGTGGAGCGTGCCGAAGCGCAGGTGGCGTCGGCACAAGCCCGCCAGGCCTTCAGCCGCAGCGAGCAGGAGCGCGCCAAGCGCCTGTGGGACGAGCAGGCCATCGCGCAGCGTGAACTCGACG
Organism: Variovorax sp. FW301-JW7; assembly: GCF_058788795.1. Taxonomy (NCBI): domain Bacteria; kingdom Pseudomonadati; phylum Pseudomonadota; class Betaproteobacteria; order Burkholderiales; family Comamonadaceae; genus Variovorax; species Variovorax sp. FW301-JW7. Next base: position 648,955 of record NZ_JBYTBC010000003.1, read on the forward strand.
AGCGCGTGAACGCCGGCCGTGAAGCCGAAGCCAACCTGCGCGCCGCGCAAGCCTCGCTGCAGACCGCACGCCTGAGCCTGGGCTACACCCAGGTGCGCGCACCGGTGTCGGGCCGCATCGGCAAGCTCGAAGTGACCGTGGGCAACCTGGTGGCCGCTGGCCCCGGCGCACCGGTGCTGACCACGCTGGTGTCGGTGAGCCCGATCTACGCGAGCTTCGATGCCGACGAGCAGGTGATCACCCGCGCGCTGAAGGACCTGCCGGCCAACGCCGGCGCCCGCGGCCAGATCGACACGATCCCCGTGCAGATGGGCACCGCCGGCCTCGAAGGCACGCCCTTCACCGGCAAGCTGCAGCTGATCGACAACCAGGTCGACGCCCGCAGCGGCACCGTGCGTGTGCGCGCCTCGTTCGACAACAAGGACGGCGCGCTCATTCCCGGCCAGTTCGCCCGCATCCGCATGGGCCAGGCCCGCAACGACACCGCGCTGCTGGTGAGCGAGCGCGCCATCGGCACCGACCAGAACAAGAAGTTCGTGATGGTCGTGGGCGACGACAACAAGGCCATGTACCGCGAGGTGACGCTGGGCGCACCCATCAACGGCCTGCGCGTGGTGAGCAAGGGCCTGAAGGCCGGCGACCGCGTGGTGGTGAACGGCCTGCAGCACATCCGCCCGGGTGCGCTGGTGGTGCCGCAGACCGTGACGATGGACGCCAAGCTCGATACGAAGCAACAACAACCGGAACGCGTGGCCGAGGCCGCGAAGTCCTGATTTCGGAGGAGGGCGCCCTGGCGCCCGCCGGAGAACCAACATGAATCTCTCAAAATTCTTCATCGACAGGCCGATCTTTGCCGGCGTGCTGTCGCTATTGATGCTGATCGCCGGCCTGATTGCGCTGCGCGGTCTGCCGATCTCGGAGTACCCCGAAGTCGCGCCGCCCTCGGTGGTGGTGCGCGCAACGTACCCGGGCGCCAACCCGAAGGTGATCGCTGAAACGGTGGCGACGCCGCTCGAAGAGCAGATCAACGGCGTCGAAGGCATGCTCTACATGGGCAGCCAGGCGACGACCGACGGCGTGATGACGCTGACCGTCACCTTCCGCCTCGGCACCGATCCCGACAAGGCCCAGCAGCTGGTGCAGAACCGCGTCTCGCAAGCCGAGCCGCGCCTGCCCGAAGAGGTGCGGCGCCTCGGCATCACGACCGTCAAGAGCGCTCCCGACCTGACGATGGTGGTCCACCTCGTTTCGCCGAACAACCGCTACGACATCAACTACCTGCGCAACTACGCGGTGCTGAACGTGAAGGACCCGCTCGCGCGCATCGAAGGCGTGGGCCAGGTGCAGATCTTCGGCGGCGGCGACTACTCCATGCGCGTCTGGCTCGACCCGCAGAAGGTCGCGCAGCGTGGCCTCTCGGCTTCCGACGTGGTGGCTGCGATCCGTGGCCAGAACGTGCAGGCCGCGGCCGGCGTGGTCGGTGCATCGCCGGGCCTGTCGGGCGTGGACATGCAGCTGTCGATCAATGCGCAAGGCCGCCTGCAGAGCGAGGAAGAGTTCGGCGACATCATCGTCAAGAGCGGCACCGACGGCGCCGTCACGCGCCTTCGCGACATCGGCCGCCTCGAAATGGGCGCCGCCGACTACTCGCTGCGTTCGCTGCTGAACAATGACCCGGCCGTCGGCATGGGCGTGTTCCAGGCACCGGGCTCCAATGCGCTCGACATCTCGTCCAACGTCCGCAAGACGATGGAAGCGCTGAACAAGAACATGCCGGAAGGCCTGGAATACCGCATCGCCTACGACCCGACGCAGTTTGTGCGCGCATCGATCGAGTCGGTGATCCACACGCTGCTCGAAGCCATCGCGCTGGTGGTGCTGGTGGTGATCCTGTTCCTGCAAACGTGGCGCGCCTCCATCATTCCGCTGCTGGCCGTGCCGGTGTCGGTGATCGGTACCTTCGCGGTGCTGCACATCCTCGGGTTCTCGATCAATGCGCTGAGCCTGTTCGGGCTGGTGCTGGCGATCGGCATCGTGGTGGACGACGCGATCGTGGTGGTGGAGAACGTCGAGCGCAACATCGAGGCGGGGCTCACGCCGCGCGAGGCCACGTACCGCGCCATGCGCGAAGTGTCGGGCCCCATCATCGCGATCGCGCTGGTGCTCGTGGCCGTGTTCGTGCCGCTGGCGTTCATCAGTGGTCTCACGGGCCAGTTCTACAAGCAGTTCGCGGTGACCATCGCGATCTCGACGGTGATCTCGGCCATCAACTCGCTGACACTGTCGCCGGCCCTTGCGGCGCTGCTGCTGCGCGGCCACGACCAGCCGAAGGACGCCCTGACGCGTGGCATGGACAAGGCCTTCGGCTGGCTGTTCCGCGGCTTCAACAAGTTCTTCCATCGCGGCTCCGAGGCCTACAGCGGCGGCGTCAAGCGCGTGATCTCGCGCAAGACGCTGATGCTGGTGATCTACCTGGCGCTGGTCGGTGTGACCTTCGGCCTCTTCAAGGCGGTGCCCAGCGGCTTCGTGCCGGCGCAGGACAAGCAGTACCTCATCGGTTTTGCCCAGCTGCCCGACGGCGCCACGCTCGACCGCACGGAAGAGGTGATCACCCGCATGGGCGAGATCATGAAGAAGAACCCGAACGTGGAAGACGCCATTGCCTTCCCGGGCCTGTCGATCAACGGCTTCACCAACAGCTCGAACTCGGGCATCGTGTTCGCCACGCTCAAGCCCTTCGACCAGCGCAAGCGCGCCGACCAGAGCGGCGGTGCGGTGGCGGGCCAGCTCAACGGTGCGTTCTCGAGCATCCAGGACGCGTTCATCGTGATGTTCCCGCCGCCGCCGGTGGCAGGCCTGGGCACGACCGGCGGCTTCAAGCTGCAGATCGAAGACCGCGCCTCGGTCGGCTACGACCAGATGGACGTGGCGGTGAAGGCCTTCATGGCCAAGGCGTATGCGGCGCCCGAGCTGACGGGCATGTTCACGAGCTGGCAGGTCAACGTGCCGCAGCTGTACGCCGACATCGACCGCACCAAGGCGCGCCAGCTCGGCGTGCCGGTGACGGACATCTTCGACACGATGCAGATCTACCTGGGTAGCCTGTACGCCAACGACTTCAACAAGTTCGGCCGCACGTACTCCGTGCGCGTCCAGGCCGATGCGCCGTACCGCGCCCGTGCCGAAGACGTGGGCATGCTGAAGGTGCGCTCGACCTCGGGCGAGATGGTGCCGCTGGCCGCGCTGATGAAGGTCAACTCGACCTTCGGCCCGGAACGCGCCATGCGCTACAACGGCTACCTGGCCGCTGACATCAACGGCGGCCCGGCCCCCGGCTATTCGTCGGGCCAGGCGCAGGATGTGATCACCAAGATCGCGGCCGAGACGCTGCCCAAGGGCGTGAGCTTCGAGTGGACCGAGCTGACCTACCAGGAAATCCTGGCCGGCAACTCTGCCTTCCTGGTGTTCCCGCTGGCGATCCTGCTGGTGTTCCTGGTGCTGGCCGCGCAGTACGAAAGCCTGACGCTGCCGATCGCGATCATCCTGATCGTGCCGATGGGCATCATGGCCGCGATGGCGGGCGTGTGGATCTCGGGAGGCGACAACAACGTCTTCACGCAGATCGGGTTGATCGTGCTGGTGGGGCTGAGTGCGAAGAACGCGATCCTGATCGTGGAGTTCGCACGGGAGCTGGAGTTCGCGGGACGCACGCCGATCCAGGCCGCGATCGAAGCCAGCCGCCTGCGCCTGCGCCCGATCCTGATGACCTCGCTGGCCTTCGTGATGGGCGTGCTGCCCCTCGTGCTCTCGACCGGCGCCGGCTCCGAGATGCGCAAGGCGATGGGCGTGGCGGTGTTCGCCGGGATGATCGGCGTGACGGCCTTCGGCCTGTTCCTGACGCCGGTGTTCTATGTGCTGATGCGCCGCCTGGCGGGCAACCGGCCGCTCAAGCTGCATGGCGAAGTGCCGCACGGCGACGACTTCGTGTCGGCCGACCATCCGGTGGTGCCTTCGCATGGTGGCGGTGGTGGCGGTCTGCACCCGGTGCCGGCCTCGCCGCGCCCCTCGCATGGCGCGCATGACTGATCGACAAGAAGAAAGAAGGTTGTCCATGACATTCGCAATCCCAACCCTGATGCGCCCCTTGCGCGCCGCCGTGTTGCCGCTGGTGGCGGCCCTGGTGCTGGCCGGTTGCGCCAGCGTGCCTTCGGGCATGCCCACGGTGCCGACCGCGGCGCAGTTCAAGGAACAGCCGCAGCAGCAACCGGGCGCCACGGCGCCGGCCGGCTTCACCCGGGCCACGCCCGCCGAGGCGCAGCCGCGCGGCGAGTGGTGGCTGGCGTTCAACGACCCGGTGCTCAACACGCTGATCCAGCGCGCCGAGGTCGACAACACCAACATCCAGGCCGCCGCCGCGCGGCTGGCCGAGGCCCGTGCACTGGCGCGCAGCGCCCAGGCCGACCGCCTGCCGCAGATCGGCCTGGGCGCCGGCGCCAACCGCGGTGCGGGCCTGGACAAGGCCACGGCCAGCACCCGGCCGGGCACCATGACCAACATCGGCGCGACCTTCTCGTATGAGGTCGACCTGTTCGGCCGCCTCTCGGGCGCGGCCGATGCGGCCAAGCTCGACGCGGCCGGCCGCGAGGCGCTGCTGCAGAGCACCCGCCTCGCCGTGCAGGCCGAGGTGGCGCAGACCTACCTGCAGCTGCGCGCGCTCGACGCCGAACGCGTGCTGGTGCGCGAATCGGTCGCGGCCTACCGCGACACGCTGCGCCTCACGCAGCGCCGCCAGCAGGCCGGCGACATCGCCGAGCTCGACGTGGCGCGCGTGCAGACCGAGGTGTCGTCCACCGAGTCGGACGCGCTCGCGCTCGACCGCCAGCGCGCCCAGGTGGAACACGCGCTGGCCGTGCTGGTGGGCGATTCGGCCTCCAGCTTCGGCATGCGGCCCGACGACTGGGGCACCGCGTTGCCGGTGATCCCGCCGGGCGTGCCGTCCACCGTGCTCACGCGCCGGCCCGACGTGTCGGCCGCGCAGAGCGCCGTCATGGCGGCGCAGGCCCGCGTGGGCGTGGCGCAGACCGCGTGGTTCCCGAACATCTCGCTGACCGGCGCGGCCGGCTACGCCTCGCCCGAGATCGGCGACCTCTTCAAGTGGTCGGCCCGTTCGTGGGGCGTGGGTGCGCTGCTGTCGCTGCCGATCTTCGACGGCGGGCGCCGCGAGGCCGGTGTGCAGGGCGCCAACGCCCAGCTCGACGGTGCACTGGCCAGCTACCGCTCGCAGGTGCTGGTGGCGTTCCAGGAGGTCGAAGACCAGCTGGCCGCCATCCGCATCCTGCAGGAGCAGTCGGTGGTGCAGGCGCAGGCCGTGACCTCGGCCCAGCGCGCCACCAGCCTGTCGGACACGCGCTACCGCAACGGCTACGTGAGCCAGCTCGACCTGCTCGACGCGCGCCGCAGCGAACTGCGCAACCGGCGCCAGGCGCTGCAGGTGAAGTCGGCCCAGTACCAGGCGACGGTGGGGTTGATCCGCGCCATCGGCGGCGGCTGGGAAGTGCCGGCCACGGAGAAGGTGGCGACCCGCTGATCGGGTCGATCCGGGCTCAGGCGCCGTCGCCAGGGCCCGGATGCGTCGCCGTGGCGGCCGCCTGTTTCAGCGCCACCGCGCCCAGCGCGAGCGCACTCGAATAGCTGGCCTGCGGGCGCGCAGCCACCCGCAACGGCCGGTAGCCGAGCGTGTCGGAGGTGCTGCCGGTGTCGTGGACGGCTTCGAGCAGGAGCCAGTAGAACCGGCCCGGCTCGCGTTCCTCGACCGTCAGCGCCAGATCGTTGAGGGCGGACATGGCTTGCGGATGCGGCCCGCAGCGGGCCGCACCCCTTGGTACGTCCGATTCGGCTTTCCGGATTCGGTTCAGCGCTCAACGACAATCCCCGGATGAGTTCTAGAGCGACACGCGGGCCGGCGCGCTGCGTCATGGTCCTGGGCACCACCAGCGGTGCCGGCAAGAGCTGGCTGGCCACCGCGCTGTGCCGGTGGTATGCCCGCCAGGGGCTGCGGGTGGCGCCTTTCAAGGCGCAGAACATGAGCAACAACGCCCGCGTGGTCGAGGGCGGCGAGATCGGCAGCGCCCAGTACTTCCAGGCCCTGGCCGCCAACGCCGTGCCTGACGTGCGCATGAACCCGCTGCTGCTCAAGCCCGAGCGCGACACCCACAGCCAGGTGGTGCTGATGGGCCAGGTGAGCGAGGCGCTGTCGACCCTGCCGTGGCGCGGGCGCAGCGAGCGCGTCTGGCCGCAGATCGCGCAGGCCTTCGACGAACTGCGGGCCGAGAACGATGTGGTCGTCATCGAAGGCGCCGGTTCGCCGGCCGAGATCAACCTCATGGCCAGCGACATCGTCAACCTGCGCGTCGCCCGCCACGCCCAGGCGCGCTGCCTGCTGGCGACCGACATCGACCGCGGCGGCGCCTTCGCCCACCTGTACGGCACCTGGGCGCTGCTGCCCGAGGCCGACCGGGCGCTCATCCATGGCTTCGTGCTCAACAAGTTCCGGGGCGACGCGTCGCTGCTGGCGCCCGCGCCGCAGCAGTTGCAGGAATTGACCGGCGTGCCCACCGTGGCCACGCTGCCGATGTGGTGGCAGCACGGCCTGCCCGAGGAAGACGGCGTGTTCGACGACCGCAGCCGCGCCAGCGGCGTGGTCACGCGCACGGTGGCGGTGGTCGCGTACCCGCGCCTGAGCAACCTCGACGAATTCCAGGCACTGAAGAACGTACCCGGCGTGCGCCTGGTCTGGGCCCGCACGCCGGCCGACGTGGCCGGCGCCGACTGGATCGTGCTGCCGGGCTCCAAGCACACGAGCGGCGACCTCGCCTGGCTGCGCGCGCAGGGGCTGGACCGCGCGGTGGCCGAGCATGCCGGGCGCGGTGGCGCGGTGCTGGGCGTGTGCGGCGGGCTGCAGATGCTGGGCGAGGCGCTGGTCGATCCGCACGGCATCGACGGCAACGCGCCCGGGCTCGGGCTGCTGCCGCTCGTGACCGTGTTCGAGCGCGAGAAGACCGTGCGGCACCGCGAGGCGACCTTCTCGGGCGACCTCGTCGCAGGCCCCTGGGCCGCGCTGGCGGGCGTGCGCATCGCCGGCTACGAAATCCACCACGGCCAGACGGCCGCCCACCCGCAACTGGCCCACGACGGCCGCGCCGTGATGCCCGAGGGCCTGGCCTGGCAGAACGCGCGCGGCAACGTGCTGGGCCTCTATTTGCACGGCCTGTTCGAAGACCCGGCCGCGCTGCAGGCGCTGTTCGGCACCACGGCGCCCACGCTGGACGCCACCTTCGACGGCCTGGCCGACTTCATCGACACCCACTTCGACGCTGGCGTGCTCGCCGGCCTGATCGCATGACCGACACCGATTTGATTCCCGCCATTCCTGACATCGCCGACGGCGCACTTGCGGCGCGCCTGCAGGCCGCACTCGACAACAAGACCAAGCCCGTCGGCGCGCTGGGCCGCCTCGAGGCGCTGGCGCTGTGCATCGGCACCATCCTGGGCACCGAGCAGCCCGTGCTCGAGGCGCCGCAGATGCTCGTGTGCGCGGGCGACCACGGGCTGGCGGCGCGCGGTGTGTCGGCCTACCCGAGCGACGTGACCTGGCAGATGGTCGAGAACTTCCTGGCCGGCGGCGCGGCCGTCAGCGTGCTGGCGCGCCAGCACGGCCTGGCGCTCACCGTGGTCGATTGCGGCGTGCGGCGCGACTTCCAGCCGCGCCCCGGCCTGGTGTCGCGGCGCATCGCCGCCGGCACGGCCGACGCCTCGGCCGGCCCCGCCATGACGCCCGAACAGTGCGCCCAGGCCATCGCCAACGGCCGCGAGGTGGTGCGCGCGCTGCCGGGCAACGCGCTGCTGCTGGGCGAAATGGGCATCGGCAACAGCTCGTCCGCCGCGCTGCTGCTGTCGCGCCTGGCCGGGCTGGAGATCGGCCTGTGCACCGGCGCCGGCACGGGGCTCGATGCCGACGGCCTGGCGCGCAAGCGCGAGGTGCTGCGCGAGGTGCTCGCCCTGCACGCCGGCGCGACCGCGCCGCTCGACGCGCTGGCCGCGTTCGGCGGCTTCGAGGTGGCGACGCTGGTCGGCGCCGTGCTGCAGGCGGCACAGGAGCGGCGCGTGATCGTGGTGGACGGCTTCATCGCCAGCGCCGCCGTGCTGGTCGCCCAGGCGATCCGCCCGCAGGTCACGCAGCGCTGCGTGGCGGCGCACAGCTCGGCCGAGCCGGGGCACACGCTGCTGCTGAAGCACCTCGGGCTCGAACCGCTGCTGAACCTTGAGCTGCGTCTGGGCGAAGGCTCGGGCGGTGCGCTGGCGTGGCCGCTGCTCGAATCGGCCTGCCGCATCCTGCGCGAGATGGCGAGCTTCGAATCGGCGGGCGTGTCGCGCCAGCAATGAACGGCGTGCGCCATTTCCTGCTGGCCGTCCAGTTCTTCACCCGCGTGCCGGTGACGGGAAAACTCGCCGCCTGGGTCGGCTTCAGCCCGCAGATGCTGCGCGCTGCCGCGGCGCACCTGCCGGCCATCGGCTGGATCGCGGGCGGGGTGGCGGCGGCCGTGTTCGTCGCCGTGGGCGCGGGCCTGCCGGGCGTGGCAGGGGCGCTGGTCGCGGCCGTGCTGAGCACCGTCGCCACTGTGATGCTCACTGGCGCCTTCCATGAAGACGGCCTGGCCGACGTGGCCGACGGCCTCGGTGGCTCGGCCAGCCGCGAGCGCGCGCTGGAGATCATGAAGGACTCGCGCATCGGCGCCTTCGGCGCGGTCGCGCTGGTGCTGGCGCTGGGCCTGAAATTCGGCCTGCTGGCCGCGCTGGCCGCGCGCGGGCTGGACGTGGCGGCGGTGTCCATCGTCGGCGCGCATGTGTTGTCGCGGCTGGCGCCGCTGTTCCTGATCCGCTGGCTGCCCTATGTGGGCGACAGCAGCGGCAGCAAGGCCAAGCCGCTGGCCGATGCGATCAGCGGCGGTGCGTTGTTCGTCGCCGTGCTCTGGGTCGCGCCCGCCGTGGCGCTGCTGCTGTGCGCGCACGACGCGGTGCACGTGGGCGCGGCGCTCGTGGCGCTGGTGCTCGCGGGGGGCTGGATGGCGCGGCTCTTCGTGCGTCGGCTGCAGGGCTTCACGGGCGACGGGCTCGGTGCGACGCAGCAGGTGTGTGAACTGACGATCTACCTCGCGCTGGCGTGGAAGGCATGAGCGCCGCGACCGCCCAGCTCTGGCTCCAGCGCCACGCGCCGGTGATCGCGCCGGCGGGCCTGTGCTACGGCGCGACCGACCTCGACGCCCACACGGACGGCACGCAGGCCGCTGCCGCGCGCATCGCGGCGGTGCTGCCGATCGGGATCGCGCTGTGGAGTTCGCCGCTGCGGCGTTGCGCCATGCTGGCGGATGCCATCGTCGCGCTGCGGCCGGATCTGTCGGTGCGGCGCGATGCACGGCTGGCGGAGATGAGTTTTGGCGCCTGGGAAGGGCGCCTCTGGTCGGCCGTGGCCCGCGAGGAATTCGAGGCCTGGACGAATCGCTTCGCCGATGCCCCGGCGGGAGGCGACGGCGAAAGCGTGCGCGCCTTCATGCAGCGCGTGGCCTTGGCGCATGCCGATTGGCTGGCGACCGGCGCGGATGCACTGTGGGTCACGCATGCGGGCGTGCTGCGGGCGGTGCAGTTGCTGTCGCAGGGCGTGTCGTGCCCGGAGCGGGCCGATCAATGGCCCAACGACGCGGCGGCTTTCGGTGACTGGCGCGTGGTCGCGGCGCCGGTCGGCTGACGAGGCGTTGTCAGTTCTTGGCGCGCCACTGCTCGCGCCAGAGCCGGTCGAGCTGCCCCGCGAACTGCGGCGAAGGGCCGCCCAGGAGCTGGTTCTGCCCGTTGCGCTGCACCAGGCCATAGAGCCGGCCCGAGCCTTGGTCGTAGAGCGCGATCGCGTTGTGGTCGTAGCAGTCGTGCGGCTTGCAGAAGGCATGCAGCAGGTAGCGCGTGCCGTCCACCGTCACCCATTGCGGCTCGGGCGCCGGGCCTTCGCGGCGCACCAGCCAGCGTTCGGTTTCGCGCGTGCCCAGCGCGGCGCGCCAGGCCTTGTCCATCGCGGGGCCCCGGGCGAGGGCGGCCGGGCTGCCCGTGGCCGGTGCTGGTGGCTTGATCGTGGCAGCAGGTTCTGCGGGCGGCGTCGCGGCGCGAGCCGGACCGTCGCATCGCCAGTAGCGTTGCTTCATCAACTCCGGGCCCAGTTGGCCGATGACCGGCTTGTCGGCCTTCAGCGTGATCGACTGGCCGCGCGCATCGCGAAAGACCAGGAAATTCATCATCGCGTTGTCGCCCTTGCCCACGCGGCTCATCAGCGCCACGTCGAAGTTCGGCGGGGGCGGCTGGTTGCCGAAGAAGCTGTGCGCCGTGTCCGGCTGGCGGCCCACGACGCGGCGTTTGCCGCGCTCGGCGATCAGCATGTCTTCGCGCACCTGCAGCGTCGGTGCGGCTGCGTCGGCGCAGTTGGCGGACCAGCGCCCGCCGTAGAGCGCCATCGTCTCCGGCGGCAGCACGCCGTCGCGCGACCAGGCGGCGCCCGCGCTGCACAGCGCTGCGAGGAAGAGGAGGGCGGCGGAAGGCGTCTTCTTGAAAATCGTTGTCGTCGTCATGTGCGAGATGGTGTGGTGCCGCTCAGGCGGTCTTGGGGGCAGGTGTCTTGGGTTTGAACGAGCAGAAGCTGGAGACCGCGCATTCCCAGCAGCGCGGCTTGCGCGCCACGCAGACATAGCGCCCGTGCAGGATCAGCCAATGGTGCGCGTGCAGGCGGAATTCGGGTGGGATGCGCTTTTCGAGCTTGAGTTCCACGTCCAGCGGCGTTTTGCCGGGCGCGAGCCCGGTGCGGTTGCCGATGCGGAAGATGTGCGTGTCGACCGCGATGGTCTCCTCGCCGAAGGCCACGTTGAGCACCACGTTGGCCGTCTTGCGCCCCACGCCCGGCAGCGCCTCGAGTTCGGCGCGCGTGCGCGGCACCTCGCCACCGTGCAGCTCGACCAGCATGCGACAGGCCTCGATCAGGTGCTTGGCCTTGCTGCGGTACAGCCCGATCGTCTTGATGTACGACTCCAGCCCTTCCACCCCGAGGTCGAGGATCGCCTGCGGCGTGTTCGCCACCGGATACAGCCGGCGCGTCGCCTTGTTCACGCCCACGTCGGTGGCTTGTGCCGACAGCAGCACGGCGGCCAGCAGTTCGAAGGGCGTGGTGTATTCGAGCTCCGTGCGCGGCTCGGGGTTGGCGGCCTGCAGGGTGGCGAAGAAGAGGGGGATGTCGGATTTTTTCATGGATCGTGGGGGCCACCGTTCACGGCGGGGGCTCGCGGGGCGCATGCCGCGGAAGGCAGGGCGAGCACCGGCGTTTGCGGCGATGGATGCAATATATCGTCGAAAAGGCATGGCCCTACGCAGCTTTCCTGCCCGGGCTTTCGCGACAATGACGCCCAGAAAGTGAGACTGACCATGCAATTCGCCTCCCGCCTCGACAACGTCGAAACCTCCGCCATCCGCGAACTCTTCAAGCTGCTGGGCAAGCCCGGCATCATCAGTTTTGCGGGCGGCTTTCCCGACAGCGCCATGTTCGACGTCGAGGGCCTGAAGGAGGCGAGCCAGAAGGCGCTGGCCGAAGAGCCCGGCGCGGCCTTGCAATATGGCGCCACCGAAGGCTACGAGCCGCTGCGCAACCAGCTCAGTTCCTTCATGAAGACCAAGGGCGTCGACGTCGACCCCAGCGGCCTGATCGTCACCACCGGCAGCCAGCAGGCGCTGGACCTGCTGGGCAAGACCATGATCTCGCCCGGCGACAAGGTGATCGTCGAAGGCCCGACCTTCCTGGCCACGATCCAGTGCTTTCGCCTGTACGGCGCGCAGCTCATCAGCGCGCCCATCGATGCCAATGGCGTGAAGACCGACGAGCTCGAGAAGCTCATCGCCGAGCACAAGCCCAAGTTCGTCTACCTGATCCCCACCTTCGGCAACCCCAGCGGGGCCATGCTGAGCCTGGAGCGCCGCAAGAAGGTGCTCGAACTCGCGGTGAAGTACCAGACGCTGATCGTCGAGGACGACCCCTACGGCGACCTGTACTTCGGCGAAGCGCCGCCGCCGTCGATCATGTCGCTGAGCAAGGACGTGCCCGGCAGCCGCGAGCTGCTGGCCCATTGCGGCAGCCTGAGCAAGGTGCTCAGCCCCGGCCTGCGCATCGGCTGGATGATCGCGCCGCCCGAGCTGCTGGCCAAGGCCACGATGTGCAAGCAGTTCAGCGACGCCCACACCAGCACCTTCGCGCAGGCCACGGCCGCGCAGTACCTCAAGAGCGGCCGCATGCCCGGCACGCTGGCGCATGTGCGCGAGGTCTACGGCCAGCGTGCGCAGGCCATGGGCGCCGCGCTGACGCGCGAGCTGGGCGATGCGGTGAGCTTCACGCAGCCCAACGGCGGTTTGTTCTTCTGGGCGCGCCTGACGGGCGCGAACGGCAAGCTGGCCGATGCCAACGAGCTGGCCAAGCGTGCGATCGAGAAGCTGGTGGCTTTCGTGCCCGGCGCGCCGTTCTTCGCCGAGAAGCCCGACGTGGCGACCTTGCGCCTGAGCTTTGCCACGGCCGACATCGAGAAGATCGAAGAGGGCGTGAAGCGCCTCGGCCAGGCCCTGTAAATCGTCAGGGGGACCGGTGCAGGCGGGGCGCCGCCAGCAGGTCCAGGTTCTCTGAAATGGACGCATCCACGTTCGGATAGCGGCCTTTCATCTTGGAGAGCGTCATGATGGTCTGCAGTGCCTTCAGGTCCTTGACCGAGGGAGCGACCTTGATCTGCGCGATCGCCGCCGGGGCGTTGCCGCCGTTCACCAATGCCATCACCTTGCTTGCCCAGTCGTTTGCGCGTGCCATGCTTTCACCTGTAATCCGTTGAATGCGCCGACTGTACACAGCGGGTTACCATCACCCATGAGAAAAACCTTCCAGCTTCAGGTCGAGGGCAAGCACCCCGACCGTCACCTCGAAGCCGTCAAGCACGAGATCCGCAAGTACATCAAGCGCGAGCGCCGCCGCGACCTGCCCGAAGGCGCCGACTTCTGGGACTTCGACTGCCGGTTCGGCACCGCCCAGGAATCCGCCGAAACCATCCACCTCACAGCCATCACCGGTCTCATCGACGGTGTGGTGAAAGAGGGCGGCAAGCAGTTCTACATCGAGATCCTGGCCAAGCCCGGCAAGCGCCAGCCGCGGCCGGCGGGCGCACCCGCGCACACCGAGAACGACGACGAGGAATAAGCCCCGTCAGATCAGCGCCTGCGCCAGCCGCAGGCCATGCCGCTGCTCCACTTCCTGCAGCGAGCGCGCAATCGACGGGTGCAGCCGCACCCCGTTCGCCGATTGCGCTTCCCGACGCTTCAACCCGCCTTCACCCGGCAGCCGCACAGGCTTGGCCGGGTCGACGGGCGCGTTGTCGCGGCATTTCTCGGCCACGTGGTCCATCTGGCGCAGGAAAGCGTCCTTGCCGCCGAAGGCGTGCAGGTCATGCAGCGTGAGGTGCACCGTCGCGCCCCAGCCTTCGGGCGGGTCGGCGCGGCCGTGGCCCGCGAGGCCGGCCGTGAGCGTCTCGACCAAGAGCGCCATGCCGTAGCCCTTGTGGCCGTGGCTCAGGCCGCCCACGGGCAACAGGGTGCCGGGCGGCTGGTCGAACAGCACCTGCGGGTTGTTCGACGGCTTGCCCGATGCATCGATGAGCCATTCCTCGGCGAAGGTCTCGCCGGCCGCGCGCTTGCGGTTGCTCATGCCGTTGGTGGTGATGGAGGCCGAGATGTCGACCATCACGCCGCCCTGCGACAGCGGAAAGCCCATCGCCAGCGGATTCGGCGTGAACACCGCCTGCGTGCCGCCGAAGGGCGCGACGCTGGCGGCATTGGGGTCGGAGCAGGCCAGCAGCATCAGCATGTCTTCCTGCAGCGCGCGCAGCATGTAGACGGCCAGGCAGGCGATGTGGTGGCTGCGGCGGATCACGAGCGAGGCCGTGCCCAGTTCGCGCGCACGCGGCACCAGCAGGTCCATGCCCTGGTCCATGAGCCAGGGACCGGGCAGGCGCTTGCCGTCCCACAGCACGGCGGCGGGGCGGTCGGACAGCACCTCGGGCGCGCCGTCGCGGGCCATGCCGCCCGATTCGATTTCCTTCACATAGCCTGCCAGCAGCGCGAGGCCGTGCGTGTCGTGGCCCAGCAGGTCGCCTTCGACCAGCGTGCGTGCCACGCTGTCGGCCATCGAGGCCGCGAGCCCCGCCTTCTGCAGCAGGGCACTGGCGTAGTCGCGCAGCGCGTCGGCGCGGTAGAGCGGGGCGGCTTCTGTCATTTCAGGATCTCCAGCACGCGGTCGAGTCCGCCTTCGTTGATCGCCACCATGGCCTGCTCGCGCACCTTCGGCTTGGCGTGATAGGCCACCGAAAGCCCGGCCTCGCCCATCATCGGCAGGTCGTTGGCGCCGTCGCCCACGGCGATGGTCTCTTGCGGCGAGATGCCCATGAGCGAGGCCACTTCGAGCAGCGTGCGGCGCTTTTCGGCGCCATCGCAGATGTCGCCCCAGCTTTGCGTCACGACCTGGCCGGTGAGCTGGCCGTCGGCTTCGTCGAGCAGGTTGGAGCGTGCGAAGTCGATGCCCAGGCGGTCCTTCACGCGGTTCGCGAAGAAGGTGAAGCCGCCCGACACCAGCAGCACCTTGAGGCCGGCCTTCTTGCAGGCTGCGACCAGTTCGGTGGCGCCCGGGTTGAGCTTCAGGCGCTCGTCGTACACCTGCTGCAGCGCGGCCACGGGCACGCCCTGCAGCAGCGCCACGCGGCGGCGCAGGCTTTCCTTGAAGTCCTTGATCTCGCCGCGCATCGTGGCCTCGGTGATCGCAGCCACCTCGGCCTTCTTGCCGACGGCATCGGCGATCTCGTCGATGCACTCGATGTTGATCAGCGTCGAGTCCATGTCGAACGCGATCAGCTTGAAGTCGGCGAGCTTCAGCGGCGGCTTCACGCGCTGGAGGACGAGGCCGGGGGAGATTTCTGTCGTAGCGCTCATGCGGGGGCGGTTTCCTTGACGAGGGGTTGTCCGAGGCTGCGCAGCACGTCGCGCACCATCTGGGCGCGGTCCTTCGGCTCCTTGAGTTCGCGCTCGATGCGCAGCTTCTCGTTGCCGGCGAGCTTGATGTGCTTGTTCTTCTGGATCAGCTGGATGATGGCCATGCCGTCCACCGGCGCGTCCTTGCGGAAGGTGATGTTGATGATGCCCGGCGCCGCATCGACCTTGACCACGCCGTAGGGCCGCGCGAGCACGCGCAGGCGGTGCGTGTCGATCAGCGTCTGGGCCTGCGGCGGCAGCTTGCCGAAGCGGTCGACGATTTCTTCCAGCAGCGTGTCGATCTGGTCGGGGTTCTTCGCGGTGGCGAGCTTCTTGTAGAACGACAGGCGCAGATGAACGTCGCCGCAGTAGTCGTCGGGCAGCAGGGCGGGGGCGTGCAGGTTGATCTCGGTCGTGACCGACAGCGGCGAGAGAAGGTCGGGCTCCTGCCCGGCCTTCAGCGAGCGCACGGCTTCGCTCAGCATCTCGTTGTAGAGCTGGAAGCCGATCTCCATCATGTTGCCGCTCTGGTTTTCGCCGAGCACCTCGCCGGTGCCGCGGATCTCCAGGTCGTGCATCGCCAGGTAGAAGCCCGAGCCCAGTTCTTCCATCTGCTGGATGGCCTCGAGCCGCTGTGAGGCCTGCTTGGTCAGGCCTTCGGTGTCGGGCACCATGAGGTACGCATAGGCTTGGTGGTGCGAGCGACCGACGCGGCCACGCAGCTGATGCAGCTGCGCCAGGCCGAACTTGTCGGCGCGGCTCATCACGATGGTGTTGGCGGTGGGCACGTCGATGCCGGTCTCGATGATGGTCGAGCACAGCAGCATGTTGTAGCGCTGGGCCACGAAGTCGCGCATCACGCGCTCCAGCTCGCGCTCGGGCATCTGGCCGTGGGCCACGGCGATACGGGCCTCGGGCAGGATCTCTTCGAGCTTCTGGCGCCGGTTCTCGATGGTCTCGACCTCGTTGTGCAGGAAGTAGACCTGGCCGCCGCGCTTCAGCTCGCGCAGCACGGCTTCGCGGATCACGCCCGTGCCTTCGTTGCGCACGAAGGTCTTGATCGCCAGCCGGCGCTGCGGCGCGGTGGCGATCACGCTCAGGTCGCGCAGGCCTTCGAGCGCCATGCCCAGCGTGCGCGGAATCGGCGTGGCCGTGAGCGTGAGCACGTCGACCTCGGCGCGCATCGCCTTCATCGCCTCCTTGTGGCGCACGCCGAAGCGGTGCTCCTCGTCGATGATCAGCAGGCCCAGGTTCTTGAACTTGACCGACTGCGAGAGCAGCTTGTGCGTGCCCACCACGATGTCGACCTGGCCCTCGGCCAGGCCCTTGGCGGCGGCCGTGATTTCCTTGGCCGAGCGGAAGCGGCTCATCTCGGCCACCTTCACCGGCCACTTGGCGAAGCGGTCGACCAGCGTCTGGTAATGCTGCTCGGCCAGCAGCGTGGTGGGGGCCAGGAAGGCCACCTGCTTGCCGCCGGTGACGGCGATGAAGGCAGCGCGCAGCGCGACCTCGGTCTTGCCGAAGCCCACGTCGCCGCACACGAGGCGGTCCATCGGCTGGGGCGAGATCATGTCCTGCACCACGGCGTGGATCGCGGCCTTCTGGTCGGCGGTTTCCTGAAAGCCGAAGTCGTTGGCGAACACCTCGTAGTCGGCCGGCGAGTAGCGGAAGGCATGGCCCTCGCGCGCGGCGCGGCGGGCGTAGATGTTGAGCAGCTCGGCGGCCGAGTCGCGCACCTGCTCGGCGGCCTTGCGCTTGGCCTTTTCCCACTGGCCGGAGCCCAGCTTGTGCAGCGGCGCCTCGTCGGCACTCACGCCGGTGTAGCGGCTGATCTGGTGCAGCTGGCTCACGGGCACGTAGAGCGTGGCCTTGTCGGCGTACTCCAGGTGCAGCATTTCCTGCAGCAGCGGCTTGCCGTCGGCGCCCGTGCCCTGGCCCAGGTCCATGTGGATCAGGCCGCGGTAGCGGCCGATGCCGTGCGCGCTGTGCACCACCGGGTCGCCCACGTTGAGTTCGGACAGGTCCTTGATCAGCGCCTCGACGTCGCTGACCTGTTCCTGCTTCTTGTTGCGCCGGCGCGTGGTGGGCGCGGTGGCGAACAGCTCGGTCTCGGTGACGAAGTCGATCGCCTGTTCGCGCCACGCGAAGCCCGAGGCCAGCGCGGCGGTGGCGATGCCGATTTTTTCGTCGCCAGAGGCTTCGAACTCAGCCAGCGAGTCGAAGGCCGGCGGGTTCACGCCACTGGCGCGCAGGAAGTCGAGCAGGCTCTCGCGGCGGCCGTCGCTCTCGGCGATCAGCAGCACGCGGTGCGGCGTGGCGGCAATGTGGGCCTTCAGGCCGACCAGCGGGTCCTCGGCGCCGCGCACCACGGCAAAGGGCGGCAGCTTGTCGAACTCGGCGTAGGGCGCGTCGGTGGCGATGTCGCCGCGGATGGCGAGCTGTGCATGCGGCTTGGCGCGCTGGTAGAACTGCTCGGCGTTGAGGAACAGCGCGTCGGGCGGCAGCGCCGGGCGTTCGGGGTCGCCCTGCACCAGCCGGTAGCGCTCGTTCGTGTCCTGCCAGAAATGCTGGAACGCGGGTTCGAGGTCGCCGTGCAGCACGACGGTGGCGTCGGGGCCGAGGTAGTCGAACACCGTGGCCGTCTCATCGAAGAACAGCGGCAGGTAGTACTCGATGCCGGCGGTGGCCACGCCGTTGCCCATGTCCTTGTAGATGCGGCTCTTGGTCGGGTCGCCATCGAGCAGTTCGCGCCAGCGGCTGCGAAAGCGCGCGCGAGCGTCGTCGTCCATCGGGAACTCGCGGCCCGGCAGCAGGCGCACCTCGGGCACGGGGTACAGGCTGCGCTGGGTGTCCGGGTCGAAGGTGCGGATGGAGTCGATCTCGTCGTCGAACAGGTCGACACGGAACGGCACCAGCGAGCCCATGGGAAACAGGTCGATCAGGCCGCCGCGCACCGCGTACTCGCCCGGGCTCACCACCTGCGTCACGTGGCTGTAGCCGGCCAGCGTGAGCTGCGCCTTGAGCTTGGACTCCTGCAGCTTCTGCTTGGCCTTGAACTGGAAGGTGTAGCCGGCCAGGAAGGCCGGCGGCGCCAGCCGGTACAGCGCGGTGGTGGCGGGCACCAGCACCACGTCGGCCTCTTTCTGGCTGATGCGCCACAGCGTGGCCAGGCGCTCGCTGATCAGGTCCTGATGCGGCGAGAAGCTGTCGTAGGGCAGCGTTTCCCAGTCGGGGAACAGGGCGCAGCGCAGCTCGGGGGCGAAGAAGGCGATTTCGTCGATGAGCCGCTGGGCGTCGTTCGCGTCGGCGGTGAACATCGCGGTGGCGCGGCCCACGGCCTTCTCGCGCATGCCGAGCTGGGCCAGCATCAGCGCATCGGCGGACAACGGGGGGCGCGGCAGCGTGAAACGCTTGCCCGCCGGGAGAAGGGGGAGGTCCATGGAGCGGCTCGAAAAATGCACGACACCCCGCGCCGGACGGCGAGGGGTGTGCGAATGTCAATTCTAGAATGGCGGCCCCTTATTCGCTTGTCGGCCATTGGCCCGTGCCGCATCTTCCATGTCATCTTCCCGTTTCTACGTGCTGATCCCCTGTGCCGGCTCCGGTCACCGCGCCGGCGGCACGCAGCCCAAGCAGTACCGGCGCCTGGCGGGCCAGTCGATGGTGGCCCACACGGTGGACGCGTTCCGTGCGCTGACCGGGCGTTTCGCGGGCGTGGCCGTGGTGGTGTCGCCCGACGACCGCGAGGTGCAGACGGCGCTGCCGCGCTTTCCGGCGACCGGCGAATACCTGCTGCGCGTGGGCGGCCTGACGCGCGCCGCCTCGGTGCGCAACGGCCTGGTGGCACTGCGCCAGAAGGGCGCCGGGCCGCACGACTGGGTGCTGGTGCACGACGCGGCGCGTTGCCTGGTCACGTCCAGCCAGATCGAGGCGCTCATTGCCGCCTGCGAGCACGACGCCGTCGGCGGCCTGCTGGCGCAGCGGCTGGCCGACACGCTGAAGGTCTCGTCGACCGACAGCCGCGCGACCCAGACCCTGCCGCGCGCCGACAAGTGGCTGGCCCAGACGCCGCAGATGTTCCGCATCGGCATGCTGCTCGACGCGCTGGAGCGCGTGGGCGACGTGGTGACCGACGAGGCCAGCGCCATCGAGACCCTCGGCCTGGCGCCGCTGCTGGTGCCCGGCAGCGCGCAGAACTTCAAGGTCACCTTCCCCGAAGATTTCGCACTGGCCGAGGCGGTGCTGCTCGGCCGCAAGAAGGCCATGGCATGACGACGACACCGTTCAACATCCGCATCGGCGAAGGCTGGGACGTCCACCAGCTGGTGGCGGGGCGCAAGCTCATCCTGGGTGGCATCGAGGTGCCGCACACCACCGGCCTGCTCGGGCATTCGGACGCTGACGTGCTGCTGCACGCCATCACCGACGCGCTGCTCGGCGGGGCCGGGTTGGGCGACATCGGTCGGCATTTTCCCGACACCGACGCCCAGTTCCGCGGCGCCGATTCGGCCGTGCTGCTGGCCGAGGCGGCGCGCCGCGTGCGGGCCAGCGGCTGGGAGATCGGCAACGTCGACAGCACCGTGATCGCGCAGGCGCCCAAGCTGGCGCCGCACATCCCGGCCATGTGCCAGCGCATCGCCGACACGCTGGGCATTGCGCGCGATCAGGTCAATGTGAAAGCCAAGACGGCCGAGAAGCTCGGCCCGGTGGGCGAGGGGCGGGCGATGGAAGCCCGCGCCGCGGTGCTGCTGCACCGCTGAGCCCGGGGTTCTTCTTCAGGCGACCTGTTTCTTGCCCGGCACCTCGCCGGGCTTGCTGCTGCCCGCCGGCATCGCGCGCGGCATCCGGATGTGGGCCGCAAGGCCCCGGCCCGGCGTGCTGGTGAGCGCGAAGGTGCCGCCCATGCGCTCGATGTTCTTCGCCACGATCGACAGCCCCAGGCCGGCGCCGGCCGCCGAGGTGCGCGCTGCGTCGCCGCGGAAGAAGGGCTTGGTCAGCTGCACGAGCAGGGCGGGCTCGACGCCCGCGCCGTGGTCGCGCACCTTGATCAGCACCGCGTCGTTGTTGGCCTGCGCCTGGATCGTGACGTCGGCCACGCCCGTCGACGGCGTCTTGCCGTAGCGCCGCGCGTTCTCGACCAGGTTGGAGATCACGCGCGTGAGCTCCACCTCGTCGCCCATCACCTTCAGGTCGGCGGGCACGTCGACGTGGATGTTCATCTCTTCGTAGTCCTGCACGGCGTAGGTGCAGGCGTCGATCACGTCGCGCAGCAGCACGGGGCGCTGGTCGACATGGTCGGGCCGGGCGTAGTCGAGGAACTTGTCGATGATGGCGTCGAGCTGCGCGATGTCGGCGGCCATGTGGTCGCGCGCGTCTTCGTCGGCCACGCTCATCTCGGTTTCCAGCCGCAGCCGCGCCAGTGGCGTGCGCAGGTCGTGCGAGATGCCGGCCAGCATGATGGCTCGGTCCTGCTCGATCTTGGCGAGCTGGTCGGCCATGCGGTTGAAGCCGATGTTCACCGCGCGGATCTCGTTGGTGCGCGCGCGCTCGTCGAGCCGGTGCGCCTCGTACTCGCCCTCGCGCACCTGCAAGGTGGCGCGCGACAGCTGCTTGAGCGGCAGGTTGATGAGCCGCGTGATCAGCGCCGCGCCGGCCAGCGACAGCGCCATCGCCGTGCTGAGCCAGACCAGCCAGGTGCGCCCGCCCACGCGGCTGAAGCGCGTGGGATCGAGCAGCAGCCAGTAGGTGTCGCTCTCGATGGTGAAGCCGATCCACAGGCCCGGTTCGTCGTTGACACGGCTGGCCACGGTGGTGCCTTCGCCGAGTTGGGCGATCAGCTCTTCGGTGACACGCTCGTCGAGCGCGCCGCTGGTGTAGGGCTGGAAGCGGTCGTTGGGTTCGCGCGGCAGGATGCGCACGCCTTCCTGGTCGGCCAGCGTCTTGATGAGCGAGACCCGCGTGATCGCATCCGAGTACACGAGCGCCGCGCGCGTGAGGTTCACGAGCGAGGCGATCTGGTGCCCGGTCTGGATGGCACGCGGCTCGTATTCGAGCGAGCGGAAGGTCTGCAGCCAGGCGACCGTGCAGCCGATCAGCAGCAGTGCGAGCAGGAAGAAGGTGCGCCAGAAAAGACTGAAGCCCAGCTTGAGGCCGGGGCGGCGGTCACGTTGCGCGCTCGCTTCGAGCGGGCTCGGCATCGTGACCTGCGCACCGTCCTCCTGGGCCGGGTCAGGTCGGGCGGAATGGAGGCCGATGGCCACCTCTCAGCGGGTCGTCAGGCCGTGCCGTCCGGCACGAACACGTAGCCCACGCCCCAGACGGTCTGGATGTAGCGCGGCGCCGCGGCGTCGGACTCGACCAGCTTGCGCAGGCGCGAGATCTGCACGTCCAGGCTGCGGTCGAAGGGTTCGAATTCGCGGCCGCGGGCCAGCTGGGCCAGCTTTTCGCGCGACAGCGGCTGGCGCGGGTGACGCACCAGCGCCTTCAGCATCGCGAACTCGCCGGTGGTCAGCGAGAGTTCTTCGCCGTCCTTCTTCAGGGTGCGCGAGCCGAGGTCGAAGGCGAACGGACCGAAGGTGACGGTCTCGTTCTCGGTGGAGGGGGCGCCCGGCGCCTCGAGCGGCGGACGGCGGCGCAGCACGGCGTGCACGCGGGCCAGCAGTTCGCGCGGGTTGAAGGGCTTGCCCAGGTAGTCGTCGGCGCCGACTTCGAGACCGACGATGCGGTCCACGTCTTCACCCTTGGCGGTGAGCATGATGATCGGCGTGCGGTCGTTGGCGGCGCGCAGGCGGCGGCACACGGAGAGGCCGTCTTCGCCGGGCATCATCAGGTCGAGCACGATCAGGTCGACCGTGTCGCGCAACAGGATGCGGTTGAGCGCCTTGCCGTCCTCGGCCACGATCACTTCGAATCCTTCCTGGGTCAGGTAGCGGCGCAGGAGGTCGCGGATGCGGGCGTCGTCGTCGACGATCACGATCTTGTCGGTGCGAGCGGGAACTTGAGTCATTTCTACAACGTTGAATTTGTAACAGCGCCGATTCTGAAGGCGTTAGGACCCCATTGCTGCCGAATTCCGTAGTGGTTGACACTAAGTTACATAACTTGCGGCCGCTCGCCGTCTGGTCATCCGGGCTTTGCCCGGCGGTGGCACAGTCCGTGCTGCCTTATGACGATTGCGCGATGAGACCTTCTTTTTCTGCCTTGCCTCTGCTTTTTTTCGCTTGCGCTTGTGGCGCGACGTCCGCCGTTTCCGAAGGGTTTTTACGGGTCAGTGAAGGACGCCGCAGCGAAGTGCGCGATGCCGTGGCCGCGCACCGGGCGGCCCAGCGGGAAGAGCAGCGCCGCGGCGAAGCGATCGCCGGGCGCCGCCTCACGGCGGGCGAATTGTTCGAGTTGCGGCAGCAGGTCCGGGGGCAGTGGGTGCCCATGGGAACGGGTGTTCTTCTGAATTCGGCAGAATCACAGCCTGCCGAGCGCATCGTGCCGGCACCGCAGCCCGTCGCCAGTCCGCAAACCGCGCCGCGCAGCTTGCGCCACTGAAGAAGAAGGCGCAGGCGAGGGCTTTTCCTCGCATCCACCAGGGAGAAATCTGTCTTGAAGACTGTTCAATTGATCGCGGCCTGCGCCGCGCTGACCTTTGCCGGTGCCGCCTTGGCCCAGAATGCCGTCATGCCTGCTCCACAAAACGTGCTCCAGCTGTCGGTCTCCGGCACCGTCGAAGTTCAGCAAGACCTGCTGAGCATGACCCTCGTCACCACGCGCGACGCCGCCGAAGCGGGCACCGTGCAAACCCAGCTCAAGACCGCGCTCGACGCCGCGCTGGCCGAAGCCAAGAAGAATGCGCAGCCGGGCCAGCTCGACGTGCGCACGGGCAACTTCAGCCTCTCGCCGCGCTACACCAAGGACGGCAAGATCAACGGCTGGCAGGGTTCGACCGAACTCGTGCTCGAAGGCCGCGACTTCGCGCGCATCACCCAGACGGCCGGGCGCATCAGCACGCTCAGCGTGGGCAACGTCGGCTTCGGCCTGAGCCGCGAACAGCGCGCCAAGACCGAGACCGAGGCACAGAACATCGCCATCGACAACTTCAAGCAGAAGGCCACCGAGCT
Source organism: Variovorax sp. FW301-JW7 (assembly GCF_058788795.1). Lineage (NCBI taxonomy): Bacteria > Pseudomonadati > Pseudomonadota > Betaproteobacteria > Burkholderiales > Comamonadaceae > Variovorax > Variovorax sp. FW301-JW7. The sequence goes on from NZ_JBYTBC010000003.1 coordinate 672,198, forward strand.
GGCCAAGGGCTTCGGCTTCGGCGGCTACACACTGCGTGAGGTGTCGGTGAACGCGAATGACAGCGGCCCGATCCGCCCGCGCGTGATGGCCATGCAGGCCAAGTCGTTCTCGGCCGCCGATTCGGCCGTGCCGGTGGAAGCGGGCAAGACCAGCGTGGTCGTGAACGTTTCCGGGTCGGTGCAGCTCAAGTAAGAAGCGCACGGCGCCGGCGGGCCGATGCCGCCGGCGTCTTCCGTATCTCTCTATTTATTTACTGAGCCGTCCAGCCACCATCCATGGCCCAGGCGACGCCCCGCACCTGATCGGCTGCGGGAGAGCTCAGGAAGACGGCCAGCCCGCCCAGTTGCTCGACCGTCGTGAACTGCAGCGAGGGCTGCTTTTCCCCCAGCAATTCGTTCTGCGCCTGGAGGGCCGAAATGCCTTCGCGTGCCGCGCGGTCGTCGATCTGCTTTTGCACCAGCGCCGTGAGCACCCAGCCCGGGCAGATCGCGTTGCAGGTGACGCCGGTGGTGGCGGTTTCGAGCGCCACCGACTTGGTCAGGCCGACGATGCCGTGCTTGGCCGCGACATACGCCGACTTCTGCGCCGAGGCCACGAGCCCGTGCGCCGACGCGACGTTGATGATGCGGCCCCAGTTGGCCTCGCGCATCGCGGGGATCGCTAGGCGCGTCGTGTGGAAGGCGCTCGTGAGGTTGATGGCGATGATCGCGTCCCAACGTTCGGTCGGGAAGTCCTCGACCTTGGCGACGTGCTGGATGCCGGCGTTGTTGACGAGGATGTCGACGCGGCCGAACTTCGACGCGGCGAACTTCATCATGTCCTCGATCTGGTCGGGCTTGCTCATGTCGGCCCCGTGGTACTCGGCGCGCACGCCGAGCGCCTCGATCTGGGCCTTGGGGGTTTCGGCGTCGCCGAAGCCGTTGAGCACGATGTGTGCGCCCTGTTGGGCCAGCGCCTTGGCGATGGCGAAGCCAATGCCACTGGTGGACCCCGTGACAAGCGCGGTTTTGCCTTTGAGCATGAAGATCAATCTCCGGATGAATTAGGATGCAACGAGACCATTATCCGCACCCGAACCCCTCCGTTTCCATGACAGAACCGACCCTTCACGACGTGGCCTGCAACGACGCCCAGGGCGGTCACCGCATGGCCTATTGGCAATGGGGCAACGCGCACAGCGCGCATGTCGTGGTCTGCGTGCACGGGCTGACCCGGCAGGGGCGCGACTTCGACGTGCTCGCGCAGGCCATCGTGGCGCGCGCGGGCGGCGATGTGCGCGTGGTCTGTCCCGACGCGGTCGGGCGCGGGCGCAGCGACTGGCTGCGCGACCCCGCTTTTTATCAAGTGCCGGTGTATGCGGCCGACATGGTGACGCTGATCGCGCAGCTGCACGGCGAACATCCCATCGACACGCTCGACTACGTCGGCACCAGCATGGGCGGGCTGATCGGCTTCGTGCTGGCCGGCCACAAGGAATTGCCGTTGCCACGGCCCATTCGCCGTTTCGTCGCGAACGACGTCGGCCCCACGGTCGAGCTCGCTGCCATCCAGCGCATCGGCGCGTATGTGGGGAAGAGCGGCCAGTTTTCGAGCGTGCAGGCCGCGGCCGACGCGATGTGGGCCCTGTCGACCACCTTCGGGCCGCACACGCCCGAGCAGTGGCGCGCGCTGTCGCAGCACATGGTGGTGCCGGCTTCTGAACGCAGCGTCGACGGTGCCGCCAAGACCGCCAGTGCCGGCCCGGTGGGCGAGGGCGCCTGGGTGCTGCACTACGACCCGGCCATCGGCGTGCCGTTGCGCGCCATCACGCCCGAGATCGCGGCGCAGGGCGGGGCGGTGATGTGGAGCCTGTACGACGCCATCGAGGCGCGCACGTTGCTCACGCGCGGCGCGGTGTCCGACCTGCTGTCGCCCGAGACGGCGGCCGCGATGACACAGCGCGGGCCGCGCGCCACGCTCGTCGAGTTCGAGGGCGTGGGGCACGCGCCGACTTTCGTCGATCCCGCACAGGTCGCCGTCGTCACGAATTTCCTGTTCGATTGAGGGCATCGTGAAGCGAGAGTCTGCGAACCTTCAGACGGCACCCCTGTCCGACGGCGTCATGGTCGACTACCCGCTGTCGGCCGCCACGGCCGACCGCTCGCCGGTCATGGAGAACATGCTGGCGCGCGCCCGCGCGTTCGCCGAGCCGCTGATCGCCGACGAAAAACTCGACACCGGCGAGAACACGCTGGCGCACGCCGACGCCGTGGCCGCCATCGTCGCGAAGATGGGCGGCTCCGAGGCAATGCAGGCCGCGAGCTACCTCGTGTATTCGTGCCAGCACCTGAACCGCCCGCAGGAAGTGATCGCCAAGGTTTTTGGCGACAACTTCGCGGCGCTCGCGGTCGAGACCACCAAGCTCGTGCGCGTGCAGGAGCAGGCGCGCACGGCCTCGCAAGGGCACCATGCCGAAGGCGCCGGTGCGCAGACCGAGAACGTGCGCAAGATGCTGCTCGCGTTCTCGCGCGACCTGCGCGTCGTGATGCTGCGACTGGCCTCGCGCCTGCAGACGCTGCGTCACGCGGCGGCCAGCAAGCGGCCCGCGCCCGAGAGCGTGGCGCGCGAGTCGCTGCAGGTGTTTGCGCCGCTCGCGAACCGGCTGGGTATCTGGCAGGTGAAGTGGGAGATCGAAGACCTCTCGTTCCGCTTTCTCGAGCCCGAGACCTACAAGCTGATCGCACGGCTGCTCGACGAGAAGCGCATCGAACGCGAAGGCCACGTCGAGCAGTTGCGCTCGCAGCTGGAGCACGAACTGCAGGCCGAAGGCGTCAAGGCCACAGTGCAGGGGCGTCCGAAGAACATCTACAGCATCGTCAAGAAGATGCGTGGCAAGTCGCTCGACTTCGAGCAGGTCTTCGACATCCTCGCGCTGCGCGTGGTGGTGCAGGACGTGAAGGACTGCTATGCCGCGCTGGCCTGGGTGCATTCGCACTTCCAGCCCATCGACGAAGAGTTCGACGACTACATCGCACGGCCCAAACCCAACGGCTACCAGTCGCTGCACACGGTGGTGCGCGAGATCGTCGATGGCAAGGTGGGCAAGCCGATCGAGATCCAGATCCGCACCGAAGAAATGCACGACCACGCCGAACATGGGGTGGCCGCGCACTGGGCCTACAAGGAGGCGGGCCACAAGGGCTACGCGGGCGTCTGGGCGAGCGGAGAGTACGACGCCAAGATCGCCGTCCTGCGCCAGCTGCTGGCCTGGGAGCGCGACCTGTCGGGCGGGCTGCAGGGGCAGGGGCTGTTCGACGACCGCATCTATGTGCTCACGCCCGATGCCGCCATCGTCGAGCTGCCGCAGGGCGCGACGCCGGTCGACTTCGCCTACACGGTGCACACGACACTGGGCCATCGCTGCCGCGGCGCGCGTGTCGATGGCGCGATGGTGCCGCTGAACACGCCGCTGTCGAACGGGCAGACCGTCGAGATCATGGCGGCCAAGGAAGGCGGCCCGTCGCGCGACTGGCTGAATGCGGAGCTGGGTTATCTGGCGAGCCACCGCGCCCGCGCCAAGGTGCGTGCCTGGTTCAACGCGCAGATCACGCACGAGACCGTGGCGCGCGGACGCGAGGCCGTCGAGAAGCTGCTGCAGCGCGAAGGCAAGACGGCCATGCGGCTTGAGGACCTGGCTTCGCAGCTCGGCTTCAAGTCGGCGGACCATCTGTTCGAGGTGGTCGGCAAGGACGAGTTTTCGCTGCGCAACATCGAGACACTGCTGCGCCCTCCCGAGCCGGCACTGAACCCTGATGACGGCGTGCAGATCAAGAAGGCCCGCGGCAGCGAGAAGTCGGGCAAGGGCGGTGTGCTCGTGGTGGGCGTGTCGTCGCTTATGACGCAGCTCGCCAAGTGCTGCAAGCCGGCGCCGCCGGATGCGATCCGCGGCTTCGTCACGCGCGGCCATGGCGTCAGCGTGCATCGCGCGGACTGCAGCAACTTCCGCACGATGGCTGCGAAGGATGGCGAGCGCGTGATCGATGTCGAATGGGGCCTGCCGAAGAAGGGCGCCGATGCGCCGGTCTATGCAGTCGACGTGGCCGTGGAAGCGGCCGATCGTCAGGGCCTGCTGCGCGATATCTCCGATGTGTTTGCGCGCGAGAAGATGAACGTGATCGGCGTGCAGACGCAGTCGATCAAGGGCACGGCCTGGATGACCTTCACCGTGGAAATCGCCGATGCCGCGCGTCTGACGCAAGTGCTCGGCGTGGTGACAGCAGTGACTGGCGTGCGATCTGCACGTCGGCGCTGAAAAGGGCCATTTCTCCTGCTATACTCGATGCTTCTCTTAGGCGCGTAGCTCAGTTGGTTAGAGCACCACCTTGACATGGTGGGGGTCGTTGGTTCGAATCCAATCGCGCCTACCAAATTCAAACACGGGTTGCAGCGATTTCGCTGCAACCCGTTCGTCGTTTGGGCGATGTGTTTGTCTCTGGATCAGCCTGGTCGCCACGAGTGATCGGCGCAAGCAAAAGACCTCTTTCGCGGGCGGCCCTTCGCGCGGTACAGGCAACGTCCCTGAGCCATGTGGTTGTGCTACCTTGAGCGGTCTGCCAACCTTCTCGAATTTCCTTGATAAGCGATCTGATGAATACGCGATCAACGTCTGTTGATCGGGCGCACGCCGACCACCGCGTGGCCGCATTGCTCAAGCAAGCCCCTCTCGAATTTGCGCGCGCGGTTTACGGCATCAATGACCTTGCTGCCGGCCGCGCCGACACCATGGCCGCGCGCGAAGTGGCGCGTGCACAACGACAGGGCATGCCTGTGACCGAGGAGCGCGCCGAGCAGCGCGCGCGTGCCTATCTTCCGACGGCGGGGCAGGAGCATTGCCCCCGATGCTGGGTCGTCTACGGGCAGAAGATCCCGCTGCGATTCAGGTTGTCGACCCCGGAGCGTCCCGAAACTGCAGCGTGTCATGCGTGCGGTGCCGAGTACGCGACCGCGTCGGATGCCTGAAGAAGAATCACGGTCAGGGTAAACCTTGTCGCGATGCAGCAAAACCGCTCCCTAGAATCATCCGATGACATGGGCGTCCATGTGAAGGAGTCTGTAGTGCAGAGCAAGAAGTCCGGGGTGAAGCCGGTCCAGCGTGTGATCAAGAAGTACCCCAACCGACGGCTCTACGACACGGAGACATCCACGTACATCACGCTGACCGAGGTCAAGCAACTGGTCATCAAGAACGCGCAGTTCGTGGTGCGCGACGCCAAGACCGGCGACGACCTCACGCGGAGCATCCTGCTGCAGATCATCCTGGAAGAAGAAGCGGGCGGCGCGCCGATGTTCACCGAGCAGGTGCTGGCCAACATCATCCGTTTCTACGGCCAGGCCATGCAGGGCTACATGGGCCCGTACCTCGAGAAGAACATCCAGGCCATGACCGAGATGCAGGCTCAGCTCGCCGAAAAGGCCGAAGGCCTGACGCCCGAGATGTGGTCGCGCTTCATGACCATGCAGTCGCCGATGATCCAGGGGCTGATGGGCAATTACGTCGAACAATCGAAGAACGTTTTTCTGCAGATGCAGGAGCAGATGCAGAAAAACACCGAGCAGGTTCTGGGGGCCTTTGGCATCAAGCGCCCCTGAGCGCCGCGCGGCGGCCCGCCCGAATGGGGTGACTGCCCGATGAATGCCCTGCTGTCACCGATAGCTGGGACAATAGAGGCCTATGAGCGAAGTTGCCTCCCCTGAACGTACCGTCACGCCGACCACCCCCAAGGTCGGCTTCGTCAGCCTTGGTTGCCCCAAGGCCTTGACCGATTCCGAATTGATCCTGACCCGGCTGAGCGCCGAGGGATATCAAACCTCCAAGACTTTCGAGGGCGCCGACCTCGTCATCGTCAACACCTGCGGCTTCATCGACGATGCCGTGAAGGAAAGCCTGGACACCATCGGCGAAGCCCTCGCCGAGAACGGCCGCGTGATCGTCACTGGTTGCCTGGGTGCCAAGACTGGCGACCAGGGCGGCAACCTCGTGCGCCAGATGCACCCGAGTGTGCTGGCCGTCACCGGTCCGCATGCCACGCAGGAGGTGATGGACGCGGTGCACGCCAACCTGCCGAAGCCGCACGATCCGTTCATCGACCTCGTGCCGAACACCTTCGGCGTGGCCGGCCTCAAGCTGACGCCACGGCACTACGCTTATCTGAAGATCAGCGAAGGCTGCAACCACCGCTGCACCTTCTGCATCATTCCCTCGATGCGCGGCGACCTCGTTTCGCGCCCGGTGGGTGATGTGCTCAGCGAAGCCAAGGCCTTGTTCGAAGGCGGCGTGAAGGAGCTGCTGGTGATCAGTCAGGACACCTCGGCCTACGGCGTCGATGTGAAGTACCGCACTGGCTTCTGGGATGGCAAGCCGGTCAAGACCCGCATGCTCGAGCTCGTGCGCACGCTCGGTGAAATTGCCGAGCCGTATGGCGCCTGGGTCCGCCTGCACTACGTGTACCCGTACCCGAGCGTCGACGAAATCATTCCGTTGATGGCGAGCGGCCAGGTGCTGCCGTACCTCGACGTGCCGCTGCAGCACAGCCACCCTGACGTGCTCAAGCGCATGAAGCGGCCGGCCAGCGGCGAGAAGAATCTGGAGCGGATCGCGCGGTGGCGCGAGACCTGCCCCGAACTCGTGATCCGCAGCACATTCATCGCCGGTTTCCCGGGCGAGACGGAGCAGGAGTTCGAGCACCTGCTCGATTTCATTCGCGAAGCTGAGATCGACCGTGCAGGCTGCTTTGCCTACAGCCCGGTCCAGGGTGCAACAGCCAACGACATTCCGGGCATGCTGCCGGAGGCCGAGCGCGAAGCGCGTCGTGCCCGTTTCATGGAAGTGGCCGAGGCTGTGTCGATCGCCAAGCTGCAAAAGCGCATCGGCTCGACGATGCAGGTGCTGGTCGATTCGGCGCCGGCACTGGGCCGCAAGGGTGGGGTGGGGCGTACGTACGCCGATGCACCGGAGATCGACGGCACCGTTCGCCTCCTGCCGCCCGAGAAGATCAGCAAGACGATGAAGGTCGGCGAGTTCACGCGTGCCCGCATCGTCGGCGCCGAAGGCCACGACCTGATCGCGTTGCCCGTTTGATGCGCCTGATTCAAACGGCCAAGAAAAAAGCCACCGGAGGCCGGTGGCTTTTGTCAGAAGACCTGGTAGGGGTCTGTTCAATCTTGGTGCCCAGAAGAGGACTCGAACCTCCACGATGTTACTCGCTAGTACCTGAAACTAGTGCGTCTACCAATTCCGCCATCTGGGCTGATTTTGCTTCTCAGCAAAGACTACGATTATATACACAAATTTGGCGCGCTCTTTTGAGCGTGTCGAAATTTCAGCTTCTGCGCGACATCGCTCGTGCGGTGGGTGCGCTGCCGACGGCGGGTGGGTGTGATCGTGCGCGCATGGCCGGCGTCGAGGGGTGCGATCTGACGATCGCGTCGCCCGTTTGATGCAGTTTCGAGCGGCCATGAAAAAAGCCACCGGAGACCGGTGGCTTCAATCGGATGACCTGGTAAAGGTCTGTTTAAACTTGGTGCCCAGAAGAGGACTCGAACCTCCACGATGTTACTCGCTAGTACCTGAAACTAGTGCGTCTACCAATTCCG